>NZ_WBYT01000004.1:0-292000 GCF_013283255.1 Marinobacterium sp. xm-m-383 | reverse complement strand
TAATTACATCGAGCTGTTCTACAACTCATCACGTCGCCACGGCAACAATAATGGGATGTCTCCAGTTCAATATGAAGAGCAGTATTTACGAAAGCTGGCAGCTGTCTAGGAAACTAGGGCCTTGCCAACCTGATCAAAAAAGCTAATAATAGCGTGGTCTGCTTTAGCCACTCTGTAAATATCAAATCGAAGATTGTATCTCTTTCTGAGAGCGTCTACGTCTTTAACTATTTCAATAAGCCTTCCATTACCAAGGTCAGCAGCATGCAGTCTCTTGACCCCAAGCTTTTTTCTAATTCCCTTAACCCTACATTCGGCTGCTGCATCTAAATTGATTTTGCTAGAAAGCACTCCGTAGAGGAGGATAGGTTGATTTTCATCAAAAAGATTTGAGCCCGTATGCCCACTTTCATCCACATAAAAAAACAACCTGACATTTCCCTCGACTACAAATGATTAACGTCGCATTCAGCGGCTGTGTGCAGCAATCTTTTGTTTACTTTACATCTCATTCTTAGCATAAAAATAAAATCTAGGTGCTTGTTGTAAACATTTGTAGCCAACTCATTAAGCTCGTCAATCTGAGTGTTCACGCAATCTGGTAATTCCCATTCGCCTATTAGGTGATCAGGCACAACACTAGCAGATATATGGATGTCCATTATATGCTTTTCGCAGACATCCTTTACGCCCAGTACTCACAAGATTTAGGTCGTCGAGAACTTTAATTGAGTCGACCAAATACTAAGGACCGTGGCTTACTCCCGTATAATCACGTTGAATCTCGGCCATATTGACCTACGCCTACCCCGCCCTCAAATAGACCCGACTCGCGGCTGCCACCCCTTTACTCCACTTCCGATTATGTCGATGTGCATAATCACGAATGGAAGTAACCGACCCAGCACATGCTCCATACTGATTCCCAAATGCCTTAACATGATCCAACCACTTATCTGGATCTATGCCTAATCGATTCACCAATGCAGGCAATTTAGCATCAACAGAACCGCGTTTATCGGAACGGACTAAACGCCCTGTCACATCGACCAAATCGAAATAGTCTTGAAGTGTGAACGGTAGAGCCTGGTGGATATCAATATGTGAACTGCCACTGAACGCCATTAGGGGGGCTTCTGGTAGCTTATCTAACTCAAGTTCCTCTTTTATAGCCCGCTGCTTCTCTATTCGGCCTTCAAGTTTACCGATGTCTTCAACCAAATCTGAATGAGTCTGTGCGTAGTCATAAATACGCTGTTGAATAGAGGTAAAGTCACTGGTCACAACATCAGATTCAATAGCTGCGCGAACAGGGTTAAGGTCTACATACACCATACAGGAGAGCTGTGCAGCCTCATCCAATAGCGCCTGGGACTTAAAACGACCCTCCCAGAAACGCCCTTTAACACCCTCCTCTTCATTAGCCATACGCGCTATGGTTTCATTCACCCCGCGCATAAACCAGCTAATGTCATACAAACGCTCACGCCAAGTCTCAATCAACTCAAGCACACGACCTTCAGGCTCAACATATACTTGCTTGCAGCCAGCCAACCACTGATCAACAAGCGTATGGCCGTTATAGAGCTGCATCCAGCGCTCAACCACCTCCGAGTGAGGCCAACTCTTCGCTCGTTCTGCATCGACATGAAGTACCGTATGGTAATGGTTGTCCATAATCGCATAGGCACACACATCAATAGCGTATACATAAGAGAGAAAGCGTAAACGCGAAACAATCCACTGTTTACGATGATCGAAATTTTCACCCGAAACATGATCAGAGCCACACAAATAAGCACGCCTTACACAGCGAACATAACAGTGGTAATAGGAAGTATCTTCCAGCGAGACCTGTGAAGCGCGAGCAACAGTCATAGCTATACTCCCTCGGACATAATCTTAACGACGCGACGATCAATACAAGTGCGCATAAAACGATTCATCGCAGACTGATCTCCAGATTCATAAAAATCGAGCATCAACTGGTTAAACTCTAACTGACGAGAAGCAGGAAGATTAAGCGCAGGATAACCATTAGATAATAGAATCCCGTTCATCATAAGACGCCCCGTACGCTTGTTCACATCATAAAAGAACTGCTGACGCGCCATGGTAAGAAACACAAAAATTGCGCGATCATATACATCAACAATTTCGCTAGCTGTAGCAACCATCTCTTCAAACAAAGATGATAACAGCGCAGCATCTGGCGGCATGTAGTATGTACCCGCAATGGTTACACCACTAGAGCGGAATTTACCCCACTCTAAAGCCTCTTCTTTACCGGCAACTTCATGGATTGAACATGCAAAATTAGAAGCGAGCTCAAACCCTCCCTCTTTGACTGATTTAAACAAATATCGCCAGGCATTACCTTGATTTAGCGTTATCTGCTGATCAGAGAGAGAGTGACCACCTACCGTTACACCCTCCAAAAGCGTCTGAACTTCAGGTAGCGTAATATTTATACCTTCAAGCAAGACAGAATCATGAACCAAAACACTGACCTCGCGCTGAGCAAGCATTAGCGCCGTTTCCTTATTAGGAATAATAGATTCAATAGAGACTAAGTCAGACATATGAGGATCCATGGATTTATGAGCTCAGAACAAAATAACTCTAGAAAAAATTATTGTCAATTTATGGGTGTCCTATTCTGTTCGAAAGAGGCGTGCCCTTAGAAAAGATCATGTTACGCGGAGGGTGGAGCTCTAAATCAACAGCACTTAAATACTTAGCAAATTGGGTAGACAGTGACTTGGATGTATTTGAAGAGCAGTCTCATTAGAACTGTAAAAGTACAAGACGAAAAAGAAGTGTTTGTAATTTCTTTTCTAAAGTTTTTACAGCCCCCTCCCTAGCCAGCTGTTTAAAACAATCTAAAACACCTTACTTCTAACCAAGCAACTCAATTCAATCATCTGACGCGTGGCCCTTTTGGCGCATTTTCTCAAAAATCTGTATGCATCCGACTTGCTTCAATAGGCTCGTTTATTCTTTTCATCATTGACCCATGCGTTCAAAATGATTTTTGAGGAAAAATTTAAGCGTAAAAAATGAAAACGCATTTCAACCCATGCAGTCGACTACTTTCTTTCCGAATCAATGTCTGCCGCCTTGTTCGTTCACACTTTCTCAAATAAGATAATCTGTTAAACACCACCCCAGACAGGAATGCCTTTCGTTGAACTACCGCGCCGATATACAAATCCTCCGTGGCATAGCCGTTTCAATGGTTTTGCTTTTTCATTTTGGTTTTAGTGCTTTTCAGAGTGGTTTTTTAGGTGTCGATGTATTTTTCGTAATAAGTGGGTTTCTAATGGCCATGCTTTACAAAAAAGGCCATAAAAAAGATTTCTATACCAGGCGGGCCAAGCGCTTGCTACCTGCTTACTTCGCGACGATCATTGCTACTCTAGTCGTTGCTGCAATCGTTACAGTCCCAAGCGATTATTCTCAGGTTAAAGAACAGAGTCTGTTCGCAATCTTTTACTCTTCTAATATCGGCTTTTGGCTACAGAACTCTTATTTCAGCAAAGCCGAATTCAACCCGCTCCTTCACCTTTGGTCTCTAGGTGTAGAGATACAGTTCTACCTATTTGTCCCCTTAGTCGCGTTGATTTATCGATGGAGTAAATCGCTATTTTACTTAGCGCTACTTACAAGTTTAGGTCTATGCTTTCTCGTTGTGATGATATCTCCCAAGACTTCTTTTTTTATGATGCCACTGCGCGCATGGGAGTTTTTACTTGGCTTTGCCGTAGCTAAGTTGCTCGTAAATAACGTGGCCAGAGAGCAGGCAAAAAAGATTAAACCGTTACAAATTCTGTCGCTACTTTTGCTACTTGGGGTACCCTTGATTCCTGTAGACGGGCAAAGCCTATCAATTATCTTTGGTCACCCGGGTAGTTTTGCCTTGATTATTACAGGGGTTACCGCACTAGTCTTAGGAATTGGTTTACCAGAACAACTCACCAAATCTTTTATTGGAAAAACTCTTGAGAAAATAGGTAACTACTCCTATTCAATATATCTCGTGCACTTCCCAGTAATCGTACTAGCAAACTACGAACCTTTCGGGGGCACTATTCTAGCGACGGATACGCTTACATCTTTACTAGTTCAGATAGCTCTCGTCGCCGTACTGTCCATCGCTTGTTATCGAATAGTCGAGAAGATGCGTATAAAAAATACGAACTCGCTTATTGGCATTGGCACTGCGGCGGTTTTAGTTATAGGGATTGCTGGAACTACGATCCAAGAAAACACTTTCACGGAGGAGCAATTGAAGATTTTTGCGGCTTGGGAAGATCGATCACCGTACCGCTGCGGGAAAGTTTTCAGACTCTTGAATCCTAGCGAAAGAATTTGTTCGATTACCGAGAATCCGACTGACGCTCTCAAACCTGTTCTTTTAGTCGGCAATTCACACGCAGACTCTTTAAAAACCGAATTCGCCAATGTCGCCAAAAAGCTCGGGTACGAGACGTTCTTTTATGTGCCCAACGACCCATTAATGAAGGATAGTTCAATCAGAGCCTCGGCCATCATTAACGACGCTAAAGCGCTCCATGCTGAAAAAGTAATTTTACACTTCTCTCCGAACGGAGTTAGCCAGCAAGAATTAATAAGTTTGCTAGAAAACGCCGAGAGAGAACCCAACATTACTGTTTCATTCATCGCACCAGTACCTGTGTACGGCAAACACATACCTAAAGCGCTATATGGCAAATCAATTGGTAATAAAGAAGAATTAACGCAAACGATTGCGGATTATGAGCGCAAAAATTCAGAAGAAATTCTTTTACTCCGAGAACTCCTTGGGCCGAACTTTATAGAGGCGGCAGGAACGTTATGCACTCCTGATTGTGAAATTACAGATGAAGACGGAAAACCTCTATATTTCGACGAAGGGCATCTCACTCTTACTGGAGCAAGGAAACTCTCGAGCGTCTACGAGAAGGCACTAATCATGTGACTATTTAACAACCCGATCTCCAGATCCGGACCCAGTCACAGTCTGCAAAATCAGCTTAAAATACATTCCGAGGGTAAATTCGTTGATCATTCGGCTATCCCATTGAGCGAGCAACGCAGGCGTCGACATGTCAATCTCATTCACTTGCGCCAGGCCGGTAATACCAGGGCGAACATCCAACACGCCTCGTTTTTCACGCTCGGCAATCAATTCTTCCTGATTAAACAAACAAGGCCGAGGGCCGACAAAGCTCATTTCACCCTTAAGCACGTTAATTAACTGCGGCAATTCATCCAGTTTGGTTTTACGCAAGAACGCACCAAGTTTGGTAATGGAGCTTGCCTGCACCAAATGCGTGGCAACCGATTCCGTCGCCACACTCATGGTACGAAACTTAATCAGCTTAAAGGGCTTTTTGCCCTTACCTACCCGCTCCTGAATAAACACCGGCGAACCGGTATCAAACAAGCCAAGCACATACACCATAAGCAAAACAGGCGCACCCACGAGCAAGCCCAAAAGCGCGGCAAAGAAATCAACAAAACGAATAAGGGGGGAGGTCATAAAACAGCAATCAGCCCAATAAGCAGTTGAGAAGGTTTAGGTGAATACCATACACCAATGCCGCGCATGATTGCACTAGCTTCGATTCTTATACCACTCTGCCGTGCGCGCCAAGCCTTGCTCCATCGAATAAGGCGGCTTCCAGCCAAGTGTGTTTTTGGTGTGCTCAATATTGACTTGTAGCGAGCCACACAATCGTTGCTCAATGTCTTTTTTACCAAGCAACTTGCCGGCAAAACCAAGCCAGGAAGGTGGTATAGGCAACAATCTACTTTTCACACCTAAGGCTTTAGCAACACGCTCTAACAATTCGCATGTGGATACGTCCTCATCATCCGATACCAAAAATGTTTGATTCGCACCTGCGGGGTGTTCGATACACACCTTGATCAAATCCACCAAGTTCTCGACATACACCAAAGAGCGTTTGTTATGCCGAATAGCTCCTAAAGGCAACGGAACACCACGAGCAATCCATTTGAGCATAGAAAGAAAGTTGGCTTTTACGCCTGAGCCATAAACCAAGGGCGGGCGGATAATGACGTACTCCATGCCCGTTTCGGCACAGATGGCTTTTAATGCTTCTTCAGCTTTTAATTTTGATACCGAAAATTCGTCTTTAGCATTAACTAAACCACTACTAAAAAAAGGCATTCCAAGCTCAGTACTTTTTCCCAAAACATTAATTGAGCTCAAAAAGACAAACCGCTTCACGCCATTTCTTGCCGCGTGCCTAGCTAGCTCCCTAGTGCCTTCAACGTTTATTTTTTCATAAATTAGATGAGGGCTTTCTAAACTCTCATTCAACACATGCGCACGAGCAGCGCAGTGAATAACAACGCTCTTATCCACTAGAGCATCGTCCCAGCCGCTTCGAGTTGAAAGATCTAAAATCTTAAAGTCCTGATCTTTAGGCATGAGCTTGCGGACTGAAGGAGTTATACAACAAGTATCTTCCAATGCCTTATATATGGCTTGACCAATAAAACCATTTGCTCCCGTAAGTAAAATATTCATCGAAAGACTAAGAACCTATCGATGGAAAGTTTTATAAATTACAAGCACTAACAATACGCTCATTAATCGCATTCACATCGAACTTTTTCTCTGCCATCTCGCGACTTCTCAACCTCATGTCATGGAACAGGTTCGGATTTTGGTGTAACTCCAAGATTTTTGACGCCAACGCTTCGTGACTATAAGGTTCAACCAAAAAACCGTTATATCCATCTATTACTGTTTCTCTGCAACCGGGGACATCGGTTGTGACAATCGGCAACCCAGAAGCTAAAGCCTCCAAGGTACTCCTTGGCGTACCTTCCCGATATGAAGGTAGAACAAATACATCTGCCTCCTCTAAAAGGCCTCTTACATCTGGTACAGTGCCCTCGTACCGAACAACACCATCACTCACTGCTTTATTTACGCTGGCGATGCCTATGCTGTTTGGATTATCGTCAAGACCTCCAACCAGGATTATCTCTATGTTTTCAGGCCTCAAGAGATATGCCGCGTCAAGTAACTCTCGGATACCTTTATCTTTAAGGAGACGACCAATAAACAATACTTTGGTACACCCTCCTTTACGAACGGATTTGTCAGGGTTGAATTTAAAGAATGAGAGATTTACTCCTGATCCATTCAGTAGCACGGCTTTATTGCTATTGACCATTTTGGATTCGGCAAATACTTTTAAGTCATCTTTGTTCTGAAAAAAAACAACCGTGTTCACCCACAAAGATACTCGATATAACAGTTTTACTATTGTCTTAAGAGCTTTCGCTTTAAGAGAGTTATCCGTAAAGACATACCCTAAACCCGTGATGTTCGAAGAAATTACCGGGACGCCAGCCAATTTTGCCGCTAGTGAGGCATAAATTACTGGTTTTATGGTGTAGTTCAATACAGCATAAGGACGATAAGATCTAAATGTTTTATAGAGTTCACGACCCAATCTAAGTTCCGCGAATACATCTAAACCTTGGCGAGAAAGACTAATTGCTACATGCTCAACACCCATCTCATTCAGCTGGTTTGCGACGCTTTCGTCTTCGGGTGATAAAGAGCAGGAACTTGGACACAAAACAACAACTCTGTACCCTCTTGACTGAAGCAATGCAATTAATTCGGATCTAAAATTAATTACTGTGAACAGAGTATTCGCGACTATAAAAACCGTCTTGGGTGAGGATGTTGACATGGTTGCCTTGCTATCTACCTTGATTCTAAATACTGCAATAAGCTTGTGAAAAACAGCTTCCAATCAATTCGTTGATGCTCACTTAGCGATGCTATCAATCTTTCTTTTTCGGCATACAAATCCTGTACTTGAATTGGAGCGTCCATAGCTCCCGAAAACAGCAGCTTACAATTATTCCTCCCATCCCAACAAATATTCGTCGGCATCCCCATAGAGTGCTCGTATGCCCCAAATGTGGCGTCCAGAGTTAACCAACTGCCATTAATATTGATCTTGAGAAAATTGTGGTAGTCAAAAACATCTCTGCCGAGACTGGCTAAGTCCCGAGGCAAATATTGCTCTAGGCACTTTAGGTTAACCTTCACGCAATAGCGTTGGACTTGATACCCCGAAAGCTCCAAAAGTCGCGCCAAAACTGAGTGTTTAGTTGAACAAGTCCCATAACCGAGCGTAAACAAACTCTCATCACTGCGCTCTCCCACTAATCCGTAACGCATATTTGCCACAAGGTGAAACAAGCTTATCGCGATCTCTGTGTTCACGACGAAAAATCCTTCAGGCTCTTTTGGAATAATTACCTTTGACGCTAAACAAGTAAAATTTGGCGGCAATCAACGCTAAAAAAACCAAGAGATAAAAAGCAAAAACCAAAACCTCGGCTACTTCGCCTAAGCCAAGCAGCACTGTAAGGACGTAAACAAACAGAAACCCCTCAAAACTTAGTAAGTGCAGAGTCAGCTCTTTTAACAAATTTCGCTTAGCTACCGAATCACTTGATTCGCCCTTTACTAGTTCCAGTTTGTTAAACAACATCGCTCTGTAGTAGTTATTTTTAACAGAAAGAATTTGGCTGACGATAATTCCACCAAATGCACCTATATATAAAAAGTGATCTGCTTCATAACGCATATATGCTGACGCGCATGCACCGACGAAGTAAAGTGGGTAAAGAATTGAGTGGATCATGTAATCCCAGTACGCTCCATTTATGGAAAACTTTTGAGTGTATCTGGCTACATCCCCATCACATAGGTCAAAAATAATGTGCAACCGCCATAAAACGTAACCTGCGAACACAAAAATGGGCTCTGGATTCAAAAAGCATAACCCTCCGATGAACCCTACGAAGAAAAAAAGACCGGTTACTTGGTTGGCAGACAAGCCCAAATTAATGAAAAGCCAACTGAAATAAATAGAAAAACGAGAAGCGAAAAAGTGCAACCGTCTATTTGATAGATCATTTTTTCTAGCGCAAGACGTGCGCACCTCGGCTAACGAAATCATAACAAGCCCTTATATTTATCACTGTATTGTGTCTGAACCTTATCCCAAGAATGCTTTGTTATCACTGATCGCAAAATATCTCGGTCGACATCTTCATCAAAACTCGCGATACATGACTCCAACGAACTCGCTAATTGCTCGGCGTTAGCCGGACAAACTACAAACCTGTAACTAGGAAGAATAGACTCTACACACCCGACTTTCGTCACAACCACCTTGCAACCACAAGCCATCGCTTCAAGCAGGACTTTCGGAAACCCTTCAGATACTGACGACAAAACAAAAATTTCACTCTCATTGTACAGAGCCAACAATTCTTCTTGCCCTTTATGACCAATCAAACTAACTTCGTTCTCTACTCCAAGCTGGCTAGCCAACTCCTCTAGACTTTCTCTAAGCGCGCCTTCTCCAACGAGAATTAGTTTGTAATCAGAAAACTGCGAGCCTTGCTTTGTCATCAAAGCATATGCCTCTATCAGATACTTAAAGCCTTTCTCATCTTTCAAACTGCCAACAGCAATTATCTTTTTTTCTCGCGATAAGTCTTTATCGTTGAAAAAATCGGTGTCTACGCCGTTATAGGTGTTTACGATTTTATCTTCTCCATGAACCGCTACCAACACCTCCCGCATATCAGGGGAAATGATAAAAACCTGATCGAACACGAACGCACCCATGCGATAAAGTCTCGAAGCTTTTATTCTATGAAAATCCGTTCCATGAAATGTAATGCATACCCTTTTTCGCAAAACCCATGCATAAAACGCAATCGGCCAAAACATGGGGGAATGGATGTGTACGATGTCGAAACGCCTGGTTAACATCAAAAACAGACTCACACTAGAAAAGCTTATAATCCTGTACAAGCGATTCAATATAAACCAGATCCTCCTGAAAGCAGTCGCATTTCTTGGTCTAGGCTCGCTGATAAACGCAGCTTCAACCAGTTCAGTGCTATGAGGAAGAGGAAGCCTTTCTTCGCTTGTAGAAGGTGCTAAAAAAACGGTTTTGGTATCTTCTGCTCCACATACCTTATATGGGTGAAGTCCCATTCCCGGCCTAACCACTGTTGGAAAAGTACTGACTCGAAGCACATTAATAGTCACCGCGATACCGACTCCATATAGGTATCTAGGCTCAGCAACATCCATACGACCATTGGGTTATACGCACTATCTCTAAAACACTTGTCTACTGCATTTGTTATCCCGGTCGAAGAAAAAATACCTGAAGAAACGAGTGGGCCATTTACCAGCTTTTCTTTTAAATGTCGCTCCCCCATCTTTCCGAGCACCTGTTTTATGGGCACAGGGAAACCCATTTTTTTTCTATAAAGAATATTCGAGGATAGTTTGGGCTCGAAAGCCTTTTTAAGAATATACTTCGGGGTATCAAAACGTTCCGAAATATCAGAACCACAAAGCCCCCACGCATCTTTAATATTAACGTCATCTCGCCATTTGAGCTTATATTTCTCAGGAATGGTGAAAGCGAACTCTACAAGTCTATGATCAACAAACGGCACTCTCGCCTCTACGCTCGCACCCATTGTTGTAGCATCGACCCTTTGCAACAACCCTGGCAAATGTAACTTCTCAAACGCATACATCATCTGAGTTGCATAAGAAAATTTACTCGTTCGTTCAAACAAAGCTTCGAATGGAAGATCGGCCTTATGATTAAGCTCTGAGAAATCTATGTCCGAGCTAAACAAGCTTTCAGTGATTTCGTTTGGTACGTATTTGTAGAGAAATTTGAAATGCTCGATTCGACTGGAGAATGTGTGCTTTCCATACTTCTTTAAGAAGCTCTCGGTATTCCTTTGCTCGTTTGACGCCAGAACCTCATAATCATCCGCAGATCTAAAAAGCCGACCATATCCTCCGAAAATCTCGTCTGCACCTTCGCCGGACAAAACGACCGTAACTTTCTTTTTCAGCTCCTTCGACATCAAAAACAAAGGAACCTCATTTGGTACGCCTAGCGGTGCATCCTTTACCCTCACAACTTCTCTCATGTTGTCGATATAATCAGCAAGGGAAACCAATATCTCTTGATGCTCTGTGGAATACTGTTCTGCGACTTCATGAGCGAACGAAAACTCGTTAAAGCGCTCATCAGAAAAACCGATCGTGAACGTTTTGACAGACTCCCTAGATAGCCCCGCCATTTGCGCGACCACAGCACTAGAATCAACGCCGCCAGAAAGGTAGGCCCCGACGGGAACATCTGCAATCGTTCTGTACTTGACAGCCGACTGAAACAACTCGGTTAACCGCTTTAGATAGTACTCCTCACCTAGGTCTTGCGACTGTTGAGCTATAAACTCATCACAATCCCAATAACACGAAATCTTTATGTCAGACCCTTTTGCCTCGAGATAATGGCCAGGCGGTAACTGCTGAATGCCTGTTAAAAAGCTTTTATCTGTCAACGGATAGCGGTAGGAAAAGAACCGGGCAAAAGCCACTTCATCGAAGTCATACGAAATCTCACCAAGTGCGACCAATGACTTCACTTCAGAGGAAAATAAGAACCCATGTGCGCTTTGAGTATAAAAAAAGGGCTTAATGCCTAACCGATCTCTCGCTGCAAAAAAGCTTTTGTCGCGCTTATCATAGATAACGAACGCGAACATACCGATCAACTTATCGAGAAAACGCTTTCCGTAACAATGGAAGCCATTCAACAACACTTCGGTATCGCAGTTTGACTTAAAGCGGTAACCCTTTTCTTGAAGCCCTTCTCGTAGCTCAACAAAGTTGTAGATCTCACCATTAAAAACAATAACCAGCGAACCATCTTCACTTTGCATCGGCTGATGGCCCGAAGCGGAAAGATCTAGAATACTTAAGCGCCTATGACCAAAATAAAACTGATCAATAGCTTCAATACCTGAGTCGTCAGGCCCCCGATGGGACATTAAAGACAAAGAATTTTCAAAAACTTGCCGACTACAAACCGCTGAAGGACTAACAAGAAAACCACACAAAACTATTACCCTGTTTAAAGACTGTCACTTCGGATCTTTAAGAGAACCTCGTTGAGTAATGTAGATGAAACACCTTTCGTATAAGGGAAATAAACGATTTTTACGCCAACTGACTTAAACTGCTCATCAAACTCCTTCCACTTATCAGATGCAAACCAATCATCGCCAACAAACATCACGTCAAAACGCAATTTCTCCCACATTTCAAACTTGTTCATTGAAGATTGAGGTATAGCTGCATCTACATATTGATTAGCCCGCACAATCTCTAGGCGTTCCTCAAACGGGATTACAGCTTTTTTGTTTTTGTAGGAGACCAACTCATCAGTTGTAACCCCAACTACCAATTTGTCACACATGGCTCGGGCATTTCTTAACAAGTTCAGATGCCCTATATGAAAAAGATCATAAACACCTGACGTATATCCAACTATCATTTTAACCTCTCTAGAAATTCTATTTTCTGACTCTCGCCACTCTTCCAGCGAAACTTTATTTTAACTAGCTTCTGAATAACAAATCTCAACACCAAAAAGACAATACAACAATATGCCATGCCGACTAATGAGCTAATCCACGGAGGAAAGAGTGCGCCTAGCAAAAAGAACCATATAATTGCGCGGGATAAACCTGTGTCACCATTCATCCTATTAAAGTAGACAATAAAAAAGAACAAGAAAGATAGATAAATAAAATAGAAAACTGAGTGAAGTGGAGCGATTACAAACCACGAAAAAAACGATAAATTTGTTACGGAGTGCCCTACAACCCTATTGCTATGATCAAACATTTCCGTACCGAGAACCCAGGTCCCCATTTCAAGAGCGCGACCACCATTCACGAGAACCTGATAAATGTTTCCGAAGAGTCCTTCATACCAGAATGGCGCGAACATTCCTGCATCAAAACCTTCTCTCAGCATTTCTCCGTGAGCAAGTGTATGAGCGAACAAACCAGTCAACTCAAGCCTTCCAACTATCTGCTGAATTGAAAGCAAATAAAGCTCTAAAATATTGCTGTCGGCCAAGCTACTTATAAATGCAGCCACAAAATCACCTTCACCTCCCCTAATTACCCATTTCGCAGTCAAAATAAAGGGGTACAAGGTGGCAACACCAATCACAGCCATGACTACTTTGGATAAGGTTAACTTCCTCTTACTATATAGAAGATAACCGCCAATAAAGATTAAGAGTAGGAGCACTCCGGACCAGCCTCTAATTATGGAGCTTGCCGCATAGGTTAAAAAATTGGCTTTAAAATATTTCGAATGCGAATAGTGCGCGCATGACAATATGAAGATCAAATCTGGAGGGAAGAATATCCAGAAATACTTAAACGGGGAACTAACTTCGGATTCGCGCCCTGCCATGTTGGCATCATTATTCAAACAAAAAATGATAAAAAGTATATTTAACCCCGTCATCAACAGATTGAAAAACGTACCGACGTCTACCGATTCTCTTTGCACCGGCTTAACTAAATAAACAAGCTTTAACCTGTTTGCGCTCTGGAAGCAAAAAACCATGAAAAATAGGTGAATAGCTGCTATGCAGATAAAACTCACTAATAATAAGTCAGGCCTGTCGAAAACGCGCCCTTTAAGATCCCCCATCATAAGACCAGTTGAAGCCGTATAGCTTGCACTCCAAATGTTGCAGAACAGAATTAAAGCTAGCCAATAATAGTGGTAAGGAACCTTATAGAGAGAAAGCTTCATTGGAGTCTTCTTTTAATCGTAATTAATCGAGATAAAAAAGGTATTGCAAGATCAAACTGCGATAGAAAAACTACAATAGAACGGAAGTGTGATTGAAGTAGATGCGACTCGATACTCTGAGATATCTCCTTTGACAAGCTTCTATCTACACGTATCGCTGATACTAGGCACTCATACAAGCACTTCGCTGTCGCACACTTTATCGAACCCTCTAGCCCGAATCCTGCTTCAGAAGCTAAACTTTTATAAGCCCGCTGGTATGATAAATACCGGCTTTTAATCTCTTCATAGGGTCTTATTCGATCTCTGTTACTTTGAGACATTGATCCGCTCGATAAAACTCGATATGCAGCCATCGGCTCAGGCAGGTATAGAGCGCCTCCGCGCATACTGCACAAAGCCTGAATAAAAGAGTCACCAACTGGGGCGTCGGATATGAACCAATCAGGAAACGGAATCAGTTTATCTTTTCTTAGAAACAGGGATGGAGAGGGCATGTAGGCGCCTAACCCTTTTATGACCTTGTCTGCCGGAATTATTCTTTCTTCTTTAAAATAGAAATTCCTTGTGCCAACTATTGCTTGATTAGCAATTTTGACGGCGGGATGAAAACATAGATCTACATTCGGATTTCGTCGCAGTGCATCATACTGTTTTTGAAGTTTGTTTTCGTCTACCCAATAATCATCGCCTTCACAATAGGCAATAAACTCGCCCCTAGCCCTTTCGAAAACGTCCATGAAGTTTTTGTGTCCACCAACATTAACGGATCGAACTATCGGGACTACAACTTCGGGATATTTAGCCGCAATCTCCTGAACAATTTTAGCGGTGTTGTCCGGCGAGCAATCCTCCCCAACAATTAGTTCAAATCTGAAATTGGTCTTTTGATTGACGATACTTTCAAGGCACTGCTCGATATACTGTTCTTGATTATATGTAACAACACAAACGCTAACGACTACCTCACCTTGCACTTACAATTTCCCCTCTAGCTTTCCATCGGCGCAACGCCGCTCGCACATTACTTGAAGCAATCCCCCCCACAATTAACGCGCAAAAAGCCATAACTGCTAGCCCCAGAAAAAGAACTAAACGATTGCTAGTTTCAAAGTCAATCAATGACAAAAAATACAATGAAGCACCAACAGCAGCCAGTATCAAAGAAGTATCAACCGTAAACCAGCTAAGATTAAGATCCTGGAAAAAGCGCATGTGCACCCAGGGAAGCCAAAATAAAAACAATACAAAATTCGACACGAACCATACCCATGCAGCCCCCATTGCCCCATACTCTTTCGTGGCCCAAATTACCAAAGGTAAAAGTACGGCTAAGAACAGCATATTGCCATATAGATGCATCTTCACATCTCCCTTGGCAAATTGCATGTAATAGGGGAAGGCGGCAACAACTAGCACTCCATTACCAAGCCCATAGATCCTTAGGATATCTGCTGAATTAGCCACCACATCTGGATTTCCTGTCCATACCCATAGCAACTCATCCGCGAAGAAGAAAATCAAAAACGTTAGGACTCCACTGACAATCGCTGCGAATTGAGTTGCACCTCTATACATGGCAATAAATCCCTCATGATCTCCTTTAGCTTCCAGATTAGCTAGACGAGGCATCAACACCGAAGCAATTGGGCCGCTTAAAACTAATATCCCACTGGCCGCGAGAACAGCTAGAGAATAGTAACCATAATCGCCTAAAGACATTAGGTTCGAAAGCACCAACTTATCTGTTTGCGTAACCAAAACCCAAACTATCGATGTGAAGGCGATACTGAGTGAAAACTTAATAGAAGCCTTAATTGGTTGAAATGACAATCGTCCCACATACCAAGCTCGTCCATCAGCTTTTGGCATAATACTGTTAGCACAAAGAAATAGCACCAAAAACTCTAAAACTGCGGCAATTAACTGGAAGGAGAAATAAGTGACCGGATCAGCACTTATAAACATGATTACGGGCAATACAACAACAAACCTTAATGTTGCAAAACCCGAATTAAGAAATGACAACAGAACGATCTTTTCGGCACCATTGATGACACCGCGAAACAACCCGCCTAACCATCGCAAGGCAATAATCGCCCCCATCACGACAATACAAAAAGCAACATCATCCAAAGGCAGCGTTGCCACATTAAGCCAGTTTTGCGCTAACGTACTAGACGAGAACCAAACACCAACAAAGATGCAACACGCAACACACAGAAACAAGAGACTAAAGGACCTAACGAGCAACGCATAATTTTCAGAACAACAACTTCCCCCTCTAAAACGCGCCGATTCTCTCATTACCGTCGGAGTCAAACCCATGTCTAGAAGCGTAAACCACGCGGTTAACATGGTAAAAAAACCAATAAGACCGTACGCTTCGGCTCCCATGTAGTCGATGTAGACAGGAAGAATAAGGATTCCTATCAAAGACGAGTAAATTTGATTCGCATAGCTCGCGATTAAGTTTGCTTTTACGCTCATTGCACTATCGCTACCGCCAGCTTTATTGGCTTAACCTTTCTCACAAACCAGCATTATGCTTGAACAGAGGTCTGGATACTGTTGCCCTAGCTGGTAACAACCCTCAAGATACTCTTTCGATATAATATCGGTCTGCAATAAGCGATCCCATTGGAAATTAGCTAATGCCTTGAAGAAGATACCTTCTCGCTTGATAACTTTGAGACCTGCAGATCGAGCATCACGTTCTAGCGTATCTAGGGTATAGGTAATGCGATGACCATGCTCATGTTCTGCTGGTGTTACAGCTGAATTATGAGTAATCAGCCCCATCTTCACTGCTATTTGACGAGAAGGCGCATTCGCATTAGGGCAGACAAGGAAGAAGCGGCCGTTATCCGAAAGCCATTCGCTGTTGATCCTTGCCAAAACTTTTATCGGGTCATCGATATGTTCAAGCACATGCGTCATTATTATGTTGTCGTAGGTAGTGGGAAGGCTAACATCTTCAAAACGCGCGTTTTCGTATTTCACACTGCTTAGCTCTTGTCTCCGCTTGGCCGCAGCGATCGCTTCATTAGAAGCCTCGACACATGTTACGTCATCGAACACCTTTACGATTCGAGACGTAAAGTCGCCCTTAAAACTTCCTAGCTCCAAAAATTTGCCATTTTTTAAAAAAGGTTCAAAAGCTCGCATCATGTAATAGTGCATGATATCAAAGTCAAAGCTATAAGCGTATTTGTGATCAGCCGTGTCTTTTAGTTCTAAGTTATAATCTCTCATATTATTCATTCACACTCTTTGTCATTTGAAGCACCTTTTTTTTCCTTGCAATGCTTACGAAACCCAGTTTTAAATATAACGATCTCGCTTTATGGTTATTTTCATTTACTTCCAATATTATTTTACAAAGGCATTTGCCTCGCGCTAGTTCAAAGCAATTTTTTAGTAATTTGTCGGCTATGCCCAGGCCCCGGCAACTACTCTGGACACTCACATCGGTAATAAAACCACATTCCTGATTGTTCATATAGCAAGCAACCAGGCCCACTAAGGTTCCATCTGACCAAGCTTCAAACCGATCAGCATTGAAAAAAATTTTGGCCGCATAGCCCTTTAGATCAACTCTTTCACTTAGTGGTGGTTCATATGAGTCATCACAAGCCTCTAAATGTAAAACTATCTCCTCGATCTTCGCTCGATTATGATCGAAACTAATCATTAAAAACGAGCTCTACCGCGCCGAATCCGTATCGTCCAAACTGGTTGCCGTTGTACAAAAGAAAAACCTTACCATCAAGCTCAAAAACGTGGGGGTAGCACTGCATTTCACCATCCCAGTCACTTAACGACTCTGAAAGCCGTAATTTCCCGTCATCCCTGTTCCAATTACTCAAGTCAGTTGAATATGCGTAACCAATCCTATAACCACGACCAGAGGCTGTCCTAAAGTCAGAAGACTCACGGTAGCAAAAAAACATGTGATAGAGGCCGTCATACTCGATTACCGTGGGTAACGCCATGCTTTCATCTTCACCCAGTTTATCAGGAACAATTTGCTTGCCCTCATCTTTGCACCAATCAACTCCATTTTTGGAAGTCGCGTGCCCTATTTTGTATATGCGATCTGGCTGGCCCTGCCCTTCAAAGTTTTTCCACCCTACTCCAAACATGTACCACATATGGAATAGACCATCGAACACCTTTACGAATGCATCGCCGACTAAATAAGGCTCATTTTGACTAGAGCTTAAGATTGGTCCAGCACCTAACTTTTTGAAAGTACGACCTTCATCTGTACTTATAGCGAAACCTACCCCAGTCTCTACTGAAACCGCGACCCTTCTGCTCCACCCACATGTGTAAGCGTATATTTCGTCGTGATGCCTTATTACATTTATAGGGAAGATACCGTGCTCGTCAAAGCAACCCAGGTCACCAAGAGGTATAACAGAGCCTTGTGATACTGACATTACTGATTTCAGGTCTTTACTCAGATCGACGTAAGCAACATGACTCAAATACATGCCGCTCTCTTCTCTCACTCTTGTCGAGAAATATACGCGCACCCTATCACTAAAAATCAGTGTTTGGGGTGACTGCGCGAACTCTTCACAACCAAGCGGCAACTTATGATCGCGCGGATCAAAGATCTTACCCATTGGTTTACATGTAATTGACCACATATCAGCAAAGCCTCCCTTCGAGCTTCGCTAGGCCAAAACCAAATCTGCCAACCTGATCTCCCAAGTACATCATGTAGACGCTTCCATCTAACTCAAAAACATGGGGATAACTAATCATTTCTGAATCCCATCCATCCGGGCTAACATCAATACCCGCTCTTTCATCCATTCTTGACCAAGTAACCATATCCTCAGAAACAGCATAACCAATTCGGTATCCGTTCTCGTGACTGCGGTACCCTTTGCTTCGACGATAACAAAAAAACATGTGATACCTTCCGTTGGCAAAGAACACATCGGGGCTAGCTTGAGCTTCATCGTCTTCAAGCCGACTCTCGATTAGATCCTTATTATTCTTATGCCAATGCACACCATCTCTGGAAGTTGCCATTCTTATCTTGTATACCGGCTCAGGCCTCTCGTTATCAACGACCCATTTGCGTCCTGCTATGTAAAATAGAACATACTGCCCGTCAAAACATCTCACCTTTGGGCCACTCATAACAAATGGTTCGTCAGGGCTATACGAAATAATCGGACCTTTACCTTGCTTTGTAAACGTCACACCTGAATCCAAGCTCTCAGCCATACCAATTGCAGTGTTAAATGGAACACTAGAACAACGAATCCATCCTGCATAATAAGCACGAACCCGATCTTCTAACCTGATAACCGAAACGGGATAAGTGCCAAACTGATCAAACTCCCCAACCCCCCCTAACTCCAAGATCGGCTGTTCACTTACTCGAAGGACTATTGATAGGTCCTTTCTATCCAAATCCACGAACGCCGAGTAACTCACATATTGACCTTGGCTATCCGCAGGAGGTCTACAGGAAAAATAAACTCGAACGAAATCATCAAAAACGAGTGTTGCCGGCGCCTGGGCAAATTCCTTCAACCAAGGCCTATCACCTACTTTAGTGGGATCAAAGATCTTGCCCAACTTTTTCCAATTAAACATTAATAAATACTCCCTAACTCACTTGGCAGCTATTCAAACTCATAACTGGTGTTTATTAGTTCTTTGACCTGTTCAATGGAATTAAACATCAACACATCAATAATCGACAAAAAAGGTTGAAATGGTTTTCTAAACTGAGTGTATTCTTCTGGAATAGATCTGATAAATGTAAGTTCCATCCCTCTTCGCGAAAAGTCATTTTTGTTATAAAGATCAATACCACCTATTGGGTTTATATATTGCGATGCCCCTAATGCTTCGCAGATTGCAATAACTTTATCTTGAGACTGCAAGGCTGTGAAGTCTCCTATTTCAGAACTTACCACCAGCTTCGTATCAATACTTAAAAGCTCTTTAACTCCCAACAAATTTTCAAAAAGAAAGTTAAATAGGTTTGTTTCACCATTCGCTATAGCTTTTTCCAGCGGCTCATAAATCTCCTTGAAGTAAGGAGCCTTCGAATACGCTGCAGCCAGCTTTCGTGCCAACTTTAAGCTATCTTTATCCCATGTAGCTGCCAACCTACGATCTTTTACATGCAGATAATCTGAAGCTTTTTTTAATGGTATAGAAATGTAAGACGATTCGCCGTTGATAAGTATTCTATTTCGATTTATCCAGCTCTGTTTAACATACTGAATGTCATCGTATAGCACGAAAACATCAACAACGTTCATTAATTGGAAATACCCTATATAAGGATAAAAATAAGGCTGCATGATCCCTACCTTCATACTAATACCCCACAAAGAACCTCTCTGATATCACTCTCTAGATATTGCCAACTAGGGATACATAGAATACGGCTTGAGATATTTCTAGAGATTGAGCAATCATTGTTCAATTCGTAGAGTTCTACAGTGTCCAACGAAGGATTAAAATAGCGCCTTGATTGAATGCCTCTTGCTGCCAACTCCCCGATCATATTTATAACCGCATCTTCGCTCTCCATTACCAGCGGGAAATAAGCGTAATTATTATTTGAAAGAGGGTGGCGCCTTTGAAGCTGGTATCTTTGGCCGAGTTTTTCCCTGTAGCCTTCCCATATATCTTTTCGTTCGCTTTGAATATTCTCAATTTCATCAAGCACGGCCAAGCCTACCGCAGCATGAAACTCGCTCATTTTTGCGTTCGTTCCTTGGATGCCAATGGAGCCATCTTGAAGAATGCCAAAATTAATCATTTTACGGATTTTTTCTGCCAGCTCAGGCGTTTTTGTTATGACCGCCCCACCCTCAACAGTGTGAAACAACTTCGTTGCATGAAAACTAATGGTACTTGCATCACCATGCTTTAAAACTGATTCGCAGTTAAGTGTTGTGCCAAAACAATGGGATGCGTCGTATACGACTTTTAACTTATGTTTATTGGCAATGGTTTGAATCGCGGCCACATCGCACGGGTTACCAAAAACATGTACAGGGACTATTGCTGAAGTATTTGGCGTAATTTTATCTTCGACCAAATTTGGGTCGATATTCCAGGTTTCTTTATCGATATCTGAAAACACTGGCTCTAGCCCTTCCCATTTTAGGGTGCTGGCCGTGGCGATAAAAGTAAATGGCGTGGTGATAACCTCACCTCTTATTTCAAGTGCTTTATATGCCAGATGCAAGGCAAGCGAACCATTCGCGACCAACACCAAACACCGCGAATCTAGACACAAATAATCGGCTAAGCGCTGAGTGAGTTTTTGTACGAGCGGGCCATTATTTGTAAGCCAGTTAGTCTCATAAATCGAGTCGATGTATGCATCGACTTTTTTGCGACTTGGAAGATATGGCTTGATAACAGGGATCATAATTAAGCTTTTAACCTCATATTTCTGCCAACAGTCCTTTGAGGTAAGCGGCGTACTGCCCTTTACCCATTATTTCGACACTGGCCAGTATATCGGTCCTTGACAGCCAGCCGTTATGAAAAGCAATTTCTTCCAAACAGGCGATTTTATAACCCTGTCGCTTTTCGACTGTTTCAACAAACTGCGATGCCTCAAGCAAGCTCTCATGCGTTCCTGTATCCAGCCATGCAAAACCGCGCCCTAGAGTTTCAACAAATAGATTACCCTGCTCAAGGTAGGCATTATTTACGCAAGTGATCTCTAGTTCCCCACGGTGACTTGGCTTTACAGTCTTAGCGATTTCAATAACGTTGTTATCGTAAAAATAGAGGCCTGTAACTGCATGATTAGACTTGGGAGCTAGCGGTTTTTCTTCAATGCTGATTGCATTATTATTAGAGTCGAACTCAACCACTCCAAAACGCTCGGGATCCTTAACCTGATAGCCAAAAACCGTAGCGACTCCTTGCTCCACCCTGTGAACTGCTCCAATCAGTTTTGGAGAGAAATCTGCACCAAAAAAGACATTATCGCCCAATACTAAGCAAACAGAGTCATTTGAGATAAACTCTTCCCCAATGATAAACGCCTGTGCCAAGCCCTCGGGACTTTCTTGAATAGCGTATTCAAGGGAAATACCAAATTGGGAGCCATCACCCAATAAACGCCTGTAGTGAGGAAGGTCTTCTGGTGTTGAAATTATTAATATTTCGCGAATTTTGGAGAGCATAAGTACCGACAATGGATAGTAGATCATCGGTTTATCATATATGGGAAGCAACTGTTTAGAGACGCCTTTTGTGATTGGATATAGTCGAGTACCAGACCCACCAGCCAAAATAATACCTTTCATCATTAATCCTTATACCAAACCTTTACCTTCACCAATTCGATCCAGACGGTAGTCGCCATCCAGAACATGCAACCACCAATCACGATTTTCAAGATACCAAATTACTGTTTTACGAAGTCCTGTCTCAAATGTTTCTAGCGGCTTCCAACCTAGTTCTCTCTCAATCTTACTAGCATCAATCGCGTAACGCAGATCATGTCCAGGACGGTCTTCAACAAACGTGATGAGGTCTTTATAGTTGATGATTCCAGACGGTTTTTCAGGATGCAGTTCTTCTAGTAGGCCACATATTGTACGTACTACCTCAATGTTTTGTTTTTCATTATGACCACCGATATTGTATGTTTCTCCTACATTCGCAGTTGTTGCTACCAACACAAGGGCACGTGCATGATCCTCAACGAACAACCAATCACGGACCTGATTACCTTTGCCGTAAACCGGCAGGGGCTTACCGGCCAGTGCATTCAAGATCATGTGGGGTATTAGCTTCTCAGGAAAGTGGTACGGGCCATAGTTATTTGAGCAGTTAGTAAGAACAACCGGCAAACCGAAAGTGCGATACCAGGCACGCACCAAGTGATCTGAGCCCGCCTTAGACGCAGAGTATGGTGAGCTTGGCGCATAAGGAGTTGCTTCGGTGAACAGATCACCAGCACCTTCCAAATCGCCATAAACCTCATCAGTAGAAATATGATGAAAGCGGAAATTCGTTTTTTTATAAGACTCAAGCTGTGACCAATAAGTGCGAGCCGCCTCCAGCAACTGATAAGTGCCAACAATATTTGTCTCAATAAACTCTGAAGGCCCTTCTATTGAACGGTCCACATGACTCTCAGCTGCGAGGTGCATGATGATATCGGGCTGGAATTCAACAAAGACAGAATCAAGTGTCTGCCTGTCGCAGATATCTGCTTGAATGAATTCATAGCGACTAGATGCTGATACAGCAGCTAATGATTCAAGATTACCTGCGTAGGTTAGTTTATCTAAATTCAACACCTGGTGCTCAGTATCATTGATCAAATGTCGCAGTACAGCGGAACCTATGAAACCTGCACCACCTGTTACTAAAATTCTCATAGTCGCCCCAAGAATCTTTGATACCAGGGCATCGCAAGTTCGACTCCCTGTAGGATGTGGTATTGTGGCATGTAGCCCAGCCTAGTTTTTGCTTTACTTATATCCGCTTGTGAATGGCGTACATCACCGGCCCTGAAATCGCGGTAAACTGGCGCCTTAGATACTTCTATACCATTGCTTGCCAGTGCCGCTTTGATGGAACGATATAAATCGTTCAGCGTGGTTCTATCGCCGACTGCTACGTTGTACACCTGGTCTTTAGCATCGTCTGGTGCAGTGGCAGCCAGAATATTCATTTGCACAGTGTTTTCTATGTAACAAAAATCCCGGCTGCTTTCCCCATCACCGTTGATAAACACATCTTCGCCCTGAATCATCGAGGCTGTCCATTTAGGAATCACTGCTGCGTAAGCGCCATTTGGATCCTGTCGTTTACCAAATACATTGAAGTAACGCAGGCCAATTGTTTTAAAACCGAAGGTTCGGGCATAGACACCGGCATACAGCTCATTGACGTATTTAGTAACAGCGTAGGGCGAAAGTGGATTCCCGATATTCTCTTCAATCTTGGGTAATGCCGGATGATCACCGTAAGTTGAACTACTGGCTGCATAGGTGAAACTTGCAACCCCATCTTCTTTTGCTGCCTGCAACATATTCAGGAAGCCTGTAATGTTGGTTGTGTTAGAAGTTATGGGGTCAGCAATTGAGCGTGGCACGGAACCAAGAGCTGCTTGGTGTAACACATAGTCGACACCTTTAACCGCTTGTTCGCAGGTACAGTATTCCCTAATATCACCTTCAATAAACTGAAACTTCTGCCATTGCTGCAGTGTAACTAATCCCTGAACTTCATCAAGGTTACGCTGATGGCCGGTGGCAAAGTTATCCAGCCCAACTACTGTTTGATTTAGCTTCAATAGGGTTTCCAACAGATTAGAACCAATAAAACCAGCCACGCCGGTAATCAACCAAACTTTCGGATTGTTCTGCAGTTGTTGCTTAATTTCTTCGTAACGCGTCATTTTTAATACCCAAGCTATTAACGGCAAATACTGATACCAGAAGATTACAAACGCATATCTACATCGTTTTTAGCGAGTACGTATTTTAAGTCATACAGAACATGGGTAACCTTACCAAGTTTACGAATTTCTTCAGCGCCCATTTGCTTAAACTCATCGTGACCAACCGCCAGGATGATGGCATCGTAATAGTTTTGCTTATAATCCGAAGTTAATTGCAGGTTGTATTCATGCTCTGCTTCTTTTGTGGAGCACCATGGGTCAATAATATCAGCCTCAATATTGTAGTCTTTCAACTCGGTGATTATATCAACCACCCTGGTGTTGCGCAGATCCGGGCAATTTTCTTTAAAGGTCAAACCCATGACCAACACCTTCGCGCCTTCAACCTGAATACGCTCTTTGACCATGCGTTTAACCAGCTGAGAGACAACATACCCCCCCATACCATCGTTTAAACGGCGACCGGCCAGGATCATTTCTGGGTGATAACCTACCGCTTGCGCTTTATGGGTTAAATAATAAGGATCAACACCAATACAATGGCCACCGACCAGCCCCGGACGAAATGGTAGGAAGTTCCATTTAGTTCCGGCAGCCTCTAACACTTCCAACGTATCAATGCCCAACTTGTTAAAAATGACTGATAATTCGTTGATCAAGGCAATATTGACATCACGCTGGGTATTTTCGATCACTTTTGCGGCTTCCGCGACACGGATACTTGACGCTTTGTGGGTGCCGGCAGTAATAATAGAGGTATACAAGCTGTCAACAAAATCGGCAATTTCTTCCGTTGAACCACTTGTTACCTTACGAATATTCGTTACCCGATGCTCTTTATCACCAGGATTAATACGTTCCGGGCTATAACCGGCAAAGAAATCCTTATTAAAGGTTAAGCCAGACACCCGCTCAACCACTGGAATACAGTCTTCTTCGGTAGCGCCAGGATAAACCGTAGATTCATACACAATGACATCACCCTTATTGATAACACCGCCCAGCATTTCACTGGCTTTTAACAAAGGTGTCAGATCAGGTTGTTTATATTTATCAATAGGCGTAGGTACAGTTACGATATAAACGTTACAACTTTTTAACTCTTCAACCGAACAGGAATATTGCAATTGTTTAGCAGCTGCCAGCTCCGTTTCACTGACTTCTAATGTTGTATCAGTTCCTGCTTGAAGCTCACTAACCCTTGCTTTGTTAATATCAAACCCCAAAACGCTGAATTTTTTACTAAACTCTACTGCTAATGGCAGACCCACATAACCTAAGCCAATAATGGCAATTTTCTTATCTATAAATTCACAGTCTAAATTCATTCTATTAACTTCTTTAGTGAATTACCTTGGCATTGCTCGTTAGCAACACATGATATTTCAGATTAATGATTCAGCTTTTTTTACGCATTCCCATGGGAAGGCAGTAAAGGTATCGTTACCGACCGTCATCTCAAATGGGTTGCGACCGAAGTGACCGTATGCCGCTGTCTGGCGGTACATTGGGTGCAGTAGATCTAGCATGTTGGTGATCGCATAAGGGCGAAGATCGAAGTGCTCACGAACGAGCTGAATGATCTTCTCATCAGAGATCTTGCCAGTACCGAAGGTATTGATAGATACCGACGTAGGCTCTGCAACACCGATTGCGTAAGAGACCTGAATCTCACAACGATCTGCAAGGCCTGCAGCAACAATATTCTTAGCTACATAACGACCCGCGTATGCAGCCGAACGGTCTACTTTTGAAGGATCCTTGCCTGAGAATGCACCGCCACCGTGACGTGCCATACCACCGTAGGTATCTACGATGATCTTTCGACCCGTTAGACCACAGTCGCCTACAGGGCCACCGATAACAAATTTACCGGTTGGGTTGATGTGGTATTTAGTGCCAGCGTGCAGAAGATCTGCTGGAAGTACCTGTTTGATGATCAGCTCTTGAACCGCTTCCTGAAGATCTTTCTGAGAGATCTCAGGGTTGTGCTGAGTTGAAAGAACAACTGCATCAATCGCTACAGGCTTTCCGTTTTCGTAACGGCAAGTAACCTGAGACTTAGCATCTGGACGCAACCAGCCTAAAAGACCTGATTTACGCGCTTCAGCTTGGCGCTCAACAAGGCGGTGTGCGAATGTGATTGGTGCTGGCATAAGAACGTCAGTCTCGTTTGATGCATAACCAAACATCAAACCCTGGTCGCCTGCACCCTGATCTTCCGGACGTGAACGGTCAACACCCTGCGCGATATCGACAGACTGTTTACCGATGATGTTGATCACACCACAGGTGTTGCCATCGTAACCCACGTCAGATGAGGTGTAGCCGATATCGTTGATGACACCGCGCACTAGATCTTCAAGATCGATCCAAGAGGAGGTGGTAATCTCACCAGAGACAATAGCAACACCCGTCTTAACCATCGTTTCACACGCAACACGTGCATATTTATCTTCTGCAATTATTGCATCAAGAATAGCGTCTGATATTTGATCCGCAATCTTATCTGGATGACCTTCTGAAACTGATTCAGAAGTGAAGATCGAATACTCACTCATATTATAGGCAACCTATTGATATTAAACATTAATTTATAAAACATTAACTTTTTACTAGCCCCAACACCCTTAGTGTAACCTTAGGGTTGTACTAACACTAAACCAATCTATTTAAACCTACTTTAGATTGCGATAAGGGCCCCGTATCGCGCACTCATTAAGGTCTTAGCCTAAAGACTTTTCAACCAATCGGTTAAAACTGTCTAGCACCAGGTCGCCAATAATCTCTTTGACCATGTCGCACATGGAGAACGTAAACCTTGGAATTTAGAACAGTAAAAAGAACTCTCCAAGGGCTAGCTTTTCCATACAGTAATTGTCGGATTTCTTCTTCGAACTCGGAGTTTTCAGGCGCCAAAGGATGCGATTCAGGAAATATCTCCAGGCTTAGAATTTTTTCCTCAAGCCCACTTTTCCATTTCGCGGCATAAACAGGATTTTCAAGCTGATACCACCTGAAAGCCTCAAGAATGTTTTCCCCAGCAAATGGCGTAATAACGACAGCGTAATGCTTCATTTTAACGTCGTAAAAAAGTCACTCGCCTCAAGTCCGTCACCATCTAGGGCTTGAGATAGGCCTTTACGAATTCCTGCCACACTTTGCGCGTATTCAAGTTGATCCTGTGCTTCTTGCCAAGCATCTGCATCCATAACCACAAGGGCAGGCTTTCCATTCACGGTTAAGATGGAAGGTCGACCGCTATCTTTTAAATGACTTACAAAGTTAGCCGTATCTCGCTTAAATTCAGTTAGCGGTCGAATATCTTTAGTTATATCCATAATAGACACCATATAAACACTTAATATGCGTCATTATAGATGCGAAAGCGATGTTTTGTCGAATGTGCATCTCATGGTTTTGCCCAGGGAAAAACCACTCTAAAGCAACACCTCGTACCCAATTTTGATTTTTAGTTCTCAACACTCACTCTTCGATTCTTGATTGAATGTCCGCTATTTCAGCCTTTAAACGCTCGTACTCTTCCACCTTCCGTTTTAAGAATCGCGCAGTAATAACCCCTTTATCTGAAATGCCTTTGGGAGTCAGAAGGTACAAGTAACCGGATTTGTTATTTGAACGCTTGAAGTTTTCCGCTTTAACCAGGCCACGCACTATGAGTGCAGACAATACGTAGTTGGTTTTACCCACACTCACCCCCAGCTGCGAAGCCAGTTCGCGCTGTGAAATATCTGGGCGCTCTTCTATTAACTGAAGAACCCGGTAATCGTATTCAAGGGTATCGCTGTTTTGGGTCATTTAGGCACGCTACCGCCCCTGCTTGCCACAGTGCGGTTACATTTAAAACGTTCGTTCAATCTATGAACATAGACTAACAATGTTGCAATACCTTTACAAAGCATTGTTAGTTATATCGATCTAATATGCAGACTTTAATAAGGCACTCAGGAACCGAATTACCTATAAGATGTTACAAACAATTAGCGGAATCTCGCTCTAACTTTTTCAATTTTTGCCATAGCACAGCTCTAGGGAGATCGATACTCATTGCCTCCATACATTGATCGAGTCGTTTCGGTGTTTCAGTTAGGTAGGTAAGTGACTTTTTCAAATCTTGCATAATTGAGGATCCATAGGCTGTTTCAGCTTTGGAGATGGCCTGACCAAGCTCTTTCTTTGATAGTCCCAACATCGATAAATCAATAATATCCCTAGAATAAACCGCGCGATCCGCCCAACGATCTGAATTAGCAAGTAATTTTGTAGTCGCCATATCAAGCCTACTCAATATGGATACTCCACATATCCTCGAGACTACACCAGGCTTTTGAATCTCTACTCTACCCTCATTCACTATTTCAAATTTTATCAATGCACTTTCGTTAATACTCACCACCATACGTATTCCATACTGATCCATACGCATTCGATCTATAGCTAACCCTTCTTGGTGCTCTTTAAACAGACCCAATCCCACTTGGTGTCCTTTCGCTACCTCTCGCAATGCGCGATAACCTTCCTTGCTAGAGACCACAAAATCTATATCAATAGATTCTCGGTATTCCCCATAAGCAAGGGCGATTGCCGTTCCTCCACCAAAAAAGCACTCACTCATATCAAAGAGATCTGTATTAATCGCCTCAAGCACCTTAGCAATAAGTTGATGGTGGGGTCTTTTAAAATTGTAATCGCAAGTCTTCATGAAAACGCTCTATTTAAATTTGCCATCAATAACTTTTCTGATTCTGCCATTTCATTTTCATCAAAGTGACGGGAGTTCCTTTCGTAAATGGCATGTGCTTCGAAAGGTTTTAGGTAGTCTCTACCCGTTATATGCCAAGAGAGCTTTTTAAGTTCTGGATAGTCTTTAAGTCGAATGATGACAGGGATAAAGTCATCTGGATTGAGCTGGCGAGACCCCTCTTTTACTTTCTCGGCTAACGTTAGCTCAAGATTTAACGCATCGACTACAGCGAGATAGCTATTCAAGCTTGATGCTCCCTCACCTTTCTCAATTCGATGCAATGTAACTCTTGAAATACCCGAAGCACCTGACAATGCTTCAGCGGTTACGTTCAAGCGTTTTCGTTCTTGCTTTATTGCTATCCCAATATTTTCAGCGTCCACTTAAAACACCATTTTTGTTTCATATTTTTTACAATATAGTGTTTTTGATAAATTTTTGATACATTTTTATCTATGAACTTTTTAAAACAGTATCCACACTTTGCGTCTACACTTAAAACATCACGATACAGGGAGGTAAGTGATGGACGTAAAACAATTTTTAGATGATTTGATGGCACAACTCGATGGTGCCTTTGCTGAAAACACCCTCAAAGCGTATCGCAGTGACTTTAAGCACTTTGCTAACTGGGCAATATCCAATGGTTTAGATCCTCTACCCCCTAAAGCTTCAGATCTAGCAGCCTACATCGCCGATATGTCCGAACGTCAGAAGAGTGCAACGATTCGACGCCGTATAGACACGTTGGGATCCATCTGCTTTTTCTCTGGCTTTGGTAGTCCTACCAAAACACCAGAAGTTAAAATTGCTCTGAAAAAGATGCATCGAAAAATCGGTAGGCAGCAGAAACAGGCGCACCCGCTGACACTCGATCTTTTAGAGCAACTTTTAAAAAAATGTGACTCCTCTCTAGCCGGTCGGCGCAATGAACTTCTGCTTAGAATCGGTTATGAGACCATGCGCCGCTCCTCAGAGATCTGTTCATTCTGTTTCGAGGACTTAAAGACACTTCCAAACGGTCACTTTGCGTTAAACCTTAAACGCTCTAAAACCGATCAGTTGGGCGATGGCAAACTCATCCCTATAAGCGATCTACTAGCAACCAAGATAAATAAATGGAAGCGTCGAATCGGTGCTACAGAGGGGCGTATTCTGCGATCCATCCGCAAAGACAACAAAACCTTGGGTGACAAACTCAACCCGGCATCCATTAATATTATTCTGGTCGATCTGCAATATAGGGCTAGGCGTAGAGATCTGCCACACTTAAGCGGCCACTCGTTTCGAGTAGGCGCTGCTCTGGATATGTTGAATGCAGGCGTGCCGTTAGAGAAGATTATGCTGCGTGGCGGATGGCGAAAAGAGACAACGACATTAAGGTATCTGCAGAGTTGGGTCGATAACGTAAACCCAGCCGAACTTCAAATTGAGGAGTGTACGCCGGTTTGGGAAGTGACCCGCTCGAAAAATTAAGAAGCCTGATTTAGCCTCAGCATCAGCACCAATGGATCGGCTGGTGACTCTTTAAAACCATAATACTCGTAAAAGCGTTTAGCAGATTCGCTCAACGCATGCACAAGCAAAGCACGGACACCTGTATTCTCAGCAACATTAATAGCTCTATTAAATGCATCTTGAAGAAGCGAACCGCCAAGTTTGATACCTTGAGCGCGACGATCAACGGCAAGCCTTCCTAGCACCAACACTGGCACTGGATCTGGCATATTTCTTCTTATGTTACCAGTTGCTAGTTGATGTGATACGGCGCCAGCGGCCATCGCATAATAACCCCATACACGCTGATCACTGTCAGTAGCAACAAATGTACGGCTGGCCCCACTTGCCTGATTAACCAACGCTTTTCGTTTTAACCAGTCATCAAGGATACGCTCAACACAGCAAAAATCTGCATAGGTGTGATGGGATGCCAACGGCTGGGGAGCAAGCAGATCAAGCTTCACTTGTGTTCCACACGGGATCTAAAGCCAACAAACGCTTCAGGCCCGCATTGGGTTTAGGAGGTGTATCCAGAAGATCTGTAAACTGTTTAAATTTTTCCGCATCCAAGGAGAAATGAACCTGGTCCAGAAGAACGGACTGTGCACGCTCACAAGCAGCTTCAAGCATAAAGTCAGACCGGTTTTTACCCAACATATTGGCAGCATGATCAATCAAGTCGCGCTGCTCAGGCAGTGCACGAAGATTTATAGCGGCAGCACGCATAACAAGACCTCTTTGTATGTACAAACGATACACAAAGAATAAATACCTCGTATATCGATTGTCAACACGAATGATTTGGCAGAATTATCCAAATTAACTACTTTTTGAAAATCCAAACCTCCAAAAAGCGAAATTAGAAATGATGAATTTTATTTAAGTACTGACAGCTCTACGGACATCTTCTGCCAACGCCCCAATAACTCGAGCAAGACAAACGCTCTTTGTTCACCGTCGTATTCTAAAAACACTGCTTGCAGGTCTTTGAATGGCCCATCATTGATAGAAACCTTATCGTCTTTGGTGAACTGCTTTTCAGAATCGATGTGCCTTAACTGAGCTCGAATGGCATTGACGGCAGCTGTTGGCACGATAGCCGGCTCACTTCCAAAGCTAATAAGTTTAGCCACGCCACGTGTTGATCGAATGGGGCGCCAATTGCTCTCTTCTTTGGAAAGATAAATAAATAGATAACCTGGAAAAAGCGGTGTCTCGATTTCTGTTCGTTTTCCTTGTTTGATCTGCTCAGTTTTAAACAGCGGCAGGTAGGTTTCAAAACCCTGCTGTTCAAGCTCAACTTGGGCTTTAAACAGTTGACCAGGCTTTGATTGAATGACGAACCAGTTGTACATGACTTTGTCTCAAGAACTATTCTTAAAAGCATTATAAACAAAAAAGAACGCGCCTTGAGAAATTCCATCTTCTCGCGGCGCGTAAGATTTTTGGCATTTGCCTGAGATCCCTCTCATCACTTCAATCCTTTGAAGTGTTTGTAAAGCAAACAACACTCCATTGCAGTTCACTTTACTGGGATCACTCCCATGTGAGCCACTCCTTTGGCTCCTTTAGCTACCTAGGTAACTAAATCAAAATAGTGTGCGCTTTGAAAAATTCCCTCTTTTCGCCACGCAACAGATATTAGTCGAAACTTGAGATCCCTCTCCAAACCTCACTCCGTTGAGGTTTGTGTGTAATGCATCATTGCCATCCTTAGCCGATCACATCACTGGACATTAAACGACAGACTCAATCGAAGGGACTCATTCCTGTAAAACTGTAGTGCCTGCTAGGGAACACTACAGAGTCAGAGTCTATCGTTCAGGGATCCCTCCCTGCTGTGCCCATCCTGCGGCACCCTTAACCGCCCTCATAACACGGTTAAATATATGGTTGATGCGCATTGAAAAACTCCCTCTTTTCGCGGCGCATCAGATTTTGGCCGAAACCCGAGATCCCTCTCGATGATCTCACTCCTTCGAGACCATTAGCATCGTTTAATAAATTCCATCTCATTAATCGATGTTGGATTTTGGCAATTGCCGAAGATCCCTCTCCAAACCCAAATCCCTTTGGGTATTTGCATGCATCGGATCATCCTTGATCGATCAACATATCGATTTCAATCAGCTCTCCAGAGCGAAGGGGGAGCTCACTAACTAATCCACTATCCTGGATGAATTGGTTAGGTGGAAAACCGATTCGAGATCTCTCTCGTTATCCCCATTCCGTCGGGGATGTATATAGGTATAGAACAAGATTTAAATTTTTGCGTAATAAAAAATGAAAAAAAGTTTAAAAAAGTTCGAATTTTTTACACAAACCCAGAGCAGCATCTCTCTCAAACCCCTATGGATATTGGTCTTCAAGCAGATTTTAAAAAACTAAAAAAATTTGTCGTTTTTTTCTAAAAATGATGGCCGTCGCAAAGCTAAGACTAATTAGTGGAATAAAAAGAAAAAATTATTACGCACATTTTCAATTCCTCTGCTAAACCTTAATGAGGTGTCCACGGAGGGATCGTTATTGTGAATCAATTTGAATCAGCCATATACAGCATTACGACCTTAGCCAAGCTTAGACATAAAGCTTGTGATACAGAGCAGTTGCGCCACCAATGGCAAACATCCAAATCCACACTGACAGAAACGGATTTTATAAGAGCGCTAAACTCACTTAACCTAAAAGCAGGGATAAAAAACTGCAAAATCAGTGATTTAAATAATGAATTCATGCCCGTTGCAGCTCCTATCTCCGATGGGCAATACCTAACCCTTCTTCGAGTTAATCAAAAAGGGCATGATTGGTTTTGCTTAGTCATCAAGCCTGGCGAGACCACACCTAGAAAACTCAATTTGGCAGAGTTTGATCAGCTCTGGGATAGCAAAATTATTTTCATTAAAGAGCGAGAAGCCTCAGGTTCTGATTGCCGATTTGATCTGAAATGGTTTATCCCTTCCCTGATTAAACACAAAGGGATTTTTACCGAAGTCATCATAATTTCTGTATTCCTTCAGCTATTTGCCTTAGCCACGCCCTTTTTCTTTCAAATCGTTATGGACAAGGTGTTGGTGCATAGAGGCTTCACTACTCTCGATATTCTGGCCATCGGATTTGCTGCACTGCTGATGTTTGAATTGGTGATGGGCATCGTTCGCAACTACCTGATGGTCCATACCACCAGCCGAATTGACGTTGAGCTTGGCGCTAAGCTCTTTAACCATGTCATGCGCTTACCTGCGGCCTATTTCGATTCACGCCAAGTGGGACATACGGTAGCCAGAATAAAAGAGTTAGACACACTGAGGGAGTTCATCACGGGGGGTGCTTTGACCCTGATGATTGATCTTAGCTTTCTTCTGCTGTTCATCGCTGTGCTTTGGATGTTTAGCCCAACGCTCACGTGGATCGTTCTTGGCTCACTTCCTTGCTACTTGCTGTTATCTATACTCATCACACCCACTTTGCGCCATCGCTTAAATGAGAGTTTCAAACGCAGTGCCGAAAACCAGGCGTTTCTGGTTGAATCGATCACGGGCATTGATACCGTTAAATCGATGGCACTTGAACCAAAGATGCAGCAACGCTGGGAAAAGCAGATTGCCCAGGCAACGAGCATCGGCTTCAAAGCTAAAAACCTAGGTAATATCGCGACTCAAATTGCTCAATTTATTAGCAAGTTCACCACGGTGTTAATTATCTGGTTTGGTGCCCTTCTGGTCATGGACAATCAGTTAACCATCGGTGAATTGATCGCATTTAATATGATCGCGGGTCGAGTCAGTGCACCCATTTTGAAACTGGTTCAACTCTGGCAAGACGTCCAACAAGCGGGTATATCCTTGAAACGTCTCGGCGATATACTCAATACGCCCTCTGAGTCTGACGCTCAGACAAGCCAAGCGTCTCTCCCTAGCTTGCAAGGCTCCATTGCCTTTCAACACGTCAGTTTTCGCTACAGTCTGAATAGCCCCACGGTTCTGAATAGGATCAACCTTGAGATCAACGCCGGAGAATCGATCGGTATTGTCGGCGCTTCAGGCTCTGGCAAAAGCACACTGACCAAGCTGATTCAACGGACTTACCTACCCAACTTAGGAAAGGTGCTCATTGATGGTGTTGATTTAGCACAGGTCAACACTGATTGGCTTAGATCCAATATCAGCGTCGTTCCACAAGAGAGCTTTTTATTCAATAAAAGTGTGCGCGACAACATTGCGATACGCACACCCGGTGAATCGCTAGAAACCATTGTCAAAGCCGCCAAACTGGCCGGTGCGCACGCGTTTATCACTGAGCTTCCAGCCGCTTATGACACCTTGGTGGGTGAGCGTGGCAGCAACCTCTCAGGGGGGCAGCGCCAGCGAATCGCGATAGCGAGAGCCCTGATCAGCAATCCCAAAATTCTGATTTTTGACGAAGCAACGAGCGCGCTCGATTACATTTCAGAAGAGAAAATCCGTCAGCAGATGCACTTGATCTGCAAAGGGCGCACCGTCATCACCGTCGCGCACCGCCTAAACACAGTAAGACACTGCGATCGAATTATTGTAATTGATCAAGGCGAGTTAGCTGAGTCTGGCACCCATCAAGAGCTGTTGAGATTAAACGGTCGCTACGCCGAAATGTTTCGTCTTCAATCGGCCGATCAACCATCAGAATTTAAGGAGGCCATCGCATGAAGCTGACATCAAAAGAACTGCACGATTTTTTACCTGGTGCGCTACTGATTCAAGAACGGCCACCCAAGAAATGGCCGAGGGTAACTGCCTACTTAATCGCCCTGCTGATGATGTCAGGGCTCACCTGGGCGTCTATTGGTGAGGTCGACATTGTGGCAAGGGCATCTGGAAAAGTCATTCCAACTGGACAAACAAAACGAGTTCAATCGTCTATCACAGGGAAAATCGATGCCATCCACATCACCAATGGTGATGAGGTTCAAGCCGGTGAAACCCTCATTGAACTGGATGCCACGGAACCCTTTAATCAACTCCAACAGAGGCTGGAGCAATATGAGTTTAAGCAACACGAGATAGAACGCACCCGGCACTTTGCTGAGTATTTAGAGAACGGCAACGTCAAGTATTTGTCATCCTCTAACCCTCAACAGGCGCTTTTCTCAGAACAGATAGAGAGTTATACCCAAAAAGTTGAACAGTTAAACGCGCAACTGCGCAGCTCAGAATTGAGTCATTCACAGGCTAAAACGCAACTCGATTCAATGTCACAACTCTACTCAATTGTTGAGGCAGAGACAGATGCGATTGAGTCATTGGTTAACAACGGTGCTGCATCAAACAGCGCTCTTCTCACCCAGCGCCAACGGCTTATTGAAGTGGAGGGTAGCCTAAGAGCTGTACAACTGGACGTAGCTTCAACCTTGAGCCAGGCCGTTTCAATTCAAAAGCAGATCCAAGCATTTAAAGCAGAGAGCAAAGCGCAAACGTTGAATGAACTGCATCGACTGCAAGAGGCCGCCAGATTTCTATATGGGGATATCGCTCAATTAGAGTGGTTCATCGAGCAGCATAACATTCGCGCACCCATTGACGGGATCGTCAGTGATCTCAACGCGTTCACGGTTGGCGCTGTCGCTACCAGTGCTGAGACTCTGATGAATCTTGTGCCACTGAATCAATCGTTAAGAGTCGAAGCCTGGCTACAAAACAGCGATGTGGGCTTTATTCGAACAGGCCAACGCGCCGAAATTAAAGTGGATGCATTCTCGTTCACAAAATACGGCGTAATCGATGCTGAGATCGTTCACCTTGGCGCCGATGCACAACAAAATGAACAAGGCGTTTTACTCTTTCCTGCAGAACTTAAACTCTTCTCAGAAACCTTAGAAATCGACGGCAATTCCCACACCCTGCAACCCGGGATGAGCGTCAGCGCGGAATTAAAAACAGGCAAAAGGAGGATCATCGAATATCTACTTTCACCGTTACTAAGAATGAAAACTGACTCAATAGAGGAGCGATAGATGAAAAAATTGTTATCCATTCTGAAATGGACCACCTCAATCATTATGGGTTTTCTGATCTTATTAGTATTCATAAGACCCGATAACTTCAACCTCTACGCTGCCGCAACAGCATCTGCTGTCGGATTGTGTAGCTACATCAAATATAAAAAAATCAAAGTAGGACGATGGGTGGATTTCGCCAATCCATTTTTCATTGGCCTGTTGATACCTGTATTGATGGTGCGTGTTTTGAAGGTGATGGTATGAATACAGAAAACATAACGGTTAAAGATGTTGTGATATGGAAGCTAACGTTTGTCATAACCCTTATATCTATGTTTTTTGTACCTCCAGAGCACAATACAAAGGTGTTTTTTATGACCCTTTTTGTGATGCTGATATCTATCTACTTAACTAAGTGGAAGGTAATTGGAATCAATACTTTAGGGAAAATTCTTTTCTTCTTACTACAAATCTTAGTGGCTACCTGGGTATTTCTAGTAGTACACAATTTATAAAAAACTAAACAAAGTAAAAAAGGACTTTTACTATGAGCAATCTTCGCGAGGAACTACTGGATGTTTTTGAGCTAGCTAAATCAATTAAAAGTTTTGATGATGCTATAGGTATTTTTGAGAGCAAGGACAGTACACCGCTACAAGCTGCTGCGGCTGGTATAGCCCTTATCGGCGCAACGATAGATACAATTCCAGACAACAACAAATCCACCCTTCTTAAGGTTATACAACACCATTTCGCCAGCTTAACTTTTGCATCTTCCATAGCGGATACATTAGATAAACACAAAGAAGGAACAGCAAATTTATCAGACTATATATCTACACTTGGCTCAATACTGTATGCAATCCCTACTCCACAGACGCGTCTTTTGGGTTCTATTTTAACCAGTTACCCATTAGCTACTGATTTAGGAGAGCACTTAGCTGAACAAGGGGCTCTTGATCCTATCTTTGACATGATTTTGCATCAGCCTGATGTTGAACTCACTTGGAATGATTGGGAGTTTGCAGCGAATGATCAATATGTTGAAGCACCCAGTTTCGCCAATGCAGAATCGATTACCTCACCGCTCGTTTTAGATCTGGACGGCGACGGCGTCGAAACTATTGGAATTGATCAAGGCGTCTATTTCGATCACGCTGGCGATGGTTTTGCCGAAAAAACTGGATGGGTATCACCTGATGATGGCATGTTGGCCATCGACCTGAACAACAACGGCAAAATCGATGACGGAACCGAGCTGTTTGGTAATAACACCCAGCTATCTAACGGAGACAAGGCCGCCAATGGGTTTGAGGCTCTAAAAGAGTACGACTCCAATTTCGATGGGGTCATCGATGAGTTCGATCGAGATTTTCAAGCGCTTAAAGTCTGGCAAGACCTCAATTTAGATGGACAAACTCAAGAGTTTGAACTGAAAACTCTAGAAGAGCTCGGAATCACATCGATCAACCTAGACTACTCTGAAGATTCACAGCAACAACAAGGCAACCACTTCATTCAAACGAGCTCGTTTGCAAATACAAATAGCCCTTCCAATGAGCTGATCGATGTCTGGTTTCAAACTGATGAAACGCATTCCACCTATCAGGGTTCCTCTCAAACAGCAGATGACTTAATCAACTACCCTGATATTAAAGGCTGGGGTTATGTTGCCAACCTGCAACAGGTGATGGCACACAATACAGACCTTAAGTCGATGATTGACCAGTTTATTCAGGAGTCCGACTCTGCTGCACGATCTGCGTTGGTTAATGAGATCATCTACCAGTGGACAGGTGTATCCGACGTCGATCCTTACAGTCGTGACCCCAGCCGAATTTATGGGCACGTCATGGATGCTCGACAGCTTGAGGCGTTAGAAGAGTTAACGGCAAAAGATTATGTCGGCACTTGGTGCTGGGGCGAACATGACCCTAATCCACATGGCCGCGCGGCGCCGGTTTTGATCGCACAATTCAAAGCGTTTAGCGACTATGTCGAAGGGCAGCTCAACGCCCAAACCCACTATGCCGAGGCTTTTGAGTTGATTGGGGTTAAATTTGATTCAAGCACCGGTCAGTTCGCTCCAGATACCGCCAATTTCGAAGCCCATCTGCAAAGCCTTATCGATCAAAACGATCTGTCACAAGCCAACTTACTCTTCAAAACAGTGCAGCAGCTATCGAGCCTGTCACCGGCTTATGACGTTGTAATAGATGATCTGAAAGAGCACCCCACTCTTGCCCCATGGCTTATTGATTCACAGATTACAGGTACAGATGCTTCTGAGACACTGACAGGCTCAAATGATGATGATCTTATCACCGGTGGTTTAGGCGACGACCAACTCTTTGGCGGCGTGGGTAATGATATTTACCACTACAGCATTGGAGACGGCTCTGATCAAATCTATGACAGCCAAGGGGACGATGTGCTTCTGTTTGGCGAGGGTATTTCGGCCGATAACCTTCTATTTGAGCGAGGCATCAGTCACATCGACATTCATCTGCTGAATGAAGATGGCGCAAAAAGTGGCGCTGCTATTCGGTTAGAAAACGTATTCGACTTTGATGGCAGCCTTCAGGAGGGCACCATTGAAACCCTACGTTTTTATGATGGCAAAGCTCTTAATCTATCAGAAGTGATCACTCACTTTTCGACGAAAGGCGGCAACAGCGACGATTATTTATTCGGTTCCGATCTGGCGGATACACTTCATGGCAATCAAGGTAATGACACAGTTTACGGTGGTTCCGGGGATGATCTTTACCTATTTACTCAAGGGGATGGGCAAGACACCTACATTGAACATTCCGGCAGAGACACAATTCGCATCGTTGGAATAGAGCAATCTGATCAGCTAACTCTTCGACGCATTGGAACTTCTGGAGAGGATCTACTGATCCAATTCTCAGACCAAAACGGTCAATTGAAGGGAGATCAGATCACCATCAAACAGGTCTATGACAAAGGTATTATCACACCCAATCTGATTGAAACAATTGAACTAGTGAATGCGGAGGGGGTTTCAACACAGCACTCTATTTTTGAGCTTAACAGCCTCTACCAATCACTCGACTCCAATAGGCTCTATGGACTTGAGGGGGATGATACATTGCTTGGAACAGAGGCCAATGCATACCTAGAGGGCGCCGGTGGTGACGACCATTTAATAGGTAACCGTGGAGATGATCACTTATCTGGAGGTGAAGGAGGTGACCTGTTAGTAGGTGGTGAAGGGGCTGACGTTTTGCAAGGAGGTAAAGGCAAAGACACCTACCTCTTTAGCCGAGGTCACGGTCAAGATGTGATCAACAACCGCGACCGTGACTCCATCGATAGGGTGTTGTTTGATTCCACTATTAGCAAAAAGCAAGTTGATATCAGCCGGATCAACGATGATCTCTTAATCGAAACAGGGCAGCCGGGGGATCTAATTACCGTCAAATCCTTCTTTAATGGCGATCTTATCTCACTCGACACCATCAAATTGATTGAGTTCAGTAACGGTGAACAGATGAATCTATCGGACATTGCCCAGCAGACGCTTGCGACCAGCAACGGCGATGATCATATCCAAGGCTTAGCCTCTGCTGATGTCATCAGTGGTCATGGTGGTGACGATACTATATCCGGAGGTGGCGGTGATGATCTTATCCACGGAGATCAGAACAACGATCTCATCTATGGCGATTCCGGCGATGACGAACTATTTGGTGATCAGGGAGAAGATCGTCTGCATGGCGGTAGCGGTTCGGACCACCTGTTTGGCGGCAACGAGTCGGATCAACTTTATGGTGGATCCGGAAACGATAAGCTATCAGGCGACAACGGCACGGATCATCTCTTTGGGGGCAGTGGCCAAGACAGGCTTATGGGCGGCAATGGCGATGACCAGTTAACCGGCGGTAAAGGGGATGACCTGCTGGAAGGCGGAAAAGGCGATGATACTTACATTATTCGAGCGGATGATGGATCAGACCAAATAGTGGATAGCAGTGGGAGTGATACGCTTGTATTGGAAGGCATCAATTGGGAGCGTCTTCAGTTGGAGATGCTTAATGATTCGCTACTGATAAAAGACCGTGATTCCAGCACCGAGGTGACTATTCAATCGGCTAATAAAGATGGCATTGAGAGGATAGAAACTGAAGATGGCTGGGCTGATATGGCTGATATCAACGCCATCATTCATGCAATTGCCCAGTTTGATGCACTCGATGAAGAAGAGGTGACGTTGGAGGATAGAAACACCCTCAACAACACCTTAGCGACTGCCTGGCATAGTGAGTGATATTGATACTCGATAAGGGGGTCAGACCGAAAGGTCAGCCCCCTTAAGTTACCCCTGAGATGAATTCCATTTAGATAAAGTGATACAATTGTATCACTTAAAACTCAGGGGTTATCTATGAAAACAGAGTTAGTAACCAACCTTAAAAGGCACGCGACTAAAATTCTTAGTGAGTTGCACGTCAACAAGGAGCCTATCTTGATTACAGAACATGGACAGCCTTCGGCCTACCTAGTAGACGTAGAAGATTACGAGTACATGCAAAACCGATTGGCTTTGCTTGAAGCGATTGCGCTTGGTGAAAAAGACGTTGCTGAAGGCAAAGTTCATACTCAAGCTGAAGTAGAAGCCAAGTTGGACAAATGGCTAAGCTAATCTGGACAGAAAAAGCGATCGATGACCTTTCAGAATTAGCAGAGTATGTTGCTATTAGTGACAGAGCCGCAGCAAAGCAGTTAGTGCAGAGAATACTGTCTAGCGTCAGGCGACTGGAACAATATCCTGAATCAGGTCGCCGCTTACCTGAGCTTCCATTACAAAACTACAGGGAAGTGATCACTCCACCCTCACGCATCGTCTACAGAATCGAGAAAGAAAATGTCTTCGTAATTAGGGTGATACGACAAGAACGCGATTTAAGGCGGTTAATGCTAGGGCTTAACACTCATAACCGATAAGTCATTCAAATAAAATCGCGGCCTTAATAAGACCGCTCCAACTTATCGAGTAGCTTCTGCGCGTGCAGCAGCGGCGCCAGCTGCATCCCCTGCCTGTTCGCGAATCAATGCCAGTTCACGCCAGAGTTTGCGCTGATAATCGGGAAGTCCCGTTGCAACGGCAACACCTCTTAGCGCAACCTGCTCTGCCTGAATCAGATTCAACTGGCGGCGTTTAATAGACGCTAAATGCAAATAGACCTGTGGATCGCGCGGTGAGATACGCAGTGCGCGTTCAACTTGGGATTCAGCAGCTGCCAGATCACCTCTATCCGCAGCCTGTTTTGCTTCAGCGAGCAACGACACTGTTGCTGAGTTGGAACTTTCATCAATCGCGAGCGGCTCAGAGGGAGCAATTTGAGCGGGTTGTTGTGAAGGTTGAGTTGGTGCGAAGTTCGGCACATCGTAGATGGGGGCAACATTCACATCACCGCGGGGTTCCACCGGAACAACCGCGCCGGGTGCAACCTTTGCATTGCGTGGCGACACATCACGCTCCTCTACCGGAGTGAGGTAAGGGCTTGGGCCTGCACAACCGACCAGCAAGGTCAGCACAGCTGAAGTGGATAAAGATTGGTACAGATTCATGAACCGACTCGATGTTCTCAAGATTAAGACGCACTAAGAATAATCAGTTGATTGCAGAAAATCTAATTAAACCAACCTTTGAACCAGTCTAATGGCGATTTAATCGCCTCCCCAGGTTTGCGTTTGCCACCACAGCTGACTCGCTGTACAGGTTCTGTGCCTTGAATGTAGGGAACTGAACGAGCCCCCTCACACTGCTGTTCGGTTTGAACATTTTGCGCTGCATCGACCCAAACATACTCCACCTCTCTCGGTTTTAAAGCTAAATAGGGTTCGGGCTGCTCTCTCTTCATCAGATCCGTCCACACCTTTAATGCGCCGCCTGATCCAGTAAAGGGTAAGGTCGCATTATCATCACGGCCAACCCAAACAACGGCTAAACGGCTGCCGGTAAATCCTGCAAACCAACTATCTCGCTGCTGATCGGATGTCCCTGTTTTACCCGCCACATTTAAGTTGGCGGGCAAGGTTCTGTAGAGCGATCTAGCCGTACCCTCACGAGCCACTGATTGCATTGCGTAATGAATCAAGTGAACCTGTTTAGGATCAACGACTTGATTGAGCTTAAAGGGGTAGCGAGAGAGCTCTTGCCCATAGGCATCGGTCACTCGACGAATGGCGCGAAGCGGCATTCTAAACCCATTCGCGGCTAGCGTTTGATAGACCTGTGCCACTTCAATAGGCGCCAGGTTTAGCGCTCCCAATAGCAGCGATGGGTAGGGTTTGATCTCTGAATCAACGCCTAGTCGCTTCAACATATCGATGACCGAATCGACTCCTATATCCAGACCTAAACGTGCTGAGGAGAGATTGTAGGAGCGCGAAATGGCCTCATACAGGGGCACCATGCCCTTCTCTTTGCCGTCAAAGTTCTCAGGTGACCAGACCGACCCGTCCGGCTGCTGCATCTGAAAGGCGCTGTCTTCGATCAGTGTCGTTAGGGTGTACCCCTTCTCTAACGCGGCCAAGAAGGTGGCCGGTTTAACTAAGGAACCAATCGGGCGGCGAGCATCCAAGGCCCGGTTAAATCCAGCAAATCGGGCATTACGTCCACCAATAACCGCTAACAACTCTCCTGTTTGCGGATCGGTAACCACCGTTGCGCCCTGCAGAGGCTGTGCTTTTTTGCCGTACTGTTTTTCTAACAACGCGATACGTTCACTTAACGCAGAAGCCGCATTCTGCTGCACTAAAGGATCCAGTGCTGTAAAAATACGAATCCCCTCAGAATTCAAATCCTCTTCGCGATACTCCTGTCGAAGCTGACGTTTAACCACATCGAGGTAGGCTGGGTAAGCCCCTTTTAAACGGGTGCCTCGTTTAATGACATCAAGCGGTTGTTGTATCGCACGTTGATACTGATTGGAGCTGATCATCGCTTGATCCAACAGCAGTTTCAGTACCAGATCACGGCGTTTTAGAGCTCTCTCTGGGTGACGCCGAGGATCATAATAAGAAGGCCCTTTAACCAACCCAGCTAGCAATGCAATGTGATGCAGCTCGAGTTCAGCGGCGGGACGGCCGAAGTAGAAGAGGCTACCTTGACCAAAACCGTGGATCGCACGCGCGCCATCCTGTCCCAGATAAACCTCATTAAGATAGGCCTCAAGAATCTCATCTTTCTCGTAGTGAAGATCCAACAGAACCGCCATCGGCAGTTCAAGCAATTTACGCGAGAGGGTTCTCTCAGAGGTCAGGTAGAAGTTCTTGATCAACTGCTGAGTGAGGGTACTCCCCCCCTGAACAAATCGACCCGCACGAAGATTGACCCACATCGCACGGGCAATGCCTTTCAAAGAGATGCCGAAATGATCGTAAAAGGCCCGATCTTCAACGGCAACTAGGGCCTGGGGCAGTAGACTGGGCACATCTTGAATACGCACCAGTTCACGATCTTCATTATCACCGGGGTAGATCCCCCCTATCAGCACTGGCTCTAAACGCGCCAGCGTCATGGAGCGATTATTAGCATCCATCAGGCGGGCTATCTGGCCTTGCTGAAAGCTAAGGGTGACGCGTTTTGATCGTTCAGCGCCCTCAGGAAAATCAAAGCCACGAGTGTAGATGTCGGCTCGATTGGCACTGACTCGCGCTGTGCCAGGGCGATTGACCTGATTACCAATGCTGTAACCCAGCGCTTTTAGTTCAAGCTGCAAAGCAGCAGAGTCCAAGCGTTGGCCTGGGTAGAGTTCTAATGGGCGTGCATAGACCTTAGCCGGCAACGACCAGCGTTTGCCTTCAAACTTTTCACGCACCTGCGCATCGAGGTAGACCAGACCCACCGCAGCAACAACCGTGGCGACTAAACCCAATTTAAAAAGAAACCAAAACAGCGATTTAGCCCAACTGCGGCTCGATTTTGCTTTGGTTTGCTTAGATTGATGTCTCTTTTTTGTCATCTTCTCAGTATAATCTTCGACCCGCTGGTGCGTATTTCGTTAGGCCAGCTTATGTTTAGTAAGGGCAGTTTAGTCGAACTATGGAATCCACGCTGGTAAACAATCTACTCAATCCAGCTTGCTACCCGCATGAGGTGAGCGAGTTTGAAGTGATTGAGACGCACATCGCGTGGCTTATCAGAACCGGCGAGTTCGTCTACAAAATCAAAAAGCCGGTCAACTTTGGATTTTTAGATTTTACTACACTTGAGAAGCGAAAGTACTTTTGTGAGGAGGAACTTCGCCTCAATCAACGTCTTTCTGAAAATACCTATATTGAAGTTGTGGCTATCGGCGGTACTGAGAGCGATCCAGTGATTGGAGCGACAGGTGAGCCGATCGAATACGCCGTCAAAATGCGTGAGTTTGCTTCAGGGCTACTGCTCTCCGAGCTACTAAACGTCTACAAATTCGACCCCAACTGGATCGATAAACTGGCTGATAAAATTGCTGACTTCCATCAGCGCGCACCCATTGTTGCCCCCGGAAGTCCATGGGGCGAACCCGACAGTATTGCCGCCATTTCCGAAGATAACTACAGGGACATCGATCGTTCGCTTATTCCCGAAGAGGATGCCAAAGAGCTCGACCGTCTTTGGCAGCACATTAAAGATCGTTACCAACTGCTTGAACCCTTAATGCGTCGTCGCAAGCTCGATGGCTCGATTCGTGAGTGTCACGGTGATCTTCACCTGGGCAACATCACCTTAGATGGTGATTCACTCCTCGTGTTTGACTGCATTGAGTTCAACCTAGAGTTCCGTTGGATCGATAAGATGTCGGACCTTGGCTTCCTGTTGATGGACCTAGAGGCTAACGGCCACCCTCGTTGGGCGAACCGTTGTCTTAACCGCTATATGGAGATCACCGGCGATTACGAAGGGTTAATTCTACTGCCCTACTACAAAGCGCACCGCGCGATGGTACGAGCGAAAGTCGCCATGTTGGGCGAGAAACCCAATCTTGCTGAGTTCCAACACTACCTTAAACTGACCGCCGAATACGCGGCTGCGCCACTACCGATGTTGGTGATGATGCAGGGGATTAGCGGCTCCGGTAAATCACATATCTCTAGCAAATTAGCCGAGCTGATCTCCGGTGTTCGTGTACGATCAAGTGCTGAGCGTAAAAAGATCTATCGCAAAGCGTCTCGCGAAGGTGAAAGCCTTGAGATGTACGGTGCAGACATGAATATGCGCACTTTCCTAGAGATGAAGCGCGTCTCTGGCATTCTGTTAGAAGCGGGCCAGACTCTGATTCTGGATGCCGCATACATTCGCCAACGTTCACGTCGACAGTTTCTGCAACTGGCCGAAGAGCTGGGCTGCCCAGCACGAATCATCGCTTGTGAACCCCCAGAAAAGGTCATCGAGGCGCGCCTGGCTAAACGATCTGAAGAGCGTGAAGACCCAACAGATGCAACTATTGAAGTGATGCAAGCGCAAAAACGCGTCGCTGAGCCATTAAGTGAAGAGGAAGAGAAGATCGCCCTTCACATCGATACCAGCGAAGAGAATGCGCACCTTAAGATCATTCAATACTTGATTGATCAGAAGCTGCTACCAGAGACGGTAAACTGCGGATAACCCTCCTCAGTGGGCTCTGCACTCTCGACTTCCACCTCGAACAGTTGCCTTAAGTGAGCGACCGTTAGAACAGAGTGGTCACCCTCGACAACAGAGTCTTGGGTGCCAAGTAAGTAAAAGTAATCCCCCATTCGTGAAGCCAAACTCGCCTCTTGAAGGGTCACAACAACCGCATAGCCCTCCTCTTTAAATGATCTAAGTAGCTCCCCTGCCCGGCGTTTAAACTCCGCATCCATGGCAGTGCAAGGCTCTTCAATTAATATTAGGCTGGGCTCATTGGGGCGACTCACCAAATCACAGGCCAGCTGCACACGCTGCCTCTCTCCTCTCGAGAGCGTTTTAAAGGGGCGCTGCAATATTGATTCGAGTAACAACTGAGTTTTTACCCTTTCACTGCGCGATTCGAAAAAGACTTCATCAGCACCCGAAGAGTGACCGGCCTGCAGAAGCAGAGACGAAACATTCATATCAGGATCAAGATTAAACTTTGAGAGAGACTGGCTTAACTCAGAAAAATGGCCAAACAGATCCACGTCATAGGCCTGTAAAATGACACTGACTTTGTGACGTTTAAAGGGATGAACAGGCATACCGTTTCTCTCTGTAAAGCATTAAAATTTGGAAAAATTTTAGGTGTAACCCATGATTCTCTGCAGTGTATCGGATTTAGTCGACGGTGAAAGCCGTGGTTTTGAACGGGAGGGCCTATCCCTTTTTGTTGTAAAACAGGGCGACCAACTCTCAATTTTCAAAAACAGCTGCCCCCATCGCGGAATTCGCCTAGAGTGGCAACCAGACACTTTCTTGGATGTCGAAAAGCAGTTCATCCAATGCGCCACGCATGGCGCACTTTTCACGATAAACGAGGGTGAATGCATTGCGGGCCCCTGCCCAGGTGAACGGTTAGAGGCGATCCCCTTTGAAATCATCGACGGGAATATTAGGTTAACGATTTAACCTCTAGTGTCGCTGACAAACTGTTCAATTCGGTTAAGCGCCTCATCGATATTGGCCAAAGAGGTGGTGTAAGCGAAGCGAACAAATTTGTGCGCCTGATACTCACCAAAATCGGCACCAGGCGTCGCGACCACGCCCGCCCTCTCTAGTAACTCCCAGCACCAACTAAAGCTGTCATCACACAAGTCTGAAGCATCGGCATAGATATAAAAAGCACCCGCTGGCGTTCTAGGGACTTTAAAACCAATTCGCTTGAGCCCTTCTAACAGGCGATCACGTCGCTGCTGCAACTCCTCTCTTCGCAACTCGAACAGTTCAATCGCATCAGGTTCGAATGCTCTGAGCGCAGCATACTGAGACAAGGTCGTGGGAGAAATGTAGAGATTTTGTGCCATCTTCTCCATTTCAGCCACCGCTGATGCATCCGCTACCAACCAACCCAAGCGCCAGCCCGTCATGCCGAAATATTTTGAAAACGAGTTGATCACGATGCAGTTTGTATCGATGCTAAAGGCACTGGGAGTCTCTGCACCGTAGGTTAGGCCGTGGTAGATCTCATCAACAACCAAGGTGCCACCTAAACGAGAGACCGTTGCTGCAATATTGGCAAGCTCTTGTGGATCGATGACCGCTCCGGTTGGGTTAGCTGGCGAGGCAATAAGAACGCCTGCAGTCTGTTCATCCCAATGCTGCTCAACCAATTCAGCGGTTAATTGGTAGTTCTGTTCATGATCCACGGGAATAGAGACCGCTTGGGCCTCCACTATGCGCAAAAATTGACGATTACAGGGGTAGCCTGGATCGGCCATCAATATCTTTTGATCACGATTGGCTAACAGGGCAAAGGTCAATTGCAGTGCAGCTGAAGCACCTGCTGTGACTAACACATTGTCTGCGGCGATCTTCTGCCCGTAACGCTGTTGGTGAAAGGCTGCAATTTTTTCACGAAGAGCCGAAATACCTGCTGCCGGTGTGTAGGTCATAGGGGTAGTGTCCAGCAGACGTTTTGCCTCCTCGATCACCTGGGGTGCCGCACCAAAATCGGGTTCGCCCGCCCCTAAATGGATGATAGAGCGCCCCTGATCGGCTAACGCATGAGCGTGTTTAAGCAGATCCATCACTTTAAAGGATTCAATTAACTGCGAACGCTGACTCCAACTCTTAGACATATCACCTCCCGATCGAATCGACACAGTATACTTGTTACACCAACAGAGACTAGCCATCTTTATACTGTTCTGGTAACTTCGCTGACTTACTAAAAAACGGACTCTCTCGATCCAACGTATTACCCAATAATCGAGAGCAATAATACAATCACAGGGTACGAGGCAGACACTATGCCAAGCAGTAATACTGAATCTTTTACTCACATTGCGCCATACGACATCAAAGACTCAGAAGAGTACATGAACGATGCGCAGAAGGATCACTTCCGACTTATTCTTAAAGAGTGGAAGCGCGAACTGATGGAAGAGGTCGATATGACCATCAACCACCTTAAGGAAGAGGCTAGCAACTTTGCTGACCCTGCCGATCGTGCCAGCCAGGAAGAGGAGTTCAGCCTTGAACTTCGCACACGAGATCGTGAGCGCAAGCTGATTCGCAAGATCGATAAAGCACTCGAGTCAATCGATGAAGACGATTTCGGCTATTGTGAAGCCTGCGGTGTAGAGATCGGTATTCGCCGACTCGAAGCTCGACCAACGGCAACTCTCTGTATCGACTGCAAGACGCTTGCAGAGATAAAAGAAAAGCAGACAGGCAAATAATAGAAGCGCGGTTTGTACCGCGCTTTTTTATGTCCTTTATATTCATACAATGAACTACATTGGTCGATTCGCCCCCTCTCCAACAGGCCCTCTTCACGAAGGCTCACTGCTAACCGCGCTGGCCAGTTACCTAGAAGCTAAAAAGCATCATGGACTTTGGCTAGTCCGAATAGAGGATCTTGATCAACCACGCTGTCAGCAGGCGCATGAAAAGGCGATTCTTGAAGCGCTAGAAGCCTACGGTCTCCATTGGGATAAAACGGTCATGCGTCAAACTGACCGAATCGATCGCTACACTGATCTCTTTCAGTCGCTCATCGCTCAAGGGCAGGCATATCGCTGTGGTTGTAGCCGAACGGACTTAAAGAGTCGGCACGCCTTACCGCATTACGATCGGTACTGTTTGCTGCACCCTGCCAATAAAGAGCCAACCGCAGTCCGATTTAAAGTGGAGCAATGTTCAGGGTTTGATGACCTCCTTCAAGGCTCTCAGCCGACTCCTTCAGAAGGGGTTGGTGATTTCATTCTCTACCGTCGTGATGGCATTGTTGCTTATCAGCTTGCAGTCGTACTGGATGACTATGAACAGGGAGTGACTGACATTGTTAGAGGGTCAGATCTGCTTGATGAAACGCATAAACAGCGAGCACTGCAGCTCACACAGGACTACCCTCTGCTGAAATATGCTCATTTGCCGTTGGTGTTAGCCGCTGATGGACAAAAACTATCGAAACAGACCTTTGCGTGCGCCTTGCCAACAGAACCATTGGAAATCATTAAACAACTTAAAAAGGCGATGGTTAGGCTTGGGCAGATTGATGAAAAGTGCGATACACCGAGCGATGTAGAGACTTTTATTCAGTTCGCACTAGACGTTTGGGATATACAAAAAGTTCCAAAAGTTATTAAAAACAGCTAGTTATTTAGACTTTGGTATGAAGTGTTAAATTTTTTTCACTTTAGGGTTGAATAGAGCTAATGGATTACCTATAGTCGCTCCACAACAACAAGAAAGGACGGCGCAATACTTAGCTCAAATAAAAATAACAAGAGCAAAAGGTGCCGACGAAATACCTGCTCCGAATAAAAATAAAAATGGAGCATTACTCGATCGTGAGGACTGTCACCGCAAGGGACAATAAAAATAACACCAAATTATTGGTGGCAGCCTCACGCTCGAACCCCCAAACGCAAATCCTACCCCTCTAAAATTCATTTTATATAAGACATTTTCAGACCGGTTATTAATTCTTACTAACTACTGGTAGACTAGCGCCTTTGTATTTTGACTCGAACTGTTTTTAAATGACTTCTCAAATTGTTCTGTTCCTTTTGGGCATTGCCGCGATTGCTGGCCTCTATTTTGCGCTTCGTACTAAAGCGGCACCGATCACTGAAGCCAATATTGAAAACACCCAAGCGGATGATCTAGTCACAGCCATTTTGCCGGAAGGTGAACGTCGCGTTGTTCCCGAGTCGATCCATAACATTCCTCGCCACGCTCTGGATGACAATGCCATGCGTGTCGTCTACCGTTTGCTTGATAACGGCTACGATGGCTATCTAGTCGGTGGCTGTGTACGCGATCTTCTGGTCGGCAAAAACCCTAAAGATTTTGACGTTGCTACCTCCGCAACCCCTGAGCAAGCAGAACCCCTATTTAACCGTGCTCGACTTATTGGTCGCCGCTTCAAGATCGTCCACGTCCGTTTTGGTCGAGAGATCATCGAAGTCACCACTTTCCGTGCCGGACACGACAGCGTTTCAACCTCTAAGGATCAATCACGACAGGCCGCCTCTGGCATGCTGCTGCGTGATAATGTCTACGGCACGATCGAAGAGGATGCAAAGCGCCGCGACTTCTCGATTAACGCGCTCTACTACAACGTTGAAGACAACTCCGTTTACGACTTCGCTAATGGCTACCCAGATCTTCTGGAAAAACGCATTCGCATCATCGGCGATGCTGAAGAGCGCTACCGTGAAGACCCTGTTCGCATGCTGCGCGCCGCTCGCTTTGCTGCAAAACTGAGCTTTGATATCGACCCCGACACCGCCCAACCGATTCATAAACTGGGTGGCTTGATCAGCAAAGTCGCTCCTGCTCGCATGTTTGATGAAGTACTTAAGCTATTACAAACCGGCTACGGCGAAGCCTGCCTTCGCCAACTGCTCCGTTTTGATCTATTTAAGTACCTTCTACCGGCCACTGATCGCATGTTAGGTAGCGATGAGTACCCAGTCGAGCAGCTCGTTAACAATGCGTTACGCAATACTGATCGCCGTCTTGCTCAGGATAAGAGCGTCAACCCCGCTTTTCTATTTGCAGCGATGCTTTGGTACCCGCTGGTGGATCGCATGCGTGATCTTGAAGGACATAAAGACCTACCGCCTCTACAGCGACTTCACGAGGCCGCTAATCAGATCCTAGGTGAACAGGTCCGAGCGACTGCCATTCCAAGACGTTTCTCCACGACGATTCGTGAAATCTGGGAGATGCAGCACCGTCTAATGCGCCGCGATCGTGCCGATCAACTAATGGAGCACCCTCGCTTCCGTGCTGGCTACGATCTATTAGTGTTGCGTGAAGAGAGTGGTGAAGATCTTAACGGAATCAGTGGTTGGTGGACCGAATACCAGAACAGCCAACCCAATGCTCGTCCTCAGATACCCGCTGAAGAGCGCCGCAAACGCTCTCGCCGTCGCCGTCCTAATCGTAAGCCAAAAGAGCAGTCATAAGATGATTCGCGCCTATATTGGATTGGGCAGCAATTTAGAGAATCCTCTACAGCAGGTGGCTGACGCTCTGCGAGAACTTCAGGCGATTCCCAACTCTAAGCTAGTAGAGCACTCCAGACTCTATCGCTCCGACCCAGTGGGTCCTCCTGGACAACCCGACTACATCAATGCGGCTGCTTGCCTCGAGACAAGCTTAGAAGCTGAACAACTGTTGGATGAACTGCAAGCGATAGAGCAGTCCCATGATCGTGTTCGAGTGCAACACTGGGGGCCGAGAACCTTAGATCTGGATATTTTACTCTTTGGTGATCAAGCCATTAACACTGAGCGACTTACTGTACCCCACGCTTTTATGCGTGAGAGAAGCTTTGTCCTCTACCCTCTCGCTGAGATTGAACCCAATTTAGTGCTACCAAATGGTGATCACCTAAGCGAAATTTTGCTGGAATGTCCTATGGGCACACTGGAACCAATCGCACTATAATAGTGCGCATCTTATCGAATAGAGAGACTGATTAAATGAGCACACCAAGCCTGCACCGTTTAATTGAGAAAAAACAGGCGGGAGAGAAGTTTGCGGTTCTAACTGCTTACGATGCAACCTTCGCCCATGTCGCCAGCAGTGCTGGCGTAGACCTGATACTGGTCGGTGATTCATTGGGCATGGTTCTGCAAGGTGAATCCAGCACACTGCCGGTAACGGTTGACGATATGGCCTACCACACTCGCGCGGTGGCTATGGGCAACCAAGGGTCGCTGATCGTGTCTGACCTGCCCTTTATGAGCTACTCAAACACTCAGCAAGCGGAAGAGAGTGCCGCAAAACTGATGCGTGCAGGTGCTCACATAGTCAAATTGGAAGGCGGTGCTTGGTTAACTGACACCATTTCAGCACTCAGCCGCCAAGGCGTACCTGTCTGCGCACACCTAGGTTTAACACCACAATCGGTCAATAAATTGGGTGGATACAAGGTACAGGGACGCGACAATCATGCTGCGACGTTGATGCTTGAGGACGCTCAGCGCTTACAGGACGCAGGCGCAGATATGCTGGTGTTAGAGTGTGTGCCAACCCTACTGGCCTGTGAAATCACTAAAAACCTCGACATCCCAGTGATTGGCATCGGTGCAGGTAATCTTACCGATGCTCAAGTGCTTGTAATGCATGATCTGCTAGGTATTACACCTGGACGGCGTCCCAAATTCGTTAAAAACTTTATGGAAGGTGCTGGCTCGATCCAAGAGGCGATTGAACAGTACGTTGCCGACGTTAAAAGCGGCACATTCCCTGGCCCAGAGCACAGTTTCGAATAATCTATGAAAACCGTTACGACCATTGCCGAGCTTCGAGCTGCGGTCACTGCAGCACGTGCTGCAGGTAAAAAGATCGGCTTCGTGCCGACCATGGGCAACCTTCATCAAGGTCACTTAAATCTTTTGATTCGGGCTCGCGAGCTTTCAGACTTTGTTGTCTCATCGATCTTCGTTAACCCGTTACAGTTTAATAACGCTGACGACTTGGAACGATACCCGCGCACCCTTGAAGAGGATCAGGCAAGTCTGAAAGAGTTTGGCTGTGATCTGCTGTTTGCGCCAGCTGAGGCAGAGGTCTACCCAAAGGGTCGTGATTCACAGACCTTTGTTGAAGTACCAGAAGTCTCTAATCTTTACTGCGGTGCTAGCCGCCCCGGACACTTCCGCGGTGTCACGACCATCGTCAACAAACTGTTTAATTTGGTCCAACCTGACCTAGCGGTATTTGGTCGGAAAGACTTTCAACAGCTGCACGTGATCCGCCGTATGGTCGATGATCTATCGATGCCCATTGAGATTGTTGGGGAAGAGACAGCCCGTGCTGAATCAGGTTTAGCCCTGAGCTCTCGTAACGGTTATCTAACCGACAGCGAACTGGCTGCAGCGCCAGCGCTCTACCAGCAACTGAGCCAAATCCGTGATCAGGTTCAAGCGGGTAGCAATGAGTTTGCAGTGCTACAGGTCAAAGCGAGTGAAGCACTAGAAGAGGCAGGGTTCCGTCGTGATTACGTGCATATCGTTAATCGCAATACGCTTCAGCCGGCGACACCGGATGACACTCAATTGGTGATTTTAGCGGCCGCCTATTTGGGTCACGCTCGTCTAATTGATAATCTGGAGTTCGATCGCTAAGCCGTTGCGATCGAACCCTTACCAATCCCCTCAAACGCACGCACTTCAATCTGTTTGCCAGGTAGGGTTGCAGCAATGGTTTGCGCCAGGTGATTGGCGATCAACTCCACGGTAGATTCCGTGTCGATCATGTAGACCACTGAGGTAGGAAGCGTTAGGCTGAATGTCCCCTGGGGTGCTTGGTAGGCAAAATCGACAGACTGTTCAGTGCGACTGACAACGTGATCTTCTGTCCCTATGTAGATATCTTCAAAGCGCTTTGCCCACTGCGCTTCAAGTGCTAGATCACGCTCACCATCAACTAGAATGTGGATTCTTGAGCGGTGTCCATGAGCGATACGTTGGCAGTTACCGTCATGCTTCTGTAGACCGTGTGTGTAATGGTAGTAGGCACCGTCAATCACTTCCGGGTATAGGGTCACTTTGATACCACTGACCGTTGGAAAGATCGCAGATAACTCCTGTTCACACCAACGAGCGACGGGTTCAGGCTCTATCGCATCCACGGGAAGGATCTCAAACGCTTGATGTGGCGCGCTGCAACGAAGGGGCTCACCCGATGGGTAGAGCCACTCCACAGTCGTGTTCTGTTCGGCTAAAGTCACCTTTAGGTTAGGTGTCTTATCAGCAATCACTAACGAGTGATCTAAGCCAGCATCAAACCACTGTTTCACGCGCTTTTTAACGATGCCAAAATCGACAATCATCCCCTCATCGTTTAATTGGCCGTCCAGCTCTAAACGGACAGCCCAGGATTCACCCACAAGACCGCGTTGCGCGTCCAGATAGGTAAAATCAACATGGGTAAGATCATCAACAAATAGCTTCACACACGACTCCTAACAGTTTGTGCAGCTATTTTAGCGAATCGGGATAAGAAATCACCTGATTGTTCGCAGCCATCGGTTGCTCCGGTATAATGCAATGATCTTAATTCAGGTGAACCCTTCCTATGCGACTCGATAAGTACCTTGCTCAATCCACCGGTTTCTCTCGTAAAGAGGTGAAGCGTATGCTGCACGCCGAAGAGGTACGAGTGAATGGCGAACTTGAAAAGAACCCCGCACGCAAAGTGGCTGATGAGGATGAAGTCATTCTGGACGGCTACGAAATTGAAGCCCCGCGTGATCGCTACATCATGCTTAATAAGCCCCTGGGTTATGTCTGCTCACACGATGAGGGTGATCATGCGTCCGTGCTGGGCCTTATCGAACTTCCACGTGTCGATAACCTCACGATTGCCGGTCGGTTAGATGTTGATACAACAGGGTTAGTACTGCTCAGTGATAACGGGCAGTGGTGTCACCGTATCACCTCGCCACGTCATAAGCTGGGTAAGATCTATGAAGCGACCTTGGCAGACCCGATTGATGAGAGCTACATCGAGAAATTCGAGCGCGGTATTCAGCTTAATGGTGAGAAAGAGCTCACTAAACCGGCAAAATTAGAGATTCTCTCTGAGCAGGTAGCCAGAGTGGAGCTGTTCGAAGGACGCTACCACCAAGTAAAGCGCATGTTCGCAGCACTGGGTAACAAAGTAGAAGAGCTGCATCGCGAATCGATTGGACCGATCGCACTGGATGATGATCTCTATGAGGGTGAGTGGCGAGAGCTCACTGACGACGAGGTAGCCAGCATCTTTAATGGCTAACTTCGAATCGCTCATCAATCAGGAGGTTCAGGCTAGTCCAAACGGACTTCTGATTGTTGATGAAAACCTCAACCCCAAATCACTTCAAGCCGCCTCCGGTTGGCAGGCTCTGACCAATCGCTTTGATCAGCAGCAAGCACTTTGCGCTCAAGGCTGGCAATGCAGGCTCTCTGACTTTGAGTGGCCTACAGACTTAACCACTGATTTTATTCTGTTTCGCATTAGCAAAGAGAAGGCGGTTGTTAATCATCTCATCAATTTGGCGGCAGAGCAGTTAAAGCCCGGTGCTCGCCTTATCTTATTAGGTGATAAATCCGAGGGAATCAAAAGCTACGCCAAAAATGGCCAAAAATGCCTAAACGGTGATCGCTCTGAGGTTAAATTGGGCGGCGATAGCTGGAGGGTCGAACTCACAGTAGGCCAGGCAACAGGCACACCGTTAGATGATCAAGACTATCATCAAGTCCGAGAGGTTATAAAAGTAAGTGAATACTCACTACTATCAAAGCCCGGTGTGTATGGTTGGAAAAAAATCGACCAAGGTAGCCAGCAGCTGATTGAGCGCCTACCTTATATCCTCAATCGTCAGCTACCGATTGGAGCCGATCGTGTGTTAGACCTGGGCTGTGGATCAGGTTATCTTACTCTCGCTTCCTGTAGCCAAGCATCTTTCATCACAGCGACTGACAATAACGCAGCAGCAATCAAAGCGACGCAAGCAACCTTGGCAGCAGCGAACTTTCAGGCTGAAGTTTGCTTAACCAATGCCGGTGAAGAGTTGGCCTCTGAGTACGATCTGATACTATGTAACCCGCCCTTTCATAGTGGTTTTGGGATCGATTACGATTTAACTGACCGCTTTTCGAGAAATGCCGCTAGACTGTTAGCAGCAGAGGGGAAAGCCTGTTTCGTCGTGAACCAGCATGTACCACTGAAACGTATCGCATCAAGCTACTTCGAGTCTGTCGAGCTTGACCAAGATACAGGACATTTTTGCACCTATTTACTGACTAAGCCTAAGCGCTAGAGTTTTATGACTAAAGATTATCTACAACAATCGTTTTTCTTCTTCCGTTCCAACTTCAGTGCTCTATTGAGCATTCAACTGCCGTTTCTGATCATTCTGATGATCATCCAGATGAGCACTATTTCCGGAGTGGATGAGTCGAGCAACATGCAGGCACAGCTGATTCTGCTAACCGGTATGGACATGCTGTTTGTTCCTATCTACCTAGCGGCGACCATCTTCTATATGCAAGCCGTCATCGATGGAGGTTCGATCACAACCACGCAAAGCTGGTTTATGGCATTCCGCTGCTGGGGCAGACTATTTTTAACCTTCGTGCTTTCGGCATTGGTAACAGCACTGGGACTCATGTTGCTGATCGCCCCCGGTATCTATATAGCCGTTCGCTTAGCCCTGGCTAACGCCATCTGTGTCATTGAAGGTAAAGGGCCAATCGACTCGATGAAAGAGAGCTGGGAAGGCACTGACGGCCTGTTCTGGACCATGTTCAAAGGTCTGGCTCTGATCTTTGGTGGCCTGTTCATTCTAGAGGTGATCCTATCGCCGATGGTCGATCCAAGCAGCATGATCTCGATGCTGATCTCAGTCACCCTAGACTTCCTAAATGTCCTAGGCACCATCTACGCCTATCGCGTCTACCGCGCATGGCGTGACAAAGAACCGGTTGAGGATGAACCTTCGGTTCTCTAATGGTGTTGGAGCATCTTTTCGCGGTTTGCCCTTCGGGGCAATTCGCTCCTACAGTAGGACTCCGTTGCGGGCTTATCGCGAAGTCCTATTGTAGGAGGGAATTCAGCTCTGCTGAAACCCCGATCGATTTCAACAGCGGGTAACAGGCTGAAGGCCAGTCACCCTACTGCGTAGCTAGATCAGCGCTCCAGTGACTGGCTTTAGCCTGTCATCTGCTTTCTTAGCGTTTTCCAGAAAAGGAGTAAAGCCTACCTGCGGATGACAGGCTGAAGGCCAGTCACCGCAAAGATCGCCACATCTTCGATATGGAACCAACAAAAAACCGCCATAAAGGCGGTTTTTTTAGTGCGAATCAGCAGTGATTAGTTCTCTGCAGTTTCGTCCTCTTCAAGATCTTTCATTGAAAGCTTGATACGGCCGCGGTTATCGACGTCCAGTACCTTAACTTTAATGACGTCATCCATGTTGATGTAGTCAGTTACTGCGTTCACGCGCTCTTTAGCGATCTGTGAAATGTGTACTAGACCATCTTTACCAGGAAGAATGTTAACGAATGCGCCGAACTCTTCGATGCGAACAACCTTACCTTCGTAGATCTTGCCGATCTCTGCTTCTGCAGTGATCGCAACAACACGGTCAACAGCTGCTTGTGAAGCTGCTTTGTTGTCTGCGTAGATACGAACAGTACCGTCGTCATCTAGATCGATTGAAGCGCCTGTCTCTTCAGTAATAGAGCGGATAGTTGCACCACCTTTACCGATAACGTCGCGGATCTTCTCTGGGTTCACTTTAAGCTGAGTCATGGCAGGAGCGTGGTCAGCCAGTTCTGGACGAGCGTAACCGATCACTTTCGCCATCTCACGTAGGATGTGAACACGAGCGTCCAGTGCCTGTTCTAGAGCGATCTCCATGATCTCTTCAGTGATACCCGTGATCTTGATATCCATCTGCAGTGCTGTAACACCGGCTTCGGTACCTGCTACTTTAAAGTCCATATCACCTAGGTGGTCTTCGTCACCCAGAATATCGGTTAGGACAGCGAAACGATCGCCCTCTTTAACCAGACCCATTGCGATACCGGCAACTGCTGAACTGACTGGTACACCCGCATCCATCATGGCAAGTGAAGAGCCACAGACAGAGGCCATTGATGATGAACCGTTTGATTCAGTGATCTCAGAAACAAGACGCATGGTGTATGGGAAGGCTTCCTGAGTTGGAAGTACCGCAGAGACACCACGACGAGCCAGACGACCGTGACCGATTTCACGACGACCTGCACCACCCATACGGCCAGCTTCACCAACAGAGTATGGAGGGAAGTTGTACTGAAGCATGAATGGATCACGACGCTCGCCTTCAAGCGCATCGATGATCTGTACGTCACGGCTTGTACCCAGTGTACAAGTAACGATTGCCTGAGTTTCACCACGAGTGAACAGAGCTGAACCGTGTACGTTTTTAAGAACACCCACTTCCACTTCGATTGGACGAACGGTTTTACCGTCACGACCGTCAATACGTGGCTGACCGCTAAGGATACGTTCACGTACAGTTGCTTTCTCGATAGACGCGAATACTTTAGAGACTTCACCAGCGCCTGGTGCGCCCTCTTCACCTGTTGCAAACTGCTCTACAGCGGCATCGCGAAGTGCTTTAAGCGTGTCTTGACGCTCCATCTTGTCTGCTACTTGGAAGGCTGCTTCAACCTGTGCACCGAATGCAGCAGTAATCGCATCAGTCAGCGCTTCGTTTTTAGCAGCTGGCTGCCAATCCCACTTAGGTTTAGCGGCTTCAGCGGCAAATTCGTTAACGGCGTTGATAACCACTTGCATCTCTTGGTGAGCAAATAGAACCGCACCTAGCATCTCATCTTCGCTAAGCTCTTTCGCTTCTGACTCAACCATCAGTACCGCTTCGTTGGTACCCGCTACGACCATGTCTAGTTCAGAGTTTGCTAGCGCTTCGTAGGTTGGGTTAAGGATGTAACCTTCATCTTCCGTGAAGCCCACACGTGCTGCACCGATTGGGCCAACAAATGGGATACCAGAGATGGTGAGTGCTGCAGAGGTACCGATCATTGCAGCGATATCTGGATCAACATTCTTATCAGAAGAGACCACAGTACACACCACCTGAACTTCGTTCATGAACCCTTTAGGGAACAGTGGACGAATTGGGCGGTCGATTAGACGAGACGTTAGTGTCTCTTTCTCAGTTGGACGGCCTTCACGTTTGAAGAAGCCACCAGGGATACGGCCAACTGCGTAGTATTTCTCTTGGTAGTGCACTGAAAGTGGGAAGAAGTCTTGTCCCTCTTTCGCTGTTTTTGCGCCAACGACAGTACACAGAACCTGTGTCTTTTCGTTAACAGTAACCATAACTGCACCAGTCGCCTGACGAGCGACCTTACCAGTTTCGATCGTTACGGTGTCATTACCGAACTGGAACGTTTTAGTAACCGTGTTAAACATCGATTAACTCCTAGTAATTAACTATGTTCCGCGTCCCCTGATCTTCACTCTTTTAAAGCCAGTACTCAGTTGAATTCAGTAAACTCAAGTGAGTACAGGCTGTCAGATCATTTGGTTTTGCGGAGGGTTTAAAAGTAGAAAGGGCCATACTAAGTATGGCCCTAACTGGGTATCTAGCTCTTAGCGACGAAGACCTAGACGACCGATCAACTCAACGTAGCGAGTAGCATCTTTCTTCTTAAGGTAGTCCAGCAGCTTACGACGCTGGTTAACCATACGAATTAGACCACGACGTGAGTGGTGATCCTGCTTGTTCGCTTTGAAGTGACCCTGAAGGCCTTCAATGTTTGCAGTTAGAAGGGCAACTTGAACTTCTGGTGAACCAGTATCGTTCTGACCACGACCGTACGCTGCAACGATTTCAGCTTTCTTTTCAACAGACAATGCCATTGTTTTATCTCCTATTAGCAATATGCACACAGCCTAGACTGCGGGTTAAGTCGCGCAACACCGAGCATATTTTCAGTGAAGCGTCATACCCTTGAGGGTAAATCAGTTTTCAGAGGTATCGAGTAGTCGACGAGCGCGTAATCGCCCCTCATCATCCACTTCAGCCATACCTAAGAATCGCTCTTCAGCAAAGAGTCTGACGAGGCCGCGCTCTGAGAATAACTCCCCTAAACGTTGCCCCTGCAGAAGACGATTTGCTAAATCTGCGGGTAATTCGATTGAAGGCAATGACTCCACTGCACTCCAGGGCGGCAATAATAGCGCATCTAAACGCATTTGTATGCACTCTAACGACTGATCTGACTCACGATGTTGTGCAATCTCATTCAACTGTTCGAGTGTCAGCATTGCGCTTCGATCGTAGGTAGCCACGGCAAGCCGTCGCAACATACTGACATGCGCACCACAGCCAAGTGCCAGACCTAGGTCTTCGACGATGGAGCGAATATAGGTGCCTTTAGAACAGTGCACCTCAAGATCAATCTCATCAGCACGCAGATCCAGCAGTTTGATCTCGTAAATGCATACCTGACGCGGCTTAACTTCGACCTTTTCACCTTTGCGCGCCAGCTTGTAAAGCGGCTGGCCATTGTGCTTTAAGGCCGAGAACATCGATGGAACCTGTTCGATTTCGCCAGAGAATTTGGCTTGAATCAGATCGTTTAACGCGTCTCGATCTAACTCAGGAACAGGCTTAGTTTCGATCACTTCGCCATCAGCATCACTGCTGTCAGTGCGAACCCCTAGCTTTGCCGTTGTGATATAGCGCTTATCAGAATCGAGAAGAAACTGTGAAAACTTAGTCGCTTCACCCAAACAGATGGGCAACATACCGGTAGCTAGAGGGTCTAGTGCGCCTGTGTGACCCGCTTTCGCTGCGTCATACAGACGTTTTACCTTCTGCAGGGCAGCATTCGAGCTGATGCCCTGAGGCTTATCAAGCAAAAAGACGCCGTCAATGCGGCGTCCTTTTTTACGTCGAGCCATGTTAGCCCTCGTTATCTTCGAGACGGCGAGCCTTCTCGATCAAGCTCGTTAGGTGACGACCGCGATGAATGCTCTCGTCATAATGGAAACGTAACGCCGGCATGACACGCAGTGAGATGCCTTTTGCCAGTTCAGCACGAAGGAAACCTGCAGCCTGCTTAAGCACCTCTAGACTCTGCTTGGTCGCTTCCGCCTCATCCTGTTCACCCAGTGGGAGAACGGTAATGTAGACATCCGCATAGCCTAAGTCTTTCGCTACTTTGACGTGGTTAATCGTCACCATTCCAATGCGTGGATCTTTAATCTCACGCTGAATAAGGGTCGCCAAATCACGCTGGATCTGGTCCCCTACTCGGTCTGTGCGTTTAAAATCGCGAGCCATACAACCTCTTAGATGGTACGTTGAACTTCAACTGTGTCGTAAACCTCAATCTGGTCGCCGACTTTAACATCGTTGTAGTTCTTCACGCCGATACCACACTCCATGTTCTGACGAACTTCGTTGACGTTGTCTTTAAAGCGACGCAGTGACTCAAGCTCACCTTCGTAGATAACGACGTTATCACGTAGGACACGGATGCGTTTATTACGGAAGATTGTACCTTCGATAACCATACAACCGGCAACCGCACCGATCTTAGGCGCACGGAAGACATCACGAACTTCAGCAATACCAACAATCTCCTCTTTGAACTCAGGAGAGAGTAGACCACTCATCGCCTGTTTCACGTCATCGATGATGTCGTAGATAACACTGTAGTAGCGAAGCTCCATCTCTTCACGCTCAACAATCGCACGCGCCTGAGCGTCTGCACGAACGTTAAAGCCGATTAGGATCGCTGAGGAGGCCAACGCAAGGTTAGCATCGGTTTCACCGATACCACCAACACCGCCAGAGACGATGTTCACTTTTACTTCATCGGTAGAGAGATCTTCTAGTGAGCTAGTCAGCGCCTCTAGAGAGCCTCGAACGTCGGTCTTAAGGACGATGTTAAGCGACTTAACTTCACCCGCTTCCATGTTCGAGAATAGGTTCTCAAGTTTCGCCTGTTGCTGACGCTGCAGTTTAACTTCACGGTATTTACCCTGACGGAATAGAGCGATTTCACGCGCTTTCTTCTCGGTGGATACTACGGTGAAGTCTTCACCTGCATCTGGCGTTCCGTCTAGACCTTGAATCTCAACAGGAATCGCAGGACCACCCGCTTCTAGCGGCTTGCCGTTTTCGTCAAGCATCGCACGTACACGGCCGTAGTGAAGGCCAGCTAGTACGATATCACCGCGCTTAAGGGTACCGTTTTGAACCAGTAGCGTAGCAACCGGACCACGACCTTTATCTAGACGTGATTCAACGACAACACCTGTACCTGGCGCATCTGGAACTGCTTCAAGCTCAAGAATTTCTGATTGAAGAAGGATCGCTTCAAGCAGCTCATCAATGCCCTGACCTGTTTTAGCAGAGACTGGACAGAACTGAACATCGCCGCCCCAATCTTCAGGAATAACATCACGTTGAGCCAGCTCGTTCTTAACTCGATCTGGATCCGCTTCCTCTTTATCGATCTTGTTGACCGCAACAACAAGAGGAACACCAGCCGCTTTAGCGTGCTGAACCGCCTCTTCAGTCTGTGGCATCACACCATCATCTGCGGCAACTACTAGAACAACGATATCCGTCAAAGAGGCACCACGGGCACGCATAGCGGTGAACGCGGCGTGTCCAGGAGTATCTAGGAAGGTCACCATGCCGTTGTCAGTCTCAACGTGGTAAGCACCGATGTGCTGGGTAATACCGCCAGACTCGCCAGAAGCTACACGTGTTGAACGGATGTAATCGAGCAGGGATGTTTTACCGTGGTCAACGTGACCCATAACGGTAACGACCGGAGCACGTGTCACAGACTCACCGCTGTGAGCGGCTACCGACTCCATCAACTCATCTTCGATCGCGTTCTCTACCATAGGCACCGCTTTGTGGCCCATCTCTTCTACCACAAGGATCGCAGTATCTTGGTCGATTGGCTGGTTGATGGTTGCCATCGCACCCATCTTGAACATCACCTTGATCACTTCAGCCGCTTTGATCGACATCTTCTTAGCCAGATCAGCAACCGTGATGCTCTCTGGAATAGAGACTTCATGAACAATCGCAGTCGTCGGCTCTTTAAAGCCGTGCTGGTTATCGCCTTGACGTATTGGCTTACCACGACCTGGCTTACCGCCTTTACCCGGACGAGCGTTCAGCGTGCCATTACCACGACCTTTCGACTTACGACGATCGTCGTTATCACGCTGGTTGTTACGGCGCTCATCGCGCTGCTTGTTCTTGTTGCGAGGATTTTCAGTTTTAGGTTCCGCAGCTGGTTTCTTCTCAACCGGCGTTTCAACCACTGGCTCAGGCTTAGGCTCTTCAACTTTAACCGGTTCAGCGGCCTCTTTAACTTCTGCTTTTGGCGCTTCCACTTTAGGCTCTGCAGCCGTTTCAACCGCCACCTCTGGTGCCGCTTCAACGACCGGTGCTTCAACCTGTGGTTCAGGCGCTGCCACTGGAGTCTCTTCCACTGCTGGAGCTTCTGGAGCCTGTTCAATCTCTGTACGTTTCACGTAGGTACGCTTTTTACGCACTTCAACGTTAACGGTTTTACGACTGCCGGCACCGCCCACTTTCAGCGTAGAGGTTGTCTTACGCTTAAGCGTGATCTTCTTCGGTGCGCCAACGTCATCGGCATCTTCGCCGTGACTGCGTTTCAAATGGGCTAATAGCTGCTGACGCTCTATCTCTGTGACAGTTGAATCGTTGGATTTACCTTCGACTCCCGCTTCCTGCATCTGTGTTAACAAACGCTCAACGGATACACCAACCACATCGGCAAGCTGTTTAATCGTTACTTCTGCCATAAATGGGTTCTCCTTTTCCGTTGTCTAATTACTGCTGATCTTCTGCAAACCAAGGTGCACGCGCTGTCATAATCAACTCACCTGCGCGCTCTTCGGTCATGCCTTCAATGTCTAGCAGCTCTTCAATAGACTGTTCTGCAAGATCTTCCATGGTAACCACACCACGGCTTGCTAATGTGTACGCTAGGGTACGTTCCATACCTTCCATAGTTAGGAGGTCTTCTGCTGGCTCTACATCGCCAAGTTGCTCTTCACCTGCAATTGCAAGGTTAAGCAGTGCATCTTTTGCGCGTTCACGAAGGGCGTCAACGATCTCCTCGTCAAACTCTTCGATCTCAAGCATTTCGTTAGCCGGTACGTAGGCAACTTCCTCAAGCGTGGTGAAGCCCTCAGCAACTAGGATCTCAGCAAGGTCGCTGTCGACATCAAGGTGCTTGATGAACAGATCCACTGTTTTACCCACTTCAGACTCGTGTTTAGACGCCGCTTCCGCTTCGCTCATCACGTTCAGTTCCCAACCAGTCAACTCTGCTGCTAGACGAACGTTCTGACCGGCACGACCGATCGCCATCGCCAAAGCATCTTCATCAACCGCGACGTCCATTGAGTGAGTCTCTTCGTCCATAACGATCGAAGCGACTTCAGCAGGCGCCATTGCATTGATCACAAGCTGCGCAGGGTTGTCGTCCCAAAGGATGATATCGACACGCTCACCACCCAACTCATCAGAGACGGCTTGAACACGCGCACCGCGCATACCAACACAGGCACCTACAGGATCTAGACGACGATCCTGAGTCTTAACAGCGATCTTAGAGCGAGCACCTGGATCACGAGCCGCTGCACGGATCTCAATCATCTGCTCGGCGATCTCTGGCACTTCGATAGAGAAGAGTTCGATCAACATCTCGTTTGAAGTACGGCTAAGGATAAGCTGTGGGCCGCGACCTTCAGAACGAACTTCTTGAAGCACCGCGCGAACACGCTCACCCATACGGAAGATTTCACGAGGTAGTAGGTTTTCACGTGGCAGAAGTGCTTCTGCGTTGTTACCCAGATCAACAATCACATTGTCGCGAGTCACTTTCTTAACAGTACCCGCGATCAATTCGCCCTGGCGATCACGGTAAAGATCAACTACTTTAGCGCGCTCAGCCTCACGGACTTTTTGTACGATAACTTGCTTCGCTGTTTGAGCTGCGATACGACCGAATGCAACCGACTCAACCTGCTCTTCGTGGTAATCACCAGGCTGCAGATTAGTGTCGATCTCTTCTGCCTCTTGCATGGTCAACTCGGTACCCAGTGCAGGAACCGCTTCGTTATCCACAACCAACCAACGGCGGAAGGTGTCATAATCGCCCGTTGCACGGTCGATAACCACTCGGATATCAGCTTCTTCGTCGTAGCGCTTCTTAGTGGCTGTTGCCAGCGCGACTTCAATCGCCTCAAAGATGACCGCTTTCGGGACATCTTTTTCGTTAGAGACGGCTTCAGCAACCAGTAGAATCTCTTTATTCATATCAGTTCTTCGCTCCTAATAGTCAAAGCGGATTAAAATTGCGGCACCACATTGGCCCGATCGATCAGGTCATGCGGTAATAAATATTCGTGATCATCAACGACCAAAAGCACATCTTCGCCTTCGATGCCGTTAAGAATCCCTTTAAACTTGCGACGCCCCTCAAACGGCGAGCGCAGACGCAGTTGAATCGTATGGCCAGCATACGCAGCGAATTGCTCTAGAGTGTAAAGGGGACGATCCATCCCTGGGGATGAGACTTCAAGGGTGTAGTTCTCTGAGATGGGGTCTTCTACATCCATCACAGCACTCACCTGCTGGCTAACGCGCGCACAGTCATCGACCGACACTCCGTTAGGGCCATCTATATAGATACGCAACAGGCTATTTTTACCTGACGCGTTGTACTCCAGCCCCCAAAGCTCCAAATCTAAGCCCTGCACAACTGGATCAATCAACTCTTGTAACAGCTTTAATTTTGCTGACACTGTTCACCTATAAATTTCAAAAACAAAAAATGGGTCATATAGACCCATTTTTGACTTATCTACCACCATGTACGGAAGGCAGATATCACTGTCTTCTGTTTGGACGCGGCCATCAAATAGCTACGAAAAAGCCCCATAAAGGGGCTTACCAAACAAGGATGTAACATCCTAAAAGTGGTAGTAAAAACCCGTCAAAACTAGTCTTCAGGATTTTCACAAATACCCAACGTAAAGTTGGTAGCGGGGGCCAGATTTGAACTGACGACCTTCGGGTTATGAGCCCGACGAGCTACCAGGCTGCTCCACCCCGCATCAAAAACAGGTAAATTTTACGCTTCACCCACTGCGTTTACAACTTGGTGCCCAGAGCCGGACTCGAACCGGCACGTCCTAAGACACTACCCCCTCAAGATAGCGTGTCTACCAATTCCACCACCTGGGCTAAACTTTTAGTTGTCTCCTGCTGTTGGAATCTCTGATTCCGACACAACAGGCAGTTCCGTTGTTGACGCTTGCTCAACCTGGGCAGCCGCTTCAATCGTTGCAGCATCAGGGATACCTGCATCACCAACAGACGCGGCTTTCTCTTTCGCGAACACAGCCAAAACGAAGCTGGTTACAAAGATACCCGCAGCAAGAATGGCTGTAACGCGACCTAGGAAGCTACCGCTACCCTGGCTACCGAAAACAGTTTGAGAGGCACCACCACCAAATGACGCACCCGCTTCTGCACCCTTACCCTGCTGAATAAGAATCAGGCCGATAACCGCTGCTGCAAGCAATACGTGAATGATAAGAACGATGGTTTCCATTCTAGCTTTAAACCTTAATTACGCACCGAAAACAGGGGTGCCATTTAAAAGAGGCGCAAATCTTACCCGAGCACCCGTCAAGATACAAGCGCCTGCAGCTCTTTTTCAACCTGCCCCGCCAGTGTCTCACAGACCTGATCCACCTCATCAAGATCGGAGCCTTCAACCATAACACGGACCACAGGCTCAGTCCCGGAGGGACGTAGCAATACGCGACCACGATCAGCCAAACGCGCCTCGGCTGCTGCAACATGCTCTGCCACGGCTGGCGAAGATGCGATATCTACCTTCTTAGCCAAGCGCACGTTGATCATCTTCTGCGGTAGTTTTTGCATACCGTGCTTCAGCTGATTAATCGTTTTGCCTGACTGCGCGACCGCTTTAAGCACCTGAACAGCGGCAATGGTCGCATCACCCGTCGGTAGAATATTACGACAGACAATGTGACCTGACCCTTCGCCACCCAAATTCCAGTCGTGCTCTGCGAGCTGCTCTAATACATAGCGATCGCCCACTTTAGCTCGCACGAAGGGAATATCCATTTTTGCCAGCGCTTGCTCTAAACCAAGATTAGTCATCAGCGTACCAACGACACCGCCCTGCAACTCACCGCTCTGCTGTAACGCCTGGGCAATGATGAAGAGGATCTCATCGCCATCGACGATCTCTCCCTTATGGTCAACAAGAATCAATCGATCGGCATCACCATCTAATGCAATACCCAGGTCTGCCTCTGCTTCGAGCACTTTAGCTTGAAGTGCTGCAGGCGCCGTCGCACCACACTGCTCGTTAATATTTAGGCCGTCTGGATCGGTACCAATCTCGATGACTGAAGCGCCTAGCTCAGCAAAGACCTTAGGCGCAATGTGATAACCAGCGCCGTTGGCACAATCAACGACAACCTTAAGGCCCGCTAAATTCAAACAACCCGCGGCAGTCGATTTACAGAACTCTATGTATCGCCCAGCGGCATCATTGACTCGACGAACCTTGCCTAATTCGGCTGAGCTAACCGTAGTCATAGCCAGATCAAGCTGGGCTTCAATGCGCTCTTCGACATCATCTGGCAGCTTAGTGCCCGCCGAGCTGAAGAACTTAATACCATTGTCGTCATAGGGGTTGTGCGATGCACTGATCACAATACCGGCATCAGCGCGGAAGGTACGAGTTAGGTAAGCGATCGCTGGCGTTGGCATAGGGCCTAGCAATAACACATCAACACCGGCGGCAGACAGGCCTGCCTCAAGCGCCGACTCAAACATATAACCGGAGATTCGAGTATCTTTGCCAATCAGGACTTTACTACGTCCTTCACGGGCAAACACACGACCCACAGCCCAACCGAGCTTCAACACAAAATCTGGGGTGATAGGAAAGGTTCCTACCTGTCCACGAATACCATCTGTACCAAAATAACGACGACCCAATTTAGATCCCTTCCTTTAAAACGGCTTCCGTCATACGAACCATATCGACGGTTGCTAAAACATCATGCACACGAATAATTTTTGCACCGCGCTCAACCGCGAGCGCAACGGTTGCAAGACTACCAAAGAGTCGCTGGTCAGCCTCACGATTAAGCACCTGGCCCACCATGGTTTTTCTAGAGGTGCCCGATAACACTGGCACGCCTAAGTCCAATAATTTATCCAAGCGATTGAGTAACTGTAAATTATGTTGCAAGGTTTTGCCAAACCCAAAACCGGGATCTACGATCAATCGCTGTTTCGCAATCCCTGCAGCCACACATCGACTCAACTGCTGATCGAGAAAATCCATCACCTCAGAGACCACATCGGCATACTCTGGCTGTCGCTGCATTGTCGCAGGGCTGCCCTGCATATGCATCAGACAGATTGGCAGATCCGTTTTCGCAGCAGCTTCTAGCGCGGCTTCACGCCCAAGCGCTCTAACATCATTAATGAGACCAGCCCCTAGCTTAGCCGATTCTGAAATCAATTTAGCAGAGCTGGTATCGATAGAGACCACCACATCGATCTCGGCATTGATTCGTTCCAGAACCGGCAATACACGATCCATCTCCTCCTGCTCACTGACTTCAGCGGCACCAGGGCGAGTCGATTCACCGCCGATATCAACAATCGTCGCGCCGTCGTTAACCATCTGCTGGGCATGCTGGAGCGCTTTATCGATAGAGAGCGCAGAGTGTTGATAGAGGTGACCGCCATCCGAAAAGGAGTCAGGCGTCACATTAAGAATACCCATTACCTGCGTTTTAGAGAGATCCAGCACTCGACCGGCACACTGTAGCTGCGTCACATTTCTACCTTTATTCATACACTCTACAAATAACGAAAAAGCCCTCACGAGTGAGGGCTTTTGTGAATCACGACTTACTGTTTGGGCTCATCTTTTTGATCATCTTGAGGATCGCCCCAACCTGTCTGACCCTCATTAGAGTGAGACGCCTGATCATCCTGATCTACCTCTGGCACATCAGACTCAGCCTCAGAACTGTTAGCCGCCTCTTCCTCTTTGACTGCATCAACACGCTCTTGAGAGTCGTTCCAACCCTCTGGCGGAGTCACCTCTTGACGCGCCATCAACTGATCAATTTGATCGCTGCTGATCGTCTCGTAGGTCATCAACGCTTCACACATTGAGTCAAGGATATCACGGTTATCCGTCAGAATTTGGTAAGCCTTCTGGTAGCACTCATCGATGATTTTGCGAACTTCGGCATCGATCTTGTTCTGAGTTTCACCCGACATCGGTTTAGATGGCTGCCCCATGCCGCGACCAAATGGATCATCATCTTCATCACCGTAGAGCAGTGGACCCAACTCATCGGTCAGACCCCAACGCGTCACCATGTTGCGCGCAAGCTGAGTCGCACGCTGAATATCGTTTGAGGCACCGGTTGTTACACCCTCTTTACCCAGTGTCATCTCTTCCGCAATTCGGCCACCGTAAAGCGAACAGATTTGCGAGATAATGCCCTGACGACTGAACGAGTAGCGATCCTCTTCAGGAAGGAACATCGTCACACCCAACGCACGACCACGCGGGATGATAGACACTTTGTAGACAGGATCATGCTCAGGCATCAGACGACCGACAATCGCGTGACCTGCCTCGTGGAATGCCGTATTCAGACGCTCTTTGTAAGACATGACCATAGAGCGGCGCTCAGCACCCATCATGATCTTATCTTTCGCTTTCTCGAACTGCTCCATACCGACAGTGCGACGGCTATCGCGTGCGGCAAACAGGGCTGCTTCGTTAACCAGGTTAGCCAAATCAGCACCCGAGAAGCCCGGCGTACCACGCGCAATCAACTCAGGCTTAACATCATCACCCAGCGGAACTTTGCGCATGTGGACTTTAAGAATTTTTTCACGACCTTGAATATCAGGCAGACCAACGTGCACCTGACGGTCAAAACGACCTGGACGTAGCAGAGCAGGGTCAAGCACATCGGGACGGTTGGTTGCCGCGATCACGATGATACCCTCAGTGCCTTCGAAACCATCCATCTCGACAAGAAGCTGGTTCAACGTCTGTTCGCGCTCGTCATTACCACCGCCAAGACCGACACCACGTGAACGACCGACCGCATCAATCTCGTCGATGAAGATAATACAAGGCGCATGTTTCTTAGCTTGATCAAACATGTCACGCACGCGTGACGCACCGACACCGACAAACATCTCAACGAAGTCAGAACCGGAAATACTGAAGAAAGGCACCTTAGCTTCGCCAGCAATCGCCTTAGCAAGCAGCGTCTTACCGGTACCAGGGTTACCTGCCATTAGGACACCACGAGGGATATGGCCACCTAAACGCTGGAATTTACCTGGATCGCGAAGGTAGTCGACCAACTCAGCAACTTCCTCTTTGGCCTCTTCTACACCTGCGACATCTTCGAAGGTTGTTTTGATCTGATCTTCACTCATCATGCGCGCTTTCGATTTACCGAAAGACATAGGGCCGCCTTTACCGCCGGCACCGCCCTGCATTTGACGCATAAAGAACATGAAGATGGCAATGATGATAAGAATCGGGAAGGTCGCGACGAGCAGCTGCTGCCATAGACTCTGCTGCTCAGGCATTTTGCCTTCAACGACGACATTGTGCTCTAGAAGGTCATCAATCAGCTTGGGATCCGAGATCGCTGGGCGAACGGTTTCAAAACGATCGCCATTCTGACGCACACCTTCGATGGTAAAACCATCAACCGTCACACGCTCAATACGGCCTGATTGAACCTCTGCCACAAAGTCAGAGTAGCTCAGGCGGCCGCTCTCGGTCTCGGCGCTAAAATTATTAAAGATGGTTAGCAGTACGGCTGCAATCACTAACCATAGCACCAAATTTCTTGCCATATCGTTCAACTTCTTACCCTCTATAAACTAAAACGAAAGCTCTGTTTAAAAGCTATACGTCTTTAAAACCTTTTCCGAGCAGATAGACCTCACGCGAACGCGCGCGAGAAGAATCTGGCTTACGGGTGACCACCGATTTAAAGCTACTGCGCAGTTCTGCAAGGTAGGGATCAAACCCTTCACCCTGAAATACTTTCACCAAAAAGTTGCCGTTCGGTTTCAGTATCTGACGCGCCATATCCAACGCCAACTCCACCAAGTACATCGCAGCTGGCTGATCCGATGATGCATTACCACTCATATTGGGGGCCATATCTGAAATTACAAGGTCTACTGGCTCATCTCCTATCGCAGAGAGGATCTCCTCGAAGACGGAATCTTCAGTAAAGTCACCCTGAACGAATGTAACTCCGCCCAGCGGAGCCATCTCAAGAATGTCTGAAGCCACTACACGACCAGAGTCACCCACGATTTCGGCCGCCACTTGAGACCAACCACCTGGCGCAGCGCCCAGATCGACAACCGTCATTCCAGGCTTTAACAGATGGTCTTTATCATTCACTTCCATCAACTTATAGCAGGCGCGTGAACGGTACCCATCATCTTTAGAACGCTTTACGTATTGATCGTCAAAATGCTCTTTTAACCAACGACTACTGCTTTTAGATCTTGCCAAGGGATGTTCCTAGAAAGCATCACTCTATGATGCATGCAACAAAGGGGTTAAAATGAAGAAATTGTAACGCCCACCAAATTTAAGGCACTAATTCTAATATGAGCTTAACAACTGATCAAAAAAAGCGTCTTCGCACGCGTGCACACACTTTAAACCCAATCGTTATGGTTGGCGGCAACGGACTGACTGAAAACGTTCAGTTAGAAGTAGACCGAGCGCTGGAAGATCACGAACTGATCAAAGTAAAGTTCGCCGTTGGCGATCGTGACCTAAAGCGCGAACTGATTAAAGAGCTAGTCGCTGTTGTTGAAGCAGAACTGGTGCAAGAGATCGGTAACGTAGCGGTGCTATTCAGAGCGTCGGATGAACCAAATCCAAAACTCTCCAATCTAATGCGTTAATCATTGGTTCATTTATTGATATTACAGGCCTTACAGCTTAATTAAATGTAACCAACCCCCTATTCAAAAATGTGAACAAGGGATTGTTGAACAACCGTATAAAAAATAGTGTTACGCAACGAGTCGCTTTAATAGAAGAAAAACAACTTCTAATATCTAGATCCAACTCAACGAGTTTAATGATTCTTGAGCTAGTATTAACAAGTTAGTCGATGTCTTGTTTAAAACCCCAAGGAGAAAAATAATGATCAAACGTATTATCGCTCAGACTGCCGGTGTTGCAGTTCTTGGCGCTGCTATTGCAGCTTCTGCACAGGCCGCTGAATTTAACCTAAAGATGCACCACTTCCTTCCTGCGAAGGCACCTGCACACGCTAAGTTCTTCCAGCCATGGGCTGATTCTATTGAAGAAGCGTCTGAAGGCCGTATCAAGATCAAGATTTACGGTTCAATGTCTCTGGGTGGTAAACCACCTCAGCTAGTTGACCAAGTTCAAGACGGTTTCGTTGACATCATCTGGACGCTTCCTGGTTACACTCCAGGCCGTTTCCCAGCGATCTCTGCATTTGAAAACCCATTCATGGTAACGGATGCATACGAAACGTCGCAGGCACTTCAGGCTTACTACGAAGCTAACCCAGAAGTTCAGAAAGAGTTTGCTGATATGCACCCTCTAGCATTCTGGACGCATGACCGTGGCGTTGTTTACTCTAAAGGTGACGCAATCGACTCTGTTGCTGACTTCGCTGGCAAAAAGATTCGTAACCCAAGCCGTCCAGTTGCTGCTGCTCTAGATGCTCTAGGCGCTACTCCAGTCGGTATGCCTGTACCAGAGATGCCACAGGCACTGGCCAAAAACGTGATCGACGGCACAGTGATTCCATTTGAAATCGTACCTGCTCTCAAACTTCATGAGCTTGTCGACAACGCGGTTGAAGTTCAAACAGAAGATGGCCGTGGTCTATACACCGCAGTATTCCTTTTGGGCATGAACAAAGCTAAGTACGAATCAATGCCTGCTGATCTTCAACAGATCATGGATGACCACGCTGGCATGTACTTCGCCAAGCTAGGCGGTGAGTTCTTCAAAAACGCTGAAAACTACGGTCGTAAGCTGATTGACGAGAACGCAACTCGCTCACAGATGCCAGCTGCAGAAGTGAAGAAAATGCAGGAAGTAACCGCTAACGTACCCGTTGAGTGGGTTAAAGAGATGGACGGTCTAGGTCTACCAGGCCAGAAGCTTCTTGACTCAGCTAACGCTATGCTTGAGAAATACAGCAAATAATTAAAAGGTGTTCAAGTGACAACACTGTTACTGAAAACCCGGTCTCTAGCAGACCTCTACGAGCGAGCCACTTTGTGGCTCGCTCTTTTATCAGGATTCATCCTGACGATCATGGCATTCACTACGGTGACCAGTGTGGCGGGACGATACTTTTTCTCCTCGCCCATCAATGGTGATACCGAGATTGTCCAAATGTTTACCGCTGTGGTTGTTGCGTTAGCAATGCCCTACTGCCAAATGCGCTTTGGCAACGTCATTGTCGACGTCTTAACAGCTTCAGCTCCCGCGCCTTTCCGTCTCACTATGGATGTTATCGGCAGCCTAATTTTGGCCGTGCTCTTTTACTTCCTGGCGACACAGGCCTATGAGGGTGGCTTAGCTGCCCAGAAATACGGCAATGAGACGATGATGCTGCGGATGAAAGAGTGGTGGTTCTATATGACCATCGCCTTTGGCTTTAGCCTTACCTCTATCGCTGGTGTGCTTAAACCACTGGCAATGATTGCAGAATATAAGGGTGTGAAATGAGTGACGAATTAACGGCAGGCGTCATTATCCTGTTCATGCTAGTCATCATGTTTTTGCGTGTGCCGATCGGCATCGCAATGATGCTTGCCGGTGCGGTCGGTTACTCAATCATCGACGACTTCAGCACCCTAATGTTCTACATGAAGGGCTCATCCTTCGGACAGATGGCAAGCCATTCGCTATCGATCATTCCTCTGTTCCTACTGATGGGTAACCTCGCAACTCGTTCAGGTATTAGCCGTTCACTATTCACCGGTGTTAACGCCTTTATTGGCCACTACCGCGGTGGCCTGGCGTTAGCTGCCGTTGGCGGCTGTGGTGTATTTGGTGCGATCTGTGGTTCATCACTGGCAACAGCAGCGACTATGGGTCAGGTGGCACTTCCAGAGATGAAACGGCACGGCTACCACGGTGCTATGGCAACAGGCGCACTAGCCGCTGGTGGTACTCTAGGCATTCTAATCCCACCATCCATCGTTCTGATCATCTACGCGATCATGACCGAGCAGAACATCGTCAAGCTCTTCATGGCAGCGATGGTACCCGGCATCATGGCGATCATGGGCTACATGCTGGTTATCGCGATTCTGGTGAAGCTGAAGCCTCACTACGCGGACAAGAGCGCGAAAGCGAGCTGGTCTGAACGCGGTAAGGCACTGCTTGAACTGCTACCTGCAAGCTTCCTATTCATTGGTGTATTGGGTGGTATCTACGGCGGTATCTTCACACCTTCTGAAGCAGCCGCTTACGGTGTGGTCGGTACCATCGTCATTGCGCTAATCAACCGCCAACTTACCTGGGATGGATTCATCGACTGTATCAAGCAGACCGCTATCAACAGCGCGATGATCTTTGTCATCCTTCTAGGTGCCGATATCTTCAATGCCTTCCTGAGTCTAAGCGGCATGCCAGAGACACTGGCGGAGTGGATTCTGGATCGCGAATTGTCGCCTATGCTGGTACTGATGTTGATGTTAGCTGTCTACCTAGTGCTGGGCTGTTTGATGGATTCACTCTCGATGATCCTTCTGACAGTACCGATCTTCTTCCCAGCCATCATGGGTTTAGACTTCGGCATGACTGAAGAGCAGACCGCGCTCTGGTTCGGTATCATCTGTTTGATCGTGGTTGAGGTCGGCATGATCACCCCACCGGTAGGGATGAACGTCTTCATCATCAACAAAATCGCAGAGGGCGTTCCGATGCGGGATACCTTTGTGGGTGTTCTACCCTTCTTGGCGTCAGACTTCGTTCGCGTAGCCTTGCTACTGCTATTCCCTGTTCTGACCTGGGGTATTATTCCGGATTAAGCGCGTTAAATCGTACTGCAAAAACCGCCTTTATGGCGGTTTTTTTTGTTGGAGCCATATCGAAGATGTGGCGATCTTTTCGGTGACTGGCCTTCAGCCTGTCATCCGCTGTTGAAATCGATCGGGGTTTCAGCAGAGCTGAATTCCCTCCTACAATAGGACTTCGCGACAAGCCCGTAACGGAGTCCTACTGTAGGAGCGAATTGCCCGTAGGGCAAACCGCGAAAATATTCCGAAGCTTGTCACCTGATTTGAAATTACGCTAGAGCAGTGTCTCAACATACTCCGGCAGCTCTTGTGCTGGCGGTACTGGCTTGGAGTTACCCTCCTCATCCAGTGCAACAAACTTGAAAATCGCTTCGGTCACTTTTTCACGATGACCTATGCGACTGCGGCGCACCCAGCACTCCACTTTGATATCCATTGAGCTACTGCCGACTCTAACCACTTCGGTGTAGACACCCAGTACATCTCCGACACGAACCGGGCGGATAAAGCTCATACCATCCAGTGCAACCGTCACCACTCGACTCTGTGCACGCTGGCCCGCACATATACCGGCAGCCATATCCATTTGTGACAATACCCAACCACCGAAGATATCGCCTGAGGGGTTGGTATCAGCCGGCATTGCGATGGTACGGGTAGTAAGACGGCCTGTAGGGGTTTCTTGGGACATGAGGAACTCCAAATAATAAAAAACCGCCCGAAGGCGGTTTTTTGAATCAGCTTAGATATGCTTAACTTCTGCAATCTCATATTCAGTCACACCGGCCGGGGTCTCAACCGCGGCGATGTCGCCCTCCTCTTTACCGATCAGTGCTCGTGCAATCGGGGAGTTGATAGAGATCTTATTCAGTTTGATGTCTGCTTCATCGTCACCGACGATCTTGTAGGTCACTTCCGCGTCGGTATCGACGTTAATTAGATCAACCGTCGTACCAAAGATCACTTTACCCGTGTGAGGCAGGCTGGTGACATCGATCACTTGAACCACTGAAAGCTTGCTCTCAATGTCCGCGATACGACCTTCGATAAAGCCCTGCTGTTCACGCGCTGCGTGGTACTCAGCATTCTCTTTAAGGTCACCGTGCTCACGTGCTTCAGCAATCGCTGCAATCACGGTTGGGCGATCTTGGGTTTTAAGACGCTCCAGTTCAGCGCGAAGTGCCACTTCGCCCTCAACCGTCATGGGAACACGATTGACACTCATGCAGACGCCTCCGCGTGGATCTCTTGTAGACGACGCACGGTACGCTCTTCACCGTAACGAAGTGCTTCGGTAATCGCGACGGCACCGGCCATCGTCGTTGAGTAAGGCACTTTATGCTGCAGTGCTGCACGACGGATATCGGCTGAATCAGCAATCGCTTTACGGCCCTCCGTTGTGTTTACAACGTAGTTAACTTCGCCGTTCTTCAACATATCAACGATGTTTGGACGACCTTCAGTGACCTTGTTCACAACCTTAGCTGTAATGCCGTGAGTCTCTAGTAGTGCTGCTGTACCGCTGGTTGCAACGATATCGAAGCCAAGTTCAACCAACTGTTTAGTCAGTTCACAAGCGGCCTCTTTATCGACGTCACGCACTGAAACAAACGCAGTACCTGGCTTAGGTAGCTTGTCGCCAGCTCCCAAGTGAGCCTTCATGAATGCTTCACCGAAGGTTTCACCGGTACCCATGACTTCACCCGTAGACTTCATCTCTGGGCCAAGGATTGGGTCAACGCCCTGGAATTTATTGAACGGGAATACCGCCTCTTTCACGTTGAAGTAGCTTGGTACGATCTCTTTCGTAAAGCCTAGCTCTTCCAATGACTTACCGGTCATAACCAGTGCAGCGACTTTCGCTAGAGAAACACCGATACACTTAGATACGAAAGGAACTGTACGTGATGCACGAGGGTTAACCTCGATCACGTAGATCTCGCCATCTTGGTAGGCTAACTGGACGTTCATCAAGCCAACAACACCCAATTCAAGTGCCATCTTGCGCACCATCTCGCGCATCTCGTCCTGGACGTCTGCTGCAAGGTTGTACGGAGGGAATGAACATGCTGAGTCACCTGAGTGAACACCCGCCTGCTCAATGTGCTGCATGATCGCTCCAATCACGACCTGCTTACCGTCACAGACCGCATCGATATCCACTTCGATCGCTGCGTTTAGGAAGTGATCAAGCAGGACAGGTGATTCGTTAGAGACCTGAACGGCTGTATTCATGTACTTACGCAGCTCGTCCTCTTTGTAGACGATCTCCATCGCACGACCACCCAATACGTAAGATGGACGAACAACCAGTGGGTAACCGATCTTCTCGGCTTCAATGATCGCCTCTTCAAGGCTACGTACTGTTGAGTTCTCTGGCTGTTTCAGACCAAGACGCTTAAGCATCTGCTGGAACAGTTCACGGTCTTCAGCACGGTCGATCGCTTCAGACGAGGTACCAATGATTGGAACGCCAGCCTGTTCTAGAGCTACGGCTAATTTCAGAGGAGTCTGACCACCGTACTGAACAATCACGCCTTTAGGCTGTTCAACTTCAACGATTGCCAACACATCTTCTAGAGTGATCGGCTCGAAGTAGAGGCGGTCTGATGTGTCATAGTCGGTAGAGACGGTTTCAGGGTTACAGTTAACCATGATGGTCTCGTAGCCATCTTCACGCGCTGCAAGCGCTGCATGAACACAGCAGTAGTCAAATTCTATACCCTGACCGATACGGTTAGGGCCACCACCGATGACCATGATCTTGTCACGATCCGATGGGTTCGCTTCACACTCCTCTTCGTACGTTGAGTACATGTAAGCGGTATCTGTCGCAAATTCTGCGGCACAGGTATCGACACGCTTGTAGACTGGCTTAATACCAGCCGCCTGACGATGCTTGCGGAACTGTTTCTCTGAAACACCCAATAGCTTAGCTAGACGAGCATCTGAGAAACCTTTGCGCTTCAGCATGAACAGATCGGTTGTAGAGAGTTCACTCAGTGCGGTTTCCGATACGCGCTGCTCATCTTTGATGATGTCTTCGATCTGAACCAAGAACCAAGGATCAACGCCACTCAGTTTGTAGATCTCATCAACGCTCATACCCATACGGAAGGCATCGCCGATGTACCAGATGCGCTCAGAACCTGGAGTTGTGAGTTCGTATACGATCTTATCGCGTGCATCTTCAGCGGTAATATCAACAATCGGATCGAAGCCTTCAGAACCAACCTCTAGACCACGTAGCGCTTTCTGCAAAGACTCTTGCTGAGTACGACCAATCGCCATCACCTCACCCACCGACTTCATCTGAGTCGTTAGGCGATCATTTGCTTGTGGGAATTTTTCAAAGGTGAAACGAGGGATCTTAGTTACTACGTAGTCGATGGCAGGCTCGAAGGACGCTGGTGTTTGACCGCCAGTGATATCGTTCTGAAGCTCATCAAGGGTGTAACCGACCGCCAGTTTTGCCGCCACTTTCGCAATTGGGAAACCTGTTGCTTTTGAAGCCAGTGCTGAAGAGCGCGATACGCGTGGGTTCATTTCGATCACCACAACGCGTCCAGTCTTTGGACAAACACCGAACTGTACGTTCGAACCGCCTGTTTCAACACCGATCTCACGCAGAACTGCAATCGAAGCATTACGCATCAACTGGTACTCTTTATCGGTCAAGGTCTGCGCTGGTGCGACTGTGATCGAGTCACCAGTGTGTACGCCCATGGCATCAAAGTTTTCGATCGAACAGATGATGATACAGTTATCGTTCTTGTCGCGGACAACCTCCATCTCGTACTCTTTCCAACCGATCAACGACTCATCGATAAGAAGCTCGTTGGTTGGTGATAGATCCAGACCACGCTCACAGATTTCGATGAACTCTTCACGGTTGTAGGCGATACCACCACCAGAACCACCCATAGTGAATGATGGACGGATGATCGCTGGGAAGCCAACCTGATCCAGTACCTGAAGAGCCTCTTCCATCGAGTGAGCGATAGAGGCGCGTGGACACTCAAGGCCGATGTTCTTCATCGCCTTGTCAAAACGTTCACGGTCTTCCGCTTTATCGATCGCATCTTGAGTAGCGCCGATCATCTCTACACCAAACTCAGCCAATACGCCTTCGCGGTCGAGATCAAGCGCACAGTTCAGTGCAGTCTGACCACCCATAGTCGGTAGCAGCGCATCTGGACGCTCTTTCTCAATGATCTTAGCAACCGTTTTCCAGTTGATTGGCTCGATGTATGTCGCATCAGCCATCGCTGGATCGGTCATGATCGTTGCTGGGTTTGAGTTAACAAGAATAACTCGGTAACCCTCTTCGCGAAGCGCTTTACACGCTTGTGCGCCAGAATAGTCAAACTCACACGCCTGACCGATAACGATCGGGCCTGCACCTAGGATAAGAATACTTTGTATGTCGGAACGTTTTGGCATCGTAAAACCTGGTCTAAATCTGTTTCTCTAAGTTACCCGTTACAACTCAGCCCTGTTGGCGTGAGCGCATCATCTCAACGAAGCGATCGAAGAGTGGTGCCACATCGTGTGGACCAGGGCTCGCTTCTGGGTGCCCTTGGAAACTGAACGCTGGACGATCAGTACGCTCAATACCCTGTAGTGAGCCATCGAACAGTGATTTGTGTGTTGCACGTAGTGTGCTAGGTAGTGAATCTTCAGCCACCGCGAAACCGTGGTTCTGGCTGGTGATCATCACCTGCTTGCTATCTAGATCCTGAACGGGGTGGTTGGCACCGTGGTGACCAAACTTCATCTTCTCAGTCTTAGCACCTGACGCAAGCGCAAGTAGCTGGTGACCAAGACAGATGCCGAAAACTGGCAGTTCTGTTTTTAGAATGTCAGAGATCGCATCGATCGCGTAATCACATGGCTCTGGGTCACCAGGACCATTCGACAAGAAAACGCCATCTGGATTCATTGCAAGCACTTCAGATGCTGGTGTCTGTGCAGGCACAACCGTCAAACGGCAGCCTCGCTCAACCAGCATGCGTAGAATATTTTGTTTAACACCGAAATCGTAAGCCACTACGTTGAACGGTTGATCAGCATCGGCTTTCTCTGTGTAGCCAGTACCAAGCTCCCAAGTCGAAGTGCGCCAAGCATCAGAACTGTCACGTGTGACGACTTTTGCTAGGTCCATGCCTTTCAGGCCAGGGAAGCCACGAGCAGCATCGAGTGCTTTCGCTTCATCAATGTTATCACCCGCAACGATGCAACCATTCTGGGCACCTTTCTCACGAAGAATACGAGTTAAGCGGCGTGTATCAATGCCGGCAATACCCATGATGTTGCGCTCTTTTAGGTACTCATCTAGCGCCTGTTCAGAGCGGAAGTTGCTCGCAAGTAGAGGCAGATCACGAATCACAAGACCTGCAACCCAAGTACGATCAGATTCTGCATCTTCAGCGTTACAACCCACGTTACCAATGTGTGGGTAGGTGAGTGTCACGATCTGGCGGCAGTAGGATGGATCGGTAAGGATCTCTTGATAACCGGTCATTGAGGTGTTGAATACAACCTCACCTGATGATTCGCCTTCGGCGCCGATCGAAATACCCCTAAAAATAGAACCGTCTTCAAGGGCTAAGATGGCTGGCTGCGTCAAAAGAACCTCCCCGCGCGCTGGCTAGATATGAAAAATTACTGTGGCTTGGCTGCAAAAAAGCGAGGCCAACTTGGGGTCCGCCTCGCTTTCAAAAACATCTCTTCGGTGGGATGCGCCGCTATCGCGGGCAAAACCTGCGGTATTCTAAGGGAATTAGCTGCGCAAGTCCATGCCGAATCGGTCGAATATGGTGAGTAAAAGTCAACTTAAACTGTAGCTAAGTTGCCCTTCTCCTCAAGCCAGCTCTTGCGATCCGAAGCCCGCTTCTTCGCCAACAACATATCAAGCACCTGGTGAGTATCATCTCCGGACTCCAGCGTTAGCTGAACCAAACGACGGGTATCAGGATCCATCGTTGTTTCACGCAACTGCATCGGGTTCATCTCACCCAATCCCTTGAATCGTTGCACACCGATGCGCGCGTTTTTGCGCTCCGCTTTGATGCGCTCAACGATGCCATTCTTCTCAGACTCATCCAGAGCGTAGAAGACCTCTTTCGCGACATCGATTCGGAACAACGGTGGCATAGCGACATAGACATGCCCTGCAGCCACTAAGGGTTTGAAGTGCCTCAGAAAGAGTGCACAGATCAGCGTGGCGATGTGCGCACCATCAGAATCGGCATCTGCAAGAATACAGACCTTGCCGTAACGCAAATTACTCAGATCTTCGGCACCCGGATCCACGCCAATGGCCACCGAAATATCGTGAATCTCTTGCGAACCGAGGATCTCTGAAGAGTCGACTTCCCAGGTATTCAAGATCTTTCCGCGCAGCGGCATGATCGCCTGAAAGTCCCGACTACGCGCCTGTTTTGCTGAACCGCCTGCCGAGTCACCCTCGACCAAGAAGAGTTCACTGCGCATAGGGTCGGTGCCCGAACAGTCGGCCAATTTACCTGGTAGAGCCGGCCCCTGCGTTACCTTTTTACGCACCACTTTCTTAGCAGAACGCAGACGTTTTTGTGCATTGGCGATCACCAATTCAGCAATCGCCTCACCCTCTTCAACGTGCTTATTTAGCCATAATAGGAAGGCATCTTTTACCGCACCTGAGATAAACGCCGCAATTTGACGTGAAGAGAGACGCTCTTTGGTTTGACCAGAGAACTGCGGGTCACGCATCTTAGCTGAAAGAATAAAGCAGCAACGATCCCAGACATCCTCTGGCGACAGCTTCACACCGCGTGGCAGCAGGCTGCGGAAGTCACAAAACTCACGCAACGCTTCCAAAAGACCGGTACGCAGGCCATTCACATGGGTTCCGCCTTGCGCGGTCGGGATCAAGTTGACGTAGCTTTCGCAGGTCATCTCACCACCCTCTTTTAGCCACTGCACGGCCCACTCAACAGCATCCTCTTCACCCTGCAAAGAGCCACAAAATGGCTCCTCTGGGAGGGTTTCATAAACTTGTGTATTACCTTTCAGATACGCCACTAAGCCATCTTCGTAGTACCACTCCTCTTTCTCTTTCTTACCAGTAGAGAGATCGGTAAAGGTCACTTTCAAACCGGGACAGAGAACGGCCTTGGCACGCAGATTATGCTTCAGACGACTGACACTAAACTTAGGCGAATCGAAGTAACTAGGATCGGGCAAGAAGCGAACAGTGGTACCGGTATTGCGCTGACCACAGGTATCGACCACTTCAAGATCCGATACTTTCTCGCCGTCTGCAAAGCCGATGCGATGCACCTGACCACCACGACGAATTTGCACCTCCAACAGCTTAGAGAGTGCGTTAACAACGGAGACACCCACCCCGTGGAGACCGCCCGAGTAGTTGTAGTTGTCATTGTTAAACTTACCGCCGGCATGAAGCTTGGTCAGAATCAGCTCAACCCCTGGGACACCCTCCTCTGGGTGAATGTCCACCGGCATACCGCGACCATCATCGGACACAGAGAGTGAGTTGTCGGGGTGCAGAATGATATCGATCTGCTTTGCATGGCCTGCCAACGCCTCATCGACTGAGTTGTCGATCACCTCTTGTGCTAGGTGATTGGGACGATCCGTTTCTGTGTACATTCCCGGGCGACGCTTTACTGGGTCAAGCCCGCTTAGTACCTCGATCGAACCAGCATTATAGTCCTTTGACATATCTCTCTTTTCCTAGCCGTTCTCAGGCTGCCAGCGATTCTCAGCGAAGGCAAAAATCGTCGGCAACATGGATTCAAAATTTTCAAAGCCGTGATGGCCGCCCGGTTGAACAATCTGCGAGGAATCAATGTAGTAGCTAACAGCCTCACGATAGTCGAGGGTCTCATCTCCCTCTTGCAGCATCAGCAGTAGACGTTCCGGGTATGTCAGTTGAGGATAATACAACCGCTCTAACTGAGCCATATGTTCAAGCGTCAATTCATACTCTTCGCCAGAGTAGAAATTCTTTTGCGGACCTAGTAACGCACCCAACAGTGTGTGTGGCGCAACCGCCGGGTTAACTAAAATGGCTTTTACATGTGCGTAGCGCTCACTGAGGCAAGTCGCATAAAAACCACCCAAAGAGCTGCCAATCAATAGTAGCTCGTCATGCTGCTGAACAATCGTCTCTAGCTGCTGCATCGCCTCTTCTGGCCAGTGCGACAATGCGGGTACTGATAGCTGCGATGCCCTACCGATCGACTCAAAGTGGCGTATCAACTGCTGACCTTTAAGCGACTCGGGTGAACTGTTAAAACCGTGAATATAGAGAAAATGCATTACTGTCCGCTCACCACCTTCACATCATGACGCACACCCTGAGTCGCACAGTGTCCTAACCACTCCGCAAGATGTTGATTAAGCTGGTATTTTTCATCTGGCTGATGCATCGCATCATTAGGGTAATCGTAACGTCCAGGCAGTTGTGAGCGACGTTTTAAACAGACCACTTCCGCCATCCGTGCATCATGATAGAGACGTATCACAAAAGACTGTGGGTTAAACCATGGGGAAGCTTGCTCAGGCCAGTAAGAGAGTGTCCACGTCGAGGTGTAGGCAAACTCCTCATCGCGTTTAATGGCGACAACATAGGCGTGTTGATGCCACTCGATACGAAACTCAATAGACTCCTGCTGAGCAGGAAGCAGACGCATCAGACGGGCATAGTTGGTCTCAGAGACAACACTCTGTTTTACCAAATCCGGTACGTACTTACGCTTCACATCATGCATCAACAGCACCTTGTAAACTTAATTTATTCAGCGCCAGCCACTGCAAACCTATGATGGCAGGCGAACTATTAATAACACCCTGATTGACTAACTCTATGGCATCATCACTCGAAAGGACGTGAACACGAATATCTTCACCCTCCTCCGGCAAACCATGAATGCCTCTGGCCTGCTCCGAATCCACCTCAGCATAAAGCAGATCGATCCACTCATCACAGCCACCGCCACTGGGCAGATAACGAATAATTCTACGCGGCTCGCCGATCACCAAGCCAGCCTCCTCAATCGACTCACGCTTAGCAACCTGTACAGAGCTTTCACCCTCTTCCACCACACCAGCAACCACCTCAAGCATCCATGGAGAGGGGCCCTGCAGAGACCCAACCCGAAACTGCTCAACCAACACGACAGAGTCCTTCGCAGGATCATAAAGCAGCACACAGACCGCATCTCCCCGCTGAAACAGTTCGCGTGTGATCTCAATCGATTGACCTAAAAAAGTCTTATGCTCAAGCGTTAACCGCTTAACCCGAAAATAACCCTGAAAGGCCGTCTCATCGTTGATCAAGCGATAATCTTGTTGCCCAAAGCTGGGAGCCCAAGCCGGTTTGGAGTGCTCAGAACTCATTGCGCAGCCTGTTTCTCGCCAGCAAATTGACGCAACTGCTGAATCTCTTCTGGCCAAATCGTCTCATCAATAGTCTCTAAACAGAGCGGGACACCACGAAAACGATCGTCCTGCATGATGTAACGAAACGCCTCCCAGCCAATTTCACCCTGACCCAATGAGTGGTGACGATCGACGCGACCACCCAGCGCTATTTTAGAGTCGTTAATGTGCATACCGCACAACCTATCAAAGCCGATCAGTCGTTCAAACTCGGCAAAACTCTGCTCACAGGCTTCAAAAGTGCGTAGATCATAACCTGCAGCAAAAATATGGCAGGTATCGATGCAGACACCAATGCGTTCAGGGTATCGGCTTTTGTCGATGATGGCCGCAATCTCTTCAAATCTGTAACCTAAATTGGATCCCTGCCCCGCCGTCGTCTCAATCACGGCGATGACCTGTTCGGTCTCCTGAGTCGCGATATCGATCGATTCAGAGATGGTCGCTAAACAGCTTGTCACATCGATCTTTTTAAGATGACTGCCCGGATGAAAATTCAGATAACAGAGCCCTAACTGCTCGCAACGCTGCATCTCATCAACAAAGGCGTCGCGTGACTTCTCAAGTGGCTCTGCCTCTGGGTGCCCCAAATTAATCAGGTAACTGTCGTGCGGAAGAATTTGCTCTGGCAGAAAGCTATGCTCGGCACAGTTCGCTTTAAACTGCTCGATTGTCTCATCGGCAAGCGGCTTAGCTACCCACTGTCTCTGATTCTTAGTAAACAGCGCAAACGCATTGGCACCGATCGCCGCCGCATTCAATGGCGCATTCTGCACCCCACCCGCTGCGCTAACATGGGCACCAACGTAGTAGGGCTTCAGTGAGTTACTTACAGCTTGCACGCACCACCTGCACAGTCGTCAAAGTCCATCGACTCAAGCTCCATTCGCTCAGAGTGTGCGCTTTTAATCACCTTCAATAGACTACCCTCAGCGGATCCATCTTCAGCGACTCCAGCACGCTCAAATACAGAGACCAAAATACCCAGTTCGTCTGTCGTAAAATCGTTCATTCTCTTCTCCTTATTATCGGGCTAGAGTGGCTTAAGCCACTCCACCATTAGCTGTAAGCTGCGCTGCCCACGAAATTCATTGATATCCAATCGGTAGACGGCACGCACACGATTGATCGACGCATTCGGCCAAATATCAGACTCTACATTAAAGGCGATTGCATCCAGTGCCAAGCCTGTTGTCGGCTCTTGCAGTACCATTTTCAGATGTTTTTGACCGACGATACGCTGCTGCAACAGTCGAAACTCACCATGGAAGCTCGGCTCTGGGAATTGGTGTCCCCAGGGGCCCGCTTCTTGAATCATCTGGGCCAGCTCCATGGTAAATTGATTAGGCGCCAGCTCACCATCCGTCTCGATCACTCGATCCAGATCCTCTTTGCGTGTCTGACGAGTCACTTCAGCCGCAAAAGCAGTCTCGAAACGAGCCAGATCCGCTTTGGCGATGGTCAAACCCGCTGCCATCGCATGACCACCAAACTTTGAGATTAAGCCAGGGTGTTCGGTCGCTATACGATCCAACCCATCGCGTATATGAAACCCCTCAATGGAACGAGCCGATCCTTTAATCTCACCCTCTTCACCCGGCGCAAACACAATCACCGGTCGATGCAGCTTCTCTTTAACGCGAGAGGCTAGAATACCAATAACGCCCTGATGCCACTGCTCGTTAAAGAGCGCTATGCCGGCTGGACGTTCAGCTTCAGAGAGATCCAACGACTCTAAATAGGCCATCGCTTGAGCCTGCATTTCAGACTCAATGGAGCGTCGCTCGCGGTTTAAGGCATCCAGCTGCTCAGCGTATTCTCGTGCACGTTGTGGGTCCTCCTCTAGAAGACACTCTATACCCAAACTGATGTCATCCAAACGACCTGCTGCATTTAGGCGTGGTGCAACGGCAAACCCCAGATCAGAGCTACTGATGCGTTGATGATCACGCCCAGCAACCTCTAAAAGCGCAAGCAGGCCCGGGCGCGCTCTACCAGCACGGATTCGCGCCAACCCTTGATGTACCAGTGTTCGGTTATTCCGCTCCAGAGGCACCACATCCGCTACCGTACCCAGGGCAATAAGATCAAGATAGTTAGCCAAATTCGGAGCCTTAACTCCGCTCTTCTCAAACCAACCAAGCTGCTGCAGCTGACGACGAAGTGCGATTAAGAGGTAGAAGATGACACCGGCACCACAGGTCGATTTCGCCATAAACTGACAACCGGCCTGATTGGGATTAATGATTGCCACCGCCTTGGGCAATACCGAGCCCGGCAGGTGGTGATCGGTCACGATCACATCGATCCCTAGCATATTGGCTCGATCAACACCTTCGATACTGGAGATGCCATTATCGACGGTAATGATTAGATCGGGCTGTTTCTGCTGAGCAACCTCAACAATTTCCGGAGACAGGCCATAGCCGTATTCGAATCGATTTGGAACGAGATAGTCGACCTGATTAAAACCAAACGCACGCAGAGCCAGTAACGCCGTCGTCGTACTGGTCGCACCATCACAATCAAAATCGCCAACGATCAGGATCGACTCCTGTTGCCGAAGCGCAGTGACAAGCCTTGCCACCCCGGCATCAATGCCTAACATGGCACCGTCGGGGAGCAGGGTCTCCAACCCCTTTTCAAGCTCACTGAGCTCAGACACGCCGCGCCCGGCGTAGATACGCGCAATCACCGGATGCAAAGAGGCAAGTGAGGAAGATACAGCGCCTATTGGGCGCTCAATAATCATCGCTTCGCTCAAGACTCACCTGGCAAAAGCTGATCAGTTTTATCGGTTAGGTAGTAGACAACCAGGCCTATCCATTCGCGCAAACCGGTGTGAAGGTCTCGCATGTTACGCCACAGCCTTGGATCCAACTTAAAGCCTGTTGTAGTCGTCGTGTAGTAATCCACTGGGTAGGGAATGACCTGCCAACCCTGTTTCTCAAAGATACCTACAGAGCGCGGCATATGAAAAGCCGAGGTCACCAACAACCACGGCTTATCAGGCACAGCACCCAACAATTTTGCCGACAATAGCGCATTTTCATAGGTGTTTCGGGACTGGTTCTCCAAAAGGACCCTATCCGCAAGACCTATTTGCCCCAGATAATCGGCCACACCATCCGCCCCTTTGAACGATTGACGGAGAACGGACCCACTGCCACCGGTAAAGATGATTTTCGCTTCAGGAAAACGCTTAGCCAAGGCTGGAATCACCATCACCCGCTCAGCAGCGGCATTGAACTGGGACTGTTGCCAAACCGAAGAGAGCTCAGGGTTTTCACCGCCGCCCAAAATCACGATCCCGGCGGGCTCAATCTGATTCAGATCCGGTTGCTTAAAACGTGACTCCAAAGGGTACAAAACCGCATCTCCCAAGGGCATCAATAGAACCGCCATCAACAGCAGTAGATCAATGGAGAGCAACCAGCCGGCTAAACGGCGTTTACCTAACCAAAGCAAAAAAAGGCCAAGCAGCATCAACCAGACCAAAAGATGGTCAGGTGCAGCGAGAAACCAGAAAAGCTTTGAGAGTGAGAAGAAACTGTCCATACAAAAAAACGCCCCTCAAGTGAGGGGCGATTCATTTAGCTCTTGTGCGAGTGAGTCGCCACAAACTGTTGTACTGTGGCCAGATCATTATCCAGCACCGACAGACGCTCTTCTCGTTCAAACAGATCGCTCATATGAGCCGGCAAGCTAGGCGATTCAAGACCCGCTTTCACAACAGGATCTGGGAACTTAACCGGGTGCGCGGTGGCCAGAGTGACCATCGGCACACTCATATCACGACGACATTCGCGTGCTGCTTTAACACCAATCGCTGTGTGCGGATCCAGTAGGTACTCAGTCGACTCGTAGACATCAGCAATAACCTGACAGGTTGTCTCATCATCAACGGCGTAGCTGTTAAACAGCTCGCGAACCTTATCCCACTCACCATCACCAAGATGAACAGACTCTCTCTTAAAGCGCGCCATCAGATCAGCAACGGCTTTACCGTCACGACCATAAACATCAAATAGAAGACGCTCAAAGTTCGACGAGACCATAATATCCATCGATGGCGACAGAGTATGCTCAAGCTGACCTTTAGACATATCGTTACCGCTGATGACGCGGTGAAGAATGTCATTACGGTTAGTCGCTACCACCAACTGATCGATCGGCAGACCCATCTGTTTAGCGAGGTAGCCGGCAAAAATATCACCGAAGTTACCCGTTGGAACCGAGAAAGAGACTGGACGATGAGGGCCACCCAACGTCAGCGAGGCTGAGAAGTAGTAGACGATCTGAGCCATGATACGAGCCCAGTTGATTGAGTTCACTGCACCCAGCTTCATACCGTTTAGGAAGCTCTGATCAGCAAAACTGTCTTTCACCATCTCCTGACAGTCATCAAAGTTACCTTCCAAGGCGATATTGAAGACATTGTCTTCCAATACGGTCGTCATCTGACGACGCTGTACTTCAGAGACACGGTTGTAAGGGTGAAGAATGAAGATATCCAAGTGATCAGAGTGACGACAGCCTTCGATCGCTGCAGAACCCGTGTCACCTGAGGTAGCACCCATAATCACCAGGCGTTCATTGCGCTGTTTCAGCACATGATCCATCAAACGACCGAGCAACTGCAGTGCGAAATCTTTAAATGCCAAGGTAGGACCATGGAACAGCTCAAGAACGAACTCGTTGCTATCGATCTGAACCAAAGGTGCTACGGCATCGTGTTTAAAGACAGCGTAGGTCTCATCGATCATCGATTTAAGATCCCCGTCGCTAATGCACTCTTCAACGAACGGCTTGATCACTTTGAAGGCAAGATCCGCATAGCTAAGGCCTGCCCAGCTTGCGATCTCCTCTTTCGAGAAAGTCGGTAGAGTCTCAGGTACATAGAGACCCCCATCAGACGCCAAACCAGCTAATAGCACATCCGCAAAATTGAGTGCGGGCGCATCACCACGAGTCGAAATATAACGCATCGAAAATTCCTCTTAATCAGCCAGCTGTTCAACACGGATGCGGGTCACTTCACCCACAACGTCTGGCAGTGCTTCGATCTCGCGAAGCGCTTCGTTCATTGTCGATTCAACCACTCGTTGAGTCAGCAGAATGACAGGCACCTGTGATTCACGGATCGGTTTCTGAATCACGGCTTCAATATTGATCCCTTTTTCACCGAGGATGCGGGTAATGTGAGCCATCACGCCTGGGCGCTCAACGGCTTGCAAGCGAAGGTAGTAAGCACTCTCAACCTGTTCAACAGGAAGCACTTCAGCATCTGAAAGCTCGCTAGGCTGGAAAGCCAAGTGGGGAACTCGGTTGTCACGGTCAGCAGTGAGTGTACGAACCACATCCACCACATCAGCAACTACTGCAGAAGCCGTTGGCTCAGCACCGGCACCCGCACCATAGTAGAGGGTTTGACCCACCGCATCACCATCAACAAGGACGGCATTCATGACACCATCGACATTGGCCAGTAACGCTTTCTCTGGAATCATCGTTGGGTGAACACGTAGCTCAATACCCTTCGCTGTGCGGCGGCTAATACCTAGGTGCTTGATGCGGTAGCCTAGCTCTTCAGCGTAGTTCACATCCTGTGAAGTGATCTTACTGATACCCTCGGTGTAGGCTTTTTCGAACTGCAGCGGGATACCAAACGCGATTGAGGCAAGTATGGTCAGCTTGTGCGCTGCGTCTATGCCTTCAACATCAAAGGTCGGATCCGCTTCTGCGTAGCCCAACGCCTGAGCTTCCGCCAATACATCTTCAAAGGCACGACCTTTGTCACGCATTTCGGTCAAAATGAAGTTACCGGTACCGTTAATGATGCCAGCCAACCAGTCGATCTTGTTCGCAGATAGACCTTCACGAATCGCTTTGATGATTGGGATGCCACCAGCAACTGAGGCCTCAAACGCGACCATCACATTCTTCTCTTGCGCAGCCGCAAAAATCTCGTTGCCATGCACCGCGATCAACGCCTTGTTCGCAGTGACGACGTGTTTACCGTTTTGAATGGCCGTCATCACGAGATCAAAGGCTGTCTCGTAACCGCCGATCAGCTCAATGACGATATCGATCTCAGGGTTGGTTGCGATCTCGAAAATGTCCGATGTAACGTGGATTCCTGTCGTATCAAACGCAGGGTTAGGGCGACGCATAGCGACCTGTTCAATCTGAATTCGACGACCCGCACGACGTGCAATCTCAGACGCATTGCGATTAAGAACATCGAACGTACCGCCACCGACAGTACCCATTCCACAGATGCCAACTTTTACCGGCTTCACAACCTTACCTCATTCGAAGTGAGCTCGAGCGGTTCACCCGACCCAGAGCGTTAAAAAATGGGGCATATTATAGCTAAAAAAGGGTGTTTGAACTATGGGTATTAGGGAGGTTTTACTGATAAAAAGCGTAATTAGAGGGCGGATGTCAGGCTGAAGCCTGACACCAGTGCTTCAACCTAACTACAGAGAAACGTGACTGGCTTTCAGCCTGTCACGACCCTACCAGCATTTTCCAGAGATTACTTAATCCCCAACACCGGCAGCAGACGCTCGGCTGGCATGTAACCCGGTAATAGATCACCCGTCTCGGTAATCATCGCAGGGGTGCCGGTAACCCCTAGCTTTTGACCCAGCGCCAGCTGTTCAAGCACGGGTGTTTGGCAGCCATCCGCTTTAACAGAGCCACCATCTAGCGCTGACTCCATTGCTGCTAAGCGGTCATCGGCACACCAGATCTGATCCATACGTGACGCAGTAGCACCGCCAGGACCAGAGCGAGGAAAGGCTAAGTAAGCGACTTCGACACCCGCTTCGTTCAGAGCATCCACCTCTTCGTGCAGCTTCTGACAGTAGGGGCAATCGATATCGGTGAAGACATAAAGTCGAGTTCTCTTCTCACCTTTAGCTGGGAAAATAACCATATCGCTATCAGCCACCTGCTGCATGGCATCTAAACGCATCCCACTTAAGCGCTTCTCGGTAAGATTGATCAGACGGTTCTCTTGTGTGATCTGATACGCCTTGCCCGACAGAATAAACTGCGCATCTTCACTGACGTAGAGCACCTCACCAGAACCGAGTAGCACCTCATAAAAACCGGTCATATCGGACGGCTCAATCAGCGTAATAGGAATCGAAGGATCAACCGCTTTCAGCTTCTCTTCAATCAGGGTCTCTGTATTTGCCAGAGCCGGCAAAGTCACAAGGGACAACAACAGTACGAACAAGGTTTTCATCTTAACTCCTTAAAAATTGCGCCCAGTGTGCCAGTTTAACCCCGCGGATGAAACTGCTTGTGCAACTGCTCTAAGCGATGCGTGGCAATTTGCGTATAGATCTGGGTGGTCGATAAATTGGCATGCCCCAATAGCATCTGCACGGCACGAAGATCCGCCCCATGATTCAACAAGTGTGTTGCAAACGCATGTCTAAGCGTATGGGGCGATAGTTCTGATTTAACGCCCGCCTGCTGGGCCCAAAATTTAATACGATGCCAAAAGGTCTGTCGGGTCATCTGCTGTCCTCGACGACTCAAGAAGAGCGCTTCAGGGTTGGTAGCACCCATCAACAGTGGCCGTGCAGCTGATTGATAGCGTTTCAACCAATCAATGGCCGCCTCGCCAACAGGGACCAGTCGCTCTTTATCACCCTTACCGACAACCTGTAATAGCCCAGCCCTCAGGTCAATTTGACCCACCTCAAGCCCAATCAACTCAGAGATACGCAACCCGGATCCGTACAACAGCTCCAACATAGCTCGATCTCGCAACCCCAGTGAATCTTCAACATCCGGCGCCTCAAGCAGCGCATCGACTTCTGCTTCGGAAATGGACTTTGGCAACGCGCGCCCGCGCTTTGGATTGGAGATATTCAACGTAGGGTCAACGTCGATAACACTTTCGCGCAATAGGTAGCGATAAAATCCACGGATACAGGAGAGTTGTCGAGCAGTCGAGCTGGCTTTAAACGCTTCAGACAGGCGCCAGGCAAGATAGTGCTGTAAATCGGACTGCGTAACAGCCATCAGTGATTTACCCTGCTGATTCAACCAACAGGCAAACTGATTCAGATCGCGTCGATAGGAGCTCTGCGTGTTGTCACTTAAGCCACGCTCCATCCACAAGCCTTGAATGAACTCTTTGATTAACGCGGCATCTTTGGAGTCAGGGCTTTGCGCAGTAAAACGTGCATCCGGCACTAACGGTAGACCTCAATAGTTTCTAAAAAGTTACGATCAACAGAGTAGGAAGCATACCCTTGATCGACCCTTCTTAGTAGAACTAACTTATTGTCTGCCACCTCGATCAAACGCCCCTCAATAAAGCGCCCGAAGTGGGTGTAGAGACGAATCTGATACTGTAGATAGTCATCCAGCTCATCAAAGCTAGCAGGATAGAACTGCTTAGAATCCTCAAGCTTTTGCACTTCGCGACTGGAGAGAATCTTCTCCTTGAGCTGCTCAACATTGACCAATCCCTCCTCCTGAGGGGTTAACTGTTCAGCCTGCTCCGCATCTGGCAACAGGGACTCCCAATCCAATCCCGCTAAATCAAGCCCCACCGAGTTGATGCGCAAAGAGGGATTCAAGCGTTCAGCTAAGACGTGGGGGGCGTTCATCAATACGAACAGCTCACTGCCCATACCGCCTGCGGGTGAGATGCCCAAATCAACACTTGAGCCCGGAGCAATAGCCTGCTCATAGGCATTCCAAAGCCGCTCTGGTACCTGCATACCCAACTGTGTAGCCTGAGCTTTTAACAGATCGGCATGCACCAAGCGGTACTCCGCCTCGGTTACATCAGTCTGTTCAGCACAGTAGGTATCGCGGCGAGCATTAAATCCAAGGTCTTGGTAGGCAAACTGAAAACGCTGGACTCGCGGACTGGCCGCCAACAAGGTCTGTGGTGCAAGGTATCCAGGTGTAAAACTAACCTCCAACACCAATCGTTGCGAGGCGATCCCCAACAGCTGAATCTGACTACCCAAGACTAGACGTCCATTATCGTTATCTGGGTCTAAGCGAATGTTAAGATCCGCCTGAATTTCGAGGTATCCCATATCTCGTAACACAGGCAGAGAGAATTCACGCACATCGCCACAACCCAGAGCGGCGATGTTAACTAACCCTTTGCTCGCAGCAGCACTCTGATTCGCAAGGGCCGTCTCCATAAAGTCGGATGCCAGATCCATTCTTAACTTATCGATTTTGATGGCCAAGAAACTGGGCCAGTCAGAAGCACTGCTGACAGGAGAGGGTTGCAGGAAGAAGAGCGGCGCGTCCGCTCGAATACTGATATTGGCCACTTTAATGGCAGACTCATAACCGAAAGGAGCCGCCTGCAGCGACTCAATTCGGACTTCACCGCGTGGATCCAGAACCAACTGCTCATAGTGCACACGATAGCCAGGCAGCAGAACCGTCAACGTATCATCGATATAGGCTTTAGCTTTGTAATAGACATAGGCATAACCGCCCCCACCGACCAGTAGCGTCGCTATCAATAACAGTAGAACGGTTTTAAACCAACGCAAAGGATTCCCCCCAACAGTCATCACTTCATACTAGACCACTATTAGAAATAGGAGAAATTTGAGCAATAAAAAAGGCGACACATGGCCGCCTTTCTTAATCGAGATCAACTCAGTTAATAAAATTAACTTAGTTAAGCTTCTCTTTGATACGTGCAGACTTACCGCTACGCTCACGTAGGTAGTAAAGTTTCGCCTGACGAACGTCACCACGACGCTTAACTTCGATCGCTTCAACCGCTGGGCTGTAAGTCTGGAAAGTACGCTCCACACCCACACCGTGAGAGATTTTACGTACAGTGAAAGCAGAGTTTAGGCCGCGGTTACGCTTACCTAGAACTACACCTTCGAACGCCTGTAGACGGCTACGGTTGCCCTCTACTACACGTACTTGAACTACTACAGTGTCACCTGGGCCGAAGTTCGGTACTTCTTTACCAGTTTGTTCAGCTTCGATCTGCTGAATGATTAAGTTTTTGCTGCTCATCGCTCGCTCCTAACTTTTCAACTGCGGACTACTTTTTAGTCTCGCCGATGTATTCGTTTAACAACGTTTGCTGTTCTGGGTCCAAATCGATCTTCTCTAGCAGATCAGGGCGACGCTCATAGGTCCTTCCTAACTGCTGTTTTAGGCGCCATTTACGTATCTCTGCGTGATTTCCACTCATCAATACCGACGGTACGCCAACGCCATCTAACTGTTCTGGTCGTGTGTAGTGTGGACAATCAAGCAATCCTTCCGAGAAGGAGTCCTCTTCAGCAGAGGCTTGGTCACCCAGTACACCAGGCACCATTCTTGATATCGCATCAACCATCACCATGGCTGGGAGCTCACCACCACTCAGGACAAAATCACCGAGTGACCACTCTTCATCCACTTCCGCTTCGATCAGGCGTTCATCAACCCCTTCGTAGCGACCGCAGACAAAGATCAAACTCTCTGCCGTGGCCAGTTCTGTCACACCTTGTTGATCTAAGCGTCTGCCTTGTGGCGATAGATAGATCACTTTAGCCTGACTGGGTGCTGCCGCTTTCGCCGCCGCTATCGCATCTCTCAATGGCTGAACCTTCATCAACATCCCAGGACCACCACCAAAGGGGCGATCATCGACGGTGCGATGTTTGTCGTGAGTAAAATCTCTTGGATTCCAACTCTCGACTTGGATCAGTCCGTTTTTAACTGCTCTGCCTGTAACACCAAAACGGCTAACCGCCTCAAGCATTTCAGGGAACAGCGATACGATCCCAAACCACACAACTTAGAACTCTGGGTCCCAATCGACCCGCATTGTTCCAGCGTTTAAATCAATTTGTTTGATCACCTGATCCGGTACATATGGGATCAATCGTGTCTCACGATCAACGCTCTCGTCTGTACCTTTAACAACCAACACATCATTTGCGCCGGTCTCTATTAAGTGATCTACCCGACCCAACAATTCGCCGGATTCGGTATAAACCAATAATGTCTCTAATTGACTCCAGTAGTACTCACCGTCATCCAACACTGGTAGAACCGAGCGTGGTACTGCAATCTCCGCTTCACAATATTGGCGGGCTGCTTCGGGTGAATCTATAGAGTCCAATTTTGCGATTAAACCCTTACCCTGTTTTTTAGCGCTGGTTACCTTAACCGGTACCCATTCACCTTGTTGTTTTACCAACCAGGGGCGATAGCTGAGGATATTCTCCATCGAATCAGTGTATGAGTAGACTTTAATCCAACCCTGTACACCGAAAGGTGAGTTGAAGCGTCCAAGAACTACGTAGTCCTCTGCTGCAATCTCTGCCACTGCTATCAGGCCTTAATCAATTACTTAGCTTTACGTGCTTCTTTAACCAGTGTGCTAACACGTTCGCTCATTTGAGCGCCCTTGCTAACCCAGTACTCTACGCGCTCTAGATCAAGACGTAGACGCTCTTCCTGGCCGCGAGCAACCGGATTGAAGAAACCAACACGCTCAATAAAGCGGCTGTCACGCGCAAAACGAGAGTCTGCGACATGAATGTGATAGAACGGACGCTTTTTAGCGCCACCACGGGACAAACGAATAGTGACCATTAAGGACCCCTTTATTTCGCGGATGGGTTTTGAGATCGCCCATCATTGTTGTTTCTTCACCAATCCCAGCAAATTGCCCAGACAGATGAAGGCCAAATTAAATAGGGCGCAGATTCTACGTGAATACTGCGCCCATTAAAAGCTATTTTTTGATCAGAGTTTGATCAATTACATACGTGGGAAACCACCAGGACCGCCCATACCCGGTGGCATCATCCCTTTCATGCCACGCGCCAGTTTCGCCATACCCGATTTAGAACCAAACTTCTTCATCATCTTAGCCATCTGCTTGTGCTGTTTAAGCAGGCGATTGATCTCTTGGATGTTGGTACCCGAACCAGCTGCAATACGACGTTTACGCGAGCCGCTGATAATATCTGGGTTGCGACGCTCTTTAGCCGTCATCGAGTCGATGATCACGGCAAACTTCTTCATGCCCTGCTCAGCCTGAGCCGTTTGTGCCGCTTGGATCATCTGCCCCATACCCGGCATCTTCTCCATCATCGACATCATACCGCCCATGTTGTTCATCTGATTGATCTGATCACGGAAGTCTTCTAGATCAAAGCCTTTACCTTTGCTGACCTTCTTCGCCAGCTTTTCCGCTTTATCCTTATCAATCTTGCGCTCAGCTTCCTCAATTAAGGAGAGCACATCACCCATACCCAAAATACGCGAAGCAACACGATCAGGGTGGAAAGGCTCAAGGGCATCGACCTTCTCACCAACACCTAGGAACTTAATAGGCTTGCCAGTAATGTGGCGTACCGACAGAGCCGCACCGCCTCGGGCATCACCATCGGTCTTAGTCAGAATCACACCGGTAAGAGGCAAGACTTCATTAAAGGCTTTTGCAGTATTCGCTGCATCTTGACCCGTCATAGAGTCAACGACGAACAGCGTCTCGACCGGATTAACCGCTGCATGCAGCTCTTTAATCTCAGCCATCATGGCATCATCAACCGCTAGACGACCCGCGGTATCGACAATGACAACATCATGGTGCTGAATTTTTGCATGCGCCGTCGCGCCATTAACGATATCGATCGGCTTCTGTTCAATAGTCGACGGGAAGAACTCGACATCCACCTCGCCGGCCAGAGTCTCTAGCTGACGAATAGCTGCTGGACGGTAGACGTCAGCTGATACGACCAACACCTTCTTCTTTTCACGCTCACGGAGGAAACGCGCCAGCTTTGCAACCGAGGTGGTTTTACCCGCACCCTGCAGACCGGCCATCATCACCACAGCAGGTGGCGTTGCCGCAAGGTTAAGCTGCTCGTTCGCTTCACCCATCACGCGAACCAACTCTTCGTTAACGATCTTAACGAAAACCTGACCAGGACTTAGGCTCTTAGAAACTTCTTGTCCAACCGCACGCTCTTTGACCGCGTTTACAAACTCTTTAACCACCGGCAGGGCAACATCAGCCTCAAGAAGCGCCATACGTACTTCACGCAGCGTATCCTTAATATTGTCTTCGGTCAGTTTCGCGCGTCCTGTAACGGAGCGAAGCGTGCCAGTTAAGCGTTCTTGAAGATTTGCAAACATTCTATTCCTCATTGCGCGGGTCTAATGGGTCGTTTCGATATCGAGATATCCCGCCAAATTTGCGCCGTAGTATAGCGCAGGGACAGGCTGACTGTATATTTCGCATCCCAGCAATTTGTGCCACACTTGTGGAATTAGGTTTACACAGTCCGGAGTTTTGGATGCTATCGCTATTTACCCTTGCCGCCATTGGCCTCTATCTGATTGCCAGCCAGTGGCAAATGAAGCAGTTCGCGACTCAACAAGGCGGACCGCGCAACCGCATACAGGCTTTTGGTTTCATCGCCGTCATTTTTCAACTGATCGCGACTTTACAGATCATTTCGGGCGGATTTGGCTTAAACCTCAGCTTCTTTGTTGCCGGCTCGATGATCTCGATCGCCGTGGTCGTTCTTCTGCTATTGGGTAGCCTACGTCATAAGCTCGACAATCTGTTTATGTGGGTCTTTCCAATGGCCGCCATCACTCTGGCTCTGGCCTATGCTTTCCCTGGCGAAGGGACCAAATCAAGCTACAGCGCTGGACTGCTAAGCCACATTCTGTTGTCTATTATCTCTTACAGCCTGTTCACGCTTGCCGCACTGCAAGCTCTGTTGCTCTCTAAGCAGGAGCATGCTCTGAAAAGCCATAAGACCAGAGGCTTACTGAATACCCTGCCACCACTGCAGGTGATGGAGAACCTACTGTTTGATTTGATTACTGCGGGTCAGGTGGTACTGACGCTGGCGTTGATAACGGGTTACGTCTACACCGATGATCTGTTTGCACAACACCTCGCTCACAAAACGCTGCTATCCCTTGGCGCTTGGGTTGTCTTCACCATTCTGCTAACAGGACGTGCGATGTTTGGTTGGCGAAGCCGCACGGCTCTACGCTGGACACTCAGCGGATTTGTTCTGCTGATGCTCGGCTTCTTTGGTTCAAAAGCCGTTCTAGAGCTAATACTTGGGGCTTAATTGGGTTGACACCCACGCCCCATCTACACAAAATGAGCTTCCGTTAACAATATAGGCATTTCCCCTTGGAAGACGCGTCGATAAGCTCGCTCTCAATTCTTCTGTTTATCCTGATCCTCTGTTCTGCATTTTTCTCTAGTTCAGAAACTGGCATGATGTCGCTCAATCGCTACCGTTTGAAGCATTTAGCGAAGAATAACCACCTAGGTGCACGCAAAGCCGCCAAACTGCTAGATCGCCCAGATCGTCTGATCGGCCTGATTTTGATTGGCAACAACTTCGTCAACATTCTCGCATCAGCCATCGCGACCGTCATTGCGGTTCGAATCTGGGGGGATGCAGGTATCGCCATTGCGACCGGCGCCTTGACGCTGGTCGTGCTGATTTTTGCGGAAGTGACACCAAAGACACTGGCAGCCATGTATCCAGAGAAGGTGGCTTTTCCGGCCTCCTATGTTTTAGTACTGCTACTTAAAGTGTTTTACCCCTTGGTGTTTGCCGTCAACCTCATTACCAATGGAATTTTCCGTCTACTCGGTATCAAGACGACCGGGGAAGATGCCCACAATCTTAGTACCGAAGAGTTACGTACCATCGTGAATGAGTCAGGCGCTCTGATCCCTCAATCGAATCAATCGATGCTACTTGGGGTCCTGGAGCTTGGTGAAGTGACCGTTAATGACATCATCATTCCACGCAACGAGGTAGAGGGCATCGATCTGGACCATGAGATGGACCAGATTCTTGAGCAGCTCTCTAAGACCAAACATACCCGCCTGCCGGTATACCGTGGCGACATCAATCAGATCGTCGGCGTACTTCACATGCGCAATCTGGCCCAGTTGATTCAACAGGGAAAAGTCACCAAACCCGCTATTATGGCGGTGGTTCATGAGGCCTACTTTATTCCAGAGAGCACACCGCTGCAGACACAGCTCCTTAACTTTCAGAAAGAGAGCCGCCGCATCGGCGTCGTCGTTGATGAGTACGGTGATGTACAAGGCATTGTCACCCTGGAAGATATCTTAGAAGAGATCGTCGGAGAACTCTCTAACGATCAATCGGATATCCATGAAGACATCCACCAACAGGAAGATGGCAGCTACTTTATCGATGGCTCGGCTTACATTCGTGAGATCAATAAAGCACTGAATTGGGAGCTTTCGACCGAAGGGCCAAAAACGCTTAACGGCCTGATCACGGAACAGCTTGAATCCATTCCCGATGCAAACGTCTGTATCGAACTGAATGAGTACCGTTTAGAGACGCTACAAATCAGTGACAACCTGATTAAGACGGTTCGTGTCCAGCGTCTCGAGATCGAGAGTGACGAGGAGGAGTAGCCTCCCGCTCTCGAATCAACGCCCAGACTTCACGTTTTTTCTCGTTGGAGTAGGTACTCCAATAGGCGATCTCTAGACCTGAACGACGACAGGCAATACAGAGATCGTCCTCATCGAGAGCGCACACGCCCATGCAAGGATTGGGAATCGGTTTTTCTGAATCCATTATGTTCGCTCTGGCCTCGGTCTGGTTTGAATCTGTGCATCAAAGGCACAGTTTAATAGCTCAGCAATGACCCAGGCGGTTAGCCCCCAGATCTCATAGCCTTGATAATCCCATGCTGGTGCATATCGAGTCTTACCGGATAGATCCATGAACTGATCAAATCGCGCACGGCCCGGCTCCATAAAGAAGCTCAACGGTACTCGAAAAACAGCTTCGATCTCATCGGGATTAGGTTGCTCGACAACCGTATGCGGCACAACACCAACCCAGGGAACCACTTTGAGGCGATGCTTAGAGAGCACATCACTTAAAGCCCCCAAGGGCCTAACTTGTGAAGGCTCAATACCTAGCTCTTCATGGGTCTCACGCAAAGCCGTAGCAAGAATATCCTGATCCTCGGGATCTCTGCGACCACCTGGAAAAGCCACCTCACCGGCATGACTCGACAGCTTGCTGTGTCGCAAGGTCAGTATCACCTCTGGTATGGCCAGATCGGTGATTAACATCATCACACCCGCCTGCCGATCAGACGAATAGTGGTCAGATAGCTGCCAAGGCTTGTAGTGAGTCAGGGTTTGCTCTATTTTCGAAATCATTAGTTTAATCATACACCGAATAGAAGAAAGCTACGCAAAAGATAGGAGATTCGATGAAGTTCTGCAGCGAGTGCGCCACACCTGTTGAATGGACCATTCCAGAGGGTGACCACCTTCCCAGACACGTCTGCCCCAACTGCGAGACGATCTTCTACTCCAACCCCAAAATCATCGCCGGCTGCCTACCCATCTGGGAAGAGAAAGTATTGATGTGTCGTCGCAACATCGAACCACGCAAAAACTATTGGACCCTACCGGCAGGCTTTATGGAGAATGGTGAAACCACTGAACAGGGCGCCATGCGTGAGACTTGGGAAGAGGCTGAAGCGGAAGTCGATATCATATCGCTCTACACCCACACCTCCATTGTGCATGTGAATCAGCTGCAGCTCTTCTTCCTAGCCAAGATGCGCACCCCAAGCTTTTCAACGACGTCAGAATCCAATGAGGTCGCACTGTTCAGCGAAGATGAGATCCCTTGGGATGAGATCGCCTTCCCCACGGTCAGCAACGCACTGCGTCTGTTCTTTAAAGAGAGAAACGCTGGCGGGCCGTTTAACTTCCACAGAATCAGTATCGATCGCCACAACGAGCAGAACAATGCATCGACCACCCAACATGAGATTCACATTTAATGCCAGTGTTAAAAGAGAGCAAAGCGGCCAAAGCCTTCCAACGCAAACTGCTGATCGCTTGGTGTATTGATCAGCACCCAGGCAACCTCACCCACCTACAGAAACTCACGGGCATGCCAAGACGGACACTGCAGGATGCCATTAAAGATCTGGATGATCTGTCGATCGAGTGTTCATTTCAACAAACTGAAGGGGCTTTGAATAACCAGGGCGTCTACCGCATTGATCAGTGGGGCTGTATTGATCCAGACTGGGTTAACCAGAATATTGAATCAATCGCGGAATCCTTAGAGATAAAGCTTCAGCTCGACTACTGATTCGCCGTCGCCGCCAAATCGAGAAGCGGCGAAGCGTCGATCGCCTCAGCATCCATCATCTGAGCAAGATCCTGCAGGGTATTAACGACCTGGAATCGCTTCGCTTCAGATAACTTAGAAAAGCGCTCTTCAAAACGCTCATGCAGAAGTGGTGGAACGGAACCAAGGGTAGAAGCACCCTCTTCGGTCAGACGCGCATTTACTTTACGCTTATCGGTCACTGAACGAACACGCACCGCTAAACCGCGCTGCTCTAAGCGGTTTAAAATAGTCGTTACCGTCGCCTGACTCAGTGAAACGCTTTCCGACAGCGTCTTAACAGTCACATCACCCAGATCCCCAATTGCACGCAACACCATTACCTGCGGAATGGTGAGGCCACAGCTCTTCGCAATACGCTTTGATTGAATATCCGTCGCACGAATAATCTTACGCAGAGCAATGAGTACATCTTGTGATTGCTGAATGTCTGTCATGTAAAGCCTGTCATTGAGATAAGTAGCACGATTAACAACCTGCTGAGCGGGCGCATTTATAGCCCATCCCCTTTTCATCATCAATCACTATTTAAATAATTACAACTATAATTATTTGAACTCTAATAATTAGACCTGTTAGGATGTTCATCACGACAGGTTAATAACCTAATAAGAAACTGAAAACGAATGGGAACAGACACATGAAAAAACAGATTCTTGCTGCATCACTGCTAGCCGCTAGCTCAACTGCATTTGCAGGTTCACACGCGTCTTGTGGTGACGTTCAGATTGCCGACATGAACTGGGCATCAGCAACATTTATCGCCAACGTTGACCGCTTCATCCTAGAGCACGCATTTGGCTGTAACGCTGAAGTTGTTCCTGGCGACACCGTTCCGACTTCAACGTCAATGATTGAGAAACAGCAGCCAGACATCGCACCTGAGCTTTGGACTAACTCTTTCAAAGAGGGTCTAGAGAAAGCGGTAGCAGAAGGCAAACTATCGGTTGCTGGCAAAGTCTTCAGCGATGGCGGTGAAGAGGGCTTCTGGGTACCTAAATACATGGTTGAGAAGGATCCAAGCCTTGCAACAATCGAGGGTATCAAAGCAAACGCAGCACTGTTCCCACACCCAGAAGATGATTCAAAAGCAGGTTTCGTAGGCTGTCCTTCTGGTTGGGGCTGTCAGATCACTGCAGGCAACCTTCACAAAGCACTTAACCTAGCCGATGCTAACTTTGAACTGGTTGATCCAGGTTCTGCAGCAGGCCTAGACGGTTCGATTGCACGTGCATACGAGCGCGGCCAAGGTTGGTTCGGTTACTACTGGGCACCAACAGCGATTCTTGGTAAGTACGAGATGGTTAAAGTGGACTTCGGTTCAGGTGTTGATGAGCAGCATTTCATCGACTGTATCTACAAAGCAGACTGTCAGGATCCAAAACCGTCTATGTACCCTGAATCACCTGTCTACACATACACAACTGCTGAGTTCTCTAATCGCGCTCCAGCAGCAGCTGAGTACCTAGCTAACCGTTCTTTCACAAACCCACAGCTTAACAGCCTTCTAGCGTGGATGGATGAGAACCAAGCAGATGGTGAGTACGCAGCTGAGTACTTCCTAACCGAGCACGCAGACATTTGGAAAACGTGGCTAACAGCTGATCAAGCGGCTAAGGTTGAAGGCGCTCTTTAATCCTTAACAACTGCGTTATACTCACGCCTCGCTTTGAATAAAAGCGAGGCGTTTCTGTGTAATAACAAGAGGTATCTATGGCAGAGAAATCCTGGTTAACGGATATTCCTGAGATGGACCGAAGCTCACTACTGCAGCTTCGCAAAACGATGGACGGTGCATATCGTGACTTTTCACGTGAATATGGCGACTCTATCGAAGCATTTTTTGATCCGCTTCTTACCTTCTTAATCTGGTTTGAAAAACTCCTACTCAACAGCCCTTGGTGGTTGGTTCTGGGTGTCATTGCTGGTCTTGCCTATGCTGCAAGTCGCTCAGCTAAACTGACGATCGGCGTTGCTGTATCCCTGGTTGTGGTTGGCTACTTTGGCATGTGGGACGACACCATGCGGACCATGAGTATCATCACCGTCTGCACACTGATCTCTATTGTATTGGGTATCCCAATCGGCATTGCCATGGCGCGATCTAACCGCGTGCAATCCACTGTCACTCCGATGCTCGATATCATGCAGACCATGCCAGCCTTCGTCTACCTGATCCCGGTCGTTATGCTTCTGGGTATTGGCCGTATCCCTGGCGTGATCGCGGTAGTGATCTATGCTATCCCGCCTGTAATTCGCTTAACCAATTTGGGTATTCGCCTGGTTGATAAAGAGGTACTTGAAGCAGCGACGGCCTATGGTGCTAACCCACGTCAGCGTCTTTTAGGTGTTCAGCTGCCGTTGGCGATGCCGACAATTATGGCGGGCATCAACCAGACCATCATGATGGCGCTCGCCATGGTCGTTATTGCCTCTATGATCGGTGTAAAAGGCCTTGGGCAACCGGTACTTAAATCGATCACCAACCAATACTTCACCATCGGTCTTCTGAATGGTTTAGCCATCGTTGTACTTGCGATCATCTTTGACCGCGTTTCACAGGCATACGGAAAGCGCACTCAGGCGCACCTAGGAGGTGGCCATGAGTAATTCAGACGTATTGATTCAGGTTAAAGACCTTTACAAAGTCTTTGGCGACAAACCAGAAAGCGTTATGCCGATGGTTAAAGCGGGTAAAAGCAAGGATGAGATCCTAGCGGAAACTGGCCACACCGTCGGTCTTAAAGAGATCGATCTCGAAATCAATCGCGGTGAGATCTTTGTCATCATGGGCCTATCCGGCTCAGGCAAATCAACACTGATTCGCCACTTCAACCGCCTAATTGAACCGACTGCGGGTGAGATCATTGTTGAAGGCACCGACGTCATGAAACTCAACACTAAGGAGCTTGAACAGTTCCGTCGTCACAAGATGTCGATGGTGTTTCAACGCTTCGGTTTGATGCCTCACTACACAGTACTCGATAACGTCGCATACGGGCTTAAAATCCAAGGTGTCGACAAGTCAGTTCGTGAGCAGAAAGCGGTTGAGTGGTTAGAGACGGTTGGTCTGAAAGGCTATGAAGAGCAGTACCCAAACCAGCTATCGGGTGGTCAGCAACAGCGTGTTGGTCTTGCTCGCGCACTCTGTACTGATGCTGAAATCCTCTTGATGGATGAAGCCTTCTCGGCACTGGATCCTCTGATCCGTTCAGAGATGCAGGATCAACTGATTGAACTGCAACACAAGCTCAATAAGACCATCATCTTCATCACGCACGATTTGGACGAAGCACTACGCCTAGGTGATCGTATCGCGATTCTTAAAGATGGCCTGCTGGTCCAGCAAGGTGAGCCAGAAGAGATTCTACTTAACCCTGCCGATGAATACGTAGAAGCGTTCGTTAAGGATGTGAACCGTGCCCGCGCATTGACGGTAGAGACTGTTATGAAGGAGCCGGAACACCGTATTACAGCTGAAACCATCGGTGAAGCGCTGAAAGAGATGAAGAGAGGCGCTTACGATTACGGTCACGTGGTGGACGATTCAGGTAGCTACCAAGGCACCGTCACTCAAGAATGGCTTGAAGAGGAAGCTAAGGGCGGTAATGCAGATTCCACTTGGGAAGAAGCCGATCTAACCGAGACAACGACCATCACCTCTGATGCAGTACTTGAAACGGTTATCCCGGAGACGCTTGAAGCGGATCACCCAATCCCTGTTGTGGATGAGGAGGGCCAGCTGCAAGGTGAGCTATCTCGCTCAAGCTTGGCGGAAGTACTGGTCGACTCTTCTGAAACAGAGTCAGAATCTGTAGAGAATCAAAAGGTTTAACAAGCCCATTGATACAGACACAAAAAAGCCAGCTCATGTAGCTGGCTTTTTTTCGCCCTGAATAAAACAGGGCCCGTGTGAGTAACTCGACACGGGCCCATAAAAGGAACAACAACATGAAGATAATATCAGAGAGAGGTAGGAAAAGTACAGTCCTCAACTCTCTGGAGCGGGCTTAACGAAGCTCTAAAACATCCTGCATATCGAACAAACCTGCACCCTTGCCTGACAACCAACCTGCTGCTCGTACAGCGCCTTTTGCAAAGGTCATACGGCTAGACGCTTTGTGGGTAATTTCGATTCTTTCGCCCTCTGTGGCAAAGAGTACAGTGTGATCACCGACCACATCACCGGCACGAATGGTCTCGAAACCGATCTCTTTTTCAGGGCGCGCACCGGTCTGACCTTCACGACCGTAGACCGCACACTCTTTCAGATCACGTCCCAGTGCATCGGCAACCACTTCACCCATACGCAATGCTGTGCCTGATGGCGCATCCACCTTATGACGGTGGTGTGCTTCGATCACTTCGATGTCGTAACCACCATCGTCACCCAGTGCTTTGGCAGCCACTTCAAGCAGTTTGAAACAGAGGTTTACGCCAACAGACATGTTCGGTGCAAAGACAATGGAGATAGACTCACCGCCCTCTGCCAACTTCGCCTTCTGCGACTCGTTTAACCCCGTCGTACCAATCACCATCGACTTACCAGCCGCTTTACAGATCTCAAGATTAGCAAGAGTCGACTCTGGGCTAGTAAAGTCGATCAACACATCAAAATCGTCTGTCACAGTCTCCAACGAGCCAGTAATTGCGACACCCAGACGACCCACGCCTGCCAACTCACCTGCATCGGCACCGATCAAAGAACTATCAGGAAGCACAATGGCTGCGCCTAGGGTCACACCCTCTGCCGCGTCTACAGCTTCGATCAATGTTTTCCCCATGCGCCCTGCGGCACCCGTGATGGCAATACGTGTCATCTCTTTTTCCTTAACTAAAAATCTATTCGTCAGTGACACTCAGCCCTTGGTCCATATCCAAGGCTGGCATATCACTCATTAGGCAACCCACCACTTTGGCAGGGACACCCGCTACCGTCGTATGCGCCTCTACAGGCTCTAAAACCACACTACCTGCACCCACTTTGGCACCTTGGCCTACTTCGATGTTGCCAAGAATCTTAGCACCAGCGCCAATCAAAACCCCAGCACGGATTTTCGGATGTCGATCGCCCGACTCCTTACCGGTACCCCCTAGGGTCACTGATTGCAGTATCGAGACGTCATTCTCAATGACACAAGTTTCACCGATAACAATGCCTGTTGCGTGGTCAAACATTACACCCTGACCGATGTTAGCAGCGGGGTGAATATCAACCTGCAGGGTTGAGCTCATGCGACTCTGTAGATAGTTTGCCAAGGATTGACGCCCTTGACGCCACATATAGTTAGCCACTCGATAGGATTGAAGCGCGTGATACCCTTTTAAGTACAACAGTACCGTGCTGTAGTCACGGATTGCAGGGTCACGCGTGTAGACGGCAAGGAGATCGGCACAGGCAGCTTCGATCAGTTTAGGGTCCGCTTCATAAGCGACCTCAAAGATCTCACGCATCGCCACGGCCGGCACCACATCATCCGACAGCTTTTCAGCCAACAGATAAGAGAGTGCCGAACGCAAGGTCGGATGGCTGTTTATCGTCGTATGATAGAAACTCGACAGAAGCGGCTCGTTAGCACTTAATGTACTCGCCTCACTCTGAAGTGCTTGCCATACCTCTGCAACCGCCTGATCACCCATAACTTAGGTCATATCCTCAAAGAATTTTTTTACTGAATCAAAGAAGCCGTGCTTCTTCGGTCCATGTTTCTGGTGCTCTTCCGTAGAGTCACGGAACTCTTCTAGCAACTCTTTCTGACGTGAAGTGAGGCTGACCGGAGTTTCAACAACCGCGCGAACCATCAAATCACCCAACGCGCCACCGCGCACTGGCTTCACACCCTTGCCTCTCAGACGGAACATTTTGCCAGTCTGTGTCTCGGCCGGGATCTTCAGTTTAACCTGACCATCCAGTGTTGGCACGTTTAGTTCACCGCCCAACGCCGCATCGACAAAGCTGATCGGCACTTCACAGTAGAGATTGGCACCGTCGCGTTCAAAAATTGGGTGATCTTTAACACTCACTTGAACATAGAGATCGCCTGAAGGGCCGCCGTGGGCTCCTGCTTCGCCCTCGCCAGATAGACGAATACGATCACCGGTATCAACACCCGCTGGGATCTTAACTTCCAATGTCTTGGTCTTCTGCGTGCGGCCCTGGCCGTGACAGACATTACAAGGATCAGAGATCACTTTGCCTTCGCCATGACAGGTTGGACAGGTCTGCTGAACCGCAAAGAAACCTTGCTGCATACGGACCTGACCGGCACCACCACAGGTACCACAGGTCTTAGCCGTAGTACCCTTCTTAGCACCGCTACCATCACAGGTTTCACAAGAGACGTAGGTTGGAACTTTTAGCGTCTTTTCACAACCGCGAACGGCCTCTTCAAGACTCAAATCGAGGTTGTAACGCAGATCGGCACCGCGACGCACGCTGGAACGACCGCGACCACGACCACCGCTGCCGCCACCGAACATGTCGCCAAAGACATCGCCAAAGATATCTGAGAAGCCACCTTCAAAGCCACCGCCCATGCCGCCTTGGCCACCCAAGCCAGCATGACCATACTGATCGTAGGCCGCTTTCTTCTGCGCATCGGACAACACTTCATACGCTTCACTGATCTCTTTAAACTTGAGTTCAGCCGCCTCGTCATCCGGGTTGCGGTCAGGGTGATACTTCATCGCTAAGCGACGGTAAGCCTTTTTGATGTCACGGTCAGATGCATCACGAGAGACACCTAAGAGTTCATAATAATCTTGCTTGCTCATACTGCGTGTAAACCTGTAATTACGCTATCGTGAATATGACAACGCGGGAGTAAAGACCCCCGCGCTGACACACGATTTTGTGAGAGTCTTAACTCTCGTTATTGCTTGCTAAGCTTACTTCTTGTCGTCTTTGACTTCTTCAAACTCAGCATCAACAACGTCATCGCCTGCATCGCGAGCCGCTTCAGCTTCAGCGCCTTGGCCAGCTTCTGCTTGTTGTGCAGCCTCTGCATACATCTTCTGAGCAACACCCGAAACCGCTTCTGTTAGCGCTTCAGTTTTTGCTGTGATCTCTGCAGTGTCAGAGCCTTTCAACGCCTCTTCAAGTGCAGTGATGGCTGCTTCGATGTTCGATTTCTCTTCATCAGAAGCCTTATCACCCGCATCTTCTAGCGTCTTACGTGCTGTGTGAACCATGGCATCACCTTGGTTACGAGCTGCCGTTAGCTCCTCAAATTTCTTATCTTCTTCAGCGTGCGCTTCGGCATCCTGAACCATCTTCTCGACTTCGTCATCGCTTAGACCAGAAGAGGCTTTAATAACGATCGACTGCTCTTTGCCAGTCGCCTGGTCTTTAGCAGAAACGTTTAGGATACCGTTAGCATCGATGTCGAAGGTCACTTCGATCTGTGGCATGCCACGTGGTGCTGGTGGGATATCGGCAAGGTCGAAACGGCCCAGCGACTTGTTCTGAGTCGCTTGCTTACGCTCACCCTGAACAACGTGAATGGTTACCGCTGTCTGGTTGTCTTCCGCTGTCGAGAAGGTCTGCGACTTACGCGTAGGGATCGTCGTGTTCTTGTCGATCAGTGGTGTCGCAACGCCACCCATTGTTTCGATACCTAGAGTCAGTGGTGTTACGTCGAGTAGAAGAACGTCTTTCACATCACCTGACAGTACCGCACCCTGAAGCGCAGCACCCATCGCTACCGCTTCGTCTGGGTTAACGTCTTTACGTGGCTCTTTACCGAAGAACTCAGCCACTTTCGCCTGCACCATTGGCATACGAGTCTGACCACCGACGAGGATAACGTCGTCGATTTCAGAAGCGGATAGGCCAGCATCTTGCAGTGCAATGCGACATGGCTCAAGTGAACGTTGTACAAGATCTTCAACCAGTGACTCTAGCTTCGAACGAGACAGTTTAACGTTCAAGTGTTTAGGACCTGTTGCATCCGCAGTGATGTAAGGCAGGTTAACGTCAGTAGACTGTGCCGATGAAAGCTCAACTTTCGCTTTCTCACCCGCCTCTTTTAGACGCTGTAGCGCTAGCGGATCGTTGTGTAGATCGATGCCAGACTCTTTCTTAAACTCGTCTGCTAGGTAGTTGATAACCGCAAGGTCGAAGTCTTCACCACCTAGGAATGTATCACCGTTGGTTGCAAGTACTTCAAACTGGTGCTCGCCATCAACGTCTGCAATTTCGATGATCGAGATATCGAAAGTACCACCACCTAGGTCGTACACTGCAATCGTGCGATCACCGGCTGCTTTATCCATGCCGTATGCAAGTGCTGCAGCGGTTGGCTCGTTGATGATACGTTTAACTTCTAAGCCTGCGATACGACCCGCATCTTTTGTTGCTTGACGCTGAGAGTCGTTGAAGTAAGCAGGAACCGTGATAACCGCTTCCGTTACCGATTCGCCTAGGTAATCTTCAGCAGTCTTCTTCATCTTCTTAAGAACTTCTGCAGAGATCTGAGGCGGTGCTAGCTTCTCGCCTTTTACCTCAACCCACGCATCGCCATTGTCCGCTTTAGCGATGTTGTAAGGCACCATTTTGATGTCTTTCTGTACAACATCGTCTTCAAAACGACGACCGATTAGACGCTTGATCGCAAATAGAGTGTTGTCTGGGTTAGTAACTGCCTGACGTTTCGCCGACTGACCAACCAGAGTTTCGCCTTCTGCTGAGTAGGCAATGATCGACGGAGTGGTGCGATCGCCTTCAGCGTTCTCAATAACTTTAGTTTTATCGCCTTCAAGTACTGCTACACACGAGTTGGTAGTACCTAGGTCAATACCGATGATTTTACCCATGTTTAAATCTCCTAATGACACCGCGTTGGGTGCTTAAAACTGTTTTACCTTAACCCCTATATGGGTGTGGTCTTTCAAATATCAAGTCTGGTTTATAAAAAGGTCTTAACCTTTAGCGACCATCACCATCGCAGGACGAACTAAGCGACCATTAAGTAGGTAGCCCTTCTGCATCACCGCAATAACAGAGTTTGGTGCTGCACCTTCCGCTTCAACCATCGACATCGCTTGATGGTGCTCTGGGTTGAACGCCTCACCCTCTGGGTTGATCACTTCTAGATTGAATTTAGCAACGCCATCGATGAACATTTTGTGCGTCATCTCAACGCCTTCACGAAGCGGTTTAACCACCTCATCTTCAACCTGGCTCGCTTCAATAGCGCGCTCTAGACTGTCGATGACCGGCAGTAGCTCTTCGGCAAATTTCTCAACAGCAAACTTACGCGCTTTATCCACCTCAACCTCAGCACGACGGCGCTGGTTAGCGATCTCCGCTTGGGCACGAGGTTCAAGCTCTGCCAGCTGTTTTTGCAGCTCAGCAATCGTCGCATTCGCAGCGGCTAGCTCTTCTTGAAGGGATTCAACGGTTAACTCTTCCGTCTCAACCAGTTCAGGCTCCACAAGATTCTCTTCAGCCGTCGCGTCGACTTGACTCTCTTCAACCTGATCTTGGTGTGTCTGATCTTCATTCGCCATGGTGTTATCTCCAGAATCATTCAATCTTGTCTCCTATGTGGTATCGACCATCTGAAATTCAACCCTTCCACGCGCTTTTTTGACCTAAGACTGCACTTTTCTATTGCCTAATACACAAACATTGGTTAAAAATACAGTAACTGTATATCTAAACAGGTATTAAGCCATGTTAACGCTACTCAGCATCCGAAACTTTGCGATCGTCTCAACACTCGACCTAGAACTGAAATCGGGCATGACCGTCGTCAGCGGTGAGACCGGTGCCGGCAAATCGATCATGCTTGATGCACTGGGATTAGCCTTAGGCAAACGCGCTGAAGCCGACTCTGTCCGAGAAGGGGCAAAACGAGCTGAGATTAGCGCCGCGTTCGATATACAAGCACTACCCGAAGCGAAACGCTGGTTAGAGGCGAATGAGCTAGAGTCGGAAGAGATTAACGAGTGTATTTTACGCCGTACACTGAGTGCCGACGGTCGCAGCCGTAGCTATATTAATGGCCACCCCTGCCCACTGAACCGCGTCAAAGAGCTGGGTGAGCTGCTTGTCGATATACACGGCCAGCACGAACACCAACGACTATTAAAGCGTGATTTTCACCGCACCCTGCTAGACAACTACGCCAAAGCCAATGAGACAGCACAGGAAGTACGTAAACTCTTTACCCAGTGGCAATCAAAGCAGAGTGAGTTGAAACGCCTTCAAGACATGAGTGAAGAGGCGAATGCGCAACTGCAACTGCTGAGCTATCAAACGGAAGAGCTCAACCGTTTAGACCCTCAAACAGGTGAACTGCAAGCCTTAGAAGAGGAGCAGAAGATACTCTCCAACGCAGGGTCAATCCTTAACAGTGGCCAACAGATCCAGATGCTTCTTAGCGAGGGTGAAGAGAGCAACGCCACAGCGGTACTCAACCAAGCACTGCACCTATTGGGCGACATCGAAGCGGACTCACCTGCACTACAGCAGACCGCCGAGATGCTAAACGCTGCTCTGATTCAAGTGGAAGAGGCCGAACGCGAGTTGAGCCATTTTGTTCAACGAGTTGAGTTGGACCCTGAGCGCTTACAAGAGGTGGAAGATCGCTTAACCAGCATCTACGATCTAGCCAGGAAACACCGCATTGCGCCAGAGCAGTTACCGGAATTAAAAGACCAACTAAATACTGAACTCGACTCTTTGGCTCATGTCGATGAGAACTTAGAGCAACTCGAATCCGAGGTTGCTACGGCTAATGCCGCATTGATTGAGAAAGCTCGCCAACTCAGCAAACTACGCAGCAAAGCAGCCAAACAGCTTGATAAAGAGGTGAATGAACAACTTGCCATGCTGGGCATGAACAGCGCGCGTTTCACAGCCAGTTTGAGTGATATCGATCCTAAATACATTACGGCTCAGGGCTTGGAAGAGATTGAGTTCCTGATCAATACCAATCAGGGCCAAACCGCAAAACCGCTGGCCAAAATTGCCTCGGGTGGTGAACTGTCACGAATTAGCCTTGCGATTCAAGTTGTAACGGCTAAGACGACTGACACCCCGACACTCATTTTTGACGAAGTCGATGTCGGTATTGGCGGAGGCATTGCCGAAGTCGTTGGCCGACTGTTACGTCATTTGAGTGAACGAGCACAGATTCTCTGTGTCACACACCAACCTCAGGTGGCTTCACAAGGAACCCAACACCTGTTTGTCAGCAAAGGCGCAGACACCGGTTCGGTTGAGACCAAAATCACACCACTCACCGAAAATCAGCGCATTAATGAGATCGCTCGAATGCTGGGTGGACTTGAGATGACTGATACCACCCTTGAGCACGCTAAAGAGATGCTGACCAGCGCGCTATAGACTGGTCGATTCAAACAGTGGCGTGTAAACTAATGCCACTTTGAACAGTAACAGGAACAACCTGAACATGCGCAAGCTCATCATCTCTGCCTTTCTTGCTACTCTCGTGACCGGCTGTACAACCTTTCCAGGCGTGTACAAAATGGATGTTCCGCAAGGCAACCAGGTGACACAAGAGATGGTAGATCAGCTTCGCCCTGGAATGACGCCGAGCCAAGTTCGCTATGTGCTAGGAACACCCCTGTTAACGGATACCTTCAACCAGAACCGATGGGACTATGTCTTCCAGTTGGTACAAGAGGATGAAGTGGTAGAGCTACGTCAGTTTCGCGTCTACTTTGAAAACGACAAGCTGGTGCGTTTGGAAGGCGATCTGAAACCTCAGTAACGCAGAGCTCAACGAATACAAAAAAGCCAACTTACGAGTTGGCTTTTTTGGCTTTAGCTTCGGCTGCTCGACGAGCGCGAACCTCTTTAGGGTCAGCAATTAACGGGCGGTAGATCTCTACTCTATCACCGTCACGCAAGACCTCTGCTTTAGGGTCCTTGATCGCACGACTGAAGATACCCATTGTGTCACTGTTGATATCGATCTGTTTATACAGCTCAGCAATGCGCGAGCGAACAACCGCATCATATGCCGTTGTACCCTCTTCTACTTGCAGAGCAATGATCTTCTGCTCAGTCGGCAGAGCATAGGCCACTTCAACGTTAATCACTGATCACCTCATCCGTAAATTTGATCAGCGCGCGACACAAAGGCATCCACCAAAGTTGTCGCGACACTATTAAACACTTTAGACATCGCCATTCCAGTTAGCTTGCCTTCAAACTCGAAACTGAGATTGAGTTCTACCTTAGAAGCTTCATCTGACAACTCAGTGAACGTCCAAACCCCCTCAAGACTTTTAAAGGGGCCATTAACCAAACCAATGGTCATTGAAGCGGGACGGACCAGACGATTACGCGTCGTAAAATCATAACTAAGCCCCCCTTTAGCGAGCTTCAGTGTCGCTTCGAGCATATCATCACTCTCAGCGATCACTTCCGTGCCAGAGCACCAAGGCAGGAACTCTGGGTAGCGACGCACATCGTTGATCAGATCAAACATCTGCTCAGCGGTGTGTAATACAAGGGCGGTTCTATTTACGACCGTCATAACGGGTGGCAAGTCTCAAATAACAGTTACAAGCTGCTTATTGTCCAGTTTATATACGCTTTGAACAAGAGGATTCCTTCCTTTGCTTACAACAGCTCTATATAATCCGCCGCATGGCAAAAAAGAAGAAAGCTCCTGGCGGAAACACCATCTGCCAAAATAAACGTGCACGATTCGAGTACAGCATCGAAAATAAATTCGAAGCTGGCCTTGTGCTGACCGGGTGGGAAGTCAAAAGCCTACGCGAAGGCCGCGCACAACTGGTTGAGTCTTACATCGATTTTAAAAACGGTGAAGCTTGGCTATTAGGTGCCCACTTCTCGCCATTAAAAACCGCCTGCACACACGTTGTTGCAGATCCGGTTAGACCACGCAAACTGTTGCTGAACCGCACAGAACTGAACCGCCTAGCCGGTGCAGTCGAAGCCAAAGGTTTCACCTGTGTCGCACTGAGCCTCTACTGGAAAGAGAGCAAAATTAAGTGTGAGATCGGTTTAGCAAAAGGTAAGAAACTTCACGACAAACGTGCGACTGAAAAAGAGCGCGATTGGAACCGTGAAAAACAGCGTGTTCTCAGCAAGAACCAATAGAGTTCTTGTAACCCAGATAGCAAACGCTATACTGGCCAGTTCTGGGGGTGACTTGGATTCGACGCCGATTGCGAACCCTTAGGTGCATGTCGAGAATGTGATGATTCTCGTAAATCCCTCATCACACAGTTATAGTTGCAAACGACGATAACTACGCTCTAGCAGCCTAAGCCTGCTAGCGCTGCCCTCTAAGGTGTCTATAACTCAGAGTTTCGGCAGTGTCATATGAGATAGAATCGCCCGGAGACTTCGCCTTAAGGCAAAGGGTTAAAACTCAAAAAGGCTCGCCCATAACAGCCTGACTCTCGGCTCGTGACGGGTTAACTCAATAGAGATGTCTATGCATGTAGAGCTTGAGGCAGAGGATTGACGGACGCGGGTTCGAAACCCGCCACCTCCACCAAATACCTTTATAAATCAGGGGCTTAATTGCCCCTTTTTTATTATTACCACAACTATTCCCACAAAAAAGAAAACGCTTAAATCAACTTAATTTAACCTACAAAGGTACAGCGAGCATTCCAGCTGAGTGTCTCAGAACGGCACTTAGGCGTCATTTGCAACGGAACGCCAGATGGCGGTTAAGCGCACATTTCAGCCGTTACAGGTTTGTGATGATTTCTCTATAGCAGACGGAAGGCATCCAAACCGTAGATCTGCCGGAGTCGGCACACTCCGGACCCTAGCCTCAAAACGGTGAATAGTTGCAAAGTGTAAACAGCGACCCAAAGGCTACTGAAGAGAATCCTCAGAAGCGGACGTTAGCCAAACTAACGAACGTAGAGTGACAAGTGACTGCAAGTATCGGGATTAGTATTTAGCCTCTCGGAATTGAAGGCTGTGCTTTACCCTCTGGAACCGCGTGAACAAGTGAACCCAATAACTCTGTGAATGACTGCGCAATACCAGACATTAGCTTCCAATTTTCTCAGAGCTGATAAGCGCACATTGCAGCACTTACACGATCTGATAGATTTCCCTGAAGCCGACATTTGCAGAGAGATCCTATTCCTACTCTCATCTCAGGAAAACCCGAAGAATTCTGCCCTCAAACGGGAGGCTGCCTCAAACCCGGTCAACCATTGAACGACAGACCCAACGGTTTGGCGACACCTGCGGGTATTCTAGAACTGAGAATTACGGGAAGGCTGTAAAGCTTAGATTTTGACAAGAACACTGCACCAACACTCTCGCACTCTCGTTTGATGGCTTCGTTGTCATCATCACTCAAAATCACTACGAGCGGTATTTTCAGATCAAAGCGAATGAGTCTTGAACAGAACTCTATGGCCGTTTCGTCTATTAACCAGTAATCGACTACTAAAACTTCGGTATTTAAGTACCTCATCAACAGAGCAAACGCCTGTGATGCTCGCTCGCAGGCAGGCATGCGCTTTAAAGCCCGACATATTCAGTAAGTGCTCAATCATGGCACAACTCGTATCGTTTTTATCAAGTATCAAGACGGTGGTCATGCGGAAAGCCGAGCAAGGTTAAGCAATAGAATCATAGTAGTCGCAAACGTACCATTAAATCGTGTACTTTTTATGACTCCTAACCCATCAGGACAACCAAGACTAGTCGCGCCACTCCTGACGAATTCGCTTCAATTTCTCCTTCCATGCATCTGCATCGCCATACTCGAAAAAATTGTCAGAACGCTGATGCCAGCCTCTTGGACGTCTAGCGTGCTTTATCGGACACCAAAACTGCTCAGTTCTAGCGGTGATCTCGCGACCATAAGCCATTACCCCATTTCCGTAGCCACAATAAACGCAGTTTAACTTCTCGATCGTATTCAGGTATTGCAATAGGTGACGGTCGAACACAAAGTACTTCGCACGCTTCACGCGTGGTATTCCGTATAGTCGAAAGCAGATCTGTTGGTAGATGGTTAACGAAAGATCGAGCAATGCGATCGGGACGACCATGCCATAAATGATTGGTGCTGAGAGTATGTAACTTAATTTTGCTTCGCGAAGATATTGCCATGATCCAACTCGGTAACGACGCTGAAGGTCTGCAAAGGCCTCTTCAAACTTAACCTTACCTCGCTCAAAGGTGTAGTGAAATCGTTGTTTGTGCTCTTCGAGAAGCCGGTCGACCTCTTCCGAAACATCGTTTTCAGCTTTGCGAAGTCGTTCAAGCAGTTCGTCTAACCTTGAATCTTTTGCCACCAACAACGTCTCCTGTCATAAAAACCTGATTAGTTCTTTTTATCTAACACAACTCAGCATTTCGGCGCAAAGACCACAACAGAATGCCCCTTCAGTTGAGTGAGGCTAGGGAACCTACGATCAAGTATCCAGTTTTCGGTAATCAGATCTTTTAGCCACCATTTTCGCTGGATTTGAGCCAGAACTCCCCTAAATTTCACTGTCTGGAAGCTGATTGGCAGATTCCAGACGGATTTGCCCTGCTATCGAGCCCGTAACATCTGATCTACACGCACAATGTTCGCCAGAGTAAACAGCATCGCCAACTTACCATCATTCTTGTGTAGGCCTCGGTAGCGAGCTTTTACAAAACCAAACTGGCATTTGATGATCCGAAACGGATGTTCAACTTTAGCCCGTATGCTGGCTTTCAGATATTCAGTGCGGATCTTTTCTTTGTTTATCCTTGGGTGTTTTTTCCAGGCACGGATCTTCCCAGGCTGTTCAGCGACATGCCAGTCAGCCTTCCCAGATTTCAGACTTTCGCGCTTATGAGCACCGCGATAGCCAGAGTCTGCAAAGACAAACGATTCCTCGCCATGAAGAAGGGTATCGGCATGATTCAAATCGTGCTCGTTTGCCGATGTTGTTGTGAGGCTGTGAGTTAATCCAGTACGAGCGTCCACTCCAATATGCGCTTTGAGTCCAAAGTGCCATTGATTACCCTTCTTCGTTTGGTGCATCTCTGGATCACGATCTCTTGATTTATTCTTAGTTGATGTTGGAGCCTCGATAATTGTGGCGTCAACCAAGGTGCCTTCTTTCAGGAGAACTCCTGCTTCAACTAACCACTGGTTAACTTCGGCGAATAGCTTTCGTGCCAGACCCTTGCGCTCCAGCAAATGTCGAAAGTTCATAATCGTAGTATGGTCAGGAATCGTCTTATCTAGCGATAGTCCTGAAAACTGGCGCATAGAGGCTATCTCATAGAGGACATCCTCCATGGCAGGATCGCTTAGGTTGTACCAATGTTGCATGCAATGGATCCGCAGCATCGTCGATAGCGGATAGGGTCTGCGACTATTGCCAGCTTTAGGATAGTGCGGCTCTATGATCGATTCCAAACGAGCCCATGGAATCAACTTATCCATTCGCCCTAAAAAGACCTCTTTCCGAGTCTTGCGGCGTTTTTGATTGAACTCGCTATCAGCAAAGGTGAGTTGGTGATCCATTGGATGATCCGATCAGGAGAAAGACGTGGATTCTCTCAGGCAGTAGGACTTATTCGCAACATCCATAGCTGTATACCCAACGTAAACACCAACCATTATTTTCGGTAACTCACCCGATAGAAAATACTGTAAAACACAGGTACTGCTATCAATGTCAGTACTGTAGCGAACGCTAGTCCCCCCATTATCGTTACCGACATATCCGCAAAAAACGCATCAGACAGCAATGGCGCCATACCCAAAATAGTGGTTATTGCTGCTAACGCTACAGGTCGTAACCTTGATGCACTTGCCGTTAGAATGGCAGTATTCGGCGCGCGTCCTTCAGCGATTTGCAGATCTATCTCTTCTAACAGCACGATGGCGTTTTTGATCAACATGCCAAATAAGCTCAAGAAACCTAGCAAGGACATAAAGCCAAACGGCATATCAGTAGCAAGCAGCCCGCTAACAACACCAACAGCTGCCATCGGCACGATTAACCAAATAATCAATGGCTGTCGTACTCGACCAAACAACAACACTGAAATCAGTAGCATGACCAAAAAGCCAACCGGAAGACCAGTACCCAACGCTTGTTGAGCATCTCGAGAGGACTCGTATTCGCCGCCCCACTCCAGTGAATACCCATCTGGTAATGGAATCGCCTCAATGCGCGGTTGAATACGTGTAAATGCCTTTCCTGCGGTTTCATTAAAACCCGGCTCTGCCAACACTGTTATCGTTCTTAATCGATTACGACGGTGAATTTGCGTTTCTTCGTTAACCAGTTCTAGCCCCTCTGACACTTGATAGAAGGGTATATATTCTCGCTGGCCTGAGCTCCATACCTGGCTATTCTCTATTGCATCGACCTCTGGCACATTGAGTCCTGCCATTTTTGCACGAATAGAGTAGCTGTAGTCACCGTCTTGTAAACGCCCCAGCTCAACACCAATAGATGCATATTGAATGGCTTGAGTAAAATCTGTGCGCGAAACACCTGCAATCCCAGCATTAAACGCATCGAAATGCGCATTCAGCGCCATTCCTTTTTCTCGCCAGTTATGACGAATATCGCGGATCTGCCCATCTTGCAACATGACGGCTTCGGCCTTAGCAGCCAACTCTCTTAGCACCTCAGTGTTAGGGCCTGAAAAACGAGCGGCTATCTTAGCGCCGCCACCCGGTCCAAATTGCATCCGCTCGGTATAAAAATGCGCATCCAAATCAACATTAGGCAAACGAGCAGATAAGTCCTCTATTAAAGCGTCAATCTGATCACGTGACTCCATCCTGACGAGGAAGAAACCGTAGCTTTCATTGGGCTGCTGCGGACCATAAGTAAGTGTAAAACGATCAGCACCACGACCAATGAAACTAGTTACCGACACAACATGTTCACTGTTAAGAATTAGAGATTCAGCTTTTGCCACAATATCTGCAGTTTGTCTTATGTCCTGAGATTGTGGGCCCCAGTAATGTACAAAAAACAGTGGTGCATTGGATGCTGGGAAGAAGCCTTGCTTAACCATACCAAAGCCGGCATAAGCCACCAAAGTAATCGCCAGCAGTACTGCAACGGTGATCCAACGTAATTTCAGCGCTGCCGTGAGCACCTTTAAATACCCTGTATATACGATGCCATTACTGGTATCAGACTCTTCTTCAGTGCCTACTTTGTAGAAGTACTTACCAAATAACGGCACAACGGTCGCCGCAAGCACCCAGCTTAGTAGCAAAGAAACCATAACAACGGCAAACAATGAATACAAAAACTCACCTGTTGCATCATCTGACAATCCGATGCCGGAGAACGCCGCAATGCCGATAACCGTAGCGCCAAGCAATGGCCACTGAGTACGCTTGACGATAAAGCTAGCAGCTTCAATCGCAGACTTACCCTGACGCATACGTAGCAACATACCTTCTGCCACTACAATCGCATTGTCGACTAACATGCCCATGGCGATAACCATTGCGCCTAATGAAATCCGCTCAAGCTGCAAACCCATTAACCACATCAGCAACACGGTGCCCATAACTGTAATAAGTAATACAGAACCCACTACCATGCCGCTACGCCAACCCATAAATGCCATTAAGGTGAGTGTTACCACAGTAACTGACAAAATGAGGTTGTTAATAAAACCTTGTACCGATTCGTCTACCAGTGCAGCTTGATCATATATGGGGGCCAATGTGATACCGGCCGGCAGTTCACTGAGTAATTGCTCAACTTTGGCGTTTACACGCTCACCAACTTCTACAATATTGACATCATTCAAAGCTGACACGGCCAACGTAATCGCTTCATGTCCTTGGTATCGGATCAGCACCGGTTGAATGTCGAGAGGCTCAAAACGCAATTCAGCGAAATCTCGAATTTTAATAGAACGGCTGGTACCAGGGACTACCAAAGACAAGTTATATATCTCATCTAATCGATCGACCGGATTTTCGACCAACAAGCGCACTTTTTGCCCTTCAACCTGAATACGTCCGCCATTAAACGGTTTTAGGTTGTCAGCCAATAGATTGGTCAAGTCAGGAAAAGAAATGCCAAAACCGGCCAACTCAAACGGGTTAATATAGGCAACTAGCTGTTCTTGACGCACGCCACTTACCTGAACCTTCGCAACCCCTTCAGTCACTAACAGTTCTCGCCTGATTATGCGAGCAAACTCACGCAATTCATTTGGCGAGAACTCTGGCGCACTTAGCGCGTAATACATGCCATAAACATCGCCAAAATCATCATACACATTGGGGGTTTGCGCACCGACCGGTAGGTTCTTCTCGACATCACGTAGGCGTTTCCTCAATTCATCCCAGATCTGCGGAAGCACATCCGAATCGAAAGTAGACTTCACCTCTACAGTGATTTCCGATACCCCTGGTTTAGAAATTGCCTCCAATTGATGCAATTGCGACATTTGCTGAATCGCGATTTCGAGTGGCTCGGTGATTTCATGCTCAACCTTTTCCGCACTGGCTCCCGGAAATTGCGTTACCACTTGGACTTGTTTGATGGTAAATGCGGGGTCTTCCAAGCGCCCAATTGAGCCGAGTGCAAATATCCCTCCCACTAACAAAACCAAAATCATTAGCCAGACATTAACCGGATTTTTAATAGAGTAGCGCGCGATATCCATGCGATTACTCCGCCATGTAGGGTTTTACAATCAGACCATCGCGCATTTTGGCGCCACCTGCAGCAACTACACGCTCACCTAGCGCTATTTCACCATTCACTAATGCGTAACTTCCCTCAATCTGCAGCACATTGATGTTCACGCGGTTAACTGTGGAATCTGCATCGTTATAACGCCACACATGAAATCCTTCGGTATCGTTGCCCTGAAGCGCCGTAAATGGAACTAATACGCCGGTATCAACTGTTTTATTGCCTAATGTCACTTTAACAACTGCTCTTGCTCCGGGTGTTAAGCTGCTATCGCGTCCATCGGCTGCAAACACCACCTTATATGTTTGCGTTATTGGATCAGGTTGCGTAGCGTGTTCAACATATTGCAGCACATATTGCTTGTGCGGAGCAGAAACAATGCTCGCACTCGCCTCAACGGGAGAGCCTTTTTGATAGCTGCTGAGTAAACGTTCCGGTACATTAATATTGAAATAAAAGCGCGATACATCTTGTACTTTAGCGACGGTTTCACCCGCGCGGACATAGCTATTATTTTCAACAATGCGCTCAGATACCTGTGCATCAAAAGGTGCCGTTAAAGTTGTATAACTCAGATCTTGTTGTGCCTTATCACGAGCGATAACCGCTAGCTCCCAAGCAGTTTTAGCATCGTCTAATTGAGCTTGAGACGACAACCCTTTCTCAAACGTAGACGTAGTTCGAGCTAAATCTCTTTTCGCTTGATCCAATCGCGCTGTGGTTTCACGTAATCGCTGTTCAAACGGCGTTGGATCGATTTGAGCTAAAATTTCACCTTGCTTGACAATAGTGCCCGTCAGCAGGTTCTCTTTAATTAATCTTCCCGAAACTTCAAAGCTCACTTCTAATGTTTTAACCGCTGACACTTCGGCGGGGAAGGCGCGTTCGGTTTGATTTGGATTACTGATCGTTTCAACCAGTTTGACTGCTTGCACCTGGGCTTGCTCAACCTCTGCCTTAGGTGCATCACTGCAGGCAGACAGCACCAGTAATGACGCCGAAAGCGCTAACGCAACGACTCCCTTGCATTTTGGTAAATATTGAAAACTCATTTTTGTTCCATTGCTTGTATCGCGTTATGTCTCATATCAAGTTGTGTAAATGGGTCTTATTTTCATCCCATAACATTCTGTGGCATCTGAATTTAACCAATCGTTCGCAAAGCACATTTATAGCTTGACCATCATCATCTTGTTGAAACTCTTTGACCCAGCGACCAATGATTTGCTGACTCACATCCAACATTCTGGCCACTTCTGTTCGTGTGTGACCTTGTTCTAGCACCAAGCTCACAGCATCCAATTTAAATTCTTTCGTATACCGCTTTCTTCCGGTCATTTACTTTCTCCAGCTAAGGTTTAATTATATTCTTAACTGGACTGAAATTATATCTCTGTTGGATTGGTTAAAGAATAATCCTCAGAAAATTCAATATTTTTCTGGATTTAAACGTCTGCTTCTAGGAATATTAGATATTTCTTAAGGACCGCTATGGGCCAGCACTCGTCGCTAAAGGGCTGGCCTTCATCCGTCGCTGCAGAATCCTGGGCCTGTCACTGGCTGAGATTCACGAACTACAGAGCTATCAGGACGACCCTCATCAGCCTTGTACCGCCGTCAACACCTTGCTCGATGATCACATCTCTCATGTGCGGTCGCAGATAACCGCTCTGCAAGCGCTTGAGAAACAACTCGTTTCACTGAGAGCGAGTTGCAACGATGATCGGGAAGTTGAGGCGTGTGGGGTTCTTGCTGGAATTAGCGAAGGAAGCATGCACCAGCAGTAGGTGAAGCATCAACCAGATAATCCGATGAGATGCCGGTCTGTCTCACTCTCATGCAAAGGTAAGATCAACCATTTAATCCGCTTACCCGTTAAAACGTGCTGATTTGGTCGTTTGGATGGGGCCGGAATTAGAGAAAAGTGTTGCGGATGTTTTGACTCCTGAAACAAAGAACTACGAAATGTTAAGTGATACAGATTTCAAAGTTCTCCCATCACGTAAATCAGATGATTTACGCGACCCGTATATGTGGCTTGATGTTCGAAATGCCGAAGTTTTTATTGATGCCCTCTATACACAAATTGAAGCTATTGACCCCAAAAATAAACAAATATTCATGAAAAATCGGGATGCCTTGAAGTATAAAGTTGCGGCATTAGACCGTAAGTTTGAATTTGGTTTCAGAGGTATCGCTGCAGGTATCTCCTGGATGTATCATGACACTCAACAATATTTTGAACAATCTTACGCTTTTAAAACTCGTGGCTTTTTATCTGAAAAACCGGCGGAGGATGCACTAACAGAAAACTTATTTAAAATGAGGGCTGCGCTAAGTGATCTAGATAAGATATGTTTCTTCACTGAAGAAGGTTTAACTGAGAAAAACCTGTCTCTTGCAGTCATTAAAGATCAGGTCAAAGTAGAAAAACTAAAATCTTTCGGTTTAAGCTTTCCTGCTGGACCCGAGTTATATGTTGATTTGATGCAATATAACTATGACACCATTGCGAATTGCTATGCTTCGATCGGTGCAAAATATTCTGGCCCTCAGGCATCAAAGCTAAAAACTCAAAACTAAAAAAACACCTTCATAGCCATATTCAACCTGCTTCAATTCCTCCACATAAACAGAAGAAAGTTAATGTGCGAGATCAAGCATTTGAAGACAAAATTTTATGGCTTTTCCTTTTTTAATTCTATTGGAAAAAATATCATGAAAACCTTCTTAGCAATAATCGGGTTACTCTTATTTTCTACGGTTTCGTATGCTGGAAATTTGGAATGGGAAGCCAAAGAAAAGTCAAACGAACGAACCATCGGTGGCAGATGGATGATGAGTAATCATTTTAATGAGTTTGTTACAGATGCAGATTACTTTGGCAAATTTCAGATTATCTTCTTCGGGTACACTTTTTGCCCTGATGTTTGCCCGACATCCCTTTCAAATATTGCAGAAGCCATGGACGAGTTGGAAGGTATGAAAGAAGAATTTCAGCCCCTCTTTATCTCAGTCGATCCGGAACGTGACACGCCAACAGTTCTACGTGAATATGTCAGAAATTTCCATCCTTCGATCATAGGTTTGACAGGGCCAGCCAATCTCATCAAACGAACAGCAGATCTGTTTAAAGTTAAATATTCCAAAGTTCCTGCAAGTGACGAAAAAGATGAACATTATCTAATCGATCATTCAGCGGGGGTCTATTTTATGAGCCCCGGCGGGCGTTTTATCCGCAAGTTTGCTCATGGTCTTCCAGGCAAAGATATGGCAAAACGCATAAAAGAAATTATTGCAGAAAGTAAGGGGCAGTGACGCCCCTTACTTTCTTGCCTTATTTATTCTCACGAAGGATCACGCTGGAAACTAATAAAGATACTGTGCCGACTGTAATGAATATATCTGCACCGTTAAATACAGGCCAATAGAATGAACCCGCATAGAGACTCAAAAAATCGGTAACGGCATTATCGTGAAAACGATCAATGATATTGCCAATAGAGCCCCCAATAATGAGCGTAAGACCAATAACTTCATATAGGTGCTTGGTACGCCAAAGCCATACGATCAAAAGAATCGTTACACATGTTGTCAGAAGAGATAATAGTTTTGGCCCCCAAGGTCCAATCTCTCCGAACATGCCAAAGCTGATGCCGTAATTGAAAACAAGTACGAGGTCAAAAAAAGGCAGCACAGAAAATCTTTGTGGCGGATCCATAACAACTGACGCAACAAGCCACTTCGATGCTATGTCAATGACAACTAAAAGGAAAACCGCCTCAATTGCATAAATGAATTTAACGATTGGTTTGTCCAAGATTCTAGCTTCAGCTTTTTCCATATGTATCACTTGAAATACTGAGCTTACTCATTTTGTATTTAAAATGAGACTTAAGCTTATATTCTACTAAGAGGTTATTCTTTGCCTGTTCAAATCCCTCCAATTCTTCTCCTTGAAGAACATGACGAGATGGTAATTTAACGGTAAATGGATTGATTTGTTTACCACGATAAATAACCTCATAATGAAGATTAGGCCCACTGGTTAGCCCTGTGGTTCCAACATATCCAATTATGTCTCCCTGCTGAACGCGGCTACCTACTGCAAGGTTTTCATCATATTTGTTGAGATGAGCATAGGCGGTGGCATAATCGTTGTTATGATTGATACGAATATATTTCCCAAAACTACCATTTCTTTTACGAGCTGTTACAACACCATCACCTGAAGCAAAAATCGGCGTTCCAATTGGTGCTGCGAAATCTAACCCTTTATGCATTCGCGCATATGCCAAAACCGGGTGCTTACGTTTACCATACAACGAGGATAAGCGACCTCCTCCTACTGGGGTTTTTAACAAACTGGTGTCAATACTTTTGCCATCAGCATCAAAAAAACCAGAGTATCCATCATCAGTCTCGTATCTGAAGTAGCTAACCTCTCGTTCATTCAAGGACATTGAAACATACATAAGCCTGCCGGGGTGCGTCCCGCCGTATTCTTTGTCATCGTAGCTCTCGTAGCCAAGTATAAAACCATCCCCTTTATTGATATCACGTTGAAAATCAATGGCGTGGCTAAGAGTAGAAAATGTGTCCATTAAAATAGAATTTGGAACACGTTCTTTTTTTGCAGATGCATAAAAGCTGTTTTTGATTTTACCAGAGGCAAATACCAATTCAGAGCTATGTTCAATCTTTTGCAATGTGGTTTCAAATTGATCTTGTTTTGTCTTGTGGGCAACGACAAGGCGATCTGTACTGGCAACCACTACCAATTTCTCGAGATTGAAGGCTGCTCCTCCATCATCAGTTTCTTGCAAACTCAGCTCTATTCTCTGGCCTGGTTTAAGTTTCCGTAGATTAATAACATCCTTTAAACTTTCACTGACCGCATTGATCTGGGTCTTCAATATATTTTCTGCAGCCAGGGCATCAAGTAGATTGCTTCCGGGTTGCAAAGATATATTTACTTTGATATTTGGCTCTTCGGTGGCTTTCTCTATTGTTTGACGAAGGTCCGATTGTACTGCTTCATTTGTTTGTTCTTTTGTTGATGCAATTTTGGGTGGCTCAATTTGAGGCGTTTTGTCACGCTCGATAATTGGATTATTGCTGAGCCATATTGTAAGAACGACAGCACTTATTCCGCACATACTGATAAGCGTTTTTTTTGAGAAAATTAGCATTAAGTTAGACCTGTTTCCCTATGGGCTTTCTGGGAAGGGTATGGCAATAGGAATAAAGGGAAAATAAGGGGTGATAACACCCCTTAAAAAGTGTCGTTATCAGAAAATTGTTTCCAATACCTTTGTTAAGATGAAGCCTTTACTTCCTCTGCGACCAATTCTTCCAATTCAGCTACACCAAACTTTGGCAAGGGTTTTCCATTCACAAAGAAGGTCGGCGTTTTACTAACGCCTGCAGCTTGAACATCCTGAGCAGAAGTGGCCAAGATCGCATGAATATCTGGAAGGTTTTTGTCGATTTTTGCTTTATCTATATCAAGTCCTAAACCTTCAACCATTGCCCATACACTTGCAGCCGGACGACCATGCGGAGCCCATCTTGGCTGAGTTTCATAAAGGCGTTTCAGCGTTTTGGTAAATGCTCCTTGAACTCGTGCAGCTTCCAAAAGGCGAATGGCTTCTTCGGATGGTCCATGGAAGGCAACATATCGCAATACCAATCGGACTTTGCCTTTGTGCTTCTTCATAATATCTTTAACGATTGGATAGAAGGCACGACACGCTTCACAAGCAGGATCAAAGAACTCAACAATTGTTACCGGAGCATCATCGGGGCCGTATGTTGGTGCAAATGGGCGTAAAAGAGGCCCGTCTTCTGACATCTTCTGAGCAGGGCCGCCGGATGGTTTGTAAAAAAGAACACCACCTGTAAAGAGAGCCAAAGCTCCAGCTGCTGTTGTTGCGATGAGAGCACGTCTATTCATGTTGCGTCCTTTTTAAATGGAATTGTTAGTAATCCGAAAATGGTGAGGAAAGTTAAAAGCGATAAATATGGCAGTGGTAAGATACCAAAAAGAATTTGTCCTTCGCCAGAACAGGATGGACCTGTTTGTGAGCATGGCTGAACTTCGGCAGGCACAATTCCGGCAAAAACTAGACTGTGCCAAGCTGCAATCAATAGCCCAATGACGACAAGCGGAAGCGCATATTTTCGCCCTGACGCATCACCTGTATAACAGGCAACCCCAAGAATAATCGCTAACGGAAACATCGCTATACGTTGGTACCAACACAAAAGGCAGGGCGTTTTACCTAATATTTCCCCAATAAACAGAGCACTTAATGTTGCTGTCAGGGCAATAACCCAAGAAAGATAGAGGGCATTCATTTGTTTTTTAGGAACAGCTATTTCTGACATATTTTTGTCTCTTCTTCGCATGAAGGGATGCTTCGCATTTCATTCAGGGATTGGATAACAATCTGCGTTGCAGACCACAAGAATAATCCAGCCATAACACCAGCCACGACCAGATCGGGCCATGCTGAGCCCGTATAGAAAACCAGAACGGCAGCAATTAACACGGCGATATTGCCGATGGCATCATTGCGACTACACAACCAGACAGAACGAACATTGGCATCGCCATCTTTATAACGAACAAGGATAAGAACGCTCGCCATGTTTGCAGCTAATGCTAAAAATCCAATCGCTCCCATGATTGGTGCTTGTGGCACACCTAGAACAAACACTTGATAGACTGTTGAACCAAACACCCAAAAGCCCATCAAAGCGAGACTAATGCCTTTTAAAAGGGCTGCGGTGGATCGCACTTTCAATGACATGCCGATCACGTACAAACTGATACCGTAAGTAACGGAGTCCCCGAAGAAATCCAACGCATCAGCTTTCAAAGATTGAGATCCCGCGATTGATCCTGCAATCATCTCAACAATAAACATGATGGCGTTTATAAAAAAAACAATCCACAGTGCTGTGCGAAACCCATTTGAGGTTCCATCAAACTTTGTTTCGTGGTTGCAGCATCCAGCTGACATTTTAAACTCCATATTTTTCTATGAATTTTCTTATAAAAAATCTAACATCTACAGGAACTATAGGTTCAAGGGAAAAATGAACATGGCTGAAAAAACAATTGGCAGAGTTGCGAAAGCTACAGGCTGTAAGGTGCAAACCATTCGATATTATGAACAAATTGGTCTTCTTCCAGAGCCAAGACGCTCAGAAGGTAATCAGCGCTTGTATACCGAAGACACGGTCAAACGACTTACTTTTATTCGACATGCGAGAGATTTGGGGTTTCCACTACAAGCGATCAGGAATTTGTTGAAACTATCTGATAGCCCCGACAAACCTTGTTATGAAGCTGATGAAATTGTCATTTCACAACTCGCAGATATTAACAAACGCATCCGGGAATTGACCGATCTAAAGACCGAAATGGAACGAATGTTGGACCATTGCAAAGGGGGGCCAATGTCAGATTGCCGAGTTATTGAAGTTCTCTACGATCATAGCCTGTGTGAAACTCAACACACAGAATAGAAAGTCCGTTTTTGGCTAAATTCGGCTGTTTCTGTTGTAGTTTACTAATTTCCGCTTTGCCACAAACAACAGAAATAACTCTTCAGAACAAATTGTCACGCCCTGATACAGGTTATTTCAACCTATAACGCCCTATAACAACCTAAAACAATGTATTACAATTTAAAACAATGTGCGCGGAACTAGTGCAAACCTCAACATAAGCGTTGCAAACCTATTTTAAGGTGATTCATCTAACATCTAACCTGATACATTTGCCCCCAATTTACGGTATTTTTTCCTATGCTTGATGTATTATATATCCATAAAGGTTAAGCAAGCCATGGCGTCTACATTACATTCCAGACACCGCTTGCGAGGGGATTTCACACCCCGTCGACCCCAGTATAATTTATAGCAAGATAAATTCCTTTCGATGACATCTTAAAACCTGCATCCGAAATTATTTTTCACTTATTTTCATAAAACTATTGCGCACTCTATGCTGTTTACATATGTAACAGCTATAAGCCCAAGACACCGCCTTAGCCTTTCCATGCAAACAAAGTTTACGGGGCTAGGTACCGGGTATCTTGAACATTATTTTCCGAGCAAGATTTAATCTGACGAATGTCATCTCTAAATCTGGCTCACTTAAAGAAAGAATATAACATGAACATATAATTTAAGGAGTTTAATCATAATGCATTACAGAGAAAGGGACCGTTTAAGTAAACAAAACATAGAAACCATCGAAACAGAACTCATGATGAAAGAACCAGAGTTCTGCCAATCATTAGCCTGCAAAATGAACAAGAAGCATATCGACCAGGTGGAATATGCAGCAGCATTGTTTAATCGTGCTGTTGATATTGCAGTCCAGAAATTCGACACAGCCGAAGGCAACCAGCACTTAGCGGACTACCTCATTCATTTAAGTCGTTCCGTCCGTGAAGACAGCGAACAAGTTTTCAGCCTTGTCTATCATTATGAAAACTATCTTTCATCACGAAAGGTCAATCGAGTTATCCCTGTTGGCGGTAATTCTGTTGAAGTCGAACTTTAAGGAACCTGCAATATGGGTTCCCCTATATCTCGCGACTTCGTAATTTCCTTTAGGCTAAACGGCGAGGAAATTGCCAAGATTGATAAAGTCCGAGACGGCACAAACAGAACAAGAAACGATTACAGCAGAAGCATTATTCAAGGTCATCTAAACCTGGAAATATCGGAACCAGTCAAACCTGTCAGGCTTCCACCCAGAAAGATGCCAACTTATGACAGACAGCAGCTTTCACAGATTTTAGGACAGCTTGGTAAGATTGGTTCCAACATCAATCAGATTGCCAGACATTCAAACGTTACCAGAAACGCACCTGTTAATTTTAAACTGAATGCAATCCAGGCTGACCTACATGCCATTAGAGATGATGTTTCAAATGCCCTTTATCCGAATGGGAGGGCAAGCTGATGGTGCCTTCGGAGAAATGGGTGTAATTGGGTGTATTAATGGTTTTGAATTGTTGACCGGTTAGCTGATATACCCTATGTTCACCTCGAGCTGGGAGCGCTGCTTAATTTTACAGAGCGTTGAGCGATTGCCTCACCCAGCTTACCGAATTTTGATGCGCCGCAAAATGAAACTTAGATCCTGAAATCTGGATGTAAGCTTCTCCAGTGCTCAATCAGATGGGCTTTGTGCTTCTCATTCATCGGTAGATTCTTCAGCGCGGGTGTCCACTGGCTCCTCGCTCGATCCATAACGTCGGCAAGATGGGGCTTGATAGCCCGCCAAGGAATTCCTGATTTTTCAGCCCAAGCCTGGAAATTCATATACGAGACCTGATACCAGTCTTTCGTCTTTCCTAGGTTCAACGCAAAATTGCGTTCACCCTCGATATACACGCTCGTCGTAAGGATATCGTAGGCTGGGGACAATCTAGGCGTCACTTGGTCGGTGTACAGCAGACTCCAGTTCTTCAGATGCGCATCGCCATTCGCCAACAGAATATTGACCAGCAAGCGCCGAGCAAACTGCTGCGTATCCGCCAAAGGATCTCCTGAAAATTGATACAGTATGCGGCCTATCTGTTCGTAATTGGCAGAGTCATACTTTTCATGAGGATACTTCACCAGCACCTGAGCGAAATCTTCCATGTGAATCCTCGACACGCTCTCGCTTAAAGAAATGGCTTCACGGTCGAATCGTTTGATTGCAAACGCGTAGCGCTCATCTGGCAGGTTTATCGGCGGTAGGTTGTCTAACTTATCCAACTCAACTAACTGAATCTCTGGTATCTCAACCCCCACCAGAGTGGCCAAGGCCATTGCGGTGTACTCATTGAGCGGCACATCTTTATGTTTGGTAGACGGTGTCTTAATAATCCAGTCGCCTAAAGCGTCTGCCGTTGAGAGGTTGTATCGACCATCCTTAGCCTTCATCGAAAACTTCATCTGGACGCCGGCTAGAGAGAATTTATTTTCAGGCGATAGCTTCTGGAAGCCAACCAGATTCAGGTCTTTGTAGCTCCTACCATTTAGCGCTTCCAATACGGAATCAGGAACCTCGCCCGGGGACAGAGGACTTGCGACAATCGCGCCTGGAAGGTCTTGACCTAAATATGAAAATATTTGGAACTCATTATCTTGATGTACCTTCAGGCCCTGCGCAATGAGCTCTCGAAGCGAGCCTTCAGGGAGTAAGTTTGAGAGTGTCGGATGCAGCCTTTGATTTCGTGTCCACGGCTCAGACATCAGTTTGGATGACAATGGAAATTTCGGATGGGTCGTCAGACTGAAGGTTGGCCGACGGCTGTCGCCTCGGAACTCATCGAGAAATGTAAGTATGTTTCGGCCACTCTGAAAACCTGCCAAATAGCCTACAAGCCGACCATGCAGTGTGAGTTTGATGACACTGACGTTCTCGCCCATGAGTTACACTCTCACTCCTCAGGATCCAGAAGCCCTTTCCATGGGTCATCCGATAAGGTTCGCTCAGGTTTTACCGCTTCTCGACTTTCTGAACTCTCTAACACATCCAAGACCGCTCCAAGCTTCTCATTTGGGATCAACATGATTTCGCTGTTCAGGCCTTTCGCGACTAACTCCAGGGTATCTAGCCTGGGGTTTCCCTTCGACTCAAGGCGCTGATATTGCTGGCGGGATACCCCTATGCGCAGCATCATATCGTTTTGCTTTAGCCCCATTTCGAGCCGTCGATGCTTTAATTGCTGAAGTAGATCGCCCATTACAAGTAAACTCATATATTGCCTAATTTCAATAAGCATCATATTAGTTGCACATAAAATCGAAAGCAACATAAATGACGCTTTCGTGCCATATTAGACAAAATTCAAAGAAATGAAACTTATATGTTGCTTATCATAGCTAGGCAACCTAAACGCCCTCTGAAAACAGGTGCATATTTCGACGATATCGGTAATGGCTTTCAAATGGCGCGATTCAAAATAATCGTGACATTTTTTGGCGCGATTGGTGTCACAATCAATTGCCGGGCATTGATGAGAGGCGCTCCACCAGGCCGTCCTAGTGCTTATCCTCATTATCAACCGCCGCGTCCAGCGGGGAGGCTTCATTGCTTGCGCAGATCCACCTCAATTACAAAGCGGGTCTTCGCTGGCTAGGCTTGCCTGCTATCTGAAAAGAGCAGGACAATTTGAGCATCACAGCGAATCTAGTCGGGATTCTAATCCCCTGACTCTTGTGCCTGACGATCTGGCTCATCCACGGCGTTTAAACTTTTCTGGCGAGGAGTCTTCACTGTATCTGCCCACTTGTAGTAAGCAATCCGCGTTTCCGTCATAAAATCAGTAAAATCTCTGAGACTCATTCGATACCGGAGCAGCAGATACAGAGCTTCAATCAAGGCGATTCGATCATCGATGACCCAGCCGGGTGTTTGTTCGACCGGTTGCTCAAAATAGGGCTCCTCTAAATTAATGGCGTAGTCTCGTTTGAGAGCGGCAAGGACAAGCCCATCCATCAAATCGTCATCGATATCTATATTCACTAACCACTCCTGAAATCATTTTGACCTCGTCTATAGACGCTCAACGCAGAGGGAATAGCAAGGAGATTAATGCCAAACGGACGCGGGTTCGAATCCTGTTTTTGAGTTCGAATTCAAATCACCAAACAGAGCCCTCAGCAACACCCAAGCAACTGTATATGTATACATATTTATAATTTATTTATCCAGAATAATCAGCGGTTTACAAAACGCATCAAGCGCCGATATCGTGCGGTTTGGTGCAGGGTTACACCTCCACCACCATATACAAATAAAAAGGCCACCCCGAAGGGAGTGGCCTTTTTATTTGTATTCGGCGCGGCTTGAGAACCCGCGGAGCGGGTTCGACAAAACTACAAGGATGTAGTTTTGGACAACACAAAGTGTTGCCCCAAAGGGGTGAAGGCCAGGATGGTCTGAATCAATCCCGCCACAATTCGATCTTTTTAAAAGACCACCCAGAATCACTCCCGCCCCACACCCAAAATCCTCAACTACACTTAATCCATACTCACCCACCTAAAGGGAAACAGATGGATAAGATAATCACCCCGTTAATCACCCTCATCTTCGTTGCATCAGGCAGTGCTAAGCTGCTGGGTCTGGAGTTTGAATTAGAAGCTTTTGATCGCTGGGGTTACCCGCTCTGGCTTATGTATTTCACCGGTGTCGTCGAAGTGATCGGAGGCTTAGTTATTTGGGTTAAGCAGCTTCGATTCATCACATCAGTAGGGCTCAACTGCGTGATGATAGGTGCCATGGCCACTCATCTGTTGAATGCTGAATGGCCGATGCTAGGCGTTGCAACGGTTATTCTAATCCTAACCCTTATCAACACTTGGCGTTTTAAGAAGGATATCAAGCCAGCCTAAAGACAGCATCTTGAGCAGTGACTGTTCTGAGGTTAGGCTAGTTACCATTAGAATCAAAAAGGGTAAAACACGATGGCTAAAGGTTACTGGATGGCTCATGTCGATATTTCAGACCCAGAGGGTTATAAGCTCTATCAGGCCGCTAATGCGGAGCCATTTAAACAGTATGGCGCTAAGTTTTTAGTCCGTGCAGGCGATAACCAACAGGTTGAGGGGAGCGTGCGATCACGTCATGTGATCATTGAGTTTCCGAGTTACCAACAGGCGTTGGATTGCTACCACTCCTCTGGCTACCAAAATGCTAAAGCTCTTCGTGAACATGCCGGTATTGCTGATCTAGTGGTTGTCGAGGGCTACGAAGGCCCCCAACCTGGGGAGTAGGTATTTACACCTTCTCCATCGGCCTACCTGGCTCACTCCAACGCACATGGTATTTGCCATCCGTGCGATCTGTTCGCTCGAATGTATGCGCACCAAAGTAATCACGTTGCCCTTGCAGTAGGTTGGCAGGCAGCACCTCGGTTCGGAATGAGTCGTAGTAACCCAGGGCAGAGCTGATCGCCCCAGCAGGGATACCCGCCAGTGCTGATTGCGCAACAATCGTGCGCCAATTATGTTGATGTTTAGCCAACTTTTCAGAGAAAAACGGATCCATTAGCAGGCTTGGCAGATCCTTATTGCGCTGAAACGCTGCTGAGATCGGCTGAAGAAACGCTGCACGAATAATACACCCAGCACGCCAAATTCTTGAGATGGCGGATAAATCGAGCGCCCAACCCTGCTCTTTTGCGGCCATCTGCATCAGATGATAACCCTGCGCGTAGGCACAAATTTTTGCACAATAGAGTGCATCATGTAGCTGTTCAATTAACTGCTCTTTTGGCGTTTCTAGGGTGTACTCCATTGGCCCAGGCAGAACTTTAGACGCTTCAACGCGAATCGATTTTAGGGTGGATAGTGAGCGAGCAAAGACTGCATTGGTCAGCGTTGGTGCAGGAGCGCCCAGTTGAAGCGCGCTAACCGCGGTCCATAAACCGGTACCCTTTTGACCCGCTTTATCAAGAATGACATCGACCAACGGCAGGCCGGTAAACTGATCCTCTTGATCCAGAACTTCAGCACTGATTTCGATCAGGTAGGAGTGCAGTGGGCCACGACTCCATTCTCGGAATACACAAGCGATCTCAGAGGGCGCCATCTGCATGGCGTGACGCATGAAGTGGTAGACCTCACAGATCAACTGCATATCAGCGTACTCAATGCCGTTGTGAACCATTTTTACGTAGTGGCCTGCACCAGAATCGCCAATGTACGTTGCACAAGGCTCGCCCTCAGTAACAGGATTACCGGGCTCTCGACGCTCAATAGGAAGTCCTGTGGTTGCATCCACTTTCGCTGCGATCGCTTCCATAACAGGGCGTAAACGTGACCAAGCTTTTTGATCACCCGATGGCATCAAAGAAGGGCCAAAGCGTGCACCGACTTCACCACCCGATACCGCAGTAGAGAAGAAGGTAAAGTGCTCTTTATAGTTCACTTCACGATCACGTGTGTCGGTCCAGAGTGAGTTTCCGGTATCCACAACGATATCGTCGACATCAACGCCTGCATCAATCAGCTGACGGCAGACTGCATCGACAGGATCACCTGCTGGGACAGAGACAAAAATGGTTCTTGGTGATGGCAAAGCCGCTAACAGTTCACCGAGCGAGGAACAGGCTTGAATCGGTTGAGGGCGATCCGGAACTTCAGCAGCTGCTTGAGCGATCGCGTCATCTACTTTGTTGGCATCCAGGTCAAAGGCTGCAATTTGGTAACCATTATCAACGAGGTTGAGCACCAAGTTTTTACCCATAACGCCAAGCCCAATAAAACCGATCATATCTCTATCTGCCACTACCTAAGCCCCAAAAAAGTTGTTTATCTGAACCACGCTATTCTAACGTTTTTCAAGCTTGAAAACTCTACTCTATAAACCTCAATGCCTTATCTGGTAAAATTGCGCGGTTTTCAACTATCCAGATTACGCCGGGGAGATTATGGCCAATATCGTTGTATCCGCACTCTATCAATTTGTTCGCTTCGAGGAGTGTGAAGCACTGCGGCAGCCTCTGCTGGAGTTCCTGAACGAGCAAGATATTCGCGGTACGTTAATCCTGGCTAAAGAGGGTATCAACGGCACGGTCTCTGGTAGCCGTGGAGCGATCGATGCGCTCTACGCATGGTTTAAAGAGCACCCACCGCTGGATCAAGTCAGCTCCAAAGAGTCGTTCTTTGATGAGCAACCCTTCTACCGCACCAAGGTAAAACTGAAACGTGAAATCGTCACAATGGGTGTTGAAGGCATCGATCCACTGAAAACCGTCGGCACTTATGTCAAACCTAACGAGTGGAATGACCTGATTTCCGATCCAGAAGTACTGTTGGTCGACACACGTAATGACTACGAAGTGGATATCGGTACATTTAAAGGGGCCATCAACCCTCATACCGACACCTTTCGTGACTTCCCTAGCTACGTTAAAGAGCAGCTAGATCCAAGTAAGCATAAAAAAGTCGCCATGTTCTGTACTGGGGGTATCCGTTGTGAGAAGTCGACCGCGTTTCTCCGTGAACAGGGCTTTGATGAGGTCTACCACCTAGAGGGCGGCATTCTTAAATACCTTGAAGAGGTGCCTGCCGATAACTCGATGTGGGATGGTGAATGTTTCGTCTTCGACAACCGTGTATCGGTTGGACACGGTTTAGAGCCCGGTGACTACCAACTCTGCCACGCCTGTCGTATGCCGCTATCCGCTAAAGATCGTCAGAATGAACACTTCCAAGAGGGGTTAAGCTGTCACCACTGCTACGACAAAGTAACCGATAAGCAGCGTAAACGTTTTCAAGAGCGCCAGCACCAGCTCGAATTGGCAAAAGCGCGTGGCGAACATCACTTGGGTAAAGACGCAGTGCACGATTTCGAGCAACGTCGCCAAGAGAAAAAAGCGAAACGCGAAGCTCAGCGCAAAGCTAATCAGTAATGGCAGAGTTCAATGCAAGATAACCAGCATATTATCCTGCATTGATACCCTATCGTCTGTGAGTCTTAAAGATCAGCCAGCGGATTCACCGGCCATGGCGCTTCAAAGAACGCTTCAACAACGGCTGACTCCACAGTATCAACCGACTTGAACATCCAGTTTGGACTGCGATCCTTATCGACCAACAGTGCTCGAACGCCCTCAGGAAATTCAGGGTGTTGGCAGCACTGAACGGCCAGTACCAGTTCGGACATAAACACCTCTTTTAAAGAGAGATGACGAGTGCGTTTCAACTGCTCAGCAATTAAATGAACCGACAGAGGCGACCCGTGAGTGATCGCCTTTTGTGATCGTTGAATCCATGGATCGTCACTCTCAATGTTGGCCATTGCTTGCATCAACTGAGTTAAGTCATCCTGATCAGTCACCGATTGAATGAAATCATAGTGATCTTGAATCGGTGACTCTTGTCGAAACGCCGCTTGCGACTGCTGCTCTAACTGGCGAAGCGTCTGGTTGACCGTCTGAACACTATCACAGTGCCATTCGGCTGATTGGAGGCCAGTCACCATCTCAGTGTATCGCGCCGATTCAATAAAGCGATCCGCTAACCCTAAGAACAACGCATCCGCCGCGAAGATAGGGTTACCCGTTAAACCCAAGAAGAGTCCTGTACGACCCGGCATCCTGTTCAGAAAGAATGAACCACCAACATCGGGGAAGAGCCCAATCGTCACCTCTGGCATCGCCATGTGTGACGTCTCTGTCACGATACGGTGGCTGCAGCCATTCATCAGCCCCATACCACCGCCCATCACTATGCCACTGCCCCAACAGATGATCGGTTTAGGGAAGGTGTGAATGCGGTAGTCCAGACGGTACTCGTGTGTGAAGTATTCGGTCGGGAAGTTGGGGTTATCGCCTGAGGTAATCGAGCGGTAGAGTCTAACCACATCCCCGCCGGCACAAAATGCCTTTTCTCCGACGCTAGTTAATAGCACCGCTTTGATGCAGTCATCCTTTGCCGCCTGGTCCAGACGAGGCTCGATCAGCTGAATCATCTCCAACGTCAACGCATTGAGGGACTTCTCAGCATTCAGGGAGATCTCTAACAGCTTATAACCATCTTGGGTGGGGTATTCGTGAAACTGAACAACGCTCATTGCCATGACTCTTATGATTTAACGACAAGGGACAGCCTACTTAAGAGCGGGACGATGTCAAAATCTATTTGCAAAACCTTATTGCAAATGCAAATGATTCTCATGTAGAATCGCATCATTACTTCAATAAATTAGTAGTAATGATTCTCAAATGTTCTAAGGCTCTTATTTAAGGAATGAGTAAGGCCGGTTTATAATTCGCAGCTCAAGGAGAAACAAACATGTGGATTCGTCGTATTAGCGCGGTTGCAGCACTCTGTTTTACAACCACTGCCGTCGCTGACATTAACCTCTATTCATCGCGTAAAGAGGCCCTGATTCAACCCTTACTGAATCAGTTTACCGAAAAGACAGGTATCGAAGTTCGCCTGCTCACGGGTAAAGATGATGCTCTGTTAAGCCGTTTGAAGATGGAAGGCAGCGCCTCCCCTGCGGATCTGCTAATCACTGCAGACGTTGCACGTCTTCACCGCGCGAAAGAGATGGGCCTTACTCAGTCGGTTGAATCCACTGCATTGAACGAGGCGATTCCTGCCAACCTGCGCGACAGTGACAACCACTGGTTTGGTATGACCAGTCGTGCTCGCCCAATCATCTATGCCAAAGATCGAGTTAATCCAGAACAACTCAGTACCTACGAAGCACTAACCGATGAGCAGTGGAAAGGTCGTATCTGTATTCGCTCCTCAAGCAATGTCTACAACCAGTCACTGATTGCCTCTGCGATTGCTGCTAACGGTGTCGAAGCAACAGAAGCTTGGGTTGAAGGTCTAGTGGCTAATTTTGCTCGCCCACCGGCTGGCGGTGATACTGACCAACTAAAAGCGGCAGCCGCGGGTGTCTGTGACATCGCTATTGCCAACACCTACTACTTAGCGCGTTTGGTTCGCTCTGATAAAGCGAGTGACAAAGCGGTTGCTGATCAGCTAGCGGTGTTCTGGCCCAATCAGAACGATCGCGGTACCCATTTCAACATCAGTGGTGCTGCATTGACGGCGTCATCTAAGAATCGTGACGAAACAGTTGCCCTACTTGAGTACATGGTGAGCCAGGAAGCACAAGAGTGGTACGCTGAAGTCAACAATGAGTACCCTGTCGTAGCCGGCGTTGAGCCATCCAATGTACTAAAAGCCTTTGGCACAGCTAAGAGCGATGACGTTGCACTGTCTAAGCTTGGCGAACTGAACCAAGAAGCGCTTCGCCTTATGGATCGTGCTGGCTGGAAGTAAAACAGATGAGAGTTAACTATCAATAGTATCCGTGCAAATTGGGTAGCCTTATCGATCGCCGGTCTGGTTGCCCTTCCCATTCTAACCGTTGTTAGTCAGTCCCTATTTGCTGGATCTGAGGCTTTCTCTCACCTTCTTGATACCGTCCTCGCCGACTACGTTCTCAACTCATTAATCCTGATGGCCGGTGTCGGTATCGGCACCGTCATTATGGGAGCACCGGCTGCCTGGTTGGCAGCGATGTGTGACTTCCCCGGTCGTCGTTGGCTCGATTGGGGAATGCTACTGCCTTTAGCCATGCCCGCCTATGTCATCGCCTATACCTATACCGGTATGCTCGACTTTGCCGGCCCAGTACAAACCCTGCTGCGCGAACTGACCGGTTGGGGCTATGGTGACTACTGGTTCTGGGAGATTCGATCGCATAGCGGTGCCATTGCTATGTTGGTGCTGGTGCTCTATCCCTACGTCTACCTGATGGCTCGCGCGACCTTCCTTGAGCAGTCAGCCGTTAGCTTTGAAGCCTCTCGCAATCTTGGTTACTCACCCTTCAGGGCCTTTCTAAAAGTCGCCATTCCTATGGCAAGACCCGCCATCATTGCCGGTGTCAGCCTAGCCCTAATGGAGACATTGGCCGATTACGGTACGGTGCAATACTTTGGCATTCCGACCTTCTCAACAGGTATCTTTAGAACCTTCTATGGCTTTGGTGATGCCAATGGTGCGGCACAGTTAGCCAGTCTGTTGCTAGTGTTCGTGGCGACATTGATCTTTGTCGAGCGCTATTCACGACGCAAACTGAGCTACAACGTCCGAGCAGGATCTCGAGCGATGGCTAGCCGAATTCAGCTTAAGGGTGGACGCGCTTGGCTGGCGGCTCTGGCTTGTTTCATTCCGTTTTTCTTTGGCTTCTTGTTGCCGGCCGGTCAACTGCTCTCTTGGTCGGTGTTTGATGCGCAAATGCCCTGGAGTGACTTCCTCAGCCTCTCTTGGAACTCTTTCTATTTGGCAGGTCTTGCAGCGCTAATCGCCCTTGTTCTGGCCACGCTGCTGGCGTACACCCAACGCTTTAACAGTGGCTCATTGGTGAAACAGGCCACACAGTTCGCCGCACTGGGCTACGCACTGCCGGGTACCATTATTGCCATTGGGGTCTTAGCACCTTTAGTGTTTGTGGATCAGAGTCTGCTTGCTCTCTCCGAACGCTTCGGCTTAGGTATGAGCGGGTTGATCTTCAGTGGCACTCTGTTTGCCCTGTTGATCGCCTACACCGTGCGCTTTTTAGCCGTCGCGCTTGGCAGTGTGCAGTCTGGCTTGGGGCAAATTAGCCCTAGCCTGGATGAAGCGGCCAAAGGGATGGGACGATCCCCCTTTCAAGTGTTGCGACAAATCCATGCGCCCTTAATGAAGAGCAGTCTTCTAACTGCACTACTGGTGGTCTTTGTTGACGTCCTCAAAGAGCTGCCGGCTACGTTAATGCTGCGCCCGTTCGACTTTAACACCCTGGCCGTTCGCGCCTTTGAGCTGGCTTCGGATGAACAGCTTATCGAGGCGGCACCACCCTCATTAATGATCGTTGCCGTTGGGCTAGTCCCAGTTTTGTTGTTGAATCGTGCCATAAGCCGCCACAAGCACTAAGGAACTCTATGAGTATTGAGTCAAACATACCGACATCTACACACCTAAGTATTGAGAATGCTTATGCCGGGTATGCTGATCTGTCGGTTGTGAATGGGGTCACACTGAACATTCAACAGGGCGAACTCATCTGCCTGTTGGGGCCCAGTGGCTGTGGCAAATCTTCGCTACTGCGTTGCATTGCAGGATTTCACGCGCTCTCTAGCGGCAGCATCATGCTGGGCACAAAACGTCTGGATGATGGAAAGTCTCAACTCCCGCCGGAACAGCGCAACATCGGTATGGTGTTTCAGGACATCGCTCTGTTTCCCCATCTTAGCGTCAGGGAAAACATTGAGTTCGGACTGTTTGAGTGGTCAAGCCAACAGGCTAAAGCCCGAAGTGAGCAGTTACTTACAATGATCGGCCTACAAGGCATGGGCGGTCGTTACCCACATGAGCTATCAGGTGGACAACAGCAACGTGTCGCCTTAGCGAGAGCACTGGCACCCAAACCCGATCTACTGCTACTCGATGAGCCCTTTTCTGGCTTGGACGCCGCACTGCGAGATGAGCTCATTCCGGAAATTGCCGAGCTACTAAAGCAAGAGCAAATTACCACGCTGATGGTGTCACACGATCAGGCAGAGGCCTTTGCTTTTGCAGATCGCGTTGCGGTTATGAATCAAGGCAAGCTGGAACAGATCAGCCTGCCTGAAGCGATCTATTACGAGCCGAAAAGCCGGTTTGTAGCTGAATTCATCGGCGAAGGTGAGTTCATAAAAGCAGAGTACGTCGATACCCAGCATGTGAACTCTCTGTTTGGCCAGAGCCGCTCAACCACCGAGGTGAGTGAGGCACCCTACAATAAAGAGCTATTTATACGACCGGATGATGTCGAGATTGTTGAACAGAGCGAGGTTAGCGCACAGGTAGAATCCAAGCGTTTTCGTGGTGGGCAATCTCTATTGAGTGTGCTCTTGGAGGATGGCCAGTCACTTGCGGTGACCTGTCATGCAGTTCAAGCCCCCAGCGTGGGTGATACGGTCTATCTAGCATTGAAACAACACCGATTTTTAGTCACGGATGACCTAGGTAAAATTGAACCTAAAAACGAGGCCCGCTAAGATGTCTCTTAGCGTCTGAACAGTAAACATTGACGAGAACAACTATGTCTTCAAGCAACCAAGAACTTAAAAAAGCGGGACTCAAAGCGACTCTTCCGCGCATCAAGATTTACCAGCTACTCGAAGATGCCAATGAGAATGACCATTGGAGTGCTGAAGACATCTACAAGCACCTCATGCTTCAGGGCGAAGAGATAGGTTTAGCCACGATCTACCGTGTTCTGACTCAGTTTGAAGCGGCCGGTCTTGTTATGCGTCACCGTTTTGAGAACGGCCACTCAGTCTTTGAGCTGGCGTCGGATGACAACCACGATCACATCGTCTGTGTTAAAACCGGTGAAGTTAAAGAGTTTAACGACCCCATCATCAACGCTCGCATCGAAGAGATCGCGAAAGAGCACGGCTATGAGATGACCGGTCGAACTCTTCACATCTACGGCCTTAAGAAGAGCTAATGCAGGCTACGGGCGATCGCTCTTTACAGGCAAAGTTCACCATCTCTCTATTGATGTTGGCTCTGTGCCTGGTTGCCCTATTCAGCCTGACCATTGGCTCATCAAACACTTCTCTCGCCAGCTCACTTTGGGCGTTAATGCAGGGCGAAGCCATCGGCATTCAAGAGCAGGTCATCCTGTTTGATATTCGCGCCCCCAGAACAGTCATGGGCCTATTGGTCGGCGCTAGCTTAGCTGTCTCGGGTGCCATTATGCAGGGGCTGTTCCGCAACCCTTTGGCTGATCCAGGTCTTATTGGTGTCAGCTCCGGTGCAGGTTTGGGTGCCGTGACAGCCATTGTCATAGGTGGGCTGTTACCCATCTCACTCTTAAATAGTATCGGTGGATTTCTGGTCCCAATCGCGGCCTTCTTAGGTGGCTGGGGCTGTATGCTGATTCTCTACAAGATCGCGACGCGTCAAGGCAGAACCTCGGTCGCCGTGATGCTGTTAGCTGGCTTAGCACTCAGCGCCTTTGCTGCGGCACTGTCGGGATTGTTGATCTACTACTCCAACGACAGTCAGTTGCGTAACCTAACCTTCTGGAATCTTGGCTCCATTGCCGGTGCTAGTTGGAGCTCACTGAAAGTCGCTGGGCCGTTGATGCTAATCTCGCTACTGTTAGCTCCGTTACTCGCTTCTGGCTTAAACCGTTTAGCGCTGGGTGAAGCCGCTGCCATGCATTTAGGCGTTTCGGTGCAGCGTCTTAAACGAGCCGCTATCCTACTGGTTGGATTATCCGTTGGGGTCGCCGTAGCCGTTTCAGGTGCGATCGGATTTGTCGGCATCATCGTGCCCCACCTGCTGCGCCTGGTCATAGGACCAAACCATCGCTATCTACTGCCTGCCGCGGCACTGTTAGGCGCTATTGCTCTTATGTTAGCCGACATTCTCAGTCGTACACTGATTGCACCGGCGGAGCTACCCATCGGCATTGTCATGGCGATATTGGGTGGGCCATTCTTCCTCTACCTGCTGCTGCGTAATCGTAATCTGCTGGATCTCTAATCATGATTATCACCAAGGATCTCAGCGTAGGATTCCACCAAACCGAGGTACTGTCGAAGGTCGATTTTCGCGCCGAACCGGGGCAGTTGGTCTCGATTGCAGGACCGAATGGATCGGGGAAAACCACCCTATTAAGGGCACTCTCAGGTGAAATTGATTACCAAGGTGAGATTCATTTTGATGGTGAAAACCTAACGGCCCTTTCACACCAAACACTCGCCAAACGCCGCGCGATTCTACCGCAATCGACTCAGTTAGCTTTCCCCTTTACTGTGTTGGAAGTGGTACAGATGGCGGACCTAGATCGCCGATCAGAACGTCCATTTCAGGCTCTCCAGCGTGTCGGTTTAGAAGGCTTTGAATCACGTTTTTATCAAGAGCTCTCTGGCGGTGAGAAACAGCGCGTTCAACTGGCACGTATTCTGGTACAAGTCTGGCAGCCTGTGATCGATGGTAAAGCCAACTGGCTGCTGCTCGATGAGCCGGTCTCCTCTTTGGATATTGGGCACCAAATCGAAGTGATGCAACTCGCCAGGGACTATGCCAATGGCGGTGGTGGGGTTATCTGTGTCATGCACGACCTGAACCTGGCTGCGATGTTCTCAGACAGCATTGCGCTGTTTCAGAAAGGAACACTGCAGATCCAAGCGTCGCCCGATGCCGTGTTAACCGATAACCATCTTTCAACAGCCTATCAATGGCCGGTTCGAGTGAATCGGACACCGACTGAGTCCATGCCCTTTGTCCTACCGCAAACGGCTAAAGATGATTAATGTAACTGCTAAAGGAGATCATCATGTTCAGAAAAACAGCTCTCATTCTCGCGTCTCTCAGCATCACTGCCTGCGCTACAGCACCGGATCTGCGTTTTAAAACCACCGAAGAGATCAGCGATCGTCTGATTGAAAAGGACAAGGCGACTATTGAGATGCAGCTTGGTCAGCCGCGTTCGATTGCGCAGGAAGGCCCACACACTTGGGTCTGGACCTACCACTCGGACATGATCCCTAATAAGAGCCCAAACCAAGGGAAGTGCGAGCTGGTCATCACCTTCGATGATGACAAGCCAATTAAAGCAGTGGTCAACTCGACCGAGTGCTCACCCTTTGTACAGGAGCTACAGACCTGTAACGATCTGGTGCAACAGCTGCAGTAATCGCTTCTGCTTTTTATACCATCGGATTTTAAATGGCTGGGTAGATCTGTTGCGGATCAATGGTCGCTGAGCCAGTCTCTGAGCTGAGCCAGATCTGCCCATCAGTGATCGAAGCGCTGATTTGCGCACCGCGCTCGGCCAGAGAGATTAACGCCTCACTTTGATCCTCGCTGATACGGTAGATCGTCAAACTCTTTTGGCCAGTGACCAACTTTTTCACACCCTCCCACCAAGGGTTGAAGGCCTGATCTGAACCATAGGTAATCAAAACCGTCTTTTGCGAACGGTTACACGCCTTCTTCAAGCGCTTTTCACTCGGCAAGCCCACTTCTAACCAGAGTTCGATCTCATCAGCGTAGCTCTTTAGCCATAGATCGGGTTCATCCTCTTCACAGAGGCCACGGGTAAACTCCAGACGCTCTTGCGCGTTCATCACAAAGGCTAACAGGCGCATCATCATGCGCTCATCTGTCTCTGAAGGATGTCTAGCCAAGGTCAACGAATGGTCGGCGTAGTAGTGACGATCCATATCGGCAATTTGAAGATAGATCTTAAAAACGGTGGAGTTTTGCGCCATATCTGTTCCCTAAAAACAAACTGTCATTAGTGACAGATAAAAAAGTTGTGATTTTACTGGATTTTACTACAAAGCGGTCTAGACTGACTTTAACTTATTGCGAAAGTTGTGTTGCCTTCGCATAGATAAAAAAATATGAGTGCTCTCAATGATCCACATGCTCGACAGCATTAAACGCATCCCTCTCTGGCTGAAAGTCGTCATTCTCGCCATGCAAGGTCTATTCTTTTTTGCGGTAGGGATCACGCTACAAGGATTCTATTCAGACCACCAAAGACATCTCGCTTATGATCGAGCGACGCAACAGCAGAAGCTCTATCGCAACAGCATCACCAGACTGGGTGAGTTTCGTGGGCTCTGCACACTGGCGCGAATTGAACCCACACCCTCTAGTGAGCTCATTCAGCTCTGCGAAAGCGCCAGTTTTAACCTAGTCGAAGCGCTAGAAGCGATGGATTACCCAGACGCCGAAATCGATCAGATTCTCTCTGTCGATGGACAGTACTACGAGATCTTTTTAAGAAAGAGTGCCTATTCTGAGCAACTGTTAAAAGAGCTTTTTCAAATCTACCGTGATTCAGGAGTACAGTTGGAAGAGGGCACCCTCTCGTACACAGCCGGCCGAACCATCTTTGTACACCTACCCGATCTGATTGAAAAAATGGGTGTCGTTCGCGGCATAACGGGATTATCCAATTCTGGCCTGGTCTCACGCAATAATCTTTACATTGCAAAAGGTCGAGTTACGGAGATCCTTAGCAGCACCCGAAACACCTTAGAAGCCTTCGAACAGGCCAATGCAAGTAGCTCCCCGTCAGAATTATTACTCGATTTTGAAATCATCGAACAGCATATCGTTGAGCATTTTGAGCGATTAGATCGATACCGTTTCATGGAGTTGAGGGATCCAACCAAAGACTACGATCTCGATCTCTTTTTAAAAGCAACTGAGGTCCTTGACGAAATAGAGCAATTGTATGATGTTACTGAAGAGACCTATATAAGCTTATTGGCATCAGAACATGATAGGACCGATCAACTAACAGGGCTATCCATTCTCTTTGCATTGGTGACTCAGTTTCTTTTAATACTGATGTTCCGGTTTATGTTGCGCGCCATTCACCAGATTGAAGAGACCTCAGAACAAGCGATGCAAGCCTCCTCATCGCTTGCAAAAACACTAAAGCAGCAAGATAAGATGTTTGCCATCATTGGACACGAATTAAGAACCCCTGCTGCCGCCTTAAATATGCAACTGAATGAGCTGCAACTTCAAGATGGGCAAAACCGGCGAGTTGAAGAGGCACATGCCACGTCCCAACACCTACTCGACGTACTGGATGATATGAGGGTAGGCACCGATAAATCATTAATCACTGAGAGTCGAGTCGAGACCCAACTTTCGGTCTATCGCATCATTAAAGAGGCTAGCCACACTCTCTACTACACGGCCAATCAATACGGTGTCGATATTCAGGTGCGCGGCAACAGTGATGGGAATCATATTGGTTTTAAAAAACAGATTCGCCAAATCATTATTAATATGACTAAAAATGCCATTGTGCACAGTCAGGGCACTCAGGTCACATTAGATCTAAGTCATAAGGCTTCAGAAGAGGAAACCGAATATCGATTGCAGATCATTGATAATGGCAAAGGCATTCCCGACAAAGATGTTGATCGACTTTTTGAGGCCTTTGAACGAGGCGACACTAAAGCGTCCGGAACCGGTCTCGGTCTGCATATCAGTCGCGAACTTGCACGCAGTTTATCTAATGGAGATTTGGTCTTCAGCCCTAACCCTGAAGGGGGTGCCATCTTTACCCTGAGTTTCACACTCAAACAGGCCAAACACGAAGAAGCAGCAGCAGCAGCAGCAGCAGCAAAAGAGCATGCAATCAAAGGCAAAAAGATACTACTGGTCGAAGATACCGCCACATTAAGAATGCTGGGCAAAACCATACTGACACGCGAGGGTGCCGAGGTGGTTGATGTAGAGAACGGTCAATTAGCCCTAGACGCCTACTCTAAGCAGAGCTTTGACCTAATCATTACTGACATCATGATGCCGATAATGGATGGCTATGAACTGACCGAAACGCTTAGGTCCTGGGGTGCAACGCTTCCGATTATTGGGGTTACCGGTGCCACGGTGGGTAATGAGGCGGACAACCTGCTGGCGAAAGGGGCCGATCGAGTGATGCCGAAGCCTTTGAATCTCGACCAATTAGAGACTGCGCTTAAAGAGATAGAGGCGAATTAACTACCCCGTTGGAGCGATCTTGCAAAGGTCGCGATTCTTTCAATCCCCATTCGCCTCATCTTCGATAAGGCTCCAACTAAGTGCATTGAAGGGGTACTGCACGTACTGTTGGAGCGGTCTTAAAAAGGCCGCGATGCTATTTGCTTTCAACAAAAAACCCCATAGCCTAGGCGATGGGGTTTTTTAATCATTGGGTGATTAGCCTTCTAGCGTACGAGCTCTTTCAAACATGTAAGGCACCGTCGTCATACCAGCCAGTACTACCGCACCCAAGATCAATAGAGGCGCAACAGCTGCCATGCCCATTGATACTAGCAGAACCGCTGCTGCCACGTAGACGGCTGCAAGGATAAGCGCCAGTGAACGTTTCAAGGTCACAGCTACAGCCACGGCACCCAACACAAGCACGACAAGCGACGCGAAGGATTGCCAGTTGCCAGACACAATGGCTTGTAGTTCAGCCACAGCCGGCGCATCCAGTAGGCGAGCCGTTTGGTTAGCCGCAAGATCAAGTCCAGCTGCTTGCATTGCCACCATGCTGTTGTGCTCATGCAGTGAAATCGCCGAGCTGATCAGTGCAGAACCCGGTGTTAAGCAGGCAAACAGAGCAAGAACCAGAGCCACAACACCCAGCATACGCTGAACTTTAACCGCTGATTTAGATTGGCGAACAATATCCAATCCAACGGCAACCAAAATGATCAGACCCAGTACCACCATCTGCCAGAAAGTCTCTAGCTGAGCCAGGGTCAGACCGTTATTGATCAGTTTCAGAAGGATGACACCCATGAAGGTACCGATGATCGTACCGCGGCCACCAAACAGAGAGGTACCACCAATAACAACCGCAGCAATGGCATCCAGCTCCCACATCTGGCCGTAGTCAGATTTTGCATAAGGCGCGCGACCTAGGAAGAGCATCGCACCCAATGCAGCGCCCATCGAACAGATTACGTAGGTGTAGAGAGTGTAGAGACGCGTATTGATACCCGCTTGGCGAGAGCCCTGTTCGTTACTACCAATCGCATAGATGTATCGACCCAAACGCATGTTGGATACAACGACCGCCAACAGAATGAAGAAGACGATGAAGATGATCATAGACATCTGGAAGGTACGGAAGAAGTCCATCCAGTGCTCGTTCACGAAGGCGCCAATCGACTCCATAAAGCCGCTCAGTTCACCCGCTTTGTAATCAGCACGAAGTTCGGCAAAGGGGTTGTAGCGACCAAATAGGTCGAACGTTTCAGGTAGCTTAGGTGTTGCACGCGCATCCGTTGAAAGGTGTGCCGTACCACGCCAAATCGAAAGACCCGCCAGGGTAACGATAAAGGCCGGCATCCCGAGATAGGCGACCAACGTGCCATGAATAATACCCACTAATGCACCCATCGCTAGGCCAGACATGATCGCTAACCAAGGTGGGAAACCCCAGTAGCTAACAATGTAACCGGTGACCGCTGCGATTAAGCCCATAACAGATCCAACCGAAAGATCGATACCTGCCGCAAGAATCACCAACGTCATACCACCCGCAACAATACCGATAGCGGCTGAGTTGTTCAGAATGGTCATTAAGTTAGTGGGATGGAAGAAGGGTTTACCATCCGTTACTAGCTCAATGGCTAGAGCAAGAATCAGAATCGCCAGCAGTGCGCCAGACCACTCTTTACGGAAGAAAGAAACCGTAACGCCGATCGCTTTATCTTGAAGGCTTTTAGAAGTCATTATTCAGGACCGTTTGTTTTAAACAGTTAAAGAAGAGATCGGGCTAATGCCCGATCTCGACGGAGTGTAAGTAAAACTTACTTGATACCTACTAGGTCTTTGTAAGCACCTGAAGTAGATGGAGTCACTAGGAAGAAACCAGTGTCGATGCGTGGTGATACATCTTTACCCTGTGATGCAGCAACCGCAGCTTTGATGCCTTGGTAACCCATCTGGTAAAGCATCTGAGCTGTGTCAGCGTGTACCCAACCTTTATCCATCGCTTCGATTGCGTCAGTTGCGCCGTCGAAACCAACCAGTTTGATGTCACCTGCGCCTAGGCCAAGGTTTTCCATCGCTGCTTTAGCACCCATAGTGCCGCCGTCCCATGCGTTAGCAACCATTTTGATGTCGCTGCGTGAGTTTAGGATCGCTTCAACACCTTCCTGAGCTTGGTTAGAGTCCCACTCAGTTGGTACTTCTAAGATTTCAGAGTTTGGACGAGCTGTTTTGAACGCTTCAACGAAGCCGTTACGACGCTCTTGGCCAGTAGACTGAGCTTGGTTACCCGTCACGTAGATGATCGCATCGCCATCGTTGATCAGAGTTGCTGCAACAGCACCCTGTACTTTAGCCACTGCGTAGTTGTCTGTAGCAACGAATGACGTCACTGCAGCGCCTGATACGCCAGTATCGATTGCAACAACAGGGATACCTGCATCCATTGCATCGTTTACTGCTGGAGCAACACCTGAAGAGTCAACTGGCGCGATACCGATTGCATCCACACCCTGTGCTACTAGGTTTTCGAACACTTCTAGCTGGCTTGATAGGTCGCCTTGGAATGCTGGACCTACAGTTACTAGGTCAACGCCCGCTTCTTGAGCTGCGTCTGCTGCACCCTGGTTGATCATCATCCAACCTGAGTTTGTTGCTGATTTAGTGATGTAGCCGATAGAACCTGCGTATACAGAGCCAGACATAAGTGCGCCAGCAGCCATTACGCTAAGCATTTTTTTCAATTTCATGTGTAGATCTCCACATTTGTTTGTTTTTGTTTTCGGCGGTCTATTTCGATGCCTAACAGCGATCTTCTAATACTTTATAGCGCCCTGTCAATAATTAAATTGAATTGATTTAATTATTGACTCGCTCTTAATTGTTAGTCATATTTAGTCACATTCAAATAAAGAGAATTTTCGTTCAGGAGTCTTAAAGTGTCTCAAAAAGTCTTAGAGATCAGAGGGTTAACCAAGCACTACGGCGGTGTACACGCGCTGAATGATGCGGACTTTGATCTTGCTCCGGGTGAGCACGTAGCGATTGTTGGAGATAACGGTGCGGGTAAATCGACCTTCGTTCGTAACCTAACCGGTGTAGAGCAACGCACTCGCGGTTCGATCAAATTCTATGGTGAAGAGGTCAACTTCGACTCTCCTCTTGAGGCTCGCGATGCTGGTATTGAGACCGTTTATCAAAACTTGGCACTGGCAGATGAACTAGACGTGCCAGCCAATATCTTTTTGGGACGTGAAAAGACCAAATTCAATCTTGGCCCATTCAGCTGGATGGACAAGAAAGGGATGCGCCAAGAGTCAGAAGCACTGCTTGAAAAGACCGGCGTTAAGATTCCTGACCTAAGCCAATCACTGCGCGGCATGTCGGGCGGCCAACGCCAGTGTGTGGCGATCAGCCGTGCAGCAGGCTGGGGTGAGAAGTTGATCATCATGGATGAGCCAACCGCCGCTTTGGGTATCCAAGAGACTACTCGTGTTGAAAACATTATTCGTGGCTTGAAAGATCAGGGCATCCCTCTAATTTTGATCAGCCACAACCTTCGCCAAGTCTTTAACCTTGTGGATCGCATCATTGTCTTCCGCCAAGGTCGTATCGTTGGCAACGTTATAGCGGCTGAAACGACCGGCAACGAGATCGTCTCGTTGATCACCGGTGCAGCGGATCAGGGTGTCCACGAAAACGCGAGTTACATCTAATTATGCGCAGCGCTTCGGCTTCTCAACGCGCCTCTGGTTCAAACCAGGTCGGTGTTCGCCAATACAATGAACGACTCATCCTCTCGTTAATTCGTGAGCATGATGCGTTGACGAAAGCCGAAATTGCCAAAGCAACCAACCTTACTCCACAAACCGCATCAACGATCATTAATCGATTGATGGAACAGGACCTGTTAATCGCAGGCACTAAACGCCGCGGCGGTTTGGGACAGCCTTCTACCCCCTACGCACTCAATCCTGAAGGGGCGTACAGTATCGGTGTCAAAATTGGCCGCGCCTCGTTGGAGGTGCTGTTTATGGATATGACAGGGAATATTCGTACCCGCATATCGCACGAATACCCCTTCCCGACGCCTAAAGAGGTCTATGCCAAGATCGAGCAGAGCATCAACACGCTTCTTGAACCTCTTGACGAGATGCAACGCGATCGCGTTACCGGTGTTGGCCTGGCAGCGCCGTTTGCGCTGGAAGGTTGGGGCGATGAGCTAATTGAAGCGAAAGAGGCTTTAGCTGAGTGGGCGAAAATCGATCTGCTCGAAGAACTAAAGAAGGTCACCGACCTAGATGCGGCCATGCTGAACGATGCAACAGCAGCTTGCCTAGCCGAGCTAACCTACGGTAATCCGCAGAGCTGGGAGAACCTACTCTACTTCTACGTGGGTACGTTCATCGGTGGTGGTGTCGTTCTTAACGGACAGATTCTTCCAGGCAGCCATGCCAATGCCGGTGCACTGGGTTCAGTTCCGAGCGCCAATGGCAAGCAACTGATTCACTATGCGTCACTGCACCAGCTTGATAAACGATTGAAATCAGAATCGATCGTGGCGGATTTTGCCAATCTATCGGAAACCCTAGAACAGGATGCCTGGGCTCTGTTTACAGAGTGGGCTGACAACGCAGCACCCTACATTGCCCAGACTATTGCGGCAGGTGCTGCCTTTGTTGATCCAGACGGAGTCATCATTGATGGACGCCTACCGGCGGTCGCGACACAGTACTTAGTACTGGCGATCAACCGTGCTTCGAGCGATGTGAACTGGGAAGGTCTCAACAAACCCCCGGTGATCGCAGGCAACCTTGGATTTGAAGCCCGCGCGTTAGGCGGTGCACTCCTGCCGATCTACTCTAACTTTGGCTTAGATAACCAAGCCTTCCTTAAGGCCGCTCAGTAGCAGCTAAAAGGTTGGAGCGATCCTCCGCCCCCGTGGGAGCGATCTTGCAAAGGTCGCGATTCTCTTTCAAACCTTTCGCCTCATCTTCGATAAGGCTCCAACAAAGAGCGTTCGTTGGAGCGGTCTTAAAAAGGCCGCGATGTGCAAAACCTGCATCGCTTCCTCTTCGAGAAAGCTCCAACAAATACTCAGCGAAGATCAAAGCAACAAATTCGTTTCATACTCACGCAACGCCGCCTGGGCTGCAAAACGAATGTGAGCATTCGCTTCACCGTAGGCCTGATACCCACCGATACGCTGCACAACTTCAAAGAAGACACCCTGTACTTCACGCGTGTAGAAGTGCAAAAACTCACCCTCATCATTCGCATCATACAAAATATTAAAGCGCTGTAACGTCTCAATACGCTCAGCAGAGAGACCAAACTTACCCTTAATTTCACGGTAATAGTTGTTGGGTACCGGCAACACCGATTCCGGATTGACCTGCGCTGCAAAAGCCAAAATATCCTCACACTCAAATGCGATCTGCTGCATACCGGCACCATGGGTTCGCTGAATAAAGCGCTGCGGTGACGCCTGACGAGCCTCAGTCATGTTGATTGGAATCTTCACCTGCCCGTTCTGACTAGAGGCCACTCGACTGGTCACAAGGCCATAAATGTCAGGCAGATCCTGTACCGGTGTAATGTCAAAGTTGAACACTGATTTATAGAAGAACGCCGCCGATAGGAAATCGGTATTGGTAACAGACTGTGCCATATGATCGACGCGTTTAACACCGACTTTCGGCAGCTCGACACCCTCGACCGATTCAAAATCGACATCAAAGAAACGGAACTTCTTATGACGCTCAACAAGATAGACCAAACTGTCGCCAACACCGCGCAGCGCTGGAATATTCAACTCACCAGGGCCTGCTGTGTTATTGAAGCGTTTAATTTGATACTCGTCTGCCTGCTTCAGCGACTCTTTGACACTCGACGTCGTCAGTGCCAAAGCACACACTGATGCGCCGTGCAGCTGGAAGTGCTGGTGAGCTTGGCTGGCAGGCTCGCGGTTAAGCACAAGGTTTACATCACCCATCTGCATCAGACCGACATCTTTAGAGAGGTGTTTGTGCGTCTCTTGGAAGCCTAATGAATTCAACATAGAGACGATCGATTCACCCTCTTCACCAGCAATCGCAAACTCAATGAACTCAACGTCAGTAATCTCAGCTTTAGGCGTTTCATCCTTGCACTGCTTATCCAACCAGATCAATGAACGCATACCATCTACTGCACGCTCTTTGGCAGGAGAAGCACGGAACTCATCATTGAAGATCTCGTGCGAAACGTAGTCATCAAAGCCTTTGTCACACAAGACTTTCATGAAATCGACGACCGGCAGATCCCCCTGACCCGGGAAGCTGCGGTAGTGACGGCTCCAACTCATCAAATCGCTCAAGTGCATCACAGGCGCATCGGCCACCTGAACCAAGGCGATTTTATCAACAGGAATCTCATCGCGCAGACAGTCGAGCGTATTACCTCGAGAGAACATGTGGAAGGTATCAAGGTTAATGCCCAGCGCAGGATGATCGGCACGCTTTACCAGATCCCAAGCATCCTCATAATCAGCGATGAAGCGCCCCCAAGAGAGCGCCTCGTAACCCATAATAAAACCTTCTTTTGCTGCCAGCTCAGCCGCTTCGTAAAGGTCCGCAGCACAGCGTGCACGATCATCACTGGCATGAGGAGAGACACTAGAGCAGCACAAAATTCGTTGAGTGCCCAGCTCATGCATCATCTCGAATCGACTCTGCATGTGATAGAACTTTTGACGCTTTAACTCAGCAGGCAGACCTTCCAGATCACGAAACGGCTGCAGCGCTAGAATATCCAAACCTAAGTCATCGGCAATCGACTTCACCTCACGAGGTGAACCAGCAAACTGAATCAGGTCATTATCAAAAATCTCAACCGCATCAAAACCCGCATCCGCAGCGGCTTCAAGTTTGTTTGGCAAACTGCCAGAGAGAGTAACGGTAGCAATGGATGTTTTCATAATGAGGACTCACATTGGGTTACTTTGAACCAAACGGTTCAAAACCATGAGTGCATATTAGCAAATACCATTTAAATTAATAAATAGTATTTAATTGATTAGATATAACTTAAAGGAAATTTATCTTTTACGAATCAAGGTAAGCAGCAAAAAGACGCTGGCGGTCATGCCCAAGAAAACCTGCGCCAGCGCTTCCAATCCGACACTAGAGACTATAAGCCCCAAGGAGAGTGGCATAACCACTAAACCAACTCCGGCAGCAGAGATCTGCATGCCGATCAGGTTGGTCACATGCGATTTTGGGACTCGCTTTGAGGTGGTTGAAAGCAGTGCTGGGAAGGTTGGTGCAAAGCCAAGGCCGACCAGAGCAAGCCCATAGACCCCACCTGGTCCACCTATTTGAAGGGTGAACAGAACCAAGCCAATCAGTGAAAGTAACAGACCGTAGAGCGTCAGGTTCATCTCACCTAACTTGGGCGCAAGTAGGCCCGCAACGATTCGACCAAGGGTAAAAGAGCCCCAATAGATCGTTACCCAAAGCCCTGCCGTGGCAAGGACCACATCCCGCGATTCCGTCAACAGGGTAAATGCCCAAAAGCCCAAACCAATTTCGGCCGAGGTGTAGAGAAAAAAGGCCAACATACTTAGCCATGCCGCCGGTAGTTTGAGCGTGGCGAGCATGCTGGCATTACCCTGCTCTTCCGGTTCACCAGCACTAGGCTGGTCACTCCATAAGCCGCGATAGTGGATAAAAGCAGAAAGCATCAATAACATCAAAAACGCGACCAACAGATAGCCAGGCCGCCACAGACCTGTCATCGCCAGCGATAGGGTCATGATGGCAGGACCTAGAGTGACTCCGACACCAAAACTGGCATGCAACCACTGCATGATACGGCTTGAGTAGTGTTTCTCCACATAGGCATTGAGGCCCGCATCGATACCACCACCGCCCAGACCGGCAATCAGTGCGACAAAGGGCATCCAATACCAGTCAGGCACAACCATAAACAGCACCAATGCGATGACGGTAAGTGAAGCACTTTGAATCAGCAGGCCAGCCAATCCAATACGATTAACAATTGCACCGATCATGAAGCTGCTCAGAGCATAACCGACGGTTCCGCCGGTCATGATGATTCCGAGACGATCCAGAGTGGTTGAGAACTCATCGGCCATAGTGGGCCAAGCCACACCGAGCAGCGCATCAGGCAGGCCTAAGGAGATGAACGCGATAAAACAGAGAATTAAAAGAAGGCGGCTAGGATGCATGTAAAACTCACTAAAAAGAGCTTCAATCTAGCGAAGCTGTAATGAAGTTACCAATCCAAAATGTTCTTAAATATCAGTTGGCGACAAAGCGCAGGATCATCTCTTGTACCTGCTGATTAAGATGACTTTGCCCCTCTTCCGTAAATAGATCGTTGCCAAAGGCTGCACTGAAGGTTGAGCGGTTTGAGTTATTGAAGAAACAGGCTGAACTGATCAACCAGTGAAGCTCAATGACACTGATGCCCGATCGAAAAACACCCTCCTCAACACCTCGTTGGTAGATCTCGCCAAGCCGATCGATGGCAGGGTTGTTAACCTCCTCAAACGCCTCTTTTGCGATCAGATTGCGTCCCTCGTGAATGTTCTCAATCATAACCAGGCGAATAAACTGCGGATTGTTGCGCTGATGTTCAAAAGTGAACGCCACCAGTGAGCGAAGCGCCTGCTCGGGATTGAGATCATTCAAATGCAGCTGTTGCTCGCCCAAACGGATATCTCGGTAGGCAGCCTCAAGAACGGTACGGTAGAGCTCTTTTTTATCGCCAAAGTAGTAGTAGATCATCCGCTTGGATGTATCGGTTTTTTCAGCGATCACATTGACCCGCGCACCGGCATAGCCTGAGGTGGCAAACTCTTCGGTGGCGACACGCAGGATATTGGCTTTAACTGCTTCAGGATTACGTTTTTTTGCGGCTGAACGGTTCGATGTAGAAGGGATACTCATTTTACTTTTAACCAAACGTTTAAAAAACGGTTATAAAGGTTCTAACAAATTGTTTTAACCAAATAGTACAAAAAGCTTGAATGCCTGTATAGGGCTATGGCAAATTTGCACTACTTAGTTTTAACCAAGTAGTACAAAAGCTAAGAGCAAGACAATAAAACCAGCTTGCTTGGGGTAGGTGGTTTTAGACATCTTGCTACAAAAAATCTTGGAAACGTCATCTCTAGGCGTGAAACGATAATAAATTGGAGAGCCCAATGAAAAAGGCGATGCTAAAAACTCTTGTTGCTACTGCTGTAGCCGCTGCTTCTGTTTCAACTTTTGCAGCACCCACTATCAAACTAGGTCACGTTGACGGCGCTGACTGGCAGACATCTAAAAAAGGTGCTGCTGGTGTCATCTTCAAAAACATTGTTGAAGGTGAGACAGATATCAAAGTAGAACTTTTCCCAGCAAAAGCTCTAGGTAACGAAGGCGATCTAGTTCAGCAAGCACAGGAAGGCACTACGCACATGGCGATCGTTTCTGGCGCTATGGCTAAAATCTGTAAAGAAGCTGACGTTCTAAACATTCCTTACATATTCTCAAACGCAACGATCGCCTGGGACGTACTTGACGGTCAGTTTGGTCAAGATCTTGCTGCACACTGTCTAGAAGAGACTGGCCTACGCACACTTGCATACGGTGAGACAGGTTTCCGTAACTTCACTAACAACGTTCGTGAGATCAAATCTCCAGCAGACATGAAAGGTCTTAAGTTCCGCGTTCAGCCAATCCCTCTATACGTAGAGATGGTTGAAGGTCTTGGCGGTGAACCAACGCCTATCGCTTGGTCTGAACTTCCAAACGCACTTACAACTGGTGTTGTTGACGGTCAGGAAAACCCTGTCGGCACTATCTACAACAACAACCTTCACAAGCTACAGAAGTACATGGTTCTTGATGGCCACGTTTACGCTGCTGACTTCATCGTAATCAACGACGAATTCTTCCAGTCTCTAAGCGCTGCTGAGCAGGACATCATTGCTAAAGCCGCTCGTACTGCAGGCCTAATGGGTCGCGCAATTCAGCAGTTCAACACGGCTGAAGGCGTAACGAAAGTGGTTGCTGAAGGTATGAAAGTACACTCACCAACAGCTGACGAAATGGCTCAGTTCAAGAAGCTTGCACAGCCAGCGGTTAAAGAGTGGCTTGCTAAAGAGCTAGGTAGCGATGAGTGGATCGCTAAACTAGACGCTGCTGTAGAAGCTGCTTCTAAGTAATACTCCAAACCTCTTCAGGTTTGCACGGCTCCGACCATCCGGTCGGAGCCTATTTCTCAAAAAACTTATAACTGTCGGTATGACTTATGCACACTCTATTGCGTAAGGTGACCCGCTTCGTCGGTACCTTTTTTGCAGCAGGTTCAGCCATCTCTATGGCTTCAGTGTTCCTGATCATCTTCATAAACTCAGTACGCCGTTACACCATCGGAGAGTCGATCCCATGGGGCGAGGAGTTACCCGTCTACCTGGCAGTCTACGGAATTATGTTTGGCATGGCTTGGGCTTACCTGCTCGATCGCCATGTCTCGTTTGATCTTGTCGCGGGTCTGCTGCCTAAAGCAGCCCACAAACCGATCAATTTCTTTGTGGACCTCTGCATGGTCGTTATAGGTGCGCTGTTGAGCTACTCCGGCTACCTCTTCATGATGAAGCGCGGCAAAGTCGATGCATCCAGCATCCTTTCAAGTGCGCGTGAACTTCGAGATCTATTCGGTATCGAACAGCTTGCGGTTCTTGGGCAGATGTACCCCTACTACTTCGCTATGGTGCTGGGTGGCGCCATGCTTGCAGTAGCAGCACTACTGCGCCTGCTAAATCGAGCTGCGAATACCGATCAACATGAAGCGGAGGGCGCATTCTAATGACTTATGCCATTCTTCTAGGCGGTATCTTTATTGGCCTACCCATCGCTTTTGCCATCATCGCTGCACTGCTCTACTTCATGGCTGTGGGCGAATTCCCATACCATCTTCGCATCGTGGCAACACAGATGTTTGGTGGCATGGCCTCTTACCCACTATTGGCGATCCCTCTATTTATTCTTGCCGGCGAGCTGATGAATGAGTCGGGTATCACCAGTCGTATCATCGCATTTGCGAACGTTTTGGTCGGCAAAATGCGTGCCGGCTTAGCCATGGTGAATATCTGGGCTTCGGTCATATTTGCCGGTCTCTCTGGCTCTGCGGTTGCGGATACATCGGCGATTGGTCGTGTCTTTATTCCAGAGATGGAGAAGAAAGGCTACCCACGTGAGTTTGCTGCTGCCATTACGGCGGCCTCTTCCGTCATTGGTCCGATTATTCCACCATCGATTCCTGTCATCATCTATGCCCTGACTGTGACGGGTGTCTCGGTACCCGCGCTATTCATGGCCGGTGTGGTTCCCGGTGTCATGCTTGCGATCTTCCTTTCGGTCTACGTCTACTTCTTCAAAGGCCACTACGAGAAGCAGGGCACAGAGCACGAACTTGGCGAAAAGCAAAGCAACTCTCGCGCCCTGATCCAAGGGATTATTCCTCTATTGATGCCTGTCTTCGTGGTTGGCTCAATACTGATGGGGGTCGTGACGCCAACGGAAGCGGCCAGCTTTGCCGTGGCCTACGCCCTGTTTGTCGGAATCTTTGTCTTCAAAGAGCTGAAAGTCTCTAAACTGGCCGGTCTTTTCGCCCGAGCGATGCGCGACAGCTCGATCATCATGGTCGTTATCGGTGCGGTTGCTGCTGCTAACTGGTTGATGAACTACAACCGCGTTCCCAACATGATCACTGACTTCGCCTTGGAGTACATGACGGTTCAGTGGATGTTCTTAGTCGGCGTCATCATTCTCTTCTTAGTGGTCGGTCTGTTCCTAGAGGGCATCGCGGCAATGTTGGTACTGGTGCCGATTCTGCACCCAATTGCTGTGAGTCTAGGCGTCGACCCAACTCACCTTGGCATCATAATTATCTTCAACCTAATGATTGGCTTGATCACACCACCAATGGGACTCTGCCTGTTTGTCGCGGACTCCATCGCTAAGGTCGGTATGGCGAAGCTGAGCAAGGTGATTTTGCCGCTATTCTTAGTGGAGCTTTTAGTTCTTATTATTATCACGTTCGTTCCAGATTTGGTGATTGGATTACCAACAGCACTGGGCTTGCTGTAAAGGATGACAGCTATGAAGCAACTTAAACTGGGTTTAATCGGTAACTCAATCTCACAATCGCGTGCCCCTTTCCTGCACAAGATGTTGGGCGATATCTATGGCTTTGATGTCTCTTACGACTTGAAGGATCCGGGTCAAAGTGACAAAGAGGCATTTAAAACCATGCTTCAATCACTTCGTAATGATGGATTTACCGGTTGCAACGTCACCTTCCCCTTCAAATCCATTGCCGTTGAGTTCGTTGATGAGCCCGATGAAGCGGTACGTGAAGTAGGTGCAACCAATACACTCTACCTAGCCAATGGTGCTGTAAAGGCAACAAACACGGATTACACCGGTTTTATTCACGGCTACAAAGCTCAACGTGGTGACAAGCCAGCAGGTGAAGTACTGATGCTAGGCGCCGGCGGTGTCGGTCGAGCGGTTGCCTTTGGACTCTTCCATTGTGGCGCAACTAAGCTGAACATCTTTGACCTGAACATTGAAGGGGCTGAAGCGTTAGCGGCTGCAGTACGGGCTAAAGGGTACAACGCTGAGGTTATCTCTAAAGAGCAGCTAGCCGAAACAGCTAAAGCCGCAAACGGTTTGGTCAACTGTACGCCCGTAGGACATTACGCTACACCAGGTATCCCACTTGATCCAGAACTATTTGGTGGCCAAGAGTGGGCGTTTGATGCGGTCTATGTCCCATTAGAGACTGAGTTTTTGACTGCTGCACACGAAGCGGGTTTAGATATCGTCAGTGGCTTTGACCTCTTCTTCCACCAGGGCATTGATGCCTTTGATACCTTTGCTGGCATCAAAGCCGATGGTCATGAAGCTTTGGGTCGCTTCATTGAAGAGTTTGACATTCAGAGCACGTTTATTAAATTAAAATAGTTTGCCATCGCTCCGGTGACTGGTTTTAACCAGTCATCCGCTTTATCAGCACCTGCTAATTCTGAGCGTAACAAGAATGCGGATGACAGGCTGAAGCCTGTCACCAATGTTACTCATAATGAGTCGATTACTACTCCGTGGATCAGCTTTATAGAGACCAGCAGCAGTCCGACTTCTACTAAGCCAAAGAACCATCGATCCTTCAAAATCTTAGTCAGCTTAGCCCCCATAAAGGTACCCAACAGTGCACTGGGCACCATCCAAAGCGCCAGCGTTAAATCCTCTGTGGAGTAGCCACGAAGCGCTAGGTAGGGTGGCAGTTTTGAGAGGTTGATCACAGCAAAGAAGAGCGTTGCTGTCCCGGCAAACACCAGTTTCTCCAGTTTTTGTGGCAGAACATAGACCTGAAAGGGTGGGCCACCAGTATGGGAGATAAACGAGGTAAAACCGGCAATGGTGCCCCAGATCCAACCGCCCACTATGGTCGGTTTTTTCGCCTCTTTTACTTGGCGCTTTCCAAACCAGATATAGGAGACAAACGTGAGGCCCATAATACCGATCAGCAGGGCGACAAACTGATCAGAGACAATGGATGCCGTTGCCCAACCAATAAACACCCCTAGCAGACCCGCGGGGATAAGATTTTTCAGATTGATCATTGAGAAGTGTTTTCGATAGAGCCACACCGCCACCATGTCACTGATGATATAGATGGGTAGCAACAGAATGGCACCCGTCATAGGTGACATCACTAGGGAGAGGATCGGCACCGACAACATAGCAATGATGGGCAATCCACCTTTTGATAGGCCAACAAACCAGGCGGCAATCAACGCAATGACAAAGGCTGTACTTCCAAATTCAATCAATTAGGGAAACCTGCACTGAACATAAAGAGCTTCAAAGTATACGGCTCTTTTTCAATCTATGTACAAAAGATGTTGCACTCATGCGGCAGGATCTTAGACTAGGCCTATATGACCAGTTCTCTGGCAAACAGTTAAGGATAGAACCATGGCAAAAATACTTCTGCTTCACGGCATCAACCACGCAATGTTCGGCAAGCGTGATCCGAAACATTACGGCACCTTTACGCTGCAAGATATCGAATCGGCCGCAGCTAATTGGGCTGCTGAGCAGGGGTGTGAGCTTGAGTGCTACCAGACAGACATCGAAGGTGAGCTGGCACGCAAAATTCATCAAGCCTTTTTGGAAGATGTTGATGCGATCGTTATCAACGCAGGTGCTTGGACTCACTACAGCTACGGTCTCACCGATGCGTTGGCGATATTCAAAGACAAAGGCCCTATCGTTGAGGTGCACATGTCCAACGTTCATGCGCGTGAGGAGTTCCGACATAAATCGGTCTTCTCACAGGTCGTTATTGGTCAGATATCAGGCTTTGGCTTGACCAGCTACAAGTTGGGTATTACCGCAGCAGCGGACGCACTTAAAGGAGCCTGATTGCATGAAAGGTTGGTGTCCAGTTTGTGAAACTCGACGCCCTATTCAACGTGAAGAGGGTATGGGCACTGACTACATTTGTACAAGGTGCAAAACAAAACTGTCACTCAGTGGTAAGAATCAACTTCTTATATTCCCGTTTTTTTAGTGGTCCTTTGGTTAATTATCACGACCGTGTTTACTGAGAGAGGAGCCTTCAATGCTTATGAGATAGCCGCTCTACTCATCTCCATTCCACCATTTGCGCTTTACGCTTTGCGCTACATCACTTTTGAAAAGATCTGCGAGCAGTAGACTCGGCAGTTAACATTCTTGCTTTTAACGGCAACCCCCAGCGGTAACCTCCCAATGAGCCATCACTTCTGACGGCACGATGGCATGGCACCCAATAAGCAATGTTATTTGCACTCAGTGCTGATCCAACCGCCCGAACAGCTTTGGGATTTTTAATGTTTAAAGCAAGCTGAGAGTAGCTCACTGTATCACCCTCTGGAATCTGACAAACCGCTTGCCAGACCTCTTTTTGAAATTCTGTACCGATCACCCATGCTGAAGGTTTGGGTTGATGACAAAAACTCCCAAACAACTCAACCGCCTTCTCATTCGAGATGTACCAGTTTGCGTTGGCAAATCGTTTGCTTAAATCATCCCAACCACAAACCTCATCCCCTTCATAAAACCCAAGAAAAAGGAGACGGTCGTTAAACCATGCAGATCGAGCCACACCAAACTCAGTCCTTATGTCGCCCGTTAATATATCGAGCTGAGAACCTTGATTTTGTAGATGAGCTTTCGGTAAGGCTATTAATTCCAAATGACTCATGACTAACCCCGCTAACTTTCTTCGACTCGCTGTTATTAATTGTTAACCCAAACGTCACCAAACTGTCATGTTTAAGGCGTTTAATCACGCTACTAAATTGATAAACAATAAAAAGGTAGCTGCACAATGAATCATAGTGATGCGCTAGTAAGAATGCACCATCGTGGCTTTAACGTTTCTGAGCTTAAAAACCAACCTAATATTGACCGCACCGATCTTGATGCTGCGTTGAAAAAGATCGAACGCGAGCATGAAACCTCTAAAAGAGGTCTAGCTCAACACTCGCAAGCCAGCTTTGCGATGCGACTTTAGACGCTAATTGCTCCAATAGCCCCTCATCTTCGTAGATTAATTGGACTTACACGAACCTTTGGTTATAAACTTATTCGATCGGGCGCTCTAAGCTAAATTTAGCTCCATAAGAGCAAACGAAAGTTCATGAATTGAGGTGGATATAATGAAAAAGACTCTACTTGGCCTAACAGCCGCTGCTCTTATGGTTCCTGCAACTGCAATGGCTGAGCGTGATGGCGCAACTGTATACAACACATACTGTCTAGCTTGTCACATGGTTGGCGTTGCTGGCGCTCCTAAAATGGGTGACGCTGCAGCATGGGCTCCACGTGCCGCTAAAGGTATCGATGCGCTTCTAGCGACTGCTAAGACGGGTATCAACGCAATGCCTCCAATGGGTACTTGCATGGATTGTTCTGATGCTGAACTTCAGGGCGCTATCCAACACATGCTAGATTCCTCTAAATAAGTTTTAGACGTCTCTACAAATAACCGGCCTAGTGCCGGTTTTTTGTTTTCTGGCATACAATAGCGGCTCTTAAAAACTCTCGGGGTACAGCTTGTCTGATCTAATCTGGTGGCAATACCTTCTCATTGCACTCATCTTTGTCTGGAGCGGCTTTGTTCGAACCGGCCTTGGCTTTGGTGGTGCCGTACTCGCCCTACCGTTTCTGCTGTTAATCGTTGATGATCCCCTCATCTTTCTGCCCATAATCGCCGTGCACCTGCTCATCTTTTCAGGGGCTATTACGCTGGGGAATCATTTCAAAGCGAAGCGTTTGGGAACCAGTGGGCTCAAAGAGAATGTCGATTGGCCCTATCTGAAGAAAACCCTAAAAGTGATGATTATCCCGAAGCTGATTGGGGTATTCGGGCTCTTAACACTGCCCAACGAGATCATGTCTGGGCTAATTTTTGTCATCGTCATCGTCTATTCAATTGGTTACATTCTTAATAAACCCTTTAAAAGCAACTCCGCTTGGATCGATAACCTCTTCTTAATGCTGGGAGGCTATGTCAGTGGTACTTCTTTGATTGCAGCGCCACTGGTCATGGCCGTCTACGCTAGCCATGTCGCTAAAGAGCAACTGCGCGATACACTGTTTGTTCTCTGGTTCATTCTGGTGGTTATCAAGATGGGATCCTTCTTTGTCGTAGGCGTCGATCTGCAGTTAATCCACCACCTCTGGTTGCTGCCCTGCGCATTCATCGGCCACCTTCTTGGGCAAAAGCTGCACCGCTATCTGGTCAAGACCGATTCCGCCCGTTTCTTCAAAATTATTGGCACAGTACTGATCATTACCAGCACCATAGGTATTGCACGGACCTTTGCTTAAGGACAGGGTATACTACAAAACTTGTTCGCAGGTTCCCTAAATTTAAGGACTGAGTAATCATGGCAGAAAGCAAACAGACAACGGACTTCGAAGGCTCCCTAAAACGGTTAGAAGCCCTGGTTTCAGAGATGGAGAAGGGGGACCTCTCTATCGAAGAGGCACTAAAATCCTTTGAAGAGGGGATCAGCCTGACCCGCGAATGCCAAAAAATTCTGCAATCGGCCGAACAGAAAGTCGTGATGTTGACGGAGCAATCCGGCGAGCTGGTAGAACAACCGTTTAACGAATCTGAACAAACCTAATGCCACAACCAATGCTAGCTATGTACCGACAGAGAGTTGAAGCTGAGCTCAGTCGACGTTTAGCTGAACGTAACGGGATTGACCCTAGCCTTCATCAGGCGATGCACTACAGCCTGATGAATGGAGGCAAGCGCCTTCGTCCCACGCTGGTCTACCTGGCCACTGAGTTACTAGGTGGACAAATTGAGCAAGCGGATACGGCCGCGTGTGCTTTGGAGTGCGTTCATAGCTATTCACTGGTGCATGATGATCTACCGGCTATGGATAATGATGAGCTGCGCCGCGGCAAACCAACCTGCCATATCCAGTTCAATGAAGCGACCGCCATATTAGCCGGTGATGCACTGCTAACCTGGGCATTTGAACTGCTCAGTCAGCCTATTGATGCACTACCAGCGTCCACTCAGTTACAGATGGTTCATACCCTAGCTAGATGCAGTGGTGATCTGGGTATGGTTGATGGACAAGCCTTTGACCTAGGCTCAGAGGGTAAAAGACTGAGTCTAGAGCAGCTGAAAAGCATGCACGCAGCTAAAACGGGCGAACTCATTCGTGCAGCTCTGCGTTTAGGCGCTTTAGCCAGTGGTAATGCTACCGATACGGATCTAGAGGCACTCGATCGTTACGCGCAAAAGATTGGACTAGCATTTCAGATTCAAGATGACATCTTAGATATCGAAAGCACCACAGAACAACTGGGCAAACCCCAAGGTTCTGATGAAGAGAGAGACAAAGCCACCTACCCTGCACTTATTGGGCTTACTCAAAGCAAGCAGTGGTTGAATGAATTGCACCAACAGGCGATTGAAGCTCTAGAAACCTTCGGTGAACGTAACCAGTCATTAATAGCCCTTGCTGATTTTGTCATTGCCCGTAACCATTAATGATTACTGATATCCCCACACAACGTCCTGCGACTCCACTGTTGGACCAGATTGACTCCCCTTCAGATTTAAAAGGGTTGAATCTGGGCCAATTACAGCAGCTAGCGGATGAGTTACGTCTCTATCTGCTCTTCTGTGTCGGTCAGACTGGGGGACATCTTGGTGGCGGACTAGGGGTTGTCGAACTGACACTAGCGCTTCACCAGCTATTAGACACACCAGACGATCATCTGGTTTGGGATGTAGGTCACCAAGCCTATCCGCACAAAATTCTGACGGGTCGTCGTGAGGCGATGCTTAACATACGGCAACGAGAGGGGCTTACTCCCTTTCCCGATCGAGCTGAGAGTATTTACGACTGCTTTGGCACTGGGCACTCCAGCACCTCTATCAGCGCCGTTCTAGGTATGGCGATTGCCGACAAACTGCAAGGCAATGATCGTAAATCGGTGGCTGTTATAGGTGATGGGGCTCTGACGGCTGGTCAGGCCTTTGAAGCACTCAACCACGCAGCACATACTGATGCGAATCTACTCGTCATTCTGAACGATAACGACATGTCGATCTCGCCCAACCAAGGGGGATTGGCCACCTATCTAGCCAAGAATCTACGTGAGCAAGCACCCACTAACCCTGTGATGCCTCTATTTGAAGCACTGAACTTTGAATACTCTGGCCCTATTGATGGTAATGACCTGAGCCAATTAATCCCTGCCCTTAAGCAGTCATTGAGCCAAACAGGGCCTCAATTCCTGCATATTAGAACTCGTAAGGGGTTTGGGTTTAAGCCAGCTGAAGAGGATCCGGTCGGCTATCACGCCATCACTAAACTGGAAAAACCATCAGAGATCAGTGCTCCTAATCTGAAATACAGCGATCAGTTTGGCCAATGGATCTGTGAAACTGCTTCAAGTGACCCTCGAGTAGTCGCGATTACCCCGGCCATGAGGGAGGGTTCTGGCCTTGTGCAATTCGCTGACCAATACCCAACACGTTACTTTGATGTTGCCATTGCAGAACAGCACGCAGCCACCTTTGCAGCCGGCCTTGCGGTAGGTGGGATGAAACCGGTTCTGGCAATCTACTCAACTTTTTTGCAGCGCGCTTTGGATCAGGTCATCCACGATATCGCCCTGCAAAATCTCGACTGTTTGATCGCTGTAGATCGTGCAGGATTGGTTGGGGAAGATGGTCCAACCCACTCAGGTATCTTCGATATCCCAATGCTTCGCTCGCTACCCGAGGTTGTCATTATGACGCCCTCCACACTGGATGAGCAGCAGCAGATGCTGACTCTAGGCTACCAATACAATGGCTGTGCTGTGGTCCGCTACCCTCGAGGCGAAGGCGTTAAGAGCAGAACTCCATTAGCGTCCTTAGCCATGGGTCAAAGCCGGTTGGTAAGAGTTGGCAAAGGTGGCGTCATACTCAACTTTGGCCCTCTGTTACCAGCAGCCGAGCAGGTCGCTGATCAGTTGGATCTTGGCTTAATCGATATGCGCTTCGTCAAACCACTCGATGAAGCTATGCTTGAAGAGCTAGTGAATACTTACTCTCACTTTATCACCCTGGAAGATGGGGCTATTGCGGGCGGAGCGGGCAGTGCTGTGAATGAGTGGCTGACTCATAATGGCCAGAACTTACGTTGTCTTAACCTTGGCATTCCCGATCGTTGGATTGAGCATGCGACTCGGGATGAACAGTTACAAGATGCCGGCTTAGATGCTGACTCAATTCGAGAGCAGATAGAGCACTTTCTACAGACCTAAAAAAACCCCAGCACTGCTGCTGAGGTTTATCAATGCACCAAATCAGTACCAACCTATGCCATTAAGCATCCGGTTTGAAATGCACTTCGCTCATCATATGACCGAGTTTACCCATTTTCGTCTCTAGGTAGTGCTCGTTGTAGCGGTTCTTACCGACTTGCAGTGGCACACGCGACGAGACATTCACACCATACTCTTCGAGTGCAGCGACTTTACGCGGGTTGTTGGTCATTAAGTTAACGCTCTTAACACCGATCGCATCCAACATTGGCTGACACATTGAGTAGTTACGCATATCAGCGGCAAAGCCTAAGCGCTCATTGGCCTCTACCGTGTCACAGCCAGAGTCTTGCAGGTTGTAGGCTTTGACCTTATTCAAAAGACCGATACCACGGCCCTCTTGGCGTAGGTAGAGCAGAACGCCTTTGCCCTCTTCGGTAATGCGCTTTAGGGCCTCTTGCAGTTGAAAGCCACAGTCACAGCGCAAGCTGAACAAGGCATCACCTGTTAGACACTCTGAGTGCATGCGGGCTAGAACGGGTTCGTCACCTGCAACATCACCGTATACCAGCGCGATGTGCTCTTTACCGCTCTCGACCTCTTCGAAACCAACCATACGGAATACACCCATAGGCATTGGCAATTTACATTCCGCTATCAGTTTAATATCCAAAATCTTATCCTCAATTCGATGCATCCTTGCATCTTTACCTCTGAATTAGTGAAAGGTATTACGACCAGATCACTAAAGCAGATTGCTATACAGCATAGTTTACCGCTTGCACGACCCCTAGCGCCATTAATCCGGCCAATAGATCATCCAACATAATACCTAGGCCGCCAGAGACGCGTCGGTCTGCCCAGCCTATCGGCCAGGGCTTCCAGATATCGAATAGACGAAACATAACAAACCCGAACACGACCCACTCCCAGCCCGCCGGAAGCGCAATAAAGGTAATCCATAGGCCAACAAACTCATCCCAGACAATGCCGCCATGATCATGAACACCCAGATCCTCTGAGGTTTTGCCACACAACCAGCAACCCAATAGAAAGGTCACCAACATCAATAGAAGATAGGGTATCAGTGCCCAATCGTTGAATAGGTACCAAATAGGAATGGCCGCAAGCGTACCGAAGGTACCGGGTGCTTTTGGCGCGGCACCACTACCCAAACCAAAGGCTAAAAAGTGAATGGGGTTTCGCCAGATACTGGCAGGCACTCTATTCATGTTCGTTTCCAAAATGGTTGAAACCCAATGAGGCAGGCAGAGGCACAGGTTCGCCCGATTTCAACAGTGTGATCCCTGTTTGTTGAGTGATCTTGCCTACTAGAGTCAGGGGTAGTGCTAGACGTTCACTGATTTGTTGAAGTTCAGGCACTCTATCCTGTGGAAGTGTAAAGCAGAGTTCAAAATCCTCACCGCCTGAAAGCGCCCATCTCTCTGCCAAATCTGGGGCAAGATCTTTAATGTCGGCTGATAGAGGTAGTGACTCAGTATGGATCTCTGCCCCAACACCCGAAGCGGTTAATAGATGCCCAAGATCCGCTAATAGACCATCCGACACATCCACGGCTGAATTCGCAATTCCACGCAGCGCCTCACCCAGCGCAAGTCGTGCCGTTGGCCGGTAGTAGCGTTCAAGTAGGTAATCAGACCCACTTTCACACTCAGCAGTTAATAGCGCTAATCCGGCTCGGGAATCGCCTAGAGTGCCGCTGACCACAATGGCGTCGCCCAATTGTGCACCGCTACGTTTAAGCGCCATGCCTAACGGAACCTCTCCATGCACCTGAGCCGTAAACACTTGTTGTTGCCCTGAGGTGGTATCCCCGCCGACCAATATCAGTGAGTAGTGATGACAGGCCTCTGCTAAACCTTTTGAGAAGGCTGCTAACCACTCTCGCGTAGGCCCATTCAGTGTACAGGCAAGTGTCAGCCATTTGGGGGATGCCCCCATTGCCGCCAAGTCGCTGACACTACTGGCAACTAATCGCCACGCCAAATCTTCTGGATCGATGTCCGGTAGAAAATGAACACCTTCAACCAGCGTATCGACAGAGATAGCGAGTTCGGTATGGGGACTGGACGTTAACAGAGCGCAATCATCACCAATGCCGAGTTGAACACTGGGATGATCGCCACTGATGGAGTCAAAATAGCGGCGAATCAGATCGAATTCGCCTGGCATTACTTACCGCGGTTGGCTTTGATCTCGACAGCGCGGACTTTTTGCGCCAGCTTATCGAGGACGCCATTAACGTACTTGTGGCTCTCGGTTGCCCCAAAAATTTTCGCCAACTCAACGCTCTCGTTGATAGCGACTTTATAAGGGACTTCGATACGATTGATCAGCTCATAAGCACCGATACGAAGTACGCTCACTTCCACCGGATCTAACTCTTCGACGTTACGATCCAGATAGATGTTAAACGCTTGATCAAGCTCTGCTTTTTGCGCATTCACGCCTTGCAACAGTTCAGAGAAGAGCGGTACATCGGTTTCACTCATGTCGTTGTCGACACGAAAATGAGCCTCTACCTCATTCGTTGCGTTTTTCGTCAGCTCTTGAGAGTAGAGTGCCTGCAGCACAAAGCTGCGAGCGTTGCGACGCTTCTCTGTATTAGAGACTTTTTTGCGCTTAGGAGCCTGTTCTTCGCTCATCTTAAACCTCAAGTTGGCGAAGAAGACTCACCATCTCAACAGCTGATAGCGCGGCTTCAGCGCCTTTGTTACCTGCTTTCGTGCCAGAGCGCTCGATTGCCTGCTCGATAGAGTTCACTGTCAGAACGCCGTTTGCAACTGGGATATCAAAGTCGAGAGATACCTGGGCTACACCTTTAGACGCTTCGTTAGAGACGTACTCAAAGTGTGGCGTACCACCACGAATTACCGCACCCAGTGCGATGATTGCATCATCTTGTTTCTGTTGAGCGACGCGCTTAACCGCCAATGGAATCTCAAACGCACCCGGTACACGAACGATGCGGATATTATCTTCAGAAACGCCGTGGCGTTTAAGAACGTCGATAGCACCTTCTAATAGGCTCTCTACGACAAATGAATTGAAACGGCCAACAACGATTGTGTAGCGACCATTTGCAGCGACAAAATCGCCTTCAACTACTTTTACACTCATGATCTTTTACTCTGCAAAAGGGATGTATTCATCAATCTCAAGATCAAAGCCTGAGATTGCATTAAATTTCATTGGTGAACTGAGCAGGCGCATTTTGCCTACCCCAAGATCACGTAGAATCTGTGAACCAGTACCTACTGTCAGGTAAGCGCCGGACGCGCTGACATTCACTTTAGACGGTTTAGAACCACTGGTGATCTGGCTGATAGAGTCGCCAAGATCGATGCGATTACCACTATCCAGAAGCAGGGCAACACCCTTACCTTCTGCAGCGATACGCTCTAGTGCGCGACGCAGTGTCCACTTAGCTTCACTCTCCTCAGCTACGCCAACCACGTCACGCAGAACTTCAGAGCGGTTGTGTACACGAACCATAGTCGGCTCATCAGCACTGATATCACCTTTGTGAAGTGCAAGGTGGGTACAGCCGAGGATCTCATCGTTATAGGTCGTGTAATTAAACTGACCGTAATCTGTCTCCAGTGAACCTGTGTCTGCCACCGTCACTGTCTGCTCATTAGTCGTACGGTAGTGGATTAGATCCGCAATAGTACCGATCTTCAAACCGTGCTCTTTGGCAAAGATCTCAAGGTCGGGACGACGCGCCATGGTGCCATCTTCGTTCATCACTTCGACGATCACAGACGCTGCGCTCATACCTGCCATACGAGCCAAATCACAACCCGCTTCTGTATGACCTGCACGGCTTAATACACCACCTGGCTGTGCCATCAATGGGAAGATGTGACCTGGCTGAACGATATCCTCAGGTTTAGCATCACCACGCACGGCTGTACGCACAGTATGAGCACGATCAGCGGCTGATATACCCGTGGTCACACCTTCAGCCGCTTCAATAGAGACCGTGAAGTTGGTGGAGTAGGCTGCACCGTTGCTCTGCACCATCAGCGGGAGGTTCAGACGTTCACAGTGTTCACGCGTCAAGGTAAGACAGATTAGACCGCGGGCATTCTTTGCCATGAAGTTGATGTCATCTGGACGCACCATTTCGGCCGCAATCACTAGATCACCTTCATTCTCACGATCTTCATCATCCATCAAGATAACCATCTTACCTTGGCGAATGTCGTCGAGTAGCTCTTCGACGCTGTTTAATTGCATATCCACTCCTAAATTAACGCCTGTGCATAAAGCCTGCAGAGGCCAACATCTCCAATGAAATCCCTTCACTGGACGATTCAGATTCCTGTTTCGTTTGAAGCAAACGCTCCAAGTAGCGAGCGATCATATCTACTTCGATATGAACACCATGCCCCACTTCATACTGACTAATGATCGTTGTATCTGCCGTATGAGGCACAATGTTGAGGTAAAAGCTGTGTTCATCAACGCTGTTCACCGTCAAACTTACACCGTCTATTGTAACCGATCCCTTCGGCGCGATATAGCGAGCTAACGAGCTAGGCATGTCGACGGCTATGCGCACTGAGCGGGCATCGCGCTCAATGGAAGCGATGCTACCCACAGCATCGACATGTCCAGAGACTAAGTGCCCGCCTAAACGGGTTGTTGGCAGCAGTGCTTTTTCCAGATTGACCGCTTCACCGGGTCGCAGATCCATCAATCGAGTATGTGCCAGACTCTCTTGCGAAACATCGGCCGTAAAATGTTGTTGATCATACTCAATCACGGTGAGGCAGACCCCATTGGTGGCAATACTGTCGCCTAACGCCACATCGGACATGTCCAATTGACCCGTTGCTAGGGTCAATCGAAGGTCGCCACCAACCTCTTGTTTGGCAGCGACGGTACCGATCGCTTCTATAATTCCGGTAAACACCTTCTGCTCCTAAACTGTCCAGGTCATGCGAAGATCATGACCAAACTGTCGGACATCTTTCAGTTTCATCTCGATCGCTTCAGACATCTCAGTTAATGGAAGCTCAGCTAGAGGGCGGGCATCAGACCCCATCAATTTAGGTGCCATATAGTGAACCAACTCATCTACTAACCCTGCTGCTAGCATGGCACCGGCTAACTGGGCGCCACACTCCACCAACACCTCATTACAGGACTCTTTTTCGGCCAAATAGCTAAGCAACTGTGGCAAATCGATACGCCCTGCTTCATTCGCTAGTTGAACCTGCTCAGCACCCTCAAGTGGGTTGCAGTTGTTTGCAGCGACAACCTGCAAGGTTCTGCCAGGCAGCGCCAGCATCTGTGCTGAGGCTGGCAGCCTGCCCTGCGAATCCAGTACCACGCGCAAGGGTTGACGACCTTCAGTCAGCGGCACAACCGATGCCGGCAACTGAGCTTCCCGAACCGTCAAAGCAGAATCATCTTGTAGAACCGATCCGACCCCGGTAATCACTGCACTACTGCGGGCTCGCAGTCGTTGCACATCGGCTCGCGCTTCAGGGCCAGTGATCCACTGCGACTCACCCGATGCCATGGCCGTTCGTCCATCAATACTGGTAGCAAGTTTCAATCTAACAAAAGGACGGCCGCGCTCCATTCTGGAAAGAAACCCAGGATTCAGTGCCCGCGCTTCACTCTCAAGTAACCCGGCAGCCGCATCGATGCCCGCCGCTTTCAACATTGCAATGCCTTTTCCAGCGACTTCAGGGTTTGGATCAACCATGGCCGCAACGACACGCGTCACTCCGGCGTCGATGAGTCCTTGAGAGCAGGGTGGCGTCCGACCAAAGTGGCTGCAGGGTTCCAGAGTGACATAGGCAGTCGCACCGGTTGCATCACCGGCCGCTTTTAACGCGTTGACTTCTGCATGGCCCTCACCGGCGCGCTGGTGGTAACCCTCGCCGATAATCACACCATCGCGCACCAATACACAGCCGACTCTGGGGTTAGGGTCTGTGGTGTAGGTGCCTTTAGCCGCCAGCTGTATGGCTCTTGCCATGTACTGGCGATCTTCGATCGTAAAACTCAAAGTAGCTCGTCTCCAAACAGATCTGGACTATCTGGAACCTGTGGTTCCTGTTTTTTCTGACGAGATTTACGACTCGGTTTCGATTTAGGTTCTGGTAGGGCGTTAGCCGTCAGTGCCGATTTCGAGGCACTTTTAGTCTCGACTACTTCGGGCTCAGCTAGACGCTCAATTTCAAGTTTAAACTCATTGATGTCTTGGAAGTCACGGTAGACCGAAGCAAAACGAACGTAAGCGACCTGATCAAGCTTACGCAGTTCAGCCATGACCGCTTCGCCGACCAGTTTTGACTCAATCTCACGCTCACCCGGTGCACGCAAACGCTGCTTTACGCGGTTCAAACAGGCTTCAATCTGCTCAATACTGACCGGGCGTTTCTCTAGGGAGCGGGTAATACCTGAACGAAGCTTCTCTTCGTCGAACGGCTGGCGACTGCCATCATTCTTAATCAGACGCGGCATTAACAGTTCTGCCGCTTCAAAGGTGGTGAATCGCTCATGACAGCTCACGCATTCGCGACGACGACGAACCTGCTGACCTTCTGAGATCAGTCTTGAGTCGTTCACTTTGGTGTCCGATGCGCCACAGTAGGGACAATGCATATTGGCCTCTCAGTGCTGTTAAAAGAGCGAAAAAGGGCAGCTCAATGCTGCCCTCGGTATTCTATGTGGTTGAGAGCGAACTCTCAAATCCACAATTAAGCGTAAACTGGGTATTTCGCGCAGATCGCTTTAACCTGCTCTTTAACGCGGTTGATCACATCATCATTGTCGATGTTCTCAAGCACGTCACAGATCCAGTTAGTTAGCTCAGCCACTTCAGCCTCTTTGAAGCCACGACGAGTAACGGCTGGAGTACCGATACGTAGACCTGAAGTGACGAACGGTGAACGTGGGTCGTTTGGAACCGAGTTCTTGTTCACAGTGATGTTAGCACGACCTAGTGCCGCATCAGCATCTTTACCGCTGTACTCTTTGCCAATTAGGCTCAGTAGGAATAGGTGGTCATCAGTACCGCCAGAAACGACATCAAAGCCACGCTGCTGGAATACTTCAGCCATCGCCTGTGCATTCTTAACAACCTGTGCTTGGTACGCTTTCCACTCTGGCTCCATCGCCTCTTTGAAGCAGACAGCCTTAGCCGCGATAACGTGCATCAATGGACCGCCCTGAGACTCTGGGAATACCGCAAAGTTCAGTTTCTTCTGCAGCTCTTCATCAGCGCGCGCAGATAGAATCAAACCACCACGTGGTCCGCCCAGTGTTTTGTGAGTCGTTGTTGTCACGACGTCAGCGTATGGCAGTGGGCTTGGGTAAACGCCAGCAGCCACTAGGCCTGCAATGTGTGCCATATCGACAAATAGGTATGCACCCACTTTGTCAGCGATTTCACGGAACTTAGCCCAATCAACGACACGCGAGTAAGCAGAGAAACCGGCAATGATCATTTTCGGTTTATTTTCTAGAGCAAGACGCTCAACTTCCGCGTAGTCTAGGTCACCGTTCTCATCAAGACCGTACTGGAAGGCATTGTAGATACGGCCTGAGAAAGAGACTGCAGCACCGTGAGTCAAGTGACCACCGTGTGCAAGGCTCATACCCAAAATAGTATCGCCGGCTTTACAAAGCGCCATAAATACAGCCGCGTTAGCTTGTGAACCTGAGTGTGGCTGAACGTTTGCAAACGTTGCACCGAAAAGCTCTTTAGCACGCTCAATCGCAAGCGTTTCTGCTTTATCAACGTACTCACAACCGCCGTAGTAACGTTTGCCTGGGTAACCTTCCGCGTACTTGTTAGTAAGAACTGAACCCTGCGCTTCCATAACACGTGGGCTGGTGTAGTTCTCTGACGCAATGAGCTCGATGTGCTCTTCTTGACGCGTCTCTTCAGACTGCATTGCTGCCCAAAGTTCTGCATCGTAGCTAGCGATGTTCATATCCTTACTAAACATGGAGATCCCCTGTATTGGTTCAACGATCTGACGACTTTGGCTGCAATCGAGAAGCCTGGTCAGCTCGAAAGATTTTGATGGCGCGCATTATAAGGCAAAACGGGTAGAAAAATCACTTGAAAAGCGATCAGGTCAACCTGCAATTGTTCTCAAGTTTAAGTGTGCCGCCCTGTGATTTGACCGCCCCCTATCTGGTATACTCTGCGCAACCTTTTTAAATGGGTCATGCAACGGCGTTGTAGCCCAGATATTTTGCTAGGAATCAACACATGGCACAGTTTGTCTACTCAATGAACCGCGTTGGTAAGGTGGTCCCACCTAAACGCGAAATTCTTAAAGATATCTCTCTATCCTTTTTCCCTGGCGCGAAGATCGGTGTCCTCGGTCTTAACGGTGCAGGTAAATCAACGCTGCTAAAAATCATGGCAGGCGTTGATCAGGATTACATCGGTGAAGCGCGCCCAATGCCCGGCATTAACGTCGGTTACCTACCGCAGGAGCCTGAGCTGGATGAGACAAAAACCGTTCGTGAAGTGATCGAAGAGGCGGTGGCCGATGTTAAAGGCGCTATGGCTGAGCTGGACGAAGTCTACGCAGCATACGCTGACCCAGATGCAGATTTTGATGCCCTAGCGAAACGCCAAGGCGAACTAGAGAACCTTATCACGGCCAAAGATGGTCACAACCTTGATACAGCATTAGAGCGTGCGGCCGATGCGATGCGTCTACCCCCTTGGGATGCTGAAGTTAAGCACCTTTCCGGTGGTGAGCGTCGCCGAGTGGCTCTGTGTCGTTTGCTGCTTGATCACCCAGACATGCTGCTACTCGACGAGCCGACCAACCACTTGGATGCCGAGTCGATCGCTTGGATCGAACGCTTCCTTCAGGAGTACCCAGGTACCGTGGTTGCGATTACCCACGACCGTTACTTCCTTGATAACGCAGCCGGTTGGATTCTTGAACTGGACCGTGGCCATGGTATTCCATGGGAAGGCAACTACAGCTCATGGCTAGAGCAGAAAGATGCACGTTTAGAGCAAGAAGCGAAACAAGAAGCGGCTCACCAGAAAGCGATCAAAGCGGAACTTGAGTGGGTTCGCCAAGGCGCTAAAGGTCGTCAATCGAAATCGAAAGCGCGTTTGAAGCAGTTCGAAGAGATGAACTCTAAAGAGTTTCAGACTCGTAACGAGACACAAGAGATCTACATTCCACCTGGCCCACGCCTAGGTGACAAGGTGATCGAACTGAATAACGTGACTAAGAGCTACGGCGACAAGTTGCTATTCGAGAACCTAAACTTCTCCATCCCACCGGGTGCAATCGTCGGCATCATCGGCCCTAACGGGGCCGGTAAATCGACTCTATTCCGCATGATTGCCGGTGAAGAGCAGCCAGATTCAGGCTCTGTAGAGCTTGGTTCAACAGTAAAGCTAGCTTACGTGAACCAGTCTCGTGAATTAGATGGCAACAAGACCGTATTCGAAGAGATCTCTGACGGTTCAGATATGATCACGGTCGGCAACTACACCACCCCCTCACGCGCCTACTGTGGTCGTTTCAATTTCCGCGGCTCCGATCAACAGAAGTTTGTGAAAGATCTCTCAGGTGGTGAGCGTAACCGTCTGCATATGGCGAAACTGCTTAAAGAGGGTGGCAACGTGCTGCTTCTCGATGAGCCGACTAACGACCTGGATATCGAAACGCTACGTGCGCTTGAGGAGGCGATTCTAGCCTTCCCAGGTTCTGCGGTAGTCATTTCCCACGACCGTTGGTTCCTTGACCGTATCTGTACTCACATGATTGCCTACGAAGGTGATTCACAGGTAACCTTCTTCGAAGGCAACTACACTGAGTACGCGGAAGACTACAAGAAACGCTTCGGCAAGGATCACCAGCCAGAGCGTATCAAGTATCGCCGCATGAGCTAAGCTCCTGCCACCATCAAAAAAGCCGCTTCTCAGCGGCTTTTTTTATCTCTCAATCCTGATCAAAAACCAGATCTGCCTTTCGGCTTCGTTCTACCACCGTTTTGGCGTTAGGAAGGTCGTTGTTCCAAGCTTTTTGCTCAGCCTGCTGTTGTGTGTAGCCATGATCTAACCAACGCTGGATCAGACGACGTTCCAGCTCTTCAAATGTGGGTGATGTGAACACTGTCAGATCAAAATAGGGGGCTAACTCTGACCAAGGCGCCTCGTCTAGTAGAAGGTAGTTACCCTCTACTACGACCACTTCACACCCTTTAGGCAGAAGACCCGCATCGATATGACTCGCCTCAATTGAGCGATCAAAAATTGGGTAACGTACATCAGCATCCGCTTGTTTAATACGTCGTACCAGGCTGATCAATCCCTCTACATCGAAGGTGTCTGGAGCACCCTTTCGATCTAAACGACCTCGTTCGATCAGGACCTCATTGGTTAGATGAAACCCATCCATTGGGATAACAGCGGCGTGTCCATCCCCTTTGGTGTTATTGTAAGTGTCGACCAGCTCCTCAGAGAGCGTCGACTTGCCGGCACCGGGCGGGCCAACCACAGCGATGACAACCCTTGTGCCAAGCTCATGATAATTGGTTAACCATGAGAGTAGATGTTGTACCTGTTGTGAAATCATCAATGCATACTCAGATTAGATAGAGTCCAGCGCTTCTGAGAGGCGCTCAACGGCGATGATCTTCATACCCGGAACGTTCTCTTTTGGCCTGTTCCCTTTGGGCACAATCGCACGAGTAAAGCCGTGTTTAGCCGCCTCTTTAATTCGCTCCTGCCCGTTTGGCACTGGACGAATCTCACCGGACAAGCCAACTTCACCAAAGACGATCAAGTCGGTTGGCAGTGACTTATCACGAAAACTGGAGACAATCGCCGCTAATAGCGCCAAATCCGCGCTGGTCTCCATGACTCGTATGCCGCCAACCACGTTGATAAACACATCTTGATCACCGGTCATTAATCCACCATGACGGTTCAATACCGCTAACAGCATCGCCAGTCGATTTTGGTCCATCCCCACGGCCACACGTTTAGGGTTGGAGTGGTGCGACGTGTCGACTAGTGCTTGAAGCTCGACCAGCATCGGACGGGTGCCCTCCCAGACGACCATCACGACACTGCCCGGCCTTGCATTATCATCACGACTTAGAAAGATAGAGCTGGGGTTCTTAACCTCTTTTAACCCCGTCTCGAGCATGGCAAACACACCCAACTCATTAACGGCGCCAAAACGGTTTTTATGGCTGCGCAGTGTGCGGAATCGGCTGTCGCTCTCGCCCTCTAGTTGCAGTGAACAGTCGATCATATGCTCAAGTACTTTGGGGCCGGCCAATGAGCCATCTTTGGTCACGTGGCCTACCAGAAAGATCACCGTGCCCGTCTGTTTGGCGTAACGCGTTAAATAGGCCGCACTTTCACGAACCTGAGATACAGAACCTGGTGCAGACTGGACATCGGAAACGTGCATCACCTGAATAGAGTCGATGACTAACACCTTAGGCTTGAGTTGATCCGCCACATCACAGATAGTCTCGACAGAGGTCTCAGAGAGCATCTTCAGATCCCCAACTGCTAGGCCTAAGCGTTTAGCACGCATGGCGACCTGTTGCAGTGACTCCTCACCGGTCACATAGAGTGCTGGCATATCGGCCACCAGTGCGGCCATGGTTTGTAACAACAGGGTCGATTTACCGGCACCGGGATGCCCACCGATCAACACGGCAGATCCAGGTACTAAGCCGCCCCCTAGGACTCGGTCCAATTCACCGATCTTACTGCTGATACGATCGGTCGCTTTCAGCTCCACCTCTGAGAGGCTCACCACTTTCGACTGACCCGCTTCACCGGCATAACCCTGACGACGCACGGCAGCCTGAGCACCACCTGCCGGTGCAGAGCCAAGACGCACCTCTTTCAATGAGTTCCAAGCTTTACAGGCAGTACATTGCCCTTGCCATTTACTGTAATCAGCTCCGCACTCGTCGCAGACGTAGGCTAACTTTGCCTTTGCCATATAAGGTTATTACTCCATAGAAGTTGCGTAAGGTTTGGATTACGCGTACAAAATGTCTATCTATTTTGCATTAAGCGTAGATCAATAAGAAGAGAAGGAAAGATAAATGAAATTGGAAACACAAGCGGTACACGCGGGCTACCAAATCGATCCAACCACCAAGTCGGTTGCGGTACCTATCTACCAGACAACCTCTTACGCTTTTGACGACGCACAGCATGGCGCTGACCTATTCGACCTTAAAGTAGTCGGCAACATCTATACGCGCATCATGAACCCAACGACTGACGTTTTAGAGCAGCGTGTCGCAGCGCTAGAAGGTGGCATTGCCGGTCTTGCCGTCGCTTCAGGTATGGCAGCGATCACTTACGCCATTCAGACCATTGCCGAAGTCGGTGACAACATCATCTCGGCCAGCGATCTTTACGGCGGTACCTACAACCTATTTGCACACACACTGCCACGCCAAGGCATTGAGGTACGCTTTGTAGCCAGCAATGACATAGCCGCCATCGAATCTAAAATTGATGCGCGTACCAAAGCGCTCTACTGTGAATCGGTTGGCAACCCATCGGGCCGTGTTGCAGACATCGAAGCACTGGCAGAGGTCGCACACCGCCACGGCATCCCGCTGATCTGTGACAACACCGTTCCAAGCCCTGCGCTTTGGCGTCCCATTGAACAGGGTGCCGATATCATCGTGACTGCTGCCACTAAATACATCGGCGGCCACGGCAACTCCATTGGTGGTGTGATTGTCGATTCCGGCAACTTCCCCTGGGCTGAGCATGCAGACCGCTTCCCGCTTCTCAATACGCCTGACATCTCTTACCACGGCGTAGTCTATACAGAAGCCTTTGGTCCGGCGGCATTCATCGGCCGTTGTCGCGTAGTGCCTCTGCGTAATACCGGCGCAGCGATCTCTCCAATGAACGTCTTCTTGTTGCTACAGGGCATTGAGACCTTGCCACTGCGTATGGAGCGCATCTGCTCAAACGCACAGAAAATCGCTGAGTTCCTTGAGAATCACGATCAGGTAACTTGGGTGAAATACGCAGGCCTTGCCTCGCACCAAGATAACGCACTGGCTAAGAAGTACATGGACGGTAATGCATCGGGTGTCATGAGCTTTGGTGTCAAAGGTGGCCGTGAAGCAACGCGTAAATTCTACGATGCTCTGCAGATCTTCCTGCGCCTAGTGAACATCGGTGACTGTAAGTCACTCGCCTCTATCCCCGCCGAAACGACTCACCGTCAGTTGAATGCCGAAGAATTAGCCTCTGCCGGTGTTACTGAGGATATGGTGCGCCTATCGATCGGTATTGAGCACGTTGACGACCTGATTGCCGATCTTGATCAGGCATTAGCAAGCGTCTAATACGAAGAAGAGCCAACAAAAAGCCCGCTGATGCGGGCTTTTTACTGTTTACTCGATCTAATCGTGATCGCAGAAGGTACTGCAGGTGTGACCTTCAACCTGCTTGCCTTTCGCCTCAATCAGATTGACCGCATCGATAAAGGTAGGTCGGATTGTCTCTTTACTGCTGACTGTGAAGCCAAGATCACGCAATAGGCCATCACCGAGACCGTAGATCCAACCGTGCACATTAAGCTCTTGCCCCCGCGCCCAAGCATCGGTAACCGTGGTGGTGTTACAAACATTGAGCGCCTGCTCGACGACGTTCAGCTCACAAAGACGATCAACCTGGTAAGGTTTCGCTTCCCACTGACCGAGGAACTTGCGATGGTTGTAGTAGACATCACGAATGTGGCTTAGCCAGTTATCGATTAGGCCGTGACGCTCATCTTCCATAGAGGCAACGACACCACCGCATCCGTAGTGACCCACGACCATAATGTCTTTGACTTTCAATACATCGACTGCGTATTGAATCACCGACAGACAGTTCATGTCTGAGTGAACGACAAGATTCGAGACGTTGCGGTGAACAAACAGCTCGCCCGGCATGAGATCTACGATCTCATTGGCAGGGACGCGACTGTCAGCACAGCCTATCCAGAGATACTCCGGTGCTTGCTGTGCTGCCAAGGTTGCGAAAAACTCTGGATTAGCCCGGTGGATCTTTTCCGACCAGCCTCGGTTTTTTTCAAACAGCCCACTCAGTTTTTTCATCGTCTCTCGTCTACCGCAGTCTCAGTTTAATCCTGGTGCTTCTTATTTGTGGCGCTTCTTATTTATGGTAAGGGGCACTCAGCTCATGCACTGCATCGACAAAGATTTTGGCATGATCTGGGTTCACAAACTGGTGAATACCGTGGCCAAGGTTGAATACGTGACCGGTACCCGAACCGTAACCTTCAAGAATACGGCTCACTTCAGCGCGAATAGTATCAGCCGGCGCATAAAGTACCGATGGATCCATGTTGCCCTGCAGGGCCACTTTATCACCGACACGACGACGCGCATCTGCAATGTCTGTTGTCCAATCAAGACCCAGTGCATCCGCACCCGCATCAGCCATCGACTCAAGCCACTGACCGCCGTTCTTAGTGAACATGATCACCGGTACTTTGCGACCATCGTATTCACGAATCAGACCATCGGCGATCTTCTTCATGTAGTCGAGTGAGAAGGCTTGGTACATAGGACCGCTCAGAGCACCACCCCAAGTATCAAAGATCTGAACCGCTTGAGCACCGCTGCGAATCTGCTCATTTAGGTAGAGCGTGACCGACTCAGCAAGCTTATCCATCAATTTGTGGAGTACTTCTGGTTGTGAATACATCATCGCTTTGATGTGACGGAAGTCTTTAGAAGAGCCCCCTTCGATCATGTAAGTCGCCAGTGTCCATGGGCTACCAGAGAAGCCGATTAGAGGAACACGGCCGTTCAACTCGGAACGAATGGTCTTCACCGCATCCATCACGTAGCCAAGATCTTTGACTGGGTCTGGAACCGGAATCGCGTCAACGTCTGCCTCTGTGCGTACCTCTTTCTTAAAGCGTGGGCCTTCACCCGCTTCAAAGTAGAGACCTAGACCCATCGCATCTGGAATAGTCAGAATGTCAGAGAATAGAATTGCCGCATCCAGATCGAAACGCTCTAGAGGTTGAATGGTCACCTCACAGGCTAGATCTTTGTTCATGCAGAGTGACATGAAGTCACCCGCCTGGGCGCGTGTTGCTTTGTACTCAGGAAGGTAACGACCCGCCTGGCGCATCATCCATACTGGCGTGTAATCGACTGGCTCTTTCAATAGAGCACGAAGAAAACGATCATTTTTCAATTCAGACATGTTCGCAAATTCCTAAAAATAACTGCGCAGATTGTACCTGCTTTGAGCCTGTTAAGCAGTTAATAAAAAGCCGCTGGGGTCAGCGGCTTTTGATGTAGATCAGCGAGGATTAAACCTCTAGGTAATCAAGAATACCTTCAGCTGCGTTACGGCCTTCGTAAATCGCGGTTACGACCAGGTCAGAGCCACGCACCATATCACCACCGGCAAACACTTTAGGGTTTGACGTCTGGAACGGCAGGCGATCACCCTCTAGTGCAGCATCGACACGACCGTCTTGGTGAAGGTTGATACCGAAATCAGCCATCCAAGGCGCTGGGCTAGGACGGAAACCGAATGCAACCAATACCGCATCAGCAGGTAGGATCTCTTCTGAACCTTCGACCACTTCTGCGCGACGACGACCGTTCTCATCGGGCTCACCCATCTGAGTGGTAACCACTTTGATACCGGTTACTTTGCCGTTCTCACCAACCACTTCAACGGGCTGACGGTTAAACATGAAGTTGACGCCCTCTTCACGCGCGTTTTCGACTTCGCGCTTAGAGCCTGGCATATTCTCTTCGTCACGGCGGTAAGCACAGGTTACGCTCGCCGCTTTTTGACGGATCGAGGTACGGTTACAGTCCATCGCAGTGTCACCACCACCAAGCACAACAACTCTCTTACCTTCCATGCTGATGTATTCAGAAGCATCTTTCTCGTAGCCACGGCAGTGGTTTACGTTAGAGATCAAGAAAGGCAGTGCATCGTAAACACCGTCAAGGTCTTCACCTGGGAAACCACCCTTCATGTAGGTGTAAGTACCCATGCCAAGGAAAACTGCATCGAACTGATCAACCAGTTCCTGCATCGTGATGTCTTTACCCACTTCAGTGTTCAGTTTGAACTCAACACCCATCGCTTCGAAGATCTCACGACGCTGAACCATGACATCTTTCTCAAGCTTAAACTCAGGAATACCGAAGGTCAGTAGACCGCCGATCTCTGGGTTACGATCGAATACCACTGGCTTAACGCCGTTACGCGCAAGGATGTCGGCACAACCAAGACCTGCAGGGCCTGCACCGATGACAGCAACCTTCTTATCAGTCCAGGTTACATTGGACATGTCTGGACGCCAGCCCATAGCAAAAGCGGTATCCGTGATGTACTTTTCTACCGAACCGATGGTCACTGCACCAAACTCTTCGTTGAGTGTACAAGCACCTTCACAGAGGCGATCTTGTGGGCAGACACGGCCACACACTTCTGGCAGTGAGTTTGTCTGGTGCGACAGAGTAGCCGCTTCAAACAAGTTACCCTCTGATACCAGTTTCAACCAGTTAGGGATGTGGTTGTGTACCGGACACTTCCATGAACAGTATGGGTTACCACACTCAAGACAACGGTGTGCCTGTGCATTAACGTCCTCTTGTTCAAACGGCTGATAGATCTCAGCAAACTCGCCACGGCGTACTTCTGCTTCGATCTTTTCTGGGCCCTTACGGCCTACTTCAACAAACTGAAAATTGTTGTGAAGACGGGTAGTCATAGTCCCACCTCTTGTCTAAGCCCAGACGCATCTGGGCGATAATCTAATAAACCTAAATCTTACTCTGGAGCGTGTGTCATGCTGTTTAGCAGAACATCTAGGCTCGCCGCTTTTGGCTTAACCAGCCAGAAACTGCCGAGGAAATCTTCGTAGTTATCAAGAATTTCCTGACCCCACGCACTGCCCGTTTCACGAACGAATTCGATGATCACTGAGCGTAGGTGGTTTTTGTACTGCTCCATGTGCTCGGTGTGGATACGGTGAATATCAACCAATTCGTGGTTGTACTTATCCACGAAGCTACGATCTTTATCCAGTACATAAGCGAAACCGCCCGTCATACCTGCACCAAAGTTGTAACCTGTATCACCCAGAACCGTTACCAAACCGCCTGTCATGTACTCACAACAGTGATCACCGGCGCCTTCAACCACGGCGTGTACACCTGAGTTACGAACACCGAAACGTTCACCTGCACAGCCCGCTGCGAACAACTTACCGCCTGTTGCACCGTATAGACAGGTGTTACCGATAATCGCAGTCTCTTGTGAGGCGTAAGTCACTTCTGAGAATGGTTTGATGACGATCTTACCGCCCGCCATGCCTTTACCAACGTAGTCGTTCGCATCACCCTCTAGAAGAAGGTTCTGACCACCGGCGTTCCAGACACCGAATGATTGACCTGCATGGCCACGGAACTTAAAGGTAATTGGGTTGTTTTCCATTCCCAAGTTGCCGTGTTTCTTAGCGATAGCGCCCGAGGTGCGTGCACCGACTGAACGGTCACAGTTAGTGATTGTCAGCTCAAACTCACCGCCGGCTGCTGAATCGATTGCTGCTTGCGCCATCGCTAGCATGTCAGTGTTTAGACGGCCTTCATCAAACGGAACGTTGCGCTCTTGCTGAACCGTCTGTGGACGATCTGCTGGCACACCGGCATCGCTGATCAGTGGCGAAAGATCCAGTGATTTCTGACGATCTGTTTTGCCTTCGATGATCTCTAGTAGATCAACACGGCCAACCATCTCTTCGACAGTGCGCAGACCCAGCTGAGCAATGATCTGACGAACCTCTTCTGCCACAAAGCGGAAGTAGTTCTTAACCATCTCTACAGTACCGCGGAAGTGATCGCTACGTAGACGATCATTCTGCGTCGCAACACCGGTCGCACAGTTGTTCAAGTGACAGATACGTAGGTACTTACAACCCAATGCAACCATTGGCATGGTACCGAAACCGAAGCTCTCTGCACCCAGTAGCGCGCCTTTAACAACGTCTAGACCCGTTTTCAAACCACCGTCTGTCTGCAGACGAATCGCACCACGCAGATGGTTACCGCGCAGTGACTGGTGAGTATCGGCTAGACCAAGTTCCCAAGGTGAACCTGCGTAGTGAATCGATGTTAGAGGTGATGCCGCAGTACCACCGTCGTAACCAGAAATTGTGATCAAATCTGCATAGGCTTTAGCAACACCACAGGCAATGGTACCGACACCTGGACGAGAGACGAGCTTCACAGAGACCAGACCTTCAGGATTCACCTGTTTAAGGTCGAAAATAAGCTGCGCCAAATCCTCGATCGAGTAGATATCGTGATGCGGTGGAGGCGAGATCAATGTCACACCTGGCACCGAGTAACGTAGGCGCGCGATTAGGCTGTTAACCTTACCACCTGGTAGCTGACCACCTTCACCTGGTTTCGCGCCCTGAGCCACTTTAATCTGCATAACATCAGCATTCACCAGGTATTCCGGTGTCACACCAAAACGGCCCGATGCGATCTGCTTGATCTTAGAGCGCTTAATGGTGCCGTGACGGACAGGGTCTTCACCACCCTCACCTGAGTTAGAGCGACCGCCCAGTTCGTTCATAGCAACAGCTAGAGCTTCATGCGCCTCTGGAGAGAGTGCACCGAGCGACATTGCCGCTGTATCAAAACGTGGGTAAATCGCTTCAGCGGGTTCTACTTCATCAATACTAATCGGAGTGACATCTTTAAGCTTAAGCATGTCACGAATCGTCGCGATGCCACGTTCGTTAACCAGTTTAGCGTAACGGTCGTAGTGCTTCTGATCACCCGACTTAACCGCTTCGTGGATTGCTTGTACCACGTCTGGGTTGTAAGCATGGTACTCACCACCAAACTTGTACTTCAGTAGACCGCCATCAGTGATTGGCTTACGCGCGATGAAGGCAGTTTTAGCCAACGCCGCTTGGTCCTCTTCAAAGTGAGCAAATTTAGAGCCCTGAATACGGCTAGTAACCCCTTTGAAACAGAGATCAACCACTTCATCGCTAAGGCCGATCGCTTCAAACAACTGAGCACCACGGTACGACGCGATGGTTGAGATACCCATCTTAGATAGGATCTTGAACAGGCCTTTATCAATACCTTTACGGTAGTTCTCGTGGCTTTGTAGAGCATCTTGTAGCATCTCGCCAGTACGACAAAGATCAGTCAGCACACGGTAAGCCAAGTATGGGTAGACCGCGGTAGCACCAAAACCGAATAGAACTGCGAAATGGTGTGGGTCACGAGCCGTACCAGTCTCTACAATGATGTTGGCATCAGTACGGATACCTGTATCGATTAGACGGTGGTGAACGGCACCCGTCGCCATCGCTGCATGGATAGGTAACTTACCTTTCTCAATGTTGGCATCCGATAGGATGATGATCGATTTTCCAGCACGAACCTCAGCTTCAGCCTTATCACAGACAGCAACGATCGCTTTATCAAGCGATAACTCTTCTGGGTTGTAATTAAGATCGATAACAGCAACCTCAAACCCTTTTTCGTCGTTGTCACGAATACGGTAGAACTTGCTTGCAGAGAGTACTGGCATCGTCAATACAACACGACGAGCGTGATCCGCAGTCTCTTCAAATACATTTTGCTCACGACCTAGGCAGGTCTCTAGTGACATCACGATCGCTTCACGTAGTGGGTCGATTGGTGGGTTGGTCACCTGTGCAAACTGCTGACGGAAGTAGTCGTATGGCGAACGAATCTTCTCTGACAACACGGCCATTGGCTTGTCATCACCCATTGAGCCGACCGCTTCCATGCCACTTTCGCCCAACGGACGAAGTACCTGGTCACGCTCTTCAAAGCTTACATTGAACATTTTCATGTAAGTCTTGGTCTCTTCTGGAGACATATCACTGAGAGCTTCCGCTTCAACGGATAGATTCATCGTGTTCTCTAGACGCAGTGTGTTCTCTTTCAACCACTGCTTGTATGGCTGTGCCTTTTTAAGACGATTATCGACATCATCAGTGTGCAGTACATCACCTGTCTCTGTATCGATTGCCAGAATCTGACCCGGTCCAACACGGCCTTGAGCCACGATATCGCTTGGTTCGTAGCTGAATACACCGATCTCAGAAGCGGTACAGATCATGCCGTCTTTGGTCATTACCCATCGAGATGGGCGAAGACCGTTACGGTCTAGAAGACAGACCGCGTAACGACCATCAGTCATAACCATGCCAGCAGGACCATCCCAAGCTTCCATGTGCATTGAGTTGTACTCGTAGAATGCACGTAGCTCAGTGTCCATGGTGTCAACGTTCTGCCACGCAGGTGGAATGATCATACGAACCGCGCGGTAGATATCGATACCACCGACCAGTAGGAATTCGATCATGTTATCCATTGATGACGAGTCAGAGCCGGTGGTGTTAACGATTGGCTGTAACTCATCAAGATTTGGAATCAATGGAGTAGCAAATTTAGAGGCACGTGCACGAGCCCAGTTGCGGTTACCTTCTACCGTGTTGATCTCGCCATTGTGAGCAAGGAAACGGAATGGCTGTGCAAGAGGCCAGCGCGGTGCTGTGTTCGTTGAGAAGCGCTGGTGGTAGGTACACACCGCTGTCTTCAACTCAGGATCTGCAAGGTCTTTATAGAACACAGGAAGATCGACAGGCATCATCAAGCCTTTGTAGCTGATCACGCGCTCAGATAGGGTACAGATGTAGAAATCTGCATCATCAGACAGAGCGATCTCAACTTTACGGCGAGCCACAAACAGCGCAACTTCAAGCGCTTTTGCATCCATGTCTGACACATTGATCAGAACTTGTTCGATCTGTGGAAGCGTCTCTTTCGCGATAGGACCAAGGCAGCTGTCATCCGTCGGAACTACACGCCAGCCAGCAACGGTAAGGCCCTGCGCTTCAAGTTCGCGATTCATGACAGTACGAGCATTGTCAGCCGCCGCGGCATCCTTAGATAGGAATACCATGCCAACAGCAAAGGTGTCAGTTAGGTCGACATTCAACTCATTCTTAGCGGCTGCACGCATGAAATCGCGTGGCATCTGCATCAACAGACCACAGCCATCACCCGTCTTACCATCCGCTGCAATACCACCACGGTGAGTCATGCAGGCCAATGCTTCAATGGCGTTATCAAGTACCTTATGACTTGCTTCGCCCTGCATGTGGGCCATTAGACCAAAACCGCAGTTATCTTTAAATTCATCCGCGCGATACAGACCGTTGCTCATACGCTATTCCTACCTAAAAACTTAAATAAAATCAGGCACTTAAAACCTGAATACACCTCTAGAGAAATGACACAGAGGCAAAATGGGACCGTAATTCTACACTTCTACGGCTCTGGCTACAAATCGACCAAGAAAAAACAAAAAACGCGCCAAGTTGGCGCGTTTTGTAAGTCGGAATTTTTTTATTCGCCGCTGTAGTGCTGCTTTAGTGTCGATTTTAGGGCTTCGGGGTCGACCTCGCTGGTAACGACTGCCTGACCTAGCTGTTGCAGCAAGACGAGTCGAATCTGACCGTCTAAAACCTTCTTATCAACCGACATCAACTCAATAAACCGATCCGGCGTCATATCTGCTGGAGGTGCTATCGGCAACTTCGCTCGACGCAAGAGTGTTTCAACACGTGCTAAATCAGCAGGCTCTAACCAACCGAGACGCATCGAAAGATCTGCAGCCATCCACATACCTGCTCCCACCGCTTCACCATGCAGCCAATTTCCGTAGCCCTGATCAGTCTCAATGGCATGGCCAAAGGTGTGACCAAGATTCAAAATGGCACGAATACCGCCTTCACGCTCATCTTGTGCAACGACCTCTGCTTTGATTTCACAAGAACGTTTAATGGCATATGCCATCAACTCAGGATCACAGTCGTTAAGTCCATCGATGTTCTTCTCCAGCCAAGCAAGAAATTCAACATCGTAGATCAAACCGTACTTGATCACTTCAGCAAGACCCGCGGCCAACTCACGCTCTGGGAGTGTCTTCAAGACATCGGTATCGGCCAATACCGCTTTGGGCTGATAAAAGGCACCGATCATATTCTTACCCAGCGGATGGTTAACGCCCGTTTTCCCCCCCACCGATGAGTCTACCTGAGAGAGCAAGGTTGTCGGTATCTGAATGAAATCGACACCACGCTGATAGGAGGCCGCTGCGAAACCAGTCATATCTCCGATAACTCCACCACCTAGAGCGATCAGTGTGGTCGTGCGGTTGTGGCGCATCTGCAACAAGGCATCGAAAATAAGGTTAAGAGTATCTAAAGTTTTGAATGACTCACCGTCTGGCAGAATCACTTCGTCCACTTGAAGGCCAGGAAGCTGGTCACGCAGCGCGCTCAAGTAGAGTGGAGCAATCGTCTCATTGGTGACGATCATTACCTGCTTACCCCGAACCGCACCCGCAATATCTACTTTCTGAAAAAGATGGTCGCCTACGTAGATAGGGTAGCTACGGTCACCTAAGTCGACTTTTAACTCTTGCATGCGATGAATCCTGACTACGCGCTTTTCAGAACGCGATGTTTTTTAAGGGCTTTGACGATCTCACTAATGACCATACGCGGATGTCTGCGATCAGTGCGCAGTATCATATCGGCGGTGTCGCGGTAGAGTGGATCTCGTTTTTCTAAAAGGGTCTCTAGTGTCTTGCGAGGATCTTGGGTTTGCAGCAGAGGACGGTTGCGATCACGCGCGGTGCGCTCAATCTGCTGATCAATACTGGTTTCTAGGTAGATAACGAAACCACGGCTGCGGAGGAATTCTCGGTTGGCTGGGCGCATCACAGCACCACCGCCCGTCGCTAAGACGATGTCATCTTGCTGAGTGATTAGATCGATAACCGTCTGCTCGCGATCGCGAAAGCCCTCTTCACCCTCAACATCGAAGATCCAAGGAATATCGGCGCCAGCACGGTCAACAATCACTTTATCGGAGTCAATAAACTCCAATTTCAGCTCGTTAGAAAGCAAACGCCCTATGGTGCTCTTTCCAGATCCCATAGGGCCAATTAAAAATATTTTCAAAAAACAGCCTTACACTACCGCACGTTCAGTGACTCACGAATCAGTTTCGGGGTAATGAAGATCAACAACTCGTTCTTCTGTTCTGTTGTCTGTCGATTTCTAAACGCAGCACCAATAACAGGCAGGTCACCTAGACCTGGAACCTTCTGAACACCATCGGATGCTTCAGTACGGAATACCCCACCAAGCACTATGGTATCACCATCGTTAACCACAACCGAAGTAGTTAATTGGTTTGTATTGATAGAAATTTCACCATTAGCCAGGGTTGAGCCCACACTGTCCTGATTAATTGCCAGATCCATAGCGATTCGGTCACCTGGGTTTAGCTGGGGTGTAACGTTAAGCGAGAGCGCGACATCTTTGAATGCGGTTGTCGTTGTACCGTCTTCAACAGTTTGGTACGGAATCTGTTGCCCAGAGGTGATATTCGCCGCCTTACCATTGGTTGTAATCACCTTAGGTTGTGAAATCACCTCACCATTACCTGAGCTCTCAAGCGCAGAAAGTTCAGCCGAGAGCAGTAGCGAGTTTTTGATAAAGCCGACCGCTAGAGAGGGTCCTGCCACACCGAAGTCCACATTCAAACCAGACTGAGTGACGCCCGCCACACCTGGAGCCGTAATGCCTGAACCAAAAGAGAGCTGACCATCACCCAATACGGTGGTTGGGCCATTAGCAAAACCCCATTTAACACCAAGACTTTCTGAGAAGTTCGCCGAAGCCGTGACTACGCGCGCCTCCACCATGATCTGAGCGACTTCAACATCAAAGCGCTTCAGAGTACGGCGGATATCTTCGATGGCTGCGTTAGTCTCACGCACCATTAGGACGTTGGTTTGGTCATCAGCCAATACAAAACCACGCTCACTGATCAGATTGGCCGCCGAAAGATACTCTTTCATCTCAGAGGCACGGCGGTAGTCGATCTGGATGTATTCGGTTACCAGCGGCGCCAGCTCTTTAACCTGTTGCTGGTTTTCAAGCTCTTGACGTTCACGATCGGCGATTTGTGTTGCATCGCCCACTAGCATGACGTTACCCACGACACGCTTATCCAGCCCGTTGGTCTTCAAAATAATATCCAGCGCCTGATCCCAAGGGACATTCTTCAGACGAAGCGTGGTATTACCGCTCACTTCATCGCCTACCACTAGGTTCTTCTCTGCCACTTCTGCAATGATTTGGAGTACAGAGCGCACCTCTACATTTTGGAAGTTTAGATCGATCTCTTCACCGGTAAACGGGAACAGATCTTTCTGAAGATCCGCTTGAGCACTCAACGAGATCGGTTTGAAATCTAGCACTAGTTGGTTGTTGGATTGGTACGCGAGGTAATCGTAAGGGTCGCTAGAGGGCAGAATCAAAATTGCCGCACTGCCATCAGCATTCATCGAGTCGATAAAGTTAATCGGTGTCGCAAAGGCTTTGACATCAAGCTTTTGAGACAGCCCGGGTGCCAAGGTTGCCCCGACCAGATTAACAATGACGCCGTTACCCTCTTCGATAATATCCAATCCAGCACGATCGTCACTCAGAGAGATCGTCACCCGACCTTGATTGCCTTCTAGACGCTCAAAATCGACACCCACTACTCGTGTTGTGTCATCTACAGTGGTTTTTTGAGCAGGAGCTGCTTTAGATGCCGTTGCTGCAGTAGCGGCTGAAGCTTGAGTTGAGTTACCCATTGAGAGGATCAATTGATTACCCTGCACTGAGGTTTGGTAGCCAACCGATTCCGTCAGCTCGACAACGACACGAAGGCGATCGTTGGTTTCTGCAAAAAGCAGTTTTGATACGGGACCAGAGCCAACACTGATTGAACGATCCAACTGCTCAGATTTATCAACACCCCACAAATCAACCACCAACCTCGCAGGTGTATCCACTGCGTAAATTTTTGGTTCGGCCGGTTGATCCGTGAAGTCAAACCTCAACTCTGTCTGATTGCCCGGCAGCGCAGTCGCAACCACAGCATTTAACGTTTGCGCCGACGCCATCGTCGACATAAGCATCAAAGTGACCAGAGTAACTAAACGCTGAACCGACATATTTAATTTCCATCTCTTCATATTCATGGCTTACTCCAATCCCGGCAGTTTGACGACTCTGGGTCTGCTCATCCAGCCGCCGCGGCCGTTCGATACAATCTCTTTCAACTCAATACCGCGTTCATCAATATTCACTACAACACCATAATCGATGCCCATGCGAGCACCCATTTTAATCTGATGCACTTCAGAGTTACTGTCTCTGACTAGGGCGATCAATTGACCATCCATTGGCGAGGTAATTGTTCCTACCATCTGCAACTGCTCAACCGGAAACTCTTCCAAGTACTCTTTAATACGATTGAAATCAGGCATGATTGTTGGTGCAACCACGACCTCATCGTCATCGAGAAACTGTTGTGGCAATAGCGGTACAAAGGGATCACGCTGCCAAGGTCCTTCATAAACAAAGGCTTCGTAGGCGATCAGCTCAGGCAGCGGTTCAATGCCACCTCCAGGCGCCGCCAGCTTCTCACGAACAAAGAGTTTAAGGTCCGACGAATCATCTACCCAGATACAACCCTGCAAAAGAGATGCCAATAGCGCGATGAGAGAGAGATGTTTGATTGTTCTATTCATCACATCACTCCTCATCATCATAGCGGTAAGTTTTAGCGCTGATGCTCATGGTCAAAAGATCACCATTGGCTGGGCTAAGGTTGAAATCATGTAGGGTTACGATGCGCTTAACGCTGGCAACACCCGACACGAACTGACCCATCTGATGGTAGGTACCTTTAACCTGAATGGCGATCGGTAGCTCGACATAGAATGAGGCTTTGCGTTCTGGCTGCAGCGCGATGGAGTCTATTTCAAGTCCCGCGTTTCGACCTGTCGCACTGATATCCTCGAGCAGACCCGGTACCTCTTTCTCTGTTGGCAGTTGCGCCAGCATCTCAGCAAAGCGCAACTCAACGTCCGCCATTTGACGTCTCAGTGCATCCAGTGAGGCCACTTGGTAGGACTTCGCTTCAAACTGAGTTTTGAGTGTCTGCTCTTTACCAATCTCTCTGTCGAGCGACTCTTTTTGATCCATCACTAAGAAGTTAAAGCCGACACCATTAATAACGATGAACAAAAGAGCAAACGCGATCGCTTTTACGCCATAAGGCCAGCTCCAAGCTTCGGACAGATCTAAGTTATTGATGTCAAAACCGCGAAACGCGCGTTCAAACTTCTGTTTTAGGGAAACTGAGCTCATTGTGCAGCCTCCTCAACATTGGGGCGCTCAAGCGGCACTCGCAAATTAAAACTCTTCAAACCATTCTGTGTCGCGACTTTCGACAACGAGGGCTCACCAAACCAGATGGAGTCATTTAATGTGCGCATCAACGACGAGACATCTTCATTAGCAACCGCAAGGCCATTGATCGACATCTCTTGGCCAGAGCGGTTCAGTGACTGGTAGTGAATGCCATCAGGCATAACCTCTACCAACTCATCAAAGGTGCGAACAATAATAGGACGTGTACCCTGCAGCTCTTGAATTGCAGTCAGTCGTTCTAGCAGGCGTTCACGCTTATTTTTAAGCTCTTGTATCTCTTTCAGTTTGACATCTAGGCGCGAAATTTCGCTGGTTAAATAGGCATTTCGATCCTGCTGCCTATTCAACATAACTGTTAGGTAGTAGTAACTCGCTCCGACAATCGAAGCGGCCAACAGAGCAGTGACGATAAGTTGTGTGTAGAAACGTTTTTGCAGGAAAGCATTTCGCTCTTCACGCCAAGGTCTCAGGTTAATGGTTCTCATATTGCCCCCCGACACCACGCAAGGCTAAAGAGAGTGCTTTAGTCAAAGCGTTCTTCTCGGCATTTAATCGATCCATATTAATCTGGGATGCAATCTCTACCCTCTCAAACGGATCTAAACCATGAACCCTGATACCTAACTCACTACTCAATTTATCTTTAATACCAGGTAGAGAGGCTAGACCGCCCGTAATATACAGTGTCGATAACTGCTCTTGGGACCCCGAAGCTGAATAGAACTGCAAAGCTCTAGAGACCTGCTGAACCGCTGAATCAGCAAAGCTCTCCATGAGACTGATAAGCGAGGGATCTAGTTCACCGTGTCGCAGCTGTGCAGCCAATTCATCATGCGGCAGCTCTGTGTAGAGTTGCAGTTGCTGCAGTAGTTCCTCGCCCCCAAAGGTATGCTCACGATGGTAGCTAATCAAGCCATCCTTAAAAGCGTAAAAGGTAAGATTATGAGCGCCAAAATCGGCAATCGCACAGGCTCTTCCAGGCACCAGCTCTTCTGGTGGGAGTGCGCGTTCATAGACATAGGTATCTACATCAACCACATCGCATTGGAGCCCAGCCAAATCTAGGCAATCCTCTCGAGCAGAGACGCCGTCGCGACGACAAGCGACAATCCCAATTCGATTAAATGCCGGATTACCTTGCACAGGCCCTAGCACCTCGAAATCCAGTGCAACATCCTCTATTGGATAGGGGATAAATTGATCGGCTTCAATTTTAACTTGCTCTTCAAGGTCAAAGCCGTAGAACAGTTCAGAAATTTGAATCTCTTTTGTGATCACGTCAGAGGCGGCTACGGATGTGATGGCTCGCGTGGCTTTCACACCCGCCAGACGTTGTGCTTTGACAATGGCATCGGCAACCTCTTCAGGTTTCTCAATACTGCCATCTACAAAGGATTTTTCTGGCAGAGAGATGACGCCAAAGCCGTCCAGCACAGGCGTCTTTCCACGAAAGCTTAAAGCAACAAGCTTAAGAGAGGAGTTCCCGATATCAACTCCCAAAACACTTTGTTTGTTACCACCAAAGAGTTTGAACACAAAAATACCTAATAATTAGTGGATATTATCTAACTTCACTCTAGACTAGGTCACAAAAGTTACAAGTGACATTATGGACCTAAATCAAGTTCTCGTTATAATCCTAGCTCAATTTAAGAAATTTGCAGATTAATGCGCATAATTAAAAAAATTATTAAATGGTTGATGGCACTGGCTGCAATTGGATTGCTGGGAGCCGTTTTGGCAGCCGGCGGAATCTACTACTACTTTAGCCCACAATTGCCTGACGCTGAGACCCTGCGTGAGGTTGAGTTTCAAACCCCTCTGCGCGTATACAGTGCAGATGAAAAGTTGATTGCTGAGTTTGGAGAAATGCGCCGAACGCCAATCAGCTATGCCGATATCCCGCAACACTTTATCCATGCTCTTCAAGCCGCAGAGGATGCACGATTTTTTGAACACCAAGGGATCGATCTTCGCGGGCTTTTTCGTGCAGCCTTTCAGCTAGCAACTTCTGGCAAAATTCAGAGTGGCGGCTCGACCATCACCATGCAGGTGGCTAAGAACTTCTTCCTAACGCGCGAGCGTACCTTTGAGCGTAAATTTGTTGAGATTCTGTTAGCACTCAGCATTGAACAATCACTCTCTAAACAAGAGATCCTTGAGCTCTACATCAACAAAATCTATCTAGGCCACCGATCGTATGGCATACAAGCCGCCGCACAGGTCTACTATGGCAAAACCATTGATCAGCTCAACATCGCTCAACTGGCAATGATCGCAGGTTTACCTAAAGCGCCATCAGCCTATAACCCCATTACTAACCCGCAACGAGCCCTCGAACGTCGTAACTGGATTCTTGGTCGAATGCAGGAGCTAGGCTTCATTACAACGACTGACTACTCCGACGCGGTCAATCAACCGGTTACGGCTAGCTACCACGGTGCTGATATTGAAATCCCTGCGCCTTACGTTGCAGAGATGGTTCGTGCGGAGCTCTATGAAACCTACGGTGAAAGGATCTACACCGAGGGTATGAAAGCCTACACGACCATTGACAGCACCATGCAGCGCAGCGCCAATCAAGCGCTCAGAACGGCGCTGCTGGCTTACACGGAACGCCACGGCTACCGTGGTCCAGAGCAGCATTTTGATCTAACAGAGATTGAACCCTCTGCACTGCAGAAAAAACTTAAAGCGACACCAGCCTATGGCGGACTTGAGGCGGCTCTGGTGAAAGCGGTGGATGATTCTGAAGCGACGCTACTACTTGGTGATGGCAGCGAAACGACGCTGCGCTGGTCAGGTATCAGCTGGGCTCGAGCATATAAAGGGGTTAACTCAACCGGCTCTGAACCGAAAAAAGCATCCGAAGTGCTGGCTGTTGGCGATATGATTCGAATTCGCCAAACCGCTGAAGGCTGGCGTCTCTCGCAACTGCCCGAAGTGCAAGGTGCGTTCATTGCCATCAATCCTGAGAATGGCGCAATTCAATCCCTAACCGGCGGATTTAGTTTCTATCTAAACAAGTTCAACCGAGCCACTCAAGCGTACCGTCAGCCGGGTTCTAATATTAAACCTTTTCTATACAGTGCCGCTCTGAGCAATGGCTACACTCCGGGGTCAGTAATCAATGACGCTCCCGTTGTTTTCCATGACGTCAGCCTAGAGGGTAACTGGCGGCCTGAGAACGATAATGGCAAGTTTGGCGGTCCGACTCGACTTCGTGAGGCGCTATACCGGTCACGTAACCTAATATCCATTCGTCTGATGCGAGCTTTAGGTATCGAAGAGACGCGAAACTTCATACTCGGTTTTGGTTTTGAAGAGGATAAGCTTCCTAAAAACTTATCACTCTCGCTAGGCAGTGCTGATGCCACACCGCTTCAGGTTGCAACAGGATATGCCTCGATTGCCAATGGTGGATTCAAAATCAATCCTTACATCATTGAGTCGGTGCTAGACCGTGAAGGACTACCTCTGTTTGCTGCCAATCCGAGTATTGCCTGCGGTAGTTGTCCTGAACGCCAGCAAGCAGAGTTAATCGCTCAAGAGCTCGCCGACATGACTTCCAATGATACAGCTTCTGAGGCGCAAGCCAGCACCGAGAGTGACCCGCAACTAGTGACGTTAACGGGACAACCTCTCGCTGAACGTCTGCTAGATGAACGCACCGCTTACATCATTCACGACATGATGCGCGACGTCATTAAAAAGGGTACTGGTCGTCGAGCACTGGCTCTGAAACGTGGTGACCTAGCTGGCAAAACGGGAACAACCAATGATCAAAAAGACTCTTGGTTCAGCGGTTTTACCCCTAAATTGAGCGCAACGGCTTGGGTCGGCTTTGACCAACCGTCTCATCTAGGTAAGCGCGAATGGGGTAGCACGGCTGCACTGCCTATGTGGATCGACTTCATGGGAGATGCTCTTCGTAACATCCCTGAAAGTTACCTGCCTGAACCGGCAGGTATTGCGACGGCTCTGATTGATCCTGCGACAGGACTACTAGCTTACGAAGGACAGAAAAACGCTTACAACGAGATTTTCAAAGAGGAGCAGGTACCGACTGAGGTCGCTCCTAAACCGGGCAGTGAAGTAGCTCCTCCTACTTCTGAAGAGCTGTTCCGATAATCCGTTAAGTTCTGTAATGTGTTTAACACAAAAAAAGGGAAGCCAGTGGCTTCCCTTCTTATTTACCTCAGAGTGATTAGCTCAGTGGGTAGTTCTCTGGCATGCCTTTAACGGCAACACCTGAATCGATCGCTGCTTTAGCCACTGCGTAAGATACCGCGCCCAAAAGACGTGAATCTGTCGCTTTCGGCAGAATGTATTCACGACCGAACTCTAGGCTCTCTAGGCCGTAAGCATCCAGTACTTCTTGTGTAACAGGTTGCTTAGCAAGTTCTGCTAGTGCGATAACGGCTGCGGCTTTCATCTCTTCGTTGATCGCTGTTGCACGAACATCTAGAGCGCCACGGAAGATGAATGGGAAACCTAGCACGTTGTTTACCTGGTTAGGGTAGTCTGAACGACCTGTTGCCATGATGACATCTTCACGAGTCGCGCGAGCAAGTTCTGGCTTGATCTCTGGATCAGGGTTTGCACAAGCGAAGACAACAGGATTAGTTGCCATCTTAGCTAGGTTCTCTGCTGAAAGCAGATCAGGACCTGATAGACCAAGGAATACGTCAGCGCCATCGATAGCATCTTCAAGTGAACGTTTATCCGTTTCAGTTGCGAAGATCGCTTTCTCGGGAGTTAGATCATCACGACCCGAGTGGATAACACCCTTACGGTCGATCATGTAGATATTCTCGTTGCGAGCACCCATGTTGATCAACAGCTTCATACAAGCACTTGCTGCAGCGCCAGCACCAAGACATACAATCGATGCCTCTTCTAGCTTCTTACCAGCAAGCTCAAGTGCGTTGATCATACCGGCAGCGGTAACAATCGCAGTACCGTGCTGGTCATCGTGGAAGACTGGGATGTTACAACGCTCGATCAACGTGCGTTCGATTTCAAAACACTCTGGTGCTTTGATGTCTTCTAGGTTGATACCACCGAAGGTATCAGCGATGCGAGCGACAGTATCGATAAACGCCTGTGGGCTCTCAGCATCCACTTCGATGTCGATAGAGTCGATGTTTGCAAAACGTTTGAATAGAAGCGCTTTACCTTCCATGACTGGCTTAGAAGCCAATGGACCTAGGTCGCCAAGACCCAAAATAGCAGAGCCGTTTGAGATAACGGCAACCAGGTTGCCTTTGGCTGTGTAACGGTAAGCATTTTCAGGATCTTTAGCGATCTCACGCACTGGCTCAGCAACACCTGGAGAGTATGCAAGAGATAGGTCGCGTGAAGTTTCAGCAGGTGTAGATAGTTCTACGCTGATTTTACCTGGCATTGGAAACTCATGGTAATCCAGTGCTGCCTGTTTAAAGTCTTGAGACATTGTAGAATCCTGAATGGTTATAGGCCCATAGGCATAATGCAGATGGGCTAAGTTATGCTCTAGTTAAAGGTCGTTGTGGGATGATATAAAAATAACCTCTCGGTAGAAAGGTCTATTCTTGGAAACTGTCTAAGCAATTGGGCTTATAACCGTTTCACATTTTGATATGCCGTTTATCTAAAACCGGCAGCAAAAAGGGTTTAAATCGCGAGCCTGGCTTTAAAGAGTCACGGCGATCCAAAATCCAGCCTCGCACCTCCAGTGAGTCGCCCAATGTAAAGGTGAGACTCCTGCTCCACTCTTTCGGTATGCGAACCGCCAATCGATCATCCAGTTCGACGTAGAGGTACTTTTTAGCCTGATCAATCTTGGTAATCCGTCCGGAGACCAGATTGAAACCACCTTGATCAATCTCTTTAGCGGCAGCAATAGGTTTTGACCAGACTCCTTTTCCTAGAGTTCTTGGTCTGTTTTCAGATGAGAAGAGACAATCCGCTAGTCGATCATTAGGGGGAACACTGATCGCCCAGCCCAAACCCTCGCGGATCAAACGTTGCGAGAGCGTTTTCGATCCATCGAACAGGTAGCCCAACACACGACCGTAACGATCTTTAGGCTCACGTCCGAAATAGAGCTGCAAAGATTCTGACTCGTTTACCCAAGATTGCAATTGGCGTTTAGCCTGCAGGGCCCCCTCTTCAGCCCTTGGCTTTGAGTAGAGCTCGGGGGTATTAACGCCAATCAAGCGTACCTTTCGCCCATCGGTTAGATGAACAGTATCACCATCCACTACTTTGGCTACCCGTACCGATTCAGATGCACCTTGTGGGGTACAACTACTCGCCTGAGCTGACTGACAGGCAATAAAAAAGGCACTCGCGATGAGTGCCTTTTTAATGTTCTGCATGCAGAGACCCAAGTTACTTCTTGAGGCTGCGAGCGCCGAAGCGCTTGTTGAAGCGATCCACTCGACCACCGGTCTGAGCTTCTTTCTGCTTACCAGTGTAGAAAGGGTGACACTGACTGCAAACGTCGACAGCCATTGTGCTCTCTTTCATAGTAGAGCGAGTTGTCATTACGTTACCGCAAGAACAGTTGAAGGTAACTTCGTTGTACTCTGGGTGGATACCAGCTTTCATAGTATTAAACCTCTATGTTTTATGTGCCGCCACTTAACGCTTGATGCATATATTATGCTACTTAAGCACCGCACGACTGACGAAAAATTCGCCGGGAAATGTCAAGGCGCGCAATTATACGCAGGCACTGTACGAATAACAACCACTGATCACCCAATACCTTGAAGCCGCTATTTCCAACTGCCCGATGGGTGCTAGACTTGCCCTTCGCTTATTAGAAATTTTGGCCATGATCGTACGTGTTGCACTACCGGTACCCCTAAACCGTCTGTTTGACTACGCCATTCCGCAAGGAGTGGCTGTGCCCGCTATCGGAGCTCGTGTGCTGGTCAAATTCGGGCAGCGCAGCTTGATAGGGATGATTCATAGTCTTAGCGAGCAGACCGAGGTGCCACTAAATAAGCTGAAACCTTTCGAAGCGTTACTCGATCAGGAGCCCCTTGTCGATGATGAGCAGATACAACTCGGTGAGTGGGCGGCAAGCTATTATAAGTACCCACTGGGCGATGCCTTAATTCACCTTCTACCCAACTTAGCACGCAAAGAGCAGCACCCCTTCTCAGCCCCCGATTACTGGCGTTTAACCGAGCACGCCGATATTGAATCGCTGCCCAAACGGGCCGTCAGACAGCGCGCCCTGTTTACGCTCATTAAAAACCGACAGCCAATCAGCACATCCGCAATTAGAGAGGCTGAATTCACGTCACAAGTGCAAAAGGCACTGATTGAATCGGAGCAGATCGAACCCTGTGAAGCGCCTTTAATCGGTGCACAGCTGGTCAACACTGTCCTACCTAGCGTTGCAGGCTTGGCACTGAATGCTGAGCAACAACGAGCAGTTGATCAGATCAAACAGAGCGAGGGATTCAGCCCAATTCTATTAGTCGGCGTGACCGGCTCGGGAAAAACCGAAGTCTATCTACAATCGATCGAGCAGGCGTTGGCCGACGGCAAGCAAGTGCTGATTTTGGTGCCCGAGATTGGCTTAACCCCACAACTGGTTGAGCGCTTTACTGCTCGCTTCAACACGAACATTGCTTCGCTGCACTCTGGCCTTACGGATCGAATGCGCTTTGATGCTTGGCAGTCGATCCAGTCCGGGGAGACACGCATTGTTATTGGCACACGCTCAGCGATCTTCATTCCTTTTGCTAATCTTGGGATGATCGTCATTGATGAAGAACACGATCCGTCGTTTAAACAGCAAGAGGGCTTCCGCTATCACGCACGAGACCTTGCTCTGGTGCGTGCAAAACAGCTTGATATACCGGTCATCATGGGCAGTGCGACACCGGCACTGGAATCGCTACTTAACGTTCAACAGGGCCGCTATAAAGAGTTGCAACTAACACAGCGTGCGGGTCGAGCAGCGGCGCCAACCTTTGAGCTGTTTGATACGAAAGGTGTTGAGTTAGATACTGGCCTCGCTCCAGAGATTATCAGTCGCATTAACGATCACATTACCCTTGGCAACCAAGTCCTGGTATTTATCAACCGCCGCGGCTTTGCCCCAACGCTGACCTGTCAGGATTGCGGATCAACCGTTGACTGTACACGCTGTGATGCACGCATGACGCTGCACCGCAAACCACCAAAGCTGCACTGCCATCACTGTGATCGACAAACCCCTATCCCGCGCCACTGTCAGCACTGTGGCAGTGATCAACTAAGACCGGCCGGTAGCGGTACGGAGAGAATCGAACAGAGATTGTCAGAGCTATTCACCCATACCAGCATCAAACGTGTGGATCGTGATTCAACCCACTCTCGCCAAGCCTTTGAGTCCTTGATGAACGAAGTTAACAGTGGCGATCCATGCATCTTGGTCGGTACTCAAATGCTGGCCAAAGGCCATCACTTTCCGAACGTCACACTGGTCGTCATCGTCAATACCGACGCAGGCCTATTCAGTGCCGATGTTCGTGGCATGGAGCGTACCGCGCAACTTATTATGCAGGTTGCCGGCCGAGCGGGGCGAGCGGAACGTCCGGGCGAAGTGGTGTTACAAACCCACCAGGTTGATCACCCTCTACTAAACACCTTGGTAACCTCTGGCTATCTCACCTTTGCAGAACAGGAGTTGATGAGTCGCAAACAGGCTCAACTCCCCCCTTTTGCTTTCCAAGCGATTATCCGTGCTGAAGCGAAAAAACAGGGCTGGGCCGAAGCACACCTTATGCGTTTAAGGAGATCCCTAGAGGCTACCTACCCAAGAGAGCAGCTTCCGATGATCAGCGGCCCCTTCCCCTCCTTCATGGAGAAGCGCGCTGGCATGTTTAGAGCACAATTGATGTTCACTGGAGACTCTCGCACGTCGATCCAAGGCACTCTGAAACCGGCACAAAATTGGTTGGAGCAAGACAAAGAGTCGAGTCGCGTTCGCTGGAACATAGACATTGACCCTGTCGATAGCTTTTAAGGGCTGCAAAACGATATAATGCAGCCAACTTTGTAGTGACAGACTACACCATCGATCTATTTCACTGAGTAAAGACATGAAAGAACAGATAGCGCTCCTGTTAAACGGCGCCATTGAAGCACTGAAAACAGAGGGCAAACTCCCTGCTGATCTTGAGCCAAACATCCAAGTTGAAAACACACGTGACAAGGCGCACGGTGATCTTGCGACCAACCTTGCGATGACACTGGCCAAACCGGCTCGCCAAAACCCACGCGCTATTGCAGAGATGATTTTGCAAGCTCTTCCAGCTTCAACGGTCGTTGATAAAGCTGAGATCGCTGGTCCTGGCTTCATCAACTTCTTTGTCAACGATGCTGCAATCTACTCAGTAGTTGCCGATGTACTGGAGCAGACTGACCAGTTTGGCCGCAGTAAACCAACCAGCGATGATCGTGTACAGGTAGAGTTTGTCTCTGCTAACCCAACAGGACCATTGCACGTAGGTCATGGCCGCGGTGCCGCTTACGGTGCAACACTGGCCGACCTACTGGAAGCCGGTGGTATGAACGTTGAGCGTGAGTACTACGTCAACGATGCGGGTCGCCAAATGAACATTCTGGCGGTCAGCGTCTTTCTTCGCTACCTCGAGTTGCTTGGCGATACCATCACCTTCCCAGCCAACGGCTACCAGGGTGAGTACATTCGTGACATCGCTGCTAGCTTAAAAGCCACTCAGGGTGATGCACTGCAGTGTTCACTCGATGATCTCTATCTCGATGTCCCTGCTGATGAACCGGCAGGCGGCGATAAAGAGCTTCACATCGATGGGCTTATCGATCGCGCTCAAAATATCCTTGGCTCACAATACAGAACGCTATTCGATGCCGGCCTGGACTCAATCCTAGGCGATATTCGCGAAGACTTAGGTGAGTTCGGCGTGAACTATCAGTGCTGGTTTAGTGAGCGCTCACTTACTTCCAGCGGTGATGTTGATGAGGCACTTAAACGCCTTGATGATAAGGGCTATCTCTACGAAGAGGCTGGCAATATCTGGTTCAAATCGACCGATTTCGGAGATGATAAAGATCGTGTGGTTAAACGTGCCAACGGCCAGACCACCTACTTTGCCTCTGACATCGCCTACCACATGAACAAATTTGAGCGCGGTTTCCAAACAGTTATCAACGTCTGGGGTGCCGATCACCACGGCTACATTACTCGAGTCAAAGCGGCCATTCAGGCACTTGGATACGATCCAGAGCGTCTGGTGGTGAAACTGGTTCAGTTCGCCATACTTTACCGTGGTAGCGAGCGTGTTCAGATGTCTACTCGTTCAGGTTCATTCGTCACACTGCGTGAGCTTCGCGACGAGGTAGGCAATGACGCATGTCGATTCTTCTATGTCACTCGCAAAGCCGATCAGCACATGGACTTTGACCTAGACCTTGCCAAGTCAGAATCTAAGGATAACCCGGTCTACTACATCCAGTACGCTCACGCTCGAATCTGCTCGGTACTGCGCAAATTAGAGAGTGAAGGGATGGCTTGGGATCAAGCGATGGGCTTAGCATCACTTGAGCGTTTGGATAGCGAAGCGGAGCGTGACCTTGTCACCGCACTGGGCAAATACCCAGAGACGGTTAAACACGCTGCAGCCAACTTCGAGCCCCACCAACTGGCTAACTACCTGCGTGACCTCGCGTCGGATTACCACACTTACTATAACGGCCATAAGATGCTGATTGACGATGAAGCACTGCGCAATGCACGCATTACGCTTTCCGTGGCGGTGCGCCAAGTCGTCGCAAATGGTCTCACCATTCTTGGTGTTTCGGCACCTGAACAGATGTAATCATGTCGAACCGAGACTTTGCATCCAAACCCAAGTCAAATAAGCCTCGAGCTGGTGCCACTCGCACCGCTTCGAGTGCTCGCAAAACACCGGCCGCTCCTCAACCTTCAGGAGTATCTGCCGGTTTAGTGCTCGCTGTTGTCGTGGCTTTGGGTCTGCTTGCTGGTCTGATCTTCTTTTTGATTAAACAACCGGCACCAACGAGCAGTAGCAAAGCGGTTCAGCAGGTTCCAACACAGGAGCCCGTCATTCCCGCTCAAGTCGAACCTCGACAACCTGGCGAATCTCTCCCTTTGGATAACATCGACCTAGAGTCACAGGATGAACGGTTTGGTTTCTACAAGCTATTAGAAGAGAGCGAAGTCCAAACACCTGAAGAGTCAGCCTATGTTTCGACCCCCAAAACAGCTTCGCTGGATGCTGTTTACCGGCTGCAGACTGGCTCATTCCGCAATGCCCGCGATGCTGAAGCTCAGCGCGCACGACTGGCCCTTTCTGGCCTACCAAACGTGACCATGTCCCGCACGGAGGGGAGTAATGGTGTTTGGTACCGAGTATCGACTGGAAACTTCTCGACCTATAACGAGTTGAAAAGCGCTACAGCTAAACTCGAAAAGCTGAACATCCACCCGGTTAAGCGCAAAGTAAACTAGCCTTGAAAACGGGCGATTCATCCCAATAAATGCAGATAAGCTTATGATTGGGAAAATCTCTAATGACCACTATTGTTTCTGTTCGCCGCGGTGATCAAGTCGTTGTAGGCGGCGACGGCCAAGTCTCTCTGGGTAATACTGTAATGAAAGGTAGCGCCCGCAAAGTTAATGTCATCGATAAACACAAAGTCATCACCGGCTTTGCTGGTAGTACTGCCGATGCGATTACTCTTCGCGATCTATTTGAGCAACAGCTTGATAAACACCAAGGCAACATTGTGAACGCGGTTATCCACCTTGCTCGCGAGTGGCGCTCGGATCGAGTGTTGCGTCGTTTAGAGGCCTTGATGCTGGTGGCTAACTCTGAGAAGACCTTTCTTATCTCCGGCAGCGGCGATGTGATCGAACCGGAAGACGGTGTTATTGCGATCGGTTCAGGGGGTAACTATGCCCTTGCGGCAGCTCGCGCGCTGGTTGATAACTGTGAGCTAAACGCACGCGACATCGTTGAGAAGAGCCTTAAGATCGCAGCCGACATCTGTGTCTTCACTAACGCCAACCTAACCATCGAACAACTCGAGTCTGTCGCTTAAGGAGCCTTTTATGTCAGCTATGACCCCTCGCGAGATCGTATCAGAACTCGATCGTCACATTATTGGCCAGGATTCCGCTAAACGCTCTGTTGCAATTGCGTTGCGTAACCGTTGGCGCCGCATGCAGCTGAATGAAGAGATGCGCGGTGAAGTCACCCCTAAAAACATTCTTATGATCGGACCTACCGGTGTAGGTAAGACCGAGATTGCACGCCGTTTGGCGAAGCTTGCGAACGCTCCGTTCATTAAGGTTGAAGCGACAAAATTCACAGAAGTGGGCTATGTGGGTCGTGATGTTGAGACCATCATCCGCGATCTGGTCGACCAATCGATCAAAATGCTGCGTGAACAGGCGATCGAGAAGAACAAGTTCCGTGCTGAAGAGGCTGCCGAAGAGCGTATTCTGGACGCACTGCTACCTGAAGCACGCCCTATCGGCAGTGAAGAGCTAGACAAAACCGACTCAGCAACCCGCCAAATCTTCCGCAAAAAGCTGCGTGAAGGTCAGATCGACGATAAAGAGATCGATATTGAAATTGCTCAACCCAAGGTCGGTGTTGAGATCATGACACCACCGGGCATGGAGGAGATGACGAATCAGTTGCAGAGTCTCTTCGCCAACATGGGGCAGGATAAGAAGCAGTCGCGCCGTCTTAAGGTATCAGAGGCCTTCAAGCTTCTAACCGAAGAGGAGGCCGCTAAGCTGATTAAAGAGGACGACCTCAAACAGCAAGCGCTAGAAGCGGTAGAGCAGAATGGCATTGTCTTCTTAGATGAGATCGACAAGGTGTGTAAACGCGCCGAGTCTGGCAACGCTGACGTGTCACGTGAAGGGGTACAGAGAGATCTTCTACCGCTTATCGAAGGGTGTACGGTCAGCACGAAGCACGGCATGATCAAAACCGATCACATACTCTTCATCGCGTCAGGCGCCTTCCACCTGGCTCGCCCATCGGATCTGATCCCAGAACTCCAAGGTCGCTTACCGATTCGTGTAGAACTAGAAGCACTGACACCAGAAGACTTCTCTCGTATTTTGACCGAGCCCAAAGCCGCTCTTACAGAGCAATATAAAGCCCTGATGGCCACTGAAGGCGTTTCGATTGAATTTACCCAAGAGGGGATTCAGCGCATCGCCGAACTCGCCTGGTCGGTGAACGAGAAGACCGAAAACATTGGAGCACGACGTCTGCATACAATGATGGAGCGCCTACTTGAGGAGCTCTCTTTCAGCGCTGCGGATAAGAGTGGTCAAACCGTCGAAATTGATCGTAGCTTTGTAGACCAATACCTTGGTGAACTGAGCGCCGATGAGGACTTGAGTCACTACATTCTTTAATACGAGGTTACCCCATGAGTTCTGTGCCCATGCCGAGACAGATCCACCTTCACAAGCGCTCTAAGACACTAGAGTTGGTTTATGAGGATGGCAACTATGAGCTGACCGCCGAGTTTCTGCGCGTTCATAGCCCTTCTGCAGAAGTTCGTGGGCATGGCATTGGGCAAGAGATCCTTCAGACCGGCAAGCGCTTGGTCGGCCTTAAAGGCGTCGAAGCAAGCGGTAACTACGCTCTAAAGCTGATCTTTGATGATGGGCACGACTCTGGACTCTATACCTGGGCCTACCTCCACGACCTCGCGCACAATCAAGAGCAGTACTGGAGTGAATATCTAGCTCGACTTGATGCAGCCGGTGCTAGCCGAGACAACGGAATGATTGCGATAGGTTAACGACAAGCTCCCACTCAGTCGTTACAATAGCCCCATTGAACAGTTAAGTGGATCCAACCCATGTCAGACAATCAGAAAAACACCACGCATTTTGGCTACCAAGAGGTGCCGGTTGATGAAAAAGTTAACCGCGTTGCCGACGTATTTCACTCGGTAGCCGCTAAGTATGACGTGATGAATGATCTGATGTCCGGCGGTATTCACCGCATTTGGAAACGCATCACGATCGAGAGTTCAGGTGCACGTCCTGGCCATAAAATTCTCGATATCGCTGGCGGAACAGGTGATTTAACACGCCGCTTTGCACAGATTGTTGGCCAGTCAGGCAAGGTGGTGTTGGCGGATATCAACGACTCAATGTTGAAAGTGGGTCGCGATAAGCTGATCGACAAGGGTGTTGCGGGTAACGTTGAGTACGTGCAAGCCAATGCCGAATGCCTACCCTTTGAAGACAACACCTTCGATATCATCACCATCGCCTTTGGCCTTCGCAACGTGACCGACAAAGATGCTGCACTGCGCTCTATGAACCGTGTGCTCAAACCAGGCGGTAAGTTGATGGTGTTAGAGTTCTCTAAAACTGAAAACCCACTACTGACAAAAGCCTACGACTTCTACTCCTTTAATCTACTGCCAAAAATGGGTCAGTTGATTGCCAACGATGCCGAAAGCTACCGCTACTTGGCAGAGTCGATTCGCATGCACCCTGATCAAGAGACTCTTAAAGGGATGATGGACAGTGCTGGCTTTGTGCAGACGCGTTACCGCAACCTGACCCAGGGCATTGTTGCCCTTCACACCGGAATTAAACCCTAACATAACGGATTGAGAGGCTAGGTTTATGAATCTGATCGATGCGACTCTGACAGGCTCCATTGAATCAGCGATAAACGCTTATCTATCCACTCGTCCTAGCGCTCGTAACACTCTAAACAAGCTTGCAGGTCAGAGTTTAGGAATCACACTACTGCCACAAGAGCTGAGGATCACACTGATTTTCAGCGATGATCAAGTCAGCGTCATGCGTGAATACGACGCCGAACCGACCACTCATTTAACCGGATCAGCCTCAGATTTGCTGAAGCTGCTGAATGACCCCAATAGTGTGATGTTCGGTCAAGGGGTTGAGGTTAAAGGCGATTCCGCTCTGCTACAACGCCTCTCTCACGCGTTCGATAACCCAACCCTCGACTGGGAAGATTGGTTAGCTGAACAGATCGGTGATCTACCGGCCGCTATGATCATGAAGCCGATTAATCAGTCTCTAGAGTGGGCAAATAGCAGTCGTCAAACACTGACAACGACCGCTAAAGAGTATCTCCAAGAGGAGATCAACCTATTGCCAACGCGCGTCGAGTTTGAGGGATTTATTGACGACGCTCGCCAACTCAAACAAAAAGCTGAGCTGCTAGAGCGCCGTTTAAAGGCTTTGTTGAAAGACTCTTAAAACGGCTTCACAACAACAAAGATGAGAATCGGTACGAATATGAGCAGCGGTAATTCATTGAAGAGTCGAAAGTAGCGTCCACTCTGAGTCAGCTCGTCTCGCTTTAATCTCTGCAAGTAAGAGCGACACCAGAAGTGGAAACCGATCAAAAAGCCGACAAACAACAATTTTGCGTGCATCCAGCCACCACTAAAGCCATACCCCAACCATAACCAGAGCCCTAAGCCGAGTGTAAATATCGCCATTATGGTCATGAAACCATAGAGTTTTGACGCCATAATCGACAAACGCGCAACATCTTGACCCGCTGCCTTACCCTCAACATAGTGCACAAATATGCGTGGAAGATAGAAAATACCAGCCATCCAACTCGTCATCGCCAGAATGTGAAACATCTTAATCCAAAGCATAAAAACTCCTTAATGGCTTACCAGGGGATTGAAGAGCCATCCCAAGCTAAAAATTGACCACTATGCCCCCCGCGGGCGCTCTCCATAACATCCAACAGTGCACTGGCAGCAAAGGTGGTAGTGAAGAGTTTACCTTCCGGCACTCTTGCCTGAAAGGGCCTAGAGAGCTCTGTATCAGTTGTGCCTGGATGTAGCGCCAACAGCTGAACCTTAGGGTGCGTTCTTGCAAGCTCAATACTGAGCGTTTTGATCAACATATTCAGTGCCGCTTTCGACGCTCGATAACCATACCAGCCACCCAATTGGTTATCAGAAATGCTGCCAACTCTCGCTGAAAGAAATGCGATCTGCAGTTCGGACTGTCGAGGAATCAGTCGCATCAGTTTAGCCAAGAAAGCCATAGGGCCGAGGGCATTGACCTGCATAACTTGAGTCATCCAATCAAGATCCATTTCGCGCAGAGACTTCTCCGGACGTTGGGTCTCATTGTGAAGCAGACCTTGAGAAAAAATGATTCTAGCGGGATTAAATTCAAGCGCTTTCAACTGATCGATACAGGGCTGAAAGGTACTAGCATCGGTTAAATCTAAGACTAACGGTTCGTCACCCGCTGAAGATCGGGTAGTTTGAAGCACTCGGGTTTCAGAGTGGCGAACAGCGGACTGTTCAGCAAACGCCTGACCAATACCGCCACTGCCAATTATTAAAAGATCTGCCATGGTGCACCCAAAAATAAAAGGTACGCGCTAAGTAGCGTTCTGGATGCAAACAGTCCGCAGGTTCACTAACCCGCAACTGCCTGACGCTTTCTCTCTAAGCGAAGAGAGTAGCTAAAGGTGAGAACTAAAACGATCAAAGAGCCTAAAATCACACCCGGCCAGTGCCAGATCGACCAGAAGGGCTGGAGATAGAAGCTACCCAAACTCGCGCCTAGATAGTAAAAGAGCAGATAGAGTGAAGAGGCGCTCGCTTTGGCGTGTGTTGCCTGCTTACTGACCCAACTACTGGCGGTAGAGTGGCTAAAGAAGAAGCCAAAGCTATTAATTAAGAAACCGATAATGATCATTGGAAGCGATTCAAACAGCGTGACACAACTACCCAACGCTAAAATGGCAATGCCTAACGCCATCGCTCTAGGCTGAGAGAGGTAGTCTGACACTTTGCCTGAGATGGCTGAACCAAAGGTGCCCGTCAGATAGGTTAAGAACAGCATGCCTAATAGACTAGCAGGCAAGTTGTAGGGTTCATCCGCTAAAACGAAGGTAATGTAGCTGTACTGATTAATGAAGATAAAGAAGTTGAGGCCACCAATCAGATAAGCGCTCAGCAGCATCGGATTGGAGAGATGATCTCCCATTGATCGTAACATCGGTCCAACTCTCAAAGGCCTAGATTCAAATCGTTTCGATGCTGGCAGCAGATAGACAAAGGTCACCACACAGGCCAGGCTAATCATCGCCATCACCAAAAAGGCGCCTTGCCAACCTAGGGATTCACCCACGAAACCACCAATTAAACGTCCGCCAATTCCTCCAAGAGTATTACCACCAATATAGAGGCCAACCGCCAATGAGAGTGCGCGGGGAGTAAATTCATCGTTCATATAGGCGATGGCAATGGCAGGCAATCCACCCAACAGAAGCCCTTGAGCGGCACGTAAAACGAGCAGCTGGTTGTAACCCTCGACCTGACTCAACGCAAAACCGCAGCCCATCACGCCAGCCAAGGTCAAAATCATGATGCCACGCCGCCCTAGAGAGTCCGACAGTGCACCGTAGAACAACAAGGAGAGACCCAAGGTCAGCGTTGTAATGGTAAAGGTCCAACTTGCCTCTAGTGCCGAGACCTGGAACTCTTCGGCTAGAGTCGGAAGAAGTGGCTGAGTGATGTAAACATTGGCAAAAATCATGAATGACCCCAAACAGAGGGCCAGAGTGGCGCGCCAATATTCGCGACTGTTCGCTTCAATCATGGTTTATCTGCAATCCTTGCAATGAATGGGCGAAGCCTACTCCTTTAGATCGGTAGTGACAAACCCTGCAACTCTGAATACTATTTGCGTTCAATTTTTTAGGAGACACCCATGCTGTCAGTTAACTCTTACTTTGATGACAATGTTAAATCGATCGGCTTCGAATCAGCTGACGGTCCTGTGACCTCTGGTGTTATGGCACCGGGTGAATATACGTTCGGCACTAGCCAGAATGAAGTAATGAAAGTGGTACATGGTGAACTGGTTGTTCGCCTACCTGAAGCGACTGAGTTCCAAAGCTTCCCAGCTGGCAGTCAGTTCAATGTTCCCGCTAACAGCTCATTTGATGTCAAAGTAGCCACAGCAACCGCTTACCTTTGCTACTACAGCTAAGCAACATTTTTAAAAGGCCCTCTTCTTACAGAGGGCTTTTTTATTCCTAAAGCGTTCACCCAGAAGACAATAGCGCCCTTTAATAAAAATAATTCAGCTTAACCTGAGAATATTTCGCTCACTACGATTGTATAAAAGCCGACCAATCGCCCCTTTGTGCTATAATCGCGCCCCTAAATTTTTAAGCCCTAGTGGTTAAACCTCAGAATCGAGTGGCAAAAATGAGCAAAGAGACGTCTCTAGAAAAAGGCAAAATTAAAATTCTTCTATTGGAAGGTGTGCACCAGTCAGCCGTTGATACATTGAACGCGCAAGGCTACACCAACATCGAGTTCCACACTGGCTCACTTCCAGAAGAGGAACTACTAGAACGCATCGCTGATGCTCATTTCGTTGGCATTCGCTCACGCACTCAACTGACTGAGAAAGTGTTTGATGCAGCAGAAAAATTGGTCGCTGTTGGCTGTTTCTGTATCGGTACCAACCAGGTTGATCTGCAAGCGGCGACTGAGCGCGGCGTAGCCGTCTTCAACGCACCTTACTCAAACACGCGCTCTGTCGCTGAACTGGTTCTTGCTGAAACCATCATGCTGATGCGTGGTGTGCCAGAGAAGAACGCGGTTGCTCACCGTGGCGGCTGGCAGAAAACGGCTAAAAATAGCTACGAAGTGCGTGGGAAGAAGCTGGGGATTATTGGTTACGGCAGCATCGGTTCTCAGCTGAGTGTGATGGCTGAAGGTTTGGGAATGGATGTCTACTTCTATGACGTCATCACTAAGCTACCACTTGGTAACGCGAAACAGGTAGGCACACTGCATGAACTTTTGGGTATGTGTGATGTTGTTTCACTTCACGTACCCGAGACGGCGGCTACTCAGAACATGATGGGCCCTATTCAGTTTGAAGCGATGAAGCAGGGCTCGATCCTAATCAACGCGGCTCGCGGCACTGTCGTTGATATTGATGCGCTATGCGAAACGCTTGAGAGCGGCAAACTGCTGGGTGCTGCAATTGACGTATTCCCAGTTGAACCACGTTCAAATGATGATGAGTTCATCAGCCCACTGCGCCAGTTCGACAACGTCATCCTGACGCCACACGTCGGTGGTTCGACAATGGAAGCGCAGATGAACATCGGCTATGAAGTGGCAGAAAAGCTCGTTAAATACTCTGACAACGGTTCATCAATTACCTCTGTTAACTTCCCAGAAGTAGCACTTCCTGGCCACAACAATGCACACCGCCTACTTCACGTGCACAAAAACGTGCCTGGCGTGCTGTCGAAAATCAACAACATCTTCTCTGAAAATGACATCAACATTGTGGGTCAGTACCTTCAGACCAACGAGAAAGTTGGCTACGTTGTAATCGATGTTGACGCTGATAGCTCAAAAATTGCTATTGAAAAACTCTCTGAGATTGACGGCACAATTCGCTGTCGCCGACTCTTTTAAGTCGGTTCAACAGAGTGACGAAAGCCCAGCCTTGCTGGGCTTTTTCAGTTTTAGGGGCTCGATGAGCCCCTTTTTTTTATCGCTGCGAGCGTTTACATTGGACACAACATAATAAAAAGGAACCGTGATGAATCGCCAAATAGTAGCCGGAAAAATGGGGCGCTTTGTAGAAAAGATGAATGATCTGTTGTTACTCAAACCCGATGAGGAGCAGATGCTTGATCATGCCAGTATCTACCTTGGTAAGCTGGTGGAGGAGGATGACTGGCTCCCCGAGAGCTGCACGATTCCAAACCCAGAGCACTATCAGCAGTATCTTCTTTATCGCGACCCAGAAGAGCGCTTCAGTGTCGTGAGTTTTGTCTGGGGTCCGGGACAAAAGACGCCCGTTCATGACCATACTGTCTGGGGTCTAATCGGCATGTTACGCGGCGGCGAAGTAGAACAACGTTTTGAAATAGCGGATGGCAAGGTGATACCGGGCGAAATCCATGAGTTAAAACCAGGTGATGTCGGTCTTGTATCACCCACCATTGGCGATGTCCATCAGGTCGCCAACGCTTCACAGGATGAAGTTTCAATCAGTGTGCACGTCTATGGTGCCGATATCGGTAAGGTGAGTCGCCATGTATATACCGAAGCCGGCGAAACGAAAACATTCATCTCGGGCTACACCAATAACGAATTGCCCGACCTATATTAATACCCTTCAAAGAGGTGGTATGCGCGCCTGGCTTAGCACATAGGAAAACCCCTGAGTACGAGAAAGTCGGTACTGGCTGGGCGACACCCCCATCTGTTTTCTGAACAGACGCGAGAAATAGTAAGCATCCTCATACCCCACTGCATAGGCGACCTCTTTGATCTCGTTTGTGGTGGTATCTAAGAGGTGACAGGCGCGCTCTATCTTCAGCTGGATAAAACGGTTAATCGGTGTGGTACCTGTCATTTCTCGGTAGCGCTTAACAAAGTGGTATTTTGACAGATTCACACTCGCTGCCAGGGTATCCAAATCCAACCTCTCATGCACATGCGCCTGCATCAGCGAGTGGATCTGATCAAGGCGCCAGCCATCGCGGGTCTCTTTAGCAGCTTTGAGCGGTCGCAACACAGTAATATGTGTCAGGATCTGGCGTAATTGGTTCGCAGCAAACAAATGCGTATTCATATCTTGAGCTGAGCTTCGCGCCTCCAGCAGCGTTTCGAAATCCACTACCAGTTGCGATTGAACGCCAATTGACTCCAGGAAGTACCCGAGATCTTCTTGCTCGCCAATCGCGTGTTCAAAAAACGCCAACGCCAGCTCTCCGTGGAAATGAACCCAGTATATGGTCCAGGGCTGAGTGTCATCCGAATGATAAGCATGGGAGATTCCCTGTGGTACCAAAAGCAGATCGCCTGCGTTAATAGGCGTGTCTGAGTCTCCAACACGAAAACGTCCCTGCCCCTCTATACAGTAAATCAGCAGAAAATCGTCATGCTCTTCTCGCAGCATGCTATGGCCCTGAGCCTTGCGGTAATAGCCCATAGCCAGCGGGTAGAGACCGCGACTCAATGCGGACTCACCGAGCCCCTCGACAATACGCCGCGGGATCATGTAACGGATACTTTCAGGCGGCAGGGGCCAGTTTGAGGGCCGACTCATCTAACAACTCTAATACGAATGACTTACTAAAAACCACAAGATAGTCCATTAATAGAGCAATATTGTCAATCCGCAGAGAGCTATCTGGCTGGTAAAAATAGAACTACAGATTGATTACAACATTCGATAACAAAAAGAACAGGACTATCTCATGACTCAACGCGTACCGCTTTTTATCAATGGCGAAATGATCCAGAGCCGTTCAGACAACTTTATCTCGGTAACCGATCCAGCCACCCAGAATGTAATTGCTGAAGTGCCTTGCGCGACTCACGATGAGGTCGAAGACGCAATCAGCGCAGCGATGACCGCTTTTGAAACCTGGAAAGAGACACCGGTCGGTGAACGAGCTCGATTGATGCTGCGCTACCAAGCACTGCTAAAAGAGCATCATGACGAGATCGCCACACTACTATCCAGCGAGACTGGAAAAACCTTCGAGGATGCAAAAGGTGATGTATGGCGAGGCATTGAAGTGGTTGAGCATGCCTGCAACATTGCCTCACTGTCGATGGGCGAAACGGTCGAGAATGTTGCACGCAAAATCGACTGCTACAGCATCACCCAGCCCTTGGGCGTTTGCGTAGGTATCACTCCGTTCAACTTTCCCGCGATGATCCCACTCTGGATGTTCCCGATGGCAATCACCTGCGGTAACACCTTCGTATTGAAGCCCTCAGAGCAGGATCCTCTGACCCCCATGCGACTTGCAGAATTGTTCCAGGAAGCAGGTGCTCCAGCCGGGTTGCTTCAAGTGGTTCACGGCACAAAGGAGGTGGTCGATCAGCTACTGACCCATAAAGATACTCCAGCGATATCTTTTGTTGGATCGGTAGCGGTTGGGGAGCATATCTATCGTACCGGGACTGAGCATCTTAAGCGGGTTCAGGCATTTGCGGGTGCTAAAAACCATATGGTCATCATGCCCGATGCCTCTAAAAATCAGGTAATTAACAATCTGGTAGGAGCTTCAGTAGGAGCCGGCGGTCAGCGATGCATGGCGATCTCAGTGGCCGTATTCGTCGGACAGGCAAAAGAGTGGATCCCAGAACTTCGCGAAGCGATGATGAAGGTTCGCCCTGGCACTTGGAATGATCCTGATGCGGGTTATGGACCGCTTATCAATCCAGGTGCGCGCCAGAGAGTGCTTGATTTTATCCAGCAGGGTAAGGATGCCGGTGCAGACTGTATCCTCGATGGGAGTGACTGTACCGTCGAAGGATTCCCAGATGGAAACTGGGTAGGTCCAACCCTTTTCCGAAACGTAACTACAGAGATGTCGATCTATCAAGAGGAGATTTTCGGACCGGTGCTCTGCGCGATTGAGGTCGATTCAATTGATGATGCCATCGAGATGATCAACGCAAACCCTTACGGCAATGGTACCTCTATCTTTACCGCCTCTGGAGCAGCTGCTCGCAAATACCAGCATGAAATCAAAGTGGGTCAGGTCGGCATCAACGTTCCGGTCCCTGTGCCGCTACCAATGTTCTCTTTCACTGGTTGGCGTAAGTCCTTCTACGGGGATCAGCATGCGTATGGTAAGCAGGCTGTTAAGTTCTATACCGAGACAAAGACCGTCACTGCGCGCTGGTTTGAAGATGATATCGACACTGGGGTTAATACCACGATTCAGCTAAAGTAATGGGTCAAATCACAGAATAATAACGATAAAGAGGACGAATTGATGGATTTTGAATTAAATGAAGATCAGATCGCCTTTGCTGATCTTGCACGCAACTTTGCTAAGAAAGAGTTTGAGCCCAATGCCGCTCACTGGGACGAAGAGCAAATATTTCCGGTCGAAGCGCTAAAAAAAGCGGGCGAGCTGGGTCTCTGTGGCCTATATGCACCCGATGATATTGGGGGACTGGGTCTTAGCCGCCTTGATGCCAGCATCATATTTGAAGAGCTGGCGATGGGCTGCACCTCTACCACCGCGTTTCTGACCATTCATAATATGGTCGCCTGGATGATCGCGAAGTTTGGGAATGCAGAGACCCGCGAGCACTGGTGTCCGGGACTGACAGCTGGTGATATCTTTGGATCCTACTGCCTGACAGAACCCAATGCGGGTTCTGATGCGGGTTCGCTTAAAACCAGCGCCAAGCGCGAGGGCGATGACTACCTAATCAACGGCAGCAAAATCTTTATCTCCGGTGCCGGTGCAACGGATGTCCTAATTGTTATGGCGAGAACTGGGGAAGCTGGTCCAAAAGGGATCTCAGCCTTTGCCGTCGATGCCAAAACTAATGGGATCAGTTACGGGCGCAAAGAACAGAAGATGGGCTGGAACTCGCAACCCACTCGAATGATTACTTTTGAGGATGTTCGGGTTCCTGCTTCTGCAATGCTCGGCAACGAGGGCGATGGCTTTAAAATAGCGATGAAAGGTCTGGATGGCGGGCGTATCAATATCGGCGCCTGCTCGATCGGCACCGCTCAGGCCGCTCTGCAGAGAGCAAGAGACTACCTGCTTGAACGCAGCCAGTTTGGTAAAACACTGAGCAACTTTCAGGCGCTTCAGTTTAAGCTTGCCGACATGACAACCCAGTTGGTCGCAGCTCGCCAAATGATCCGCATGGCGGCTAGCCGTTTGGATACTGAACACCCCGACCGTACCACTTACTGCGCGATGGCCAAGCAGTTTGCGACCGACGCAGGTTACACCGTTACAGACGAAGCGCTTCAGATCTTCGGGGGCAATGGCTATATCAAGGAGTACCCGATGGAGCGATACCTGCGTGACAACCGGGTCCACCGTATTCTTGAAGGCACCAACGAAATTATGCGTCTGATTATTGCGCGCCGCGCACTGATGCAGGATACCAGCGAGCTGTTATAAGGAAATTAAGATGTCTGACGCACTTATACTCGAAAAACAGGGCCACACAGCCATAATCACCATGAACAATCCGCCGGCCAACACCTGGACGGTGGAAAGCCTCAAGCTTTTGAGCGAAACAGTGGATCAACTCAACGCTGATAGAGAGATCTTCGCATTGGTTTTGCGCTCTGATAGTGAAAAATTCTTTTGCGCGGGCGCCGATCTAAACCTGTTTGCAGATGGCGACCGATCAATGGCGAGGGATATGGCACGCGGCTTTGGTGAGGCTTTCGAAGCACTTTCCAACTTCCGCGGTGTCTCAATTGCAGCGGTCAACGGCTTTGCAATGGGCGGTGGGCTTGAGGTTGCACTCGCCTGCGATATCCGTGTTGCTGAAGAGCAAGCTCAGATGGCTCTTCCCGAAGCAAAAGTTGGTCTACTCCCTTGTGCGGGCGGCACTCAAAACCTGACCATGCTGGTTGGCGAGGGATGGGCAAAGCGGTTGATTATCCTCGGCGAACGCATTAAAGCACCCAAAGCGCATGAGATTGGACTCGTAGAGGAGCTTGTGGCAACCGGCCAGTCGTTCAAACGTGCACTAGAACTCGCAAGACAGGCTGAACAACAAAGTCCTATGTCAATCGCCGCGTGTAAGCAGCTGATTCAGAACAACCGCACTCAACACTGGGAAGCTGGCTATCGCTTAGAGCGTGAACTCTTCGTTGACCTGTTCTTCACAGAAGATCAGCGCGAGGGGGTCAATGCATTCCTTGAGAAACGTGCTCCCGAATGGAAAAACAGCTAAGGACTATCGATGAGTAGCGTACTTTTTACCGAACACCCAACCAAGGACGGGCATAAGATTCTAGAGGTTTCGCTCAATGCTAAGCGTTCACTGAATGCTTTAACTCTGGAGATGATCGAGCTAATCGAACCGCGTCTCGAGAGTGCTGCAAATGACAAACAGATAAAAGCGGTGATTCTGACCAGTGCGGGTGAGAAAGCCTTTTGCGCAGGGGGCGATGTGGTCAACCTGTATAAGTCGATTACCTCTGGTGAGAACGCAAATTTTCCACTCGACTACTTTACAGCAGAGTATCGACTCGACTACACCATCCACACTTTCCCCAAACCGATTATCTGCTGGGGTAGCGGTATCGTGATGGGCGGTGGCATGGGGCTAATGAATGGCTGTAGTCACCGTGTGGTCACTCAGAGCTCACACATGGCGATGCCCGAAGTCACAATCGGGCTCTATCCGGATGTGGGCGGGTCTTTCTTCCTCAATCGAATGCCTGGCCGAACGGGATTGTTCCTCGGACTAACAGGCAACCCTATCTATGCCGCTGATGCGCTTTTTCTAGGGCTGGCTGACCGTTTTATCGACTCAGCAAAATATGATGAGCTAGTTTCGAGCCTTCAAGCCGCTGACTGGAACACTGATGCAGACGTCTGCGTAACTCGTGTTCTTCGTCGCTTAGAGCAGGCATCTCAGGCCAATTACCGGGATGAATCCCCTATTCAGGATCACTTCGACTTTATCCAAAAGATCACCGACCAGGATTCATTAGTGGATTTGATGGAGGCAATGAAAGTCCTTGTGAGTGATGATCCCTGGATTCAACGCTCTCAAAAAGCGATTACTCATGGCTCTCCACTGTCGGTTCATCTGATTGCAGAGCAGCTTAAACGCTCTCGTCACCTATCGCTAAAAGAGGTCTTTCTGGCGGAACTGGTGCTATCTGTACAGTGCTGCCGTCATCGCGAGTTCCCCGAAGGTGTTCGAGCGCTCCTCGTCGATAAAGACAGAAACCCAGACTGGACCTACAAATCGGTTGAAGAGGTTGAAGCCAGTTTTGTTAATAAGTTCTTTGAATCACCATGGGAAACTCACCCTTTGGCGGCAATCTAGAGAATAGAAACGGATCAAACTCCAAAAAATAAAGATAAAAAGGATAGATTATGGCAACAATAGGATTTATTGGGCTGGGCAACATGGGCGGCCCTATGGCGATCAACCTGGTTAAAGCTGGCCATAAGGTCAAAGTATTTGACCTCTCTGAAGAATCGATTGCACGGGTTGTCAGCGAAGGCGCACAGTCATCAACCTCAGCCGTGGACCTGGTAAAAGGCGCCGAGTTTGTAATCACGATGCTACCGGCCGGTAAGCATGTCGAAGGACTCTTTCTCACTGGTGATCAGCCGCTTTTTGATGAGGTCGAACCCAACGCGCTGATTATTGATAGCTCCACCATTGATGCTGAAACCGCTAGACGTGTCTCCGCGGCGGGTGCCAAGCGTGGTATTGAATTTATCGATGCCCCGGTATCTGGCGGTGTTGGAGCCGCGACGGCCGGCACGCTGGCATTTATGGTTGGGGGGAGCGAATCTCAGTTTGAGCGAGCCAAACCGATCTTAGAGGGGATGGGTAAAAACATCTTCCGCGCCGGTGATTCAGGTGCAGGGCAAATCGCCAAATGCTGCAACAACATGTTGCTGGCAATCCATATGGCCGGAACTGCAGAAGCACTGAATATGGGCGTGCGCAATGGTCTAGACCCAGCCGTACTCTCAGAAATTATGAAGCAGAGTTCAGGTAACAACTGGTCGTTACAGGTCTACAACCCCTACCCAGGAGTGATGCCAAATGTTCCCTCCTCTAATAGTTACCAGGGCGGTTTTCAGGTTGATCTGATGTTCAAAGATCTTGGACTGGCGATGGATGTCAGCCAACAGAGCACTTCCCCCACTCCCATGGGATCTGCAGCGCGTGCTCTGTTCTCGCAACACAAGAGCAACGGAAATGGCGGATTAGACTTCTCCAGCATCTTGAAGCTCTATCAAAATGAGTAACTGTTAAAAGGCGGCTTCAACAGCCAGAATCATAAAAAAATAACAATAAAGGATTACAAGATGAGATACGAAGATGAGTACCAGACTGCGCTGGACAATCCAGAAGCTTATTGGGCAGCGCAAGCAGACAGAATCGCTTGGTTTAAGAAGCCAGAGACGGTTCTTCATGAAACAGAATTTGGCACCTACAATTGGTACGCTGATGGTGAGCTAAACAGCTGTTATCTGGCACTAGACCGTCAGATTGAACAAGGGCGTGGCAATCAGGTTGCGCTCTACTATGATTCGCCCGTCAGCAACACCAAAGAAGCGATCACCTATCAGGATCTTCTCACCAGAGTTTCACGATTTGCCGGTGCACTTAAAGCCTGTGGTGTCAGCAAAGGTGATACCGTGCTGATCTACATGCCTATGATACCTGAAGCCGCCGTAGCAATGCTGGCGTGCGCACGACTCGGCGCAGTGCATTCAGTCGTCTTTGGTGGGTTTGCACCCAATGAGATGGCGATCCGTATTGATGATGCCAGCCCCAAAGTAATTTTAACCGCTTCGTGCGGTATTGAGTTTGATAAGCAGATCGCTTACAAACCATTGGTTGATCAGGCGATCGATCAGGCGACGCACAAACCCGCACACACCATCGTATGCCAACGACCAATGTTGCAAGCTGAACTGGATCAGGCCTGGGATCTCGACTGGTACGAGATTCAGCAAGAGGCGGAACCGGCAGATTGTGTAACGGTTAAGGGTTCAGACCCGCTCTATATTCTCTACACCTCTGGCACAACGGGACAGCCAAAAGGGATCGTGCGCGATAACGGAGGTCATGCGGTTGCACTGAGATATGCACTAAACAACGTCTACGGCATGGAAGCGGGCGATGTCTGGTGGGGCGCATCCGATATCGGCTGGGTTGTCGGACACTCTTTTATTGTTTACGGCCCCCTTATGGGCGGCTGCTCTGCAATATTCTTTGAGGGAAAACCGATCAAAACACCCGATGCGGGCACATTTTGGCGCGTAATTGATGAGTATCGCGTTAATTCAATGTTTTGTGCACCGACAGCTTTTCGAGCAATACGCAAGGAAGACCCGAAGGCAGATTTATCGAAACAGTATGATCTTAGCAGCCTGAAATGGGTGTTTGTCGCCGGTGAGAAATTGGACTCATCCACCTATTCATGGCTATCAGAGCTGCTTAAGGTTCCGGTGATTGATCACTGGTGGCAAACCGAAACCGGCTGGCCAATGACTGCACCGATGATGGGCTGGGAAAACCCTTCTGAGGTCCGACTGGGCTCGACCAACAAACCGATTCCGGGCTATAACATTATGGTACTAGATGATGCGGGCATTCCGGTCGAGGCCGAATCAACCGGGAATATCTGTGTCAGCCTGCCGATGCCACCGGGTGTTGCCTGGAGTATCTGGAACAACAATGACCGCTACCGGACCTCCTATCTCGAAGCATTCCCAGGTTACTATCATACGGGCGATGGCGGATTTAAAGACTCCGAAGGGTATATCTACATCACAGGGCGTACTGACGATGTAATTAATGTTTCTGGACACCGTCTCTCGACCGGTGAGATGGAGGAGGTTCTCTCTGGACACTCTGCAGTGGCCGAGTGCGCTGTAATCGGCGTTAATGACGATTTAAGAGGACAACTTCCGCTAGGATTGGTTGTACTGAAAGCAGGAGAGAGTATTGCTGAAGAGACGCTGGTCGAGGAGTTAACTGCAATGGTGCGCGACCAGGTCGGAGCAGTAGCTTGTTTCCGTCAGGCACTGATTGTTCAGCGACTTCCAAAAACTCGTTCAGGTAAGGTGCTGCGTGCTGTGCTGAGGAAGATTGCAGCGAATGAGAGCTATACAATGCCCTCGACAATCGATGATCCGGCCATACTCACCGAGATAGATCAGAACCTGAGATCAGCAGGCTTCTGAAAAGCTCAAACACAGGGGAGTGCGTCAAGCGCACCCTCCTTTAAAATCCCTTTATTGTGAAAAGTCCCCGATAAAGAACGTTGGCTTTGTCAGCAGTGTAAAAAGCCCAGCCTTGCTGGGCTTTTTTATTTCCAATTCCACACTATGAAATAACGACTAATTTTCCACAGTATGAAATAGAACATTTCACACTTGAGACTAAAGGTGGGTTACATATATATGGCAGTCGTTTAATGTTGCATAGCACAATTTGAAACCGCGACCCTTCGGCGACACAGAGCCGGCCAACGCGAAACTCAGGAGTAATTATGATTCAACGTACCGAAGTAAATGGCCTACAGGTCGCAACAGAACTCTACACCTTCGTTAACGAAGAAGTCCTTCCAGGCACAGGCGTCAGCACTGATGCTTTTTGGAGCTCATTTGCATCAATTATTCATGACTTAGCGCCTCGTAACCGCGAATTACTCGCTAAGCGTGACCAGATCCAAGAGCAGATGGATGAGTGGTACCGCGCACATCAAGGCGGTTACGACTTTGCTGAATACAAGGCCTTCCTAAAAGAGATCGGTTACCTGGTTGAAGAGGGTCCTGATTTTAAGATTACAACCTCTAACGTCGATCCTGAAATGGCGACCATGGCCGGCCCACAGCTCGTGGTTCCTGTTATGAATGCTCGTTTTGCATTGAACGCAGCTAACGCACGTTGGGGCAGCCTTTACGATGCACTGTACGGTACGGATGCGATCTCGACTGATGGCGGTGCAGAGATTACGAAAGCTTACAACCCAGCACGTGGTGCAAAAGTCATCGCTTTTGGTCGAGACTTCCTAAATGAATCGGCACCCCTTGCTTCAGGCTCACATGCTGATGTGACCGCTTACACCATTGTGGATGGCGCACTGGTTGCCACCATTGATGGCAACGCCGTTGCACTGGCAAACCCTGAGCAGTTTGTCGGCTACAAAGGTGATACAGCAGCACCAGAATCCATCCTACTGATCAACAACGGTTTGCATTTTGAAATCCAGATCGACGCTTCTCACCAGATCGGTTCAGAGGACAAAGCTGGCGTTAAAGACATTGTGATGGAGTCGGCTCTAACGACCATCATGGACTGTGAAGACTCTGTTGCAGCAGTTGATGCCGAAGATAAAACTCTGGTTTACCGCAACTGGTTAGGTCTTATCAAAGGCACACTGAGCGAAACGATCGAAAAAGGTGGTCAATCATTCACTCGTACTGTAAACGGCGATCGTGAATACACCAGCAAAGATGGTCAGCCAATGGCACTTAAAGGTCGATCTTTGATGTTCGTTCGTAACGTTGGCCACCTAATGACCAACAACGCAATCATCGATAAAGATGGCAACGAAGTGCCTGAAGGCATCATGGATGGCATGATCACTTCAACCATCTCTATCCACGACGTGAAGCACAACGGTAAGTTCAACAACACTGTGACTGGATCTATCTACATCGTTAAACCGAAGATGCATGGTCCTGAAGAGGTTGCTTTCACAAACGAGCTTATGGGCCGTGTTGAGCAGGCTCTGGGACTTGAAGAGAACACAATCAAAGTCGGCATCATGGACGAAGAGCGTCGCACAACGATCAACTTGAAAGAGTGTATCCGTGCAGCGAGCTCACGTGTTGTGTTTATCAACACAGGTTTCCTTGATCGCACCGGCGACGAGATCCACACCTCGATGGAAGCAGGCCCAATGATTCGCAAAGGCGATATGAAAGCAGCTTCTTGGATTGCGGCTTACGAAAATTGGAACGTGGATATCGGTCTTGCATGCGGTCTAAGCGGCAAAGCACAGATCGGTAAGGGCATGTGGGCGATGCCAGATCAGATGGCCAACATGCTGGATCAGAAGATCGGTCACCCGATGTCTGGTGCAAACACTGCATGGGTTCCTTCACCAACAGGCGCTACACTACACGCCCTTCACTACCACAAGGTTGATGTGTTCGGCCGCCAGGAAGAGTTGGCGAAGCGTGAGCGCGCTTCTCTAGACGATATCCTAACCATCCCTGTAGAGCGCAACCCACAGTGGAGTGCTGAAGAGATCCAGGCAGAGCTGGATAACAACGCACAGGGTATCCTTGGCTACGTTGTTCGTTGGGTTGATTCAGGTATCGGTTGTTCGAAAGTACCAGACATCAATGATGTTGGTCTAATGGAAGACCGCGCAACGCTGCGTATCTCATCACAGCACATCGCTAACTGGATCCGTCATGGCATCTGCACAGAAGCACAAGCGATGGAGACTCTAAAGCGTATGGCCGCTGTTGTAGATCGCCAAAATGCGAACGATCCAACTTACACACCACTGTGTGACGACATCGACAACAACATCGCATTCAAAGCGGCGTGTGACCTAGTTATCGATGGCTGCAAACAGCCAAACGGCTACACAGAGCCAGCACTACACGCACGTCGTCTAGAGCTGAAAGCTGCTCGCTAATAGACAGCACTGCAAAAAAAACGGGCCACCATGGCCCGTTTTTTTATCTTGGCGGATCGACACGATCTAAGGTTGATCCATTTACTCGGTACCAGCCAGCTATGGAGTAACGATCTCGGTTTGCGGGGAGCACTTCGTGAGGGAACTCTTCACTTAAAAACAGAACAACCGTACCCATCAGCGGTGTGACTTTAAGTCCTTCGGTGTCGGCATCGTTTTGATAAAGCACCAGCTCGCCACCATCCTCTGGTCCCCAGTTTGGGTTTAGGTAGACGACCATCGACAGCACTCTGTTACGCTGATCTCGGAACGCATCGTAGTGGCGCTTATAGAAGTCACCGGCAGAGTAGTGTGCCAAATGGCTCTCAAACGAAAATAGGCCTAAAAATAGACGACGATTCAAATAACTTTGTAAACGATTCGCCCAGGCCAACCAACGGGCGCCTATGGGGGTTTCGCCGGTAAACCAACAGATACGATCTGTGCGCACAAATTCATTCTGCATGTGTTGATTTTGACGGCCAATACCCGCAACAGTGAACTCAGTTTCATCCAGGCCGTATAACTGTTCGCAGATATCTTGTCCGAGCTCTACCGGCAGTGACGCGGGGCAGATCGCATAGCCTTGGCTTTGAAGGTTGTTCGCGATCTGTTCAAATAGAACCTCTTCATCGGCATAGGATTGCAATTCGGTAAGGGGCTGAGCAGGCATCATAGGTATGAACTCAAAAAGATAAGAGATGCATTTCATTCCTAAATCGAGGAATAAGCAAGCTTTTAGAGAGCAATTAATGACAAGATTTAACCCTCAGAGCCAACAGCTGGCCGACTTTATAGAGCGATACCCAAAACTGTTCATACTAACGGGAGCGGGCATCAGTACTGGCTCAGGCATTCCGGCTTATCGCGATGCGGAGGGTAACTGGCAATCGCCTCCACCGGTGCAGCATGGTCAATTCATCAGTCAATTGGGGGTACGCCAACGCTACTGGGGAAGAAGTTTAGCCGGTTGGCATACCATGCGTGATGCTCAGCCGAGTAACGCACACAAAATATTGGCCGCACTTGAGAAGCAGAACCTCGTTGAACTGCTGGTGACCCAAAACGTCGATCGTCTGCATCAAAAGGCGGGCAGCAAGAAGGTGGTCGATCTGCATGGCCGTGCTGATATTGTGGCGTGCATTGAGTGTGATCATGAGATTACCCGAGACGAGATGCACCAGTGGTGTCGTCGTGAAAATCCAGAGTTTAACGTCCCGCTCTCGTCGCCAAGACCCGATGGGGATGCTGACCTTGAAGCCTACTTTAGTCACTTCAATGTGCCGAACTGCCCTGATTGTGGTGGCGTCATGAAGGCACGAGTGGTCTATTTTGGCGATAACGTTCCCAAGGAGACGGTCTTCAGTGCGATTGATGCTTTGGAGGGGTCAGATGCGCTGCTCTGTATTGGCACTTCACTACAGGTGTTCTCCGGATTTCGCTTTAACCGCCATGCACGGCAACATCAGATTCCACAAGCGGCGCTGACGCAAGGAGTGACTCGTGCCGATGAGATGCTAGACCTCAAAATCGATGCTGAGATTAATCACACCCTTGAAGAGGTCGCTAATCTGCTTGGAATAGATTGGCGCTAGTTGATATCAGCTCTGGTATACTTCGCGCACTATCAAGTTGAAGGCATACCCGTGAGCAAATCTAAATCGTTCAAATCCCTCCCCCTTTCTGAAGGCCAGTTAAACAATTTGGCTTCGATCGGCTACGAGTCGATGACCGAGATCCAAGCTGAAAGTCTTCCTTACAGCCTTGAGGGTACTGATCTGCTTGCACAAGCGGCCACGGGAAGTGGTAAAACATTGGCCTTTGGTCTGCCACTGGTGGAGCGCCTAGAGCCCAAACGTTTCTGCATTCAGGCGTTAGTGCTATGCCCAACACGCGAATTGGCCGGCCAGGTCGCCGATGAGCTTCGTAAACTCGCGCGCCACCCCGGTAATATCAAGATCTTATCACTCTGCGGTGGCCAACCTATCGGCCCGCAAATTGGTTCACTAGAGCACGGAGCACACATCATCGTCGGTACACCGGGGCGAATCGTTGATCACCTGCGCAAACGTACTCTCGATCTATCACAAGTCTCAACACTGGTGTTTGATGAAGCGGATCGTATGCTCGATATGGGTTTCCAAGATGACCTAGATCGTATCCTTGGCCAAATGCCGAAAGATCGCCAGACACTTCTGTTTTCGGCTACCTACCCTGAGAACATCCAAGCACTGAGTAAAGAGTATCAGCGCAACCCTAAAGAGGTGCGCATCGCTGCCAAAGATCCCGATATCAGCACGATTAAGCATCGTGCCTACCAGTGCGATCGAACTCAAATGGGGCAAGGCACTTTGGCGGTATTGACGTCCGTAATGCCGGAATCCGCCATCATCTTCTGTAATACCAAAGAGAGCTGTAACCAGTTAGGGCAAGAGCTACGCTCTTACGGTCTAAAAGCGGGCGTGTTGCATGGTGACATGGAACAACGTGATCGTGATCAGGTACTAATTCGCTTCAGTAACGGCACTTTAAGATTTTTGATCGCCACGGATGTTGCCGCACGTGGTTTGGATATCGACTCGGTTGATCTGGTACTCAATGCCAGCCTGCCCGGAGATTCAGCTGTCTACACACATCGCTGTGGCCGAACTGGCCGTGCTGGTCGTAAGGGCCAAGCCATCTCTCTGGTCGGCGCTAAAGATGGATTCCGTTTAGAGAAGATCAATACAGCAGTTGGTTTGTCACTGGAAGCTAAACCGATGCCCCGCCCACAGATTAACAATGTGATTAAACTGCAATCGAACCTGCGCACCATTGCGATCTCAATGGGTCGCAAGAATAAGATTCGCCCCGGAGACATTGTCGGTGCTCTAACCGCAACAAAAGAGATCAAAGGCGATCAGATCGGCAACATTACCGTACAAGACTTCAACAGCTACGTAGCCGTGCCAAGAACACTGGCTGATCGTGCTGTCGAGATCCTGCGCCAGCGTCCTCTTAAAGGGAAGCCAGCACGAGCTCGTAAGATCTAAAGCAGTTTCAGTACAGGCTCATCGAGGGCTGAGAGCTGCACTTTAAGATCGAGCAGATGCTCACCCCAGTAGCGCTCTGTGTTAAACCATGGGAAGGCTTTGGGGAAAGCGGGGTCATCCCAACGTTTTGCGATCCAAGCAGCGTGGTTCATCATTCTGAGTGTTCTAAGTGGCTCTACAAGGTTGAGCTCGCGAGGATTGAACTCAAAGAACTCTTCATAGCCGGCAATCACTTCACTCAGTTGCATCTCCATCTGATGGCGCTCGCCCGTCAAAAGCATCCAGATATCCTGAATAGCGGGAGCCATACGCGCGTCATCGAAATCCACGAAGTGCGGTCGATCATCACGCCAAAGTACATTGCCACTGTGACAATCCCCGTGCACACGAATGGATTCAAGGTCTGAATAGTCTGAGAAACGCTGCTCTACCCTCTCGAGCACCTCTTGTGAGATCGACTCGTAGGCTGCACGGAGGTTCTGTGGAATATGTTCAGACAGTAGCAACTCTCGACTCTGCCAGCCGTAGCTATCGACATCTAAAGAGGGCCTCTCTTTAAACGGCTTAGCTGCGCCAACTGCGTGTATTTGGCCCAGAGCGACACCCAACTGATAAAGGTGTTCAGGATCATCCAGTTCAGGAGCCCTTCCTCCTCGTCGTGGAAAGAGGGTGAAACGAAACTGATCAAAGTTGAGCAGGCTCTCTCCTTCGCTGTTTTTAAGGGGTGCAACGACAGAGATATCGGCATCAGCCAACTCAAAACAGAAATCATGCTCCTCTTGGATTTGCGCATCACTCCATCGGTTCGGGCGGTAAAACTTGGTAATCAAGGGTTCAGCTTGATCGATGCCAACTTGATAGACGCGGTTTTCGTAACTGTTTAACTCAAGAATACGGAAATCACTCAGCCACCCCTGAGACTCAACCGCATCGATGACACGATCAGGCGTCATTGAGTAGAAGGGGGTTTTGCTGTCCATCTTATGGCTCCATCGTTCGGTTATGACGGTATTCTATCATTGCGCCAATCGATTCAGCGTGATGAAACGTAACTATATTCAATTAAGGATCAGATCATGCGCAGAACAACCGATTATCAGCTCAACATAACCGAGGGGACAGGCTGGCCAGAGACCCCTTTCGTCGTCTACTCTTCAACGATCAATGGCAACTCTGATCTACTGGAGTTACTGGGTGAACACCTGCGCAAGATGGGACTGCAGCGAGAGTGGCAATCCCTTCAGATCGTCGATCATCATACCCACCAACAGGGCCTACAAACGCTACACAGTTTTGAAGTGAACTATGAGCAGCTAGAAGCGGGACAGATGGAGTATTTCAGTGCGGTCATCTGGTACGACATCACCGAGCCCTGGAGTAAGTTGCATACAGAATCCATACACTAGAGACAAAAAAGGAGGCCTAAGCCTCCTTGATATCCAGTGAACTTGGATTAATTCACTTTTGCGTCCAGTTCACCTGAGAGGTAACGCTCTGTCATATCTTCAAGGTTGATCGCTTTGATCTTGCTAGCATTGCCCGCCGCACCAAAGGCATCGTAACGCGCGTAAGCGATATCAGACATCGCTGTGATTGTTTTCGCTAGGTACTTGCGTGGGTCAAATTCAGCGGTGTTTTCTGCCAAGAACTTACGCACAGCACCAGTCGACGCTAGACGAAGATCGGTGTCGATGTTGACCTTGCGCACGCCGTGCTTGATACCGTCAACCAACTGTTCAACCGGAACACCGTAAGTTTCAGGAATCTCACCACCAAACTGGTTGATCACCTCTAGCCACTCTTGTGGCACGGAAGATGAACCGTGCATAACAAGGTGAGTACCTGGAATACGTTCGTGAATCGCACGAATACGATCAACGGCAAGAATGTCACCTGTTGGTGGACGAGTGAACTTGTAAGCACCGTGTGAAGTACCCACTGCAATGGCAAGCGCATCGACCTGAGTCGCCTTAACAAACTGCGCAGCCTCTTCTGGGTCAGTCAGCATCTGGTCGTGGCTAAGTTTACCGACAGCACCGATACCGTCCTCTTCACCGGCTTCACCCGTTTCAAGTGAACCCAGACAGCCAAGCTCGCCCTCAACAGAGACACCACATGCGTGAGCCATCTCAACGGTACGACGAGTCACATCAACGTTGTAGTCGTAGTCGGTCGGTGTCTTACCATCTTCACCCAGTGAACCGTCCATCATGACCGATGAGAAGCCTAGTTGAATGGAGCGCTGACACACTGCTGGGCTTGTGCCGTGATCTTGGTGCATACAGACAGGAATGTGTGGAAACTCCTCAATCGCTGCCAAGATCATGTGGCGAAGGAAGTTAGAACCCGCGTACTTACGTGCACCGGCAGAGGCCTGCACGATGACAGGGGCATCGGCACGATCAGCTGCTTCCATAATGGCACGCATCTGCTCCAGGTTATTCACGTTGAACGCTGGAATGCCGTAGCCATACTCTGCTGCATGATCGAGCAGCTGTCTCATTGAAATAAGAGCCATTTTTTACCTATTTGCTATTAATCGTTTGCTGTTAACCGTTAGCGCGTGCTTCAAGCACTGCAACTGCAGGCAGTACCTTACCTTCAACAAACTCTAGGAAAGCACCACCACCTGTTGATATGTAGGATACATCATCTGCAATAGAATATTTATCTACTGCAGCTAAAGTATCACCACCACCTGCAATCGAGAAGCCGTTACTTTGAGCAATGGCTCTTGATAACGCTTCAGTGCCGTTACCAAACTGATCAAATTCAAATACACCTACAGGGCCGTTCCAGATGATGGTACCTGCGTTTTGCAATACTTGTGCCAACTGATTCGCAGTCTCTGGACCGATATCCAAAATCATCTCATTGTCGGCTACGTCATCCGCTGATTTGGTAACCGCTTCAGCACTCTCTGCAAACTCGGTCGCTGTAACCACATCCGATGGAATAGGAATTTCGCAGCGAGCCATCAGCGCTTTCGCTGTATCAACAAGGTCAGCTTCGTGCAGTGACGTACCAACGGGTTTGCCCGCTGCAGCCAAGAAGGTGTTGGCGATACCGCCACCAACGATGAGCTGATCACACTTCTCAGAGAGTGAGTTAAGTACTTCAAGCTTAGTAGATACTTTTGAACCACCCACGATCGCCACCAATGGACGTGCTGGGTTATCAAGCGCTTTACCCAAAGCTTCAAGCTCATTCGCTAGCAGTGGGCCTGCACAGGCGATAGGTGCAAAACGTGCCACACCGTGAGTTGATGCTTGTGCGCGGTGCGCGGTACCAAAAGCATCCATGACGTAGACATCACAAAGCGCGGCCATCTTCTTAGATAGCTCTTCGTTATCTTTCTTCTCGCCCGCGTTAAAACGCACGTTCTCCAGAAGAACGACCTGACCTGGCTCTACTGAAAAGCCACCATCAACCCAATCCTTGATCAGTGGAACATCTCGACCCAACAGACCTGCTAAGTGGGTCGCAACGGGTGCTAGTGAATACTGCTCTTCATATTCGCCTTCGGTTGGACGACCAAGGTGTGACATCAACATCACTGTCGCACCCTTTTCTAGCGCTAGCTGAATAGTCGGTAGTGACGCACGAATACGAGCATCGGAAGTCACTTTGCCATCTTTAACAGGAACGTTCAGATCTTCACGAATCAATACGCGTTTCCCTGCAAGATCCAAATCTTTCATCAGTTTTACGTTCATTGTTATTCTCCAATCATTAAATTAATTCTGTTTCAGTGCGAGCCAATGCTCAGCAATATCCAACATGCGGTTGGCAAAGCCCCACTCATTATCAAACCAGCAGACCAGCTTCAGTAAACGCTTGCCGGACAATCGCGTCTGAGTGCCATCAACAACGACTGAGCGACTGTCGTGGTTAAAGTCGGTCGATGCATGCGGCTCCTCTGTGTATCCCAACAACCCTTTTAACGGCCCTTCAGAGAGCGATTTGAAGAGTTGGTTGATCTCCTCTTCAGTGGTATCGCGCTCTAAGCTGATCGACATATCCATCAGTGAGACATTAAGGGTTGGCACACGTAAATGGAGGCACTTAAATTTCCCTTCCAACGACGGCAATAAGCGATCGATCCCTTTTGCTAACCCTGTATCCACAGGAATAATCGACTGCAGAGCACTGCGGGTTAGTCGCAAATCGGTGTGATGGTAGGCATCGATCACTGGCTGATCATTCATCGCCGAGTGAATCGTCGTGGTCACACCCTGCTCAATGCCAAAATGCCTATCGAGCTGATCTAATATAGGTATCACACAATTGGTCGTACAGGAGGCGGCTGAGACCACTTTATGATTCACGTTTATTGAATCTTGGTTTAAGCCAAACACAACGGTAGCGTCTACCTCAGCCGTGGCGGGCTGTGAAAAGAGCAAGCGTTTGGCCCCCTGCTTCAGATGCAACTCAGCTGTTTGACGGTCACTGAACGAGCCTGAACACTCCATCAGCAGATCAATGCCCATTTCACGCCAAGGGAGTTGGTCGGGCTTGGGAGTATTTAAAATTTGGATGGCGTGGTCACGAATAACTAGCTGATCATTTTCAAGAGTAACCGGTGCCGGGAAGCGGCCATGCGTCGTGTCATAACGCGTCAAATAGGAGACCGTCTCAGGCTCAGCCAACTCATTAATCGCAATGGGTTGAAGCTTAGTCTCTAAGCCACGCTCAAACAGGGCCCTGAGCAGACACTGCCCAATTCGACCATAACCGTTAATCGCTATGCGGTAGCTCATCTCACCTCTCAGAGAGTAAAACGCCGGTTAAAAACCGGCGTGATCAACTTAAACGAGGGCTAGCGCCTTCTGTTTAACATTCTCTACCGTGAAGCCGAAGTGCTTGAAGAGCTCACCAGCCGGTGCAGATTCACCAAAGGATTCCATACCGACAATCGCACCACTAAAGCCAACGTACTTGTACCAGAAGTCTGCAATACCCGCCTCAATCGCTACACGAGCTGTAACCGCAGCCGGTAGAACAGACTCTTTGTATTCAGCAGTCTGAGCATCAAAACGCTCAGTTGATGGCATAGAGACTACGCGAACCGCTTTGCCTTCTGCTGTCAGTGCTTCGGCTGATGCCATAGCCAACTCAACTTCAGAACCTGTCGCGATTAGGATTAGATCCGGTGTGCCGGCACAATCTTGCAAGATGTAACCACCTTTAGAGATCGCCGCAATCTGATCACCACTGCGAGATTGGTGAGGCAAATTCTGACGCGAGAAGATCAATGAACTTGGGCCATCGGCACGCTCAACCGCGTTACGCCAAGCGACAGCTGATTCAACCGCGTCACAAGGGCGCCATGTCTCCATATTAGGGGTCATACGCAGGCTAGCTACTTGCTCAACTGGTTGGTGAGTAGGACCATCTTCACCCAGACCGATTGAGTCGTGAGTGTAAACAAAGATAGCGCGTTGCTTCATCAGAGCCGCCATACGAACCGCGTTACGAGCGTACTCCATAAAGATTAGGAAGGTCGCACCGTATGGGATGAAACCACCGTGCAGTGCGATACCGTTCATGATTGCGCTCATACCGAACTCACGCACACCGTAGTGCAGGTAGTTACCGCTCGCATCTTCTGCAGTGATCGCTTTAGAGCCAGACCACAGTGTTAGGTTAGAACCTGCTAGGTCGGCAGAACCACCTAAGAACTCTGGCAGGATAGGTCCCAGTGAGTTAAGAGCGTTTTGCGAAGCCTTACGAGACGCGATGGTCTCACCCTTTTCAGCTACTTCAGCAATCCATGCATCCGCTTTTTCAGAGAAATCGGCAGGCAATTCACCCGATAGGCGACGCATCAACTCCGCAGCAAGCTCTGGGAAGGCTTCAGAGTACTCTGCAAGGCGTTCGTTCCACTCGTTTTCAAGAACGCTGCCCGCTTCACGTGCATCCCAACCCTCTGCGATCTCTTCTGGGATCTCAAATGGGGCGTGTGGCCAGTTCAACTCTTGGCGAGCCAACGCGATCTCGTCGTCACCTAAAGGTGCACCGTGACAATCCTCTTTGCCCTGCTTGTTGGGTGAACCAAAGCCGATGATTGTTTTACAGCAGATCAACGTTGGCTGATCTTCGTTCGCTTGAGCGGCTTCAACAGCAGCAATGATCTGTTCCGCATCGTGACCATCAACGCCACGGATCACCTGCCAGCCGTAAGCTTCAAAACGTGCAGGCGTGTCATCGCTGAACCAACCTTCAACCTCACCGTCAATCGAGATGCCGTTGTCATCCCAAAATGCGATCAGTTTGCCAAGACCCAGAGTACCCGCTAGTGAACAAGCTTCGTGTGAGATACCTTCCATCAGGCAGCCATCACCCATGAATGCGTAGGTGTGGTGATCGATAATCTCATGACCAGGGCGGTTGAATTGAGCCGCTAGTGTCTTCTCAGCGACAGCCATACCAACGGCGTTAGTGATACCTTGACCCAATGGACCGGTCGTCGTCTCTACACCTGGGCAGTAACCATACTCGGGGTGACCCGCCGTTTTAGCATGCAGTTGGCGGAAGTTAGCCAGATCTTCTGCACTGACGTCGTAACCGGTTAGGTGCAACAACGAGTAGATCAGCATCGAACCGTGGCCGTTTGACAGTACGAAACGGTCGCGATCAAACCAGTGAGGGTTGCTTGGGTTGTGCTTCATGAACTCATTCCAGAGTACTTCGGCAATATCCGCCATACCCATTGGGGCACCTGGGTGACCAGATTTGGCTTTCTGAACAGCATCCATGCTCAATGCGCGGATCGCATTGGCTAACTCACGGCGAGATGACATTAATCTACTCCTGCGGGGGGTATTAAAAATTGAGGGGTAAATTCTCTCGCAGACGGGACTTAGATTCAAATGACATTAGCTAAAATGACTCAATTTCATGGGTAATGATCAAAGGTTTCATCGAAGTAGAGCTCTTTTTACTTAGAACTCGACTCTTAACCGGTTACAATGGCTGCCACATTTTGAGAGCTGTGCATGTGCGGCTCGACCTAACCCATAGGATTTACTCATGAGCGAATATTCGATTTTCACCTCTGAATCAGTTTCAGAAGGGCACCCAGATAAGATTGCAGATCAGATCTCTGATGCAGTCTTAGACGCGATTTTAAAAGAGGACAAGTACGCACGAGTGGCGTGTGAGACCATGGTGAAAACCGGGGTTGCGATTGTCTCTGGTGAGATCAGCACCACCTCTTGGATTGATCTTGAAGATCTTGTTCGTGACGTGATCAATGACATCGGCTACACCTCTTCAGATGTCGGTTACGATGGTGATACCTGTGGTGTGATCAACATCATCGGTAAACAGTCTGTGGATATCGCTCAGGGCGTTGATCGTGCAAAACCTGAAGATCAAGGCGCCGGTGACCAGGGTTTGATGTTCGGCTACGCGTCGAACGAAACCGATGTTCTAATGCCTGCTCCGATTACCTTTGCCCATCGTCTTGTAGAGCGCCAAGCTGAAGCCCGCAAGTCAGGCCTGTTGCCTTGGTTGCGTCCAGATGCAAAATCACAAGTAACTTGCCGCTACGAAAACGGCAAACCGGTTGCGATTGATGCGGTGGTTCTTTCAACTCAACACAACCCAGATGTTACTCAGAAAGATCTTCAAGAAGCGGTTCAAGAGCTGATCATCAAGCATGTACTGCCAGCGGATCTTCTGCATGCAGGCACTAAACTGCACATCAACCCAACCGGTAAATTCGTTATCGGTGGCCCGGTTGGCGACTGTGGTCTAACGGGTCGTAAGATCATTGTCGATACCTACGGCGGCATGGCGCGTCACGGTGGTGGTGCGTTCTCTGGTAAAGACCCATCAAAAGTGGACCGTTCAGCTGCTTACGCAGGTCGCTATGTGGCTAAGAACATTGTTGCAGCTGGTCTTGCGGATCGTTGTGAGATTCAGGTCTCTTACGCGATTGGTGTTGCAGAACCGACCTCTGTATCAATCAACACCTTCGGTACTGGCAAGATCTCTGATGAGAAGATCATTGAGCTGGTTCGCGAAACCTTTGATCTGCGCCCGTACGCGATCACTAACATGCTCGATCTACTGCACCCTATGTACCGCCAGACTGCGGCATACGGTCACTTTGGTCGCGACCCATTTGAGATGACGGTTGGAGATGACACCTTTACCGCCTTCCCATGGGAGAAGACCGATAAAGCAGACGCGTTAAAATCCGCTGCAGGCATCTAATCGCCAACTAACAGTGGCTAAGGGTAGGCGAAAGCCTGCCCTTTTTTGTGTCTAAATCCAGCCTGACGCACCCTAAATGTCATGGCATAATCAGTGGCAGAGTGATAAGAGAATCTTTATGCGAATACCCCGTGTCTACCTAGACCTACCACTGAGCACAGGAACAGAAATCGAACTGCCTGAAGCCTCTCACAATCACCTAGTGAAAGTGCTGCGCATGAAACAGGGATTCAAGCTTGTGCTATTCAATGGTGATGGCTTTGATTATCAAGCCGAGCTAACGAAAGTAGCAAAACGTGAATCCAGTGTACGGATCATTGCGGCCGACTCGAATGATCGTGAGTCCCCAATCGACATTCATATTGGGCAAGGCCTCTCTCGTGGTGAACGCATGGACTACGCCGTGCAGAAGGCGACGGAGTTGGGTGTACAGAGTCTGACGCCCCTTTTTACGGATCGTTCCGAAGTAAAACTGACGGCAGAACGCCAAGAGAAGCGATCCGCTCACTGGCAGCAGATCGCGATCAGCGCCAGCGAACAGAGCTTTCGTGCAAAGCCAATGAGCGTAAATACCCCTCTTTCACTGGCAGAGTGGATCGATCAGTGTGATGCCGAGCTGAAACTCATTCTTCATCCGCACCTTGAACTCACGTCACTAAACAATGAGCCAAGACCCTCCAGCGTGGCACTACTGATTGGACCGGAGGGTGGTTTAGAGGAGAGCGAAGTCGAGCTGGCACTGCAAAAAGGATTTAAGCCCTGGTTACTGGGCAGTCGAATATTACGCACAGAGACCGCTCCCGTCGCGGCGGCATCGGTACTAAACTACCTCTGGGGCGACTTCTCATAAAAGGAACGAGAGATGAGCATTAAACTGGGCATCGTCATGGACCCTATTGACGACATCAACTACAAAAAAGACAGCTCTTTGGCGATGCTTTGGGCAGCGCAGCAGAAAGGTTGGGAGCTGTTCTATATGGAGCAGTCCGATCTCTACTCAAGAGATGGGGATGTTCGTGCTCGCATGGCGCCGATTAGCGTCGATATGAACCCGAACAAGTGGTTCGAACGCGAAGCCTATCAGGATCTCTCGCTAACAGAGCTCGATGTCATCCTGATGCGAAAAGACCCACCTTTCGACAACGAGTTTATCTATACCACTCATCTTTTAGCGGTTGCAGAAGCCGCCGGTGTGCTTATCGTAAACCGCACTCAAAGCCTGCGCGATTTCAACGAAAAGCTATTTGCTACACACTTCCCTCAATGCTGCCCGCCGGTACTGGTCAGTCGTTCAGAGGAGCGATTAAAAGACTTTCATGCTGAGCATGGGGACGTCATCTTTAAACCTTTAGATGGTATGGGTGGCAGCTCTATCTACCGCATCAAAGAGGATGGTTTGAACCTAGGGGTGGTGATAGAGACGCTGACCAAATTTGGCCAAGAGACCATCATGGCGCAACGCTACATCCCTGAGATTGTCGAGGGTGATAAACGCATATTGATGATCAATGGCGAGCCTATCGACTATGCTCTGGCACGCATTCCCAGTCAGGGAGAGACTCGCGGTAATCTAGCCGCAGGGGGACGAGGCGAAGGCCGCCCACTGAGCGAACGTGATCGTTGGATTGCTGCACAGGTGGGGCCAAAACTGCGCGAAGCTGGTCTACTATTTGTCGGTTTGGATGTAATTGGTGACTACCTAACCGAGATCAATGTCACCAGCCCAACCTGTATTCGCGAGCTCAATGATCAGTTCGGTTTGGACATCGGCATGCAGTTAATGGATTGCATTGAGGAGCAACTCGCTCAGCAATGAACTTAACCGCCTCGCCAAAACCGATCAATCGATTAGCTGCATGGTGTGCAGATGCCGATGAGCGTCTGCGCTTTATGCTGGTTTTGGCACTGGCTCTGCACGCACTGATCATTCTCTTGGTGGGATTTGATGCACTGAAAACAGAGCAATCATCCAAAACACTAGAGATCACCTTTGCGATAAATCAGGATCCACAGGCCCCTATCGATCCAGCCTACTTGGCCCAGCACCATCAATTAGGCCAGGGCGATTCACAAACGAACCAAGAGGCGAGGGTTGTAGAACCTGCGCTGTTCAGGTCTGACAAGATCAATCAACTCTCGGCACAGATCAGTGCACAATCTGGAGCAGGCGTGGCACCTTCGAATGATGAGGGCGTCAACGACCAAACTCAGCAAGCTAAATCGGGTACGAATGAGCTGTTAGCAGCCAACACCCAAGCGCTGCTTAAAGCCAATCAACAGACTGATTCCATTCAGACCACCGCCTCAAATCCGTTAGCAGGCGACTCAACGGCTCTGTTTAAAGCATCAGAAGAGATCGCCTCCTTAGAAGCGCGCTTAAAAGATGAGCAGCGAAAACTGGAGAGTCGCTCACGCACGGGGCGGGTCACTTCGCTTTCGACCTTGGCCAAAGCTGATGCGCTCTATCTAGAGCGATGGCGTCAGAAAATCGAAACGATTGGGAATCTTAACTACCCTATCGAAGCGCGGCGCAAGGGCATTGAAGGCAGTCTGCAGATGCTAGTCACTTTAGCCGCTGATGGGAGCGTCAAGCAGTTAGAGATCCTCAAAAGTTCTGGCTACTCAATACTGGATGATGCCGCCGTTCGGACGGTTAGGAGCGCGTCACCCTTCGAGCCCTTCCCTAATGAGATGCGCCAGCGGCTGGACCGACTGGAGATCATTCGCACTTGGAAATTTGAGAAAAATACCCAAGTGTACTGATATTGAGCCATTTTCAGCTTACACTGAGGGTGTAAAAAGATTCGACGTTGTTAAAGGAGAAAGAGATGAGTAATGCCAACCTACTCAAGCACCACTTCTTAATGTCTATGCCCAGTCTGGAGAGCGACTACTTTAGCAACAGCCTCATCTATCTTTGTGAGCACAATGACGAGGGTGCCATGGGAATTGTGGTTAATAAACCACATGACATTCCTATGGATGAGATCCTCGATCAGCTCGAACTCCCCGAGAATTCCCCCTTAAACTATCAGCCTGTTTACCAAGGTGGACCGGTCTCTGAAGAGCATGGGTTTATTCTGCACAGACAGGGCGAGCAAGCTTGGAAATCCTCACTACACCTACCCGAGCAACTGACGTTAACCACATCCCTTGATGTTCTAGAGGCCATTTCGCGTGGCGAGGGGCCTGAACACTATCTATTCGCTTTAGGTTATGCAGGCTGGGGACCGGGGCAGCTCGATGAAGAGATGAGTCAAAACCTATGGTTAAGCTCACCCGCAAATTTAGATATACTGTTCGACGTTGAACCCGAATTTAGACTCTCATCGGCTGCGTCTACTCTGGGTGTCGACCTAAACCTAATCTCCGCACAGGCGGGGCACGCATAATTAAGGTCCAATGACTGAGTTAACTGAGAGCGCACTGGGATTCGATTTTGGCTTACGCAGAATTGGTGTTGCCTTTGGTCAGTCATTAACCGCCACCGCCCAACCTCTAAATCCAATTGCCGCAAAAGACGGTATCCCCGATTGGAGTTTAGTCGATAAAATGATTGCTGAATGGCAGCCAAATACGATCGTTGTGGGACTGCCATTGAACATGGATGGCACCATCAGTGATATGGCGCGACGAGCAAGAAAATTCGCCAACCGCCTGCATGAACGATCTAAAATACCCTGCTTTCTGTTTGACGAGCGCTTAACATCACAAGAGGCTAAATCGATTCATCTTGAGAATGGCGGATCAGCCGATTTCGGTGCAGAATCTGTCGACGGTATCGCCGCTCAATTGATGTTAGAAGGTTGGTTTCTTCAAGAACAGCGCATACCAAGCCATGCAAGGCTTGAGGACTATTATGACCAGTAAAACTTTGGACGCTGAACAGCTCCTAACAAGAATGTGTGAAAGCTCACAGCAGTTAATCGAGACACGCGGCTTAGATAACCCCTATATCATTGGCATTCATAGTGGCGGTATTTGGTTGGCTGAACGTCTTCACCAACACCTGGGGATTCAGGATGAGATGGGGGTGCTGGACATCTCCTTCTATCGTGACGATTTCACTCGCGTTGGATTGAACCCTAAAGTAGGGGTTTCAAAGCTGCCAAGCGCAACCGAAGATCGCAATATTATCCTAGTCTACGACGTGTTAATGAGTGGTCGTACAGCCAGAGCTGCGCTCAATGAACTGTTCGATTTTGGTCGTCCGGCCTCTGTGACACTGGTCACCCTGATTGACCTACAACGCCGCGAACTGCCAATTCAAGCTGATGTCATTGGTGGCACCCTCACGCTGTCTAGCGATCAACAGGTTAAGCTAACAGGCCCATCTCCCCTTGAACTGACCATCAGTCAGCGTAGCAAATAATAGGAAGCGAAGATGTTTAACTTTCCTGACCCAACTCAAGCGCAGCTAACCGAAGATGGCCAGCTAAAGCACTTTTTAGATATCGAGGGGCTGCCAGAGTCACTGCTATTAGAGCTGTTAGACACAGCCGACTCCTTTGTTGATATGAGTGAGCAGCAGGTTAAAAAGGTGCCGCTTCTGCGGGGTAAAACCGTCGCCAACCTCTTTTTTGAGAACAGTACACGTACATTGTCGACCTTTGAACTAGCCGCTAAGCGCCTATCGGCTGACGTTCTGAATTTAAACATCAGCACCAGCTCCACAAAAAAAGGGGAGACGCTAAAAGACACCTTGATGACCTTGGAAGCGATGCATTCGGATATGTTTGTCGTTCGCCACTCGGATAGTGGTGCGGCTCACTTCATCGCCAGCCAAGTCACACCCAACGTCGCCATCATCAATGCCGGTGACGGTCGTCACGCACACCCGACCCAAGCGATGCTGGATATGATGACTATTCGTCGCCATAAAGGTGGATTTAAGCATCTAAAAGTCGCGATCGTCGGCGATATACTTCATTCGCGCGTAGCTCGATCACAGATTCATGCCTTAAGAATTCTCGGTGTACCCGAGATTCGTCTGATTGCACCTCGTACACTGCTACCGCGTAATGTCGAGATGCTTGGGGTCAAAGTCTTTACCGACATGGCACAAGGCCTTCGTGATGCCGATGTTGTCATCATGCTTCGTTTACAAAAAGAGCGTATGACCTCCGCTCTGCTACCTAGCGAGTCTGAGTTCTTCAAACTCTATGGTCTATCAGAGGAGAAGCTCGCCTTTGCACACCCTGAGGCGATCGTAATGCACCCTGGGCCGATTAACCGAGGCGTTGAGATCGCGTCTTCCGTGGCTGACGGACCTAAATCGGTGATACTGAATCAGGTCACTAACGGCATTGCCGTTAGGATGGCCGTTATGTCGATGGCGATGAGTGGCCAGGTTGCTGAGAGAGCAAAAAAATTAGAGGCAGGAGAGTAAACAGTGCAGATTAAAATTGCCGGCGGGCGCATTGTCGACCCTGCACAAAACATAGATCGAATTGATGACCTCTACATTGTCAAAGGGCGTATTGCCGCCATAGGTGATGCACCAGAGGGCTTCTCTGCTGACGAAGAGTTCAATGCTGAAGGACAGATCGTCTGCCCCGGTCTCATCGATCTATGTACCCATCTGCGTGAGCCAGGATTAACACAAAAAGGTACTATCGCATCTGAGACAGCCGCTGCCGCTGCTGGCGGCATTACCACACTGGTAGCCTCACCAAACACCAAACCGGTCGTAGACAGCACAGCGGTTGCCGAACTGGTACAAGATCGTGCAACCGATGCCGGAATGGCACGAGTGCTCCCGCTAGGAGCGCTGACACAATCGATGCAGGGCGAACAGCTTGCGCCACTGCATGCGCTAGCAAGCTCAGGCTGCATCGGTTTCACTAACGGCCGTCATCCGATCGATAGCTCGCGCGTGATGCTAAGAGCGCTTGAATACGCGGCAACACATGACCTGTTGGTAGTGTTTCAAGCGGAAGATCGAGCACTAGCAGCTGAAGGTTGTATGCACGAAGGCACGACCGCCACTCGACTTGGCTTGAACGGTATTCCTTCCGCTGCTGAAACCATAGAGGTTTCACGCTGCTTGATTCTGATAGAAGAGACCGGTGTAAGGGCTCACTTCGGCCAGCTTTCCTGTGCTCAGTCAGTTCTTTTGATTCAGAGTGCCCGTGAACGAGGTCTCAATGTGACCGCTGATGTGGCGATTCACAACCTGCTTCTGACAGATGAAGAGGTTAATGGTTTTAACAGCCTATTCCATGTCATCCCACCGCTGCGTTCGCAGCTGGATCGTGCGGGACTTCGTCAAGGCTTAGTTACCGACACACTGGATGCCATCTGTTCAGATCATCAGCCTCAGGATGCTATTTCAAAAGAGGCACCTTTCGCGGCGACTGAACCAGGCATTAGTGGACTTGAGACCCTATTACCGCTGAGCCTAATGTTGGTGGAGCAGCAGTTAATCGCCCTACCTCAGTTAATTGAAAAATTGACAACGGGTCCTGCGAAAGTGCTAGGCATCGAGGCCGGCTCTCTCGAAGTCGGGGCTGATGCAGATGTGTGTGTCTTTGATCCAGAAGCGACCTGGACGGTCAACAGTGAGACGCTTAAATCACGCGGTAAGAACACCCCGTTCATCAACACTGAACTGAAAGGCCGTGTGACACTGACTCTACTCAATGGTCAGCCAGTACATCGCTTAAGTTAATAGTGTGAAAACTAAAAAGACCCAGCCAGTGCAGGGTCTTTTTTTGCCTATTTATGGACCAATCAGTGATTCAGAGTATCGTCTGAATCTTGAAGGGTGAATGACGGTAGATCCTCACCCTCATGCTTACCGCCCTCATCACTGAGCTTGATCATCAGACGCAGATCATTTGACGAGTCAGCAAACGACAGTGCCACTTCATAAGTAATGACACCCTCTTTGTAGAGCGCAAACAACGCCTGATCGAAGGTCTGCATGCCAAGATTGCTCGATTTCTTGATGACATCTTTAATCTCGTGCACCTCACCTTTGCGAATCAGATCCTGAATCAGCGGCGTGTTGATTAGCACTTCAATGGCCGCTCTTCGTCCCTTACCATCCGACGTGGGCAGCAGTTGCTGCGCGACAATCGCTTTCAAGTTAAGCGATAGATCCATCCAGATCTGATTATGATGTTCAGGGCCAAAGAACGAGATGATTCGATCTAGAGCTTGGTTCGCATTGTTAGCATGAAGCGTTGCCAAACAGAGATGGCCGGTCTCAGCGAATGCCAGAGCGTACGCCATGGTTTCAGCTGAGCGGATTTCACCCATCAAGATGACATCTGGTGCCTGACGTAAGGTGTTTTTCAGTGCTACTTCAAAGGATTCAGTATCAAGCCCCACTTCACGTTGAGTCACGATCGACTTTTTATGATGGTGAATGTACTCAATGGGGTCTTCAACCGTAATGATATGCCCAGCAGCATGCTCATTACGGTAATCAATCATTGATGCCAGAGAGGTCGACTTACCGGTTGAGGTACCACCGACAATTAGGATCAAACCACGCTTAGTCATCGAGAGATCTTTAAGCACCTCAGGAAGTTTGAGCTCCTCCATAGTCGGTATGTGGTTAGCTATAGAACGCAACACCATTCCCGGCGTGTTTCGTTGCACATAGGCGCTAACACGAAAACGACCGATACCGTTCACACTCAGTGCAAAGTTACACTCATTGGTCGCTTCAAATTCAGCCAGCTGCTTGTCACTCATGGTGCTGTAGACCAGTGCACGTGATTGTGATGAGTTGAGCGATTCACGTGTCAGCGGCTTGATCGTACCATCCACCTTGATAGAAGGAGGTGCACCAGCAGTGATGAACAGATCTGAACCACCGCGCTCAGTCATTACTTTTAAAAGCTGTGTAAAATCCACGGGTTACCTCACTTAAAATATCGATGGGTCTTTAGCGCGAGCAGCCGCTTGCTCTGGAGTGATAAAGCCTTTTTGAACCAACTCTAAAAGAGCCTGGTCCAAGGTCTTCATACCTACCTGAGAACCCGTCTGAATGGCTGAGTACATCTGCGCCACTTTATCTTCACGAATCAGGTTACGTATGGCAGATGTTCCAATCATGATCTCGTGTGCTGCGACTCGACCGCCCCCTGTCTTCTTCAAAAGGGATTGAGAGATAACGCCCTGCAGCGACTCAGAGAGCATTGACCGGACCATATCTTTCTCTGCGGCTGGAAAGACGTCGATGATACGGTCAATGGTTTTCGCTGCCGAGGTGGTATGCAGAGTGCCGAATACTAAGTGTCCAGTCTCTGCTGCAGTCAACGCAAGACGAATGGTCTCTAGGTCACGCATCTCACCCACTAGGATGACATCGGGGTCTTCACGCAGCGCCGAACGCAGTGCCGCATCAAATCCACGGGTATCTCGATGCACCTCACGCTGGTTAATCAGACACTTTTTACTCTCATGGACAAATTCGATGGGATCCTCAATCGTCAATATATGCTCAGATCGAGAGTCATTGATGTAATCGATCATCGCCGCCAGTGTGGTCGACTTACCGGAACCGGTAGGGCCTGTCACTAGAACTAACCCTTTAGGCTGGTCTGAGAGCTGTTGGAAGACCTTACCCATACCAAGATCATCCATAGTAAGCACTTTACTGGGGATGGTACGGAACACCGCTGCCGCTCCGCGGTTTTGAACAAAACCATTCACACGAAAACGCGCCAGCTGTGGCACTTCAAAGGAGAAATCGACTTCTAACTTCTCTTCGTACTCTTTACGCTGCTTGTCATTCATAATGTCATACAGCAACCCATGGACCTGTTTATGATCCATCGATGGTAGTTTGATGCGACGCACATCACCGTCAACACGAATCAATGGCGGCATACCCGCTGTAATGTGCAGATCGGATGCTCCTTGCTGTACAGCAAAGGCTAAAAGTTCGGTAATATCCATAATTGAGTTCACCCTAGCGGAAACGACCGCATCAACCCCATGAGTAGTGACACATATGACTAGCATAGCAGAGAGCCTGAAAAAGGTGAGATCCGAGATAGAAAAAGCCTGCGCTGAGTCAAACCGTTCTGAAAAAGAGGTCTGCCTACTGGCCGTCAGTAAGACCCGCAGCGTGGATGAGGTCAGCGAACTGGCTCGCTTAGGGCAACGCGCTTTCGGTGAAAATTATCTGCAAGAGGCGCTGGATAAAATATCCGCTCTTGAGCCACTTAACCTCGAATGGCACTTTATTGGCCCTATTCAATCCAACAAAACTAAGCCAATCGCAGAGCAATTTGCTTGGGTCCATAGTGTCGATAGACTGAAAATCGCACAACGTCTGTCAGCACAACGGCCTTACTATGCCGAGGACTTAAACATCTGCTTGCAGGTTAATATTAGCTGTGAAGAGAGCAAATCTGGCTGCCTTCCAGATGAAGCGCTCGAGCTCGCCAAACAGATTGCCGAACTCCCCAAAATAAACTTACGTGGTTTAATGGCCATACCAGAAGCGACTGAGGATGTTGAACTACAAAAAAAGCGTTTTTGTCAGGTGAGAACGCTGTTTGAAGAGATCAAACAGGCGATACCCAGTCTAGATACCTTATCAATGGGCATGTCGGGTGATCTGGATGCCGCCATTGAAGAGGGCGCTACCATCGTTCGTATTGGTACGGCTCTGTTCGGCCCACGCAACTACAACAAATAATTTTTAGGAGAAGAGTGTGGCACAGCCATCTATCGCATTCATTGGTACAGGCAACATGGCCGGTGCAATCCTTGAGGGCTTAATTGCAACGGGATACCCCGTAGACAAGCTATGGGCCTCACGTCGCCAGCTCGATAAGTTGGCAAGTTTTGCTGAGCGCGGCGTTCATACAACGACCGATAACCATCTCGCGATTAGCGCTTCGGAAATTATTGTGATCTCCGTTAAGCCGCAGATGATGCGCGATACACTGACTGAGTTAGCACCCACACTGCAAAAGCATAAACCGCTACTAATCTCTGTGGCAGCAGGCATTAGCTGCGACTCATTAGAACGTTGGGCCGGCGGTGAGCTGGCCGTGATTCGTTCAATGCCGAACACACCCTCTCTACTCAAATTAGGCGCCAGCGGTCTGTTTGCCAACCCTAGAGTGAGTGATGAGCAGAAAGCTCAAGCCTCTTCGATTGCAGAAGCGGTCGGTATTGCTACCTGGTGTGACACTGAAGAGGGCATCGATCAGGTAACTGCAGTTTCGGGTTCAGGCCCTGCTTACTTCTTCCTAATGATGGAGAAGATGATTGAAGCGGCACAAGCGCTCGGCATGAGTCCTGAAGCGGCACGTCAACTGACCATTCAAACCGCCAAAGGGGCTGCAGAGATGGCCGCTAAAACGGGGATTGAACCGGCCCAGTTGCGAAAAAATGTCACCTCCCCAGGCGGTACCACTGAGCAAGCGATTAACAGCTTCGAACAGGATCAACTTGGCGAGGTTGTGTTACGAGCAATGACCGCCTGCAAGAACCGTGCAGCAGAGATGAGTGAGCAACTCGGTAAAGACTAATGGCTGCAAAACAGCTACTCTTAAACACTTGTCATCATTAAGCGAACTATAGGATTGAACATGGCTGGCGATACACTGACATTAATCATTCGAACGATTGGTGAAGTTTTTGCATTTATTCTGCTTCTGCGTTTTTTACTGCAGGCGAGTGGCGCTGACTACTACAATCCGATCTCTCAATCAGTGGTTCGCTTTACCCAAGTTCCTTTGGCTCCACTGCAGAAACTGGTTCCAAGAATTGGGCGTTTGGACATCTCCCCGTTGGTATTGGCCTTCGCAGTTAAAGTGGCTGTTGTTGTCGCGATTATCTTCTTTACACAGGGCAACATCCCCAACATGCTGGGTGCGGCACTGTTTGGCCTATTCGGGGTGCTTGATGGCATTCTCACCATCTACTTTTGGGCTGTTATTGGATCCGTGATCCTCTCCTGGGTAGCCCCAAACAGCTACCACCCGGGCCCACAGCTCATTATGCAGATCACAGAGCCCGTGTTCTCTTTGGCGCGCAAGGTTATTCCACCTATCGGCGGTCTGGATCTATCACCGATTTTGATCTTTTTAGTGATTCAAATTCTACAATCTCAAATCACTCGTCTGGTCATGTAACTGAACCCGTGGTTTGCTAGAATTATATACTGTTTCACATACAGCATTGCACAGGAGATAGCCTAATGCCGGCTAGCTTGCCAACGGATTCCGTCGGTATCGTTACACCAGAATTGATTCACTTTGCCGAGCCTCTCTCTTTGGCTTCCGGCCGAGTGCTGCCTGAATACGATCTAATGGTTGAGACCTACGGGCAACTTAATGCAGATTGCTCAAATGCGGTTTTGATCTGCCATGCTCTATCGGGTCACCACCATGCTGCGGGATATCATTCAGAGAGTGATAAATACCCTGGCTGGTGGGACAGTGCTATTGGTCCTGGGAAGCCGATCGACACGAATCGTTTTTTTGTTGTGTCGTTGAATAACCTTGGTGGCTGTCACGGCTCAACAGGGCCGACTTCCATCGATCCAAACACCGGAAAACCTTACGGACCAGACTTTCCTTTTGTAACCGTGCGAGACTGGGTCAACAGTCAGGTTCGACTTGCAGACTACTTCGGTATCCAACGTTGGGCAGCAATTGTGGGTGGCAGCTTGGGCGGTATGCAGGCGATGCAGTGGTCAATCGACTTCCCTGAAAGACTGGGCCACGCATTAATCATCGCCTCTTCACCAAAGTTAACGGCACAGAATATCGCGTTCAATGAGGTGGCTAGACAGGCTATTTCGAAAGACCCTCAGTTCCACGAGGGACGCTATTACGATCACGACACCCTCCCCAAAACAGGGCTTTCACTGGCTCGTATGATTGGCCACATCACCTATCTATCTGATGATGGCATGGCCGAGAAGTTTGGTCGTGAGATGCGCACGGGAGAGCTGAGTTTCGACTTAAATACTCAATTCCAAGTCGAAAGCTACCTTCGATACCAAGGTGAGAAGTTTTCGACGGCGTTCGATGCAAATACCTACCTATTAATGACAAAAGCGCTGGATTACTTTGATCCCGCATCGGAGTATGGCGATGATCTTTCAAAGGCATTAAGCCAGGCTAGCTGTAAATTTCTAGTCGTCTCGTTTACGACGGATTGGCGCTTCTCTCCCGAGCGCTCGCGTGAGATAACCGATGCACTGGTCGCAGCCGATAAAGATGTTAGCTACGCAGAAATCGACTCTGATCACGGACACGACGCCTTCTTAATCGACAGCCCTCGTTACATGGCTGTATTTAGAGCCTACATGAACCGTGTAGCCAATGAACTCAATCTAGGAGTCACCCATGAGAGCTGATTTAGAGATCATTGCAGACTGGATTCAACCCGAGGCGCGCGTCCTTGATATGGGTTGTGGTGACGGTGAACTGCTCGATTTTCTCTCCCAGCAAAAGCAGGTTGATGGCTTAGGTTTAGAGATCGATCATGACAATATCACTCACTGTATTGCTCGCGGTGTGAACGTCATTGAAAAGAACTTAGATGAAGGTCTTGCCAGCATAGACGACTCAAGCTTTGACAGCGTCGTTATGACGCAAGCTTTGCAGGTCATGCACCGTCCCGACTTGATCGTAGAGGAGATGTTGCGTATCGGTAATGAGGGGATCGTCACATTCCCTAACTTTGCCCACTGGCGTGCGCGTTTCTACTTGGCATTTCGCGGTAAGATGCCGGTCTCCAAGTTTCTCTCTTACAGCTGGTATGACACGCCCAACATTCACTTCTGTACCTTTAAAGATTTTGAAGCGCTCTGCATCGAGAGAAACATCCGAATCATTGAACGCACCGTAGTCGATAATGAGCACCGCCAGCGTTGGTGGCATAAGCTTTGGCCCAATATGATGGGTGAAATTGCGATCTACCGAATCACACGATAGAGGTTGAGATTAATGATGCGTTCTTTAATGGTTCTATTACTTATTTCGCTATTTGCCCTGCCCGTTCATGCGGAACAGAAACAGATTGAGCGTGGTTATGAAGTGCACTACAACGCCTTCAACTCAAGCTTTGTGACCCCTGAAGTCGCCGCGGCAAATGGCATCCTGCGCAGTAAAGTGAGAGCTCTGGTCAATGTGGCTGTTTTCAAACGTGAGCAGAACGGTGACAAAACGGCTGTACGTGCCAATATAAAAGGCGAGGCGAGTAATTTGCTTCAACAGATTCAGACCATCGAATTCAAACCGATCATTGAAGGCGATGCAATCTACTACATTGGCGGGTTCCGCTTCAGCGAAGAGGAACGCATGACGATCGAGCTCGAGGTCACACCGGACCCTAACCAAGCTCCGATCAAGGTTAGCTTCAACCAAACCTTCTACACGGAGTAGGCATGAGCCAGCGGATTGTTTTAGCCAGCGGTAACCAGGGCAAACTCAAGGAGTTCTCAAAGATACTGGCCCCTTTGGATTTTGAGATCGTCTCCCAGGGAGACTTGGGTGTTGAAGATGCTGAAGAGACCGGTTTAAGTTTTGTCGAGAACGCGATCATCAAAGCCCGCAACGCCTGCGCTGCAACCGGCTTACCTGCCATTGCTGATGACTCAGGCCTTGAGGTGGATGCTCTCTCTGGAGCCCCTGGCATCTACTCTGCTCGTTTTGCAGGCCCAAGCGCCTCGGACCAACAGAATATAGATAAGCTTCTTCAAGAGCTTGGTGAGCTTGAAGCGGAGCAGCGCTCTGCACGATTTCGCTGTGTTCTGGTCTGTATGCGCCACCAGAATGATCCTACTCCACTGATCGCTGTGGGCAGCTGGGAAGGTAAGATTCTTGGTGCACCTGAAGGGGAGAATGGCTTTGGTTACGATCCTATATTCTGGTCACCTGAGTATGACTGCGCAGCAGCACAACTCACCCCAGAGCAGAAAAAAGCCGTCAGCCATCGCGGCAAAGCCGTTGCACAGCTGACAGAACAGCTGGCTGCTTTCCTCGCCTAAATGGATGCCAAGCTACCACCGCTGTCACTCTATGTGCACGTGCCTTGGTGCATTCGAAAGTGTCCATATTGTGACTTCAATTCGCACCAAGTCAGAGATGAGATACCTGAATCGCTCTATTTGGACCGACTCATTTCAGAACTTAAAAACGAGCAACACCTAACGTCTGGTCGACCCATACATTCGATCTTCATCGGTGGCGGGACACCTAGCCTTCTAAAACCGGAAAGCTACGCCAGATTACTTGAGGCTGTTAAATCAAACTACAGCCTAGAACCAGACGCTGAAATTACTATGGAAGCAAACCCTGGGACTTTTGAACAAGAGAAGTTTGAAGGGTTTGCAGATGCGGGCATCAATCGGTTGTCGATTGGCGTGCAGAGCTTTGATGATGATCGACTGAGAGCTCTTGGCCGAATTCATACAGGCGGCGAAGCCATTAAAGCCATTCAATCAGCAACAAAACTGTTTCAACGGACTAATATCGATCTGATGCACGGACTACCCGGTCAAACCCCGGACGCTGCGTTGAATGATCTTGAGCAGGCTATCGCATTCGAACCCGATCAAATCTCTTGGTATCAACTGACGATTGAACCTAACACAGAGTTTGCAGCCAAACCGCCCTCTCTACCGATCGAGGAGTCCTTATGGACTATTCAGGAGCAGGGCAGTGAACTGCTAAAACGTCATGGCTATGAGCAATATGAGATTTCGGCCTTCGCACGACCAGGCGGTGAATCAAAACACAACCTCAACTACTGGCAGTTCGGCGACTACTTAGGTATTGGAGCCGGCGCACACGCTAAGATTTCCCGCTGGGAGCAAGGTCAGCTGCTGATTGAACGTATTCATAAACAGCGCCAACCCAAGGCTTACATAAATGCCATCGACCCAGTTGCAGGTAGAGAGATCATAGAATCCGAGGCTCTGCCCTTTGAGTTTATGCTCAATGCCTTGCGCCTGAAATCGGGCGTTGCCACAGAGCTTTTTGAGCAGAGCACTGGATGTTCGATTGAACGTATAGAACCTCTGCTATCAAAAGCTCGTCAACGTGGAATGCTAATTGAAGACCCTGCCCGGATTGCTCCAACCCAAGAGGGGCAGCTGTTTCTGAATGATCTGTTGGAGATGTTTATCGATTGAGGTTGGCGACGATCTTAGGTATCTCACTGATCGTCTCAGCGTGCCAGTCAGCCTCCACCTCAATGGCCCACTCCAGCCCTTCGGGGTTGACCCAAATGGTATGCATTCCCATCTCTTTTGCCGCCCGAATATCATTAATCGGGTGATCACCCACATGGACCACCTCATCAGCCTTGACCGAGGCAAATTCCAAAGCCTTTTCAAACATCAAAGGATGGGGCTTCGCAGTACCCACCCCGTCGGCATTAAATTGAAAGTCGAACCACTGAGCTAAGGGTGTTTTAGCCACCTCAGCATTACCGTTACTCAGTGCACCAATCAGCAACCCTTGATCTTTTAGTTGCTGCAACATTTCGATTACCTGGTCGTAGGGCGCGACCGCATGGCGATGATGCAAAAAGAGATCAAAAGCCGCGGCCGCTTTAGATTGCGCCTCTTTTTGGGTAAGCCCCACCGAGACCATCCCCTCCTCAAGCAGACGTATACGCGTTTCTGTCATGCTGTGTGCAATTTCTGGATAACGCTCAAGTAGAGAGCGACGCAGTGCTGACCCTTCGGCAAGATCACTGAGTGAATATCGCTCTGTGTAAGCTGGAACCTCGCGTTCTAGCCACTCCCACAATAGATCGTTCGCTTTAATCACAACCGGGTGGACGGCCCATAAGGTATCGTCGAGATCAAAGGTGACACACTTAATTTTTTTCACGTCGTTTAGCCCTTGGGTGTGAGTTTTGATAGATCGATTTAAGTTGCTTGAAGTCTAGGTGCGTATATATCTGAGTCGTACTGATATCGGCGTGACCTAATAGCTCTTGCACGGCACGAAGGTCACCAGAGCCGGCGAGCATTTCAGTCGCGAAACTATGACGCAGCCGGTGTGGGTATAAATTGCCTGCGACACCCGACTGTTCACCAAGCTCTTTCAAACGTTTCTCGACGCTGCGGGATGAGAGACGCTTGCCCAGCTTCCCGACAAACAGAGCTTCTTCATTGTAGTCGGCTAATGCCAAGCGCTCCTTTAGCCAAAGCTTAATGGCCTGCAGAGCCGCACCGCCCACTGGAACTTGGCGCATTTTGCGACCCTTACCCTCAACGATGACGGAGCCTGAACCTAAATCGATATCGCTTAGATTAATACCAACCAATTCTGATACGCGCAGCCCACTGGAATAGAGCAGCTCCATCATGGCTAGATCACGAATCTTTAAGGGATCATCTTGTGGCGTGTCTAACACCTCATTCAAGGTCTCAGAACTCAGTGTTTGTGGAAGACGGCGAGGGGCTTTCGGCGCTTTAATGGCCAGAGCGGGATTATGTTCGCAGATCGATTGCTGATTCAGATATCGATAAAAGCTACGAAGTGCAGACAGCATTCGTTGCAACGATCGGCCCGACAGACCCTCTGAGTGCAGCTCGGCCACCGCGTAACGCAGAGGGCGCTCAGAGAGCTCAAGCCAGCCTGTGAATTCAATCAGTTGTAGCGTCTCTCGAAAGCGCTGAAGATCGCGCTGATAGTTGAAGACTGTTTTATCGGATAGCTGACGCTCGACACGGAGGTGCTCGGTAAAGCGAAATTCTAAATCGCTATCCGAGCAACCCATGCTAGCCTCGAATATTCATCAAACGCGCAAGGATTCTGCTTAGAACTTCGCCGATATACGCCAAAAATAGCGTTCCTTGCGTAGACTGGAAGTAGTTGGCGTCGTATGAGCCAATAACCAGAAGACCTAAAGATTCGCCCTTCACTAGAGGTACCACAGCGCAAGATCCAACGGGCTTTTGAGGGTTTCGGAATAAGAATCGGGTCATCTGATCCGACAACTGTCCGCAGACCGGGCTTGATGAGTCGATCAACGGCTGAACAATTGACGTTTGACTGCGCGGCAACACTCTTAGTGAGTTAACGTCGAGCTCCGTATCCGAGAAGAGGATTAGCTCCACCTCATCGCCACTGAAGTCGCCACACAAGCTCTCTTCAAGTGCAATACTGACTTCATCAAAGCTGTCTGCCTCTAGCAGTGACAGAACCATCCGCTTGGTCTTACCGAATTGCCCGTCGTTATGACGCGCTGCTTCGATCATATCCGACAGGTGGATTTCGAGTGTATTGGCTTTTTCTCGCAGCATGCTGGTTTGACGTTCAACCAAGGAGACCGCCGAACCTCTATGATGAGGTACCGTCAGCTTTTCAAGTAACCAGGTATGGTTCTCAAAAAAACTGGGATTCTGTGCAAGCCACTCTGCGACTTGGTTTTCATCTAGCGGTTGGCTCATAAGTAGATCTGCCCTTCGTAAACCGAACATACGGGACCAGTCATATTGACGGAGTGCCCTTCACCTAACCACTCAATCTCAAGATCACCACCAGGTAAGTGAACGGTAACTTTGCTATCGAGAAGGCCACGCAAACGACCTGACACGACGGCAGCACAAGCCCCAGTACCACACGCTTGAGTTTCACCTGCACCGCGCTCATAGACACGAAGATTCACCTCATTTTTGGAGATGACTTCCATAAATCCGATATTGGCACGACTAGGGAAGACAGCATGAGATTCCAGCTCTGGCCCCCAGCTCTCAACCGGCGCGCTTTCAATGGAATCAACGACCAAGACAGCATGAGGATTACCCATGGAGACCGCACCAAACTCAACAGTTTGACCTGAAGCCAGTTGGGTAGAGTAAGTCGTGCTCTTCTCTGTGAAGGTGGTAGGCACTTCGACCGGATCCAACTCTGGAGCACCCATATCAACTTCAACCAGATCGCGACCCACAATGTTCAACACCGCACGACCACGTGCTGTTTGCACCTTAATGGTATCTCGCAACACCAACCCTTTATCGCGAACAAATCGCGCAAAGCAGCGAGCGCCGTTGCCACAGTGCTCGACTTCACTGCCATCAGCATTAAAGATACGGTAACGAAAATCCATATCCGGATCGGATGGCGGTTCGACCAACAACATCTGATCAAAACCGACACCAAAATTGCGATCCGAAAGTTGACGCACAAGGTCCGCGTTGACACGGACGCGTTGTGAGATGGCGTCAATGACCATAAAGTCATTGCCCAAGCCATGCATCTTAGTGAATCGCAGTAGCATCAGCCTTCCTCTGACAGTAATGATTCACCGCGCACAAGATCAGCAAACTGCTCACGCTCACGAACCACTTGGAAGCGCGCATCATCCACCATCACCTCAGCGGCACGGCCACGGGTGTTGTAGTTAGAAGCCATGACAAAGCCGTATGCGCCTGCCGAGCAGACTGCTAATAGATCACCTGGAGTCAGTGCCAACTTACGATCTTTGCCAAGGAAGTCGCCGGTTTCACAAATCGGGCCGACAAGATCCCAAACGGCCTCTTCCGCGGATGACTCTAGCTGAGCTGGAATAATCTCTTGGTAAGCGCTGTATAACGACGGGCGAATCAGATCGTTCATTGCCGCATCGATAATGGCAAAGTTCTTCTCTTCATTACGCTTAAGGAACTCAACCTTGGTGAGTAGAATTCCCGCGTTCGCAGAGATCGAACGGCCCGGCTCAAACACTAACTTAAGCTGACGATCACCCAAACGATCAATGATGGCATCGATGTAATCTTTGGGCTCTGGTGGTGTCTCGTCGGTGTAACAAACCCCTAAGCCACCGCCAAGGTCGAGGTGTTCGATCAGGATACCCGCTTCCGCCAATCGATCGATCAATGCTAATAGGCGATCGAGCGCATCGAGGAAGGGATCGATTTCAGTCAACTGCGAACCGATGTGGCAATCAACGCCAACCACTTTAACGTTTGAAAGCTGAGCCGCTCGCTGATAAACCTCAAGCGCAGAATCAATGGCAATGCCAAACTTGTTCTCTTTTAGGCCTGTTGAGATATATGGGTGAGTGCCCGCATCGACATCTGGATTCACACGGAATGAGACATCGGCCACCTTGCCTAACTCAGCAGCGACCGCATTAACACGTTGCAGCTCCGATTCAGACTCGATATTGAAACAGTGGATGCCAACCTCTAGCGCACGAGCGATCTCTGCAGCTTGCTTGCCAACACCAGAAAAGACCACTTTGGAAGGATCCGCACCCGCCAAAAGCACACGCTCTAATTCGCCCTGAGAGACAATATCAAAACCTGCTCCCAACTTAGCCAATACATTTAACACAGCCAGGTTGGAGTTAGATTTAACCGCAAAGCAGACCAGTGCATCGCGCCCTGCTAACGCGTCAGCATAAGCCAAATAGCCTCGCTCAAGGGCATCACGCGAGTAAACATAGGCGGGCGTGCCAACCGCATTTGCGATCTCTGCAACAGAGACGTCTTCCGCAAACAGTTGACCGTCGCGGTATTCAAAACTTTCCATTTTTTCTCTCTTAAGAGTTTGATTGCTGCGAAGTTTCAGCACCCGGCATCGACAATGGGCCCTTCTGACCGCATCCAACGAGTGCACAACAGAACACCAGTGCAAAGAACATTCGCATAATCCACTCCAATTACGACCAACCCTTAATGTGTCGGGTTTTGATCAATAAAATTAAAGCCAGAGTATACCCTGATAATAGGCTTGTAGGCGACCACGAAAGGCCTATTTAGCACGGACAAAGCTGCGGAAATCAGTATAATGAAATCAATGTTTACAGGAGGTTAGACAATGAGTGATGCGATCTATTTAGAGCGTGTTGAAGAGACCCTCAACGCACTCGAAGAGCTGTTAGACCATGCGGAGTCCGATTTGGACTATGACAATAACGGCGCGATGATGACGATTAAGTGCCCTGACCGAAGCCAAATTATCCTAACGCGCCAGCCTCCAGTAAAGCAGCTTTGGCTAGCAACCCGCACACAAGGTCTGCATTTTGACTACGATGAAGCTCAACAGGCTTGGGTTTTAGACTCGGACGGCTCGTTGCTACGAACTCATCTAATGGCTGCATTCGTCGATCAAACCGACGAGCAGCTCGACCTATCTGAGATCTAATTAATGAAAATACTTGTTACAGGTGCGGCCGGTTTTATTGGTTTTCACGTCAGTCAGTGGCTATGCAATCGCGGTGATGAGGTTATTGGTATCGATAATCTTAATGACTATTACGAAGTGAGTTTGAAAGAGGCGCGTCTCTCTCAATTGGAACCCCTATCGAACTTCCGCTTTATAAAACTCGACATCGCAGATCGTGATGGACTGGCTAATTTATTTGCAGAAGAGAAGTTTGATCGTGTTGTTCATTTAGCGGCGCAAGCGGGTGTTCGTTACTCCATTGAGAACCCGCATGCTTATGCAGATTCCAACCTTGTTGGATTTCTAAATATTCTTGAAGGTTGTCGCCACAATCAAGTGGAGCACTTGGTTTACGCATCATCAAGCTCAGTATACGGTGCAAACGAGACCATTCCGTTCAGCGAAAATAATAATGTCGACCACCCAGTTTCGCTGTATGCCGCCTCCAAAAAGGCTAACGAAGCGATGGCTCATAGTTACAGTCAACTCTACAACTTACCGACTACTGGCCTGCGCTTCTTTACTGTCTACGGTCCTTGGGGTCGTCCAGATATGTCGCCAATTCTTTTCGCAAAAGCGATTACGGAAGACAAACCACTGAAGGTGTTTAACTACGGTAAGCACCGCCGCGACTTCACCTACATCGATGACATCGTACAAGGCGTAGTGCGCACACTGGATAATGTAGCTCAACCCAATCCGGAGTGGTCTGGCTTAGATCCTGATCCAGCAACATCAAAAGCGCCTTGGCGCATCTACAACATCGGCAATAGCCAGCCTGTAGAGCTACTCTACTACATTGAGTGCATTGAGAAGGCGTTAGGAAAAACAACCGAGAAGGAGTTACTGCCTCTACAACCTGGCGATGTTGAGCATACCTATGCAGATGTAGCCGCTCTGATGTGCGACACTGGATACCAGCCCAACACACCGATTGAAGAGGGTGTAGAGAAGTTTATAGCCTGGTTTAAGTTCTACTACGGTTAATTAGTGATTAAACTTTGAACCTGTTGATAGAGGCGCTCCATAGCGCCTCTATTTTTTTCTACCACCCTGATGCCCGCTTTAGACATTACGTAGTTATCATTGCCGAGCAAAACCCTAATCTGCTCAGCCAATTCTTGTTCGCCTTGCACCTGCACCAATGCACCTTCACTTTTCAGCGTCGAGATAATCGAGTGGAAGTTATAATCACTTGGCCCCATGACAATTGGCAAACCAAGAGCGGCCGGCTCTAGCGGGTTGTGCCCTCCTGTACCAGAGAAGCTTCCACCGACGAAGGTTAGATCCGCAGCAGCGTAGTAAGAGAACATTTCACCCAACGAGTCGCCTATCCATATATCTATATTGCTATCGGCCGTAGATAGTGATCGCTTACTTACATGATCGGAATAGTCTTTAGCCAACTGATAAACAGAGTCAAAACGCTCTGGATGGCGGGGTACGAGAATGAGTACCGGACGCTGATCTTGTGGAATGACACGCCAAGCATCCAACAAAATCTTATCCTCACCCTGATGGGTACTGGCAGCCACTAGCACTTTGCGGGCAAAAGCAGCTTTCCACGCTTTACCTATTTGAATCTGATCTTCAGGAAGATCGATATCGAATTTGATACTACCAGAAACCAGCAGTCGATCCTCTGGCATACCCAAGCTCTTAAACCTTTCTGCATCCGACTCATGTTGGGCTAGCAAAAGCGAAATTGAATTTAACGTATCCTTGGTCAACCCTGAAAAGCGCTTATATCCCTTGAATGACTTCTCAGATAGACGAGCATTTGCCAGAACGATGGGAATCTTCCGACTTGATGTAGCTGTCAAGAGATTCGGCCAAATCTCTGTCTCAACAATGAGCAGTAATTTTGGAGAGTGAGCTCCGAAAAACAGTGTAAAGAAGATCGGTAGATCCCATGGCAGGTAACGGTGCTCGACTCGCCCGCCAAAACGCTGTTTTACCTGTGCCGCTCCCGTTGGTGTGGTCGTTGTGAAAAGGACCGACTCACCCTGATCTAAAAGCCTCTCAACAAGCGGGCTAATCGCAATGGTTTCACCAACAGAAACCGCGTGAATCCAGATCGGTCTGCCTAGTGTTTTCTGCTGAATACCAAAACGTTCAATCAGACGCTGTCGATAGGCAGAGGCTTTTAAGCTACGAACTAACAGGCGAAAAACGAAGAGAGGCAGTAACAGTGTATAAAGCGCGGAATAGAGCAGCCTAGCCATCTAGCTGCTCACTAAACTGCATACGATGAAGCTGAGCATAATCCCCATCCAAAGCCAACAGCTCTGCATGAGTACCGCGCTCCACTATTTGCCCCTGATCCATTACAACGATCAGATCCGCTTTTTCAATGGTGGAGAGGCGATGGGCAATGATAAGCGTTGTCCGCCCCTTTACGACCTCATCGAGTGCTTCCTGGATGTGTCGTTCCGACTCTGTATCCAGTGCCGAGGTTGCCTCATCAAGAATCAAGATAGGTGCATTTTTCAAAATAGCGCGAGCGATCGCAATACGCTGACGCTGACCACCTGAGAGAAGCACGCCACCCTCGCCAATCTCAGTTTCAAGACCTTTGGGCAGTCGCTCAACAAACTCCATGACATGCGCAGCCTCTGCGGCCACTTTAATCTGTTCTGGAGTCGATGATGCAAGCGCACCATATGCAATATTGTCAGCGATCGTGCCGTTAAAAAGCACAACTTGCTGGTTAACTAACGCAATTTGTTCACGTAGCGACTCTAGCGTACAGGACTCAAGCGCTTGGCCATCCAGTAACAACTCACCACGCCAACCATCATTAAAACGCGGTAACAGACTGACCAGCGTCGATTTACCCGAGCCAGACTTACCAACCAACGCAACGGTCGTTCCTGCAGGAATATCCAAATTAATCTGCTTCAGCGCATCATCTTGAGTTCCGGGATAAGCAAAGCTTAAATCCGAGAATTTAAGATCACCAACCGCTCGACCAAGCTCAATCGATCCGGTGTCGACCTCAACCGGTTCATCCATTACCGCAAAAACACCTTCTGAGGCGGCAATACCGCGTTGAATCTTGGTATTCACATCGGTGAGCAATCGAAGGGGTTTAGTAATTAAGCCTGCAGCGGTAAGAAAGGCTACAAAACCACCTGTACTCATTCCTGACATGACATCTGGGTGCATCGCAATGAACATCAGTGCCGCTAAAGCTATCGCAACAAGCACTTGAACGATCGGGGTATTAATAGACTGGGTAACCACCAATTTCATGAACTGGCGTCGATTCAAATCACTCGCCTGAAAAAACCTCTGCTTTTCAAACTCTGAACCGCCAAACACCCTAACAACTTGGTAACCTTTAACGGCTTCAGATGCGGCATCAGTAATGTCCGCCACCGACTCCTGAATTTTGCGTGACTGTCTTCTCATACGCTTTGAAGCAATCATAACGACCACCCCGATTAGAGGTGCAGCAGCGACAAAAATCAGAGTGAGCTTCCAGTTTAGGTAAAGCATGTAGCCAAACAAGCCAATAACGGTCATCCCTTCTCGAAGTCCGACCTTAACAGCGTCAGTCACAGCTTCGGTCACCTGCTCAACGTTATAGGTCATCTTGGCCAAGATCTGGCCACTGGAGCTCGCAGAGTAGAATGCTGTGGGGAGTTTTTGTAAGGTATTGAAAAGATCGACTCTCAAACCATGAATCGTCTGTCTGGCGATATAGGCAATACAGTAAGAGCCGACAAAGGTCCCCAGACCTCTTCCTGCAAAAATAGCAACGACCATAGCTGCAAGTAGGTAGCGCTGATCAAATCTGCCAGACTCAACTGAATTAACGACCATCTCTAACCACTTTGCAGAAGCAGCCTGAGAGGCCCCATAAATCGCATAGCCAATGAAACTAAAGAGAAAGCCATGCCAATAAGGTTTTACATACCCTAGTAAGCGATGATAAAGATGCCAACTTGACTGAGTTTGACTCACAAAAATCCTTTAATGCTCTAATCGAACCTATTTTGAGCTAAGTATACCTCAGCAAACAGCATCCTGTGTTGATTGAGTATCAGTGCAGCATTAAACTCGTAATACAGCAACGACTAACAGTTTATGCCTAATAAAACAGTCCACTCAATCTACTCTCCAGCTTACTGGCCAACATGGTTAGGTTTAGGGCTATTACGTCTCGTTAATACCTTACCCTTTCAGACTCAGCTTGTTGTAGGAAAATGGCTCGGCCTAGCTCTTTTTTATTTAGCACCGAAGAGAAGGCATATCGTCTACATCAACCTCAAACTTTGCTTTCAAGAACTCGATGAGATCCAGCTCAAGAAGATGGTAAAACAGGTTTTCATTGAAAATGGCATCGGCATTATTGAGACAGCAATGGCCTGGTGGAGCCCTCGTGAAGGCTTTCGGCGTCGAGTAACTATTGAAGGCAAAGAGCACTTAGAAGAGGCTCTCTCAAAAGGCAAAGGCGTCATCCTATTGGGTGCTCACTTTTCCACCTTGGATTTAGGCGGGCTGCTTTTCTCACTGTTTTTTCCTCTACATACTATGTACCGTCCACACAACAACTTACTCATGGACAAGGTCATTACAAAGGGGCGTTTAAGGTCGATTGACTCCATGATTGATCGATCTGACTTTAGATCCGTATTGAAAGCACTTAAAAGAAATGAGATTGTTTGGTACGCACCTGATCAGGACTTCGGCCCGACCAACTCTGTCTTTGCACCCTTTTTTGGAGTGCCTGCAGCCACAGTCCCAGCAACCGCTCGATTGGCAAAAATGAGCAAATCTCCTGTGATCATGCTTTCACACCACCGCTCAATTGATGGGCAATACATCTTAAGAGTGCATCCACCGGTAGAACCCTTCCCCTTGGATGATGACGTTGCCTCTGCAACTCGTATAAACCAAGAGATCGAAAAAGGCATTCGCTATGAACCTACACAGTATATGTGGGTACACAGACGCTTTAAGACCCAGCCCGGCCTCAAAAAAAGCGCTCTCTATAAACGTACCGTCTAACTTTTTACCCTGAGACATTAATGAATAAAGTTAAAAATCTATCCTGTTACATCCGCACTCAAGACGAGGAGCGAATGATTGGTGATGTACTTAATCAGGTCCTTAAACTGACTGATGATATTGTGATTGTAGACTCAGGCTCAACTGACAGAACTAGAGAGATCGTTGAATCTAAAGGTGCTCTATTTATCTCACAACCTTGGCTTGGAAATGGCTATCAGAAACTGGTTGGGGAGCAGGCCTGTAAGCATGATTGGGTTTTAGATCTTGACGCCGATGAGTTACTTAGTGATGAGTTAGTAATTGAGATTCAAAAAACTTTTGAAGACGAACCCAACCCATTACAAGTATTCAGCCTGCCACTAATCACCGTTCCTCCTTATGGAGAGATTTGGCATAAAACAAACGTAGACCCTAGAAACAAACTTTATAATCGCAAGACCTACTCAATGCCAAAGCATAAAGCTTGGGATCAACTTGAGTTGGATAATGGCGTGAAGGTCTTTTCTCTTTCCGGAGCCCTATATCACTACTCATTCCCAAATATTGCACATATGATCGCCAAAATTAATAAAGGCTCCTCCTCACGTGCAAACAATGCAAAACTTAAGCCTTTTCCTTTAGTTGTAGCTCGAATCTTATTTGCCATACCCATCTATTTCTTGAAGCATTATCTACAAAAGGGACTCTGGCGTGCCGGGCTCTATGGTTTTTCTATCTCAATGGTTGCGGCTTTTGGCAGGTGGTTACGAGACGTAAAAATGCTTGAGGTACACCTAGAGAAGCAAGGTAAAAGAAATAAAGGGTACGAATGAAACAGCGTTTACTAATTTGTACCCAGACCTTTCCACCAAGGATGGGGGGAATGGAAGCTGTGATGCTATCACTGGCAAATCATTTTTCAGACGAAGGTTATGAAACCCTGGTAGCTGCGGATAAACCCTACAACTCCCCAACTGCTTTTAAGCATAGATCATTCAATGTCCCTAGGCTTTTTAGGCCTTGGTTAAAAAAGTGTTACTTAAACTTAAGCGCTTTCTCACCGGACTTTACTCTGTGTGACAGCTGGAAAAGTGTTTCAGCAATACCTAAAAATCACGGCAAACTCGTTGTGTTAGCGCATGGGCAAGAGTTGCTATTTGATAGCGACAGCAAAAAAACAAAAATTAGCAAACTCCTAAATAGAGCCGATCTGGTCGTAGCCAGTTCAAATATGACGGCTAACCTTGCAAAAGCATTAACCACAAAGCCAGTCATTACTGTATATCCGACATACATGCTGCCAGAATCAACTGAAACACCGTCACAAAAAGCGCATGCCAATCTTTTATCGCTCTGTCGCTTGGATCGACGCAAAGGGCTCATGGAGGCTGCACATGCTTTGGCAAACCTGAGAGATAAAGGAACAGAATTTCACTGGAATGTTGCCGGCTCAGGTCCAATTGAGCAGGAGCTTAGGGAACTGATCTCTGAATTAAATCTATCTAAAAAAGTGACTTTTCATGGCAAGGTAGACGATCAAACAAAAGGGGCTCTGCTTAATAAAGCCAGCCTCTTTATTATGCCCTCTTATCAGCTTGGTCGATCTCTTGAAGGATTCGGAATTAGTTATATCGAGGCTGCCAAAGCGGGTTTACCGTCAATCGCTGGCAACATTGGTGGAGCACCTGAAGCCGTTTTGGATGGTCGAACTGGCTGGTGTGTAGATGGAAGTAATATAAGCGCGATTCAAACTGCTTTAGAAGAAGCCCTTTGCTCAAATGAGCTGTTAGAGAAACTTGGAACAAACGCAAAGTGTCGGTTCGATAAAGAGCTCAGCGGACCTAAAGTATTTAAGCAGCTGCTTCACTCTATGAGGGATTTATAGAGAGTGTGAGTGGCTTCAAGCATGGCCTGTTTAGTGAAACCCGCTTGTTCTTTCACTGCATTAACTCGATCTTTTAACTGAGTTCGTGTTTTGGTTATGAGATCCGATCTTTCAGAAACAGTCACTCGCCCAGCATTAAAGGTGGCTGCTAAAATCTCACCCACTCCACCATGATCATAACCCAATACGGGCTTACCCAGGGAGAGAGCTTCTAACACGGTTCTACCAAAAGACTCTGGTTTCGTTGAGAGTGAATAGACAATTTCGCTGATCGAAAAAATTTCTCGAATATCTCTTCTCGCTCCGGTGAAGGTAACTCGCTGCTCTAGGCCAAGGTCTTTCACTCTCTGGTAAAGCTCTTGGGCGTACTCTTTTCTTTTTGGGTCCTCACCGCCGACGATGATCGCGTGAACATCTTCATATTCTGAGGCAAGAGAGCTGATTAGATCTAAGAAATCATTATGCCCTTTCAAACGGGTTAGTCGCCCAGGTAGGCAGAGCAGGCGCTTTCCTTCTAATTGCGGAAACTCAGTAAAAAAAGCCTGTTTCCACTCTGGGGTAGCTTGATAGCCATAAGGCCACTCTGCGGGTTCAACACCACGATAGATTAGATGAATATTGCTCTCTGGTGTCTCTGGGTAATTCTTTAATATGTAGTCGCGCACTGTTTCAGAAACGGCTATGACCGCCTCTCCTCGACACATTATTTGTGAATACTTACTAACCGAATAGAGTCCGTGAACTGTAGTTACTAATTTAGGTCTAGTAGTTTTTGGTAGGCCGTTCCACGCAAACCATGCGACCCAAGCGGGCATCCGAGATCGAAGATGCAGAATGTCGGGCTGCTCACCTTTCAAGAATTTTCGAAATGCCCTGATATGTCGAAAGGTCAGTAGAGACTTTTTACCTAAATCCCACTGAATGTGTCGACTGCCTTCATCTTCTAACTGCTGAACCATGCCGCCACCAGCCGAAACTACGATTGATTCATGCCCGTGATCGACGAGGTACTTAGCAACTTCCAAAGTGCCTTTTTCTACCCCGCCACCATTCAGAGCAGGTAAGACTTGAACGACTTTCATCTAGAGACGAAGGTCCGTTTCTGGCTGCTCAAAGAGGTACTTTAGATCGTAAAGAACATGAGTATCACGTCCCCAAGATCTAAGGGTATCTAATCCATACTCTTTAAACTGATTATGCGCGACAGCGATGATGATGGCGTCATATTGATCTGGCTGGGGTTGTGACACCAGCTCGACACCATACTCCTGTTTAGCCTCTTCAGCATCGACCCAAGGATCATGAATATCAACAGTGACACCGTAGGTTTCTAGAACCGAGACAATATCGAGCACTCGAGTATTTCGAAGGTCTGGGCAGTTCTCTTTAAACGCCAATCCCATAACGAGAATGCGACTCTCATTAACATGAATGCGACGCTTCAGCATCGCTTTAACCAACTCGTCTGCAACAAACGCCCCCATACCATCATTGATACGACGACCTGCTAGAATGACATCAGGTATATAACCAGCAGATTGAGCTTTATAGGTCAGGTAGTAGGGGTCCACTCCAATACAGTGTCCACCTACAAGCCCTGGACGGAATGGTAAGAAATTCCACTTAGTGCCTGCCGCTTTGAGAACCTCTTCGGTATCAATACCTAAGCGGTTAAAGATTATCGCAAGCTCATTAATCAGAGCAATATTAAGATCTCGTTGGGTGTTCTCAATAACCTTTGCAGCTTCTGCAACACGGATACTGCTGGCCTTAAAAGTACCTGCCTCAATGACAGAGGAGTAGAGTTGATCCACAAAGTCTGCGACCTCAGGTGTGGAGCCAGAGGTCACTTTCATAATATTGACCAGTCGATGAGTTTTATCGCCTGGGTTAATTCGTTCAGGACTGTAGCCAGCATAAAAGTCTTCGTTGAAAACCAAACCTGAGCCAGCCTCAATCACAGGGATACAATCTTCCTCTGTAGCACCTGGGTATACCGTCGACTCATAAATAACAATCGAGCCTGGGGTGATGACACGACCAAGCAGTTCAGACGCTTTAATCAATGGGGTAAGGTCAGGCTGTTTATGGCCATTAATAGGGGTTGGTACAGTTACAATGAAGATTGAGCAATCTTTAAGGTCTGCCTCAACTGCTGTAAAGCTTAGGCTCTGCGCTTCACTCAGTTCTTCTGGGCTAACCTCAAGCGTTGAATCTTTGCCACTGGACAACTCATCAATACGTGCTTGGTTAATATCGAACCCAACAACCGAACGACTCTTTCCAAACTCAACAGCTAACGGCAAACCAACATAGCCAAGCCCAATAATGGCTATTTTTGCTTCATCATAGTTTGGCAGTTTTACAGCCATGCTCTCTCCAAAATAATCTCTGCGCAGCGGGTTGCTTCTCGAAAATTCGACACTGGATTGGCCGGTTTTTGATCGGCTGTAGCACCCACTAAACCTTGCTCAACCAATGAGTCGATGCCCTGTTGCGTTCTTGAATTAGTCGTAGATTCTAAACGTATCAGCGAAACAGTGCACCCGGCGGTTAATGCTTCATAGACCATTGAGACACTGTCTGAGCTGACAATCACCTGTTCGGTGGTTGCTAAAGTGCTGGGTAACCAATCACTATCGACTGAATCAGGTTCAATTAATCTGATGCTCGTTTTCGATCTAAGTTGTTGTAATAGGTCGTTGGGAGTTCTTCGAGAGGTCGCTACATTCAATAAACCAATGGATGGTTCAGTTAACTGGTCGATCTGCTCAATAATGCGGGCATCATCCCAGATCACGTGCTTGCTTGGCCCACCTAAAAGCACCAGTCGACTTTCCGGCTGTTTTTTAGACGGCTTCATTCGATTAATTGCTCCCTTGGTAGTCACTACACGATCAAAAGCGGGGGGCGCATCATGCTCTGGGACCAGAGCTAAATTAAAGAAGCTGTAAGGGAGCGATGGGCGCATCAGTACGACATTTTTGGCCCCAAAGCGAACAGTGAGCGCCCAATTCCAAAAGTGAGTGGCTCTGCCTGCACTGATAATCAATTTGGGGCGATCTGTAGCAAACAGTGAACTACTGACACCCTTCAGTGGAAGGGTTTTGAATGTCAGATTCGGTTTAAACTCAAGCAACGCTTCTACCAATCCAAGGGACTGATTAATGTGCCCGGGCTTTCCATCACTGATGATCCAGATATCTGCCACAACAAACCTTTTCGCATATAGATCCCTAAGGATAAACAGTTCCCGCCCTAAACACACTTCAATTTAATAAATATCGATTCCAATTTTCCCTCTATGGCTTACAATTGATCGATTAAATTTTGGCGCACTGTATCGACTCAACAGAACAGTTGTAATTTTAGGAAGATTTTCATGGCAGCATTTGGTTCTCTCTTTATGCCAGAGATGGCGATAACTTGGTTTGATGGCGACAGCTGGAGCCCAACTGAAGTGGTCGCTAGTGACTCCATCTCATTTCACCCTGGCGCACATGTGCTGCACTACTCAAGCACCTGCTTTGAGGGGTTAAAAGCATTTCGCCATGCTGATGGTTCAGTCAAAATTTTCCGTATGGACAAGAACATTGAACGCTTTGCGCAGAGCAGCCGCCTTCTTGGTTTACCTGAGATTGATAAGGGGCAGACGCAGCAAATGATCGAGTCAATCGTTCGTCAGTACGCTGCAGATGTACCAGAACCACCGGGTTCGATGTACATTCGCCCGACACACATTGGTACTGAGCCTGCAATTGGTAAAGCGGCGGTGCCATCGGTTACCTCATGTCAATACATCCTTCTATCACCTGTAGGTGATTATTTCGCAGGTGGCGATAAAGCACTTCGCCTACTGGTCGACGATGAAGCGATGCGCTGCCCTCCACACATGGGCATGATCAAAAGCGGTGGTAACTACGCTGCAGCCATGGGGCCCATCTTAAATGCCAAAGCCCAATACCAAGCGGATCAGGTACTCTTCTGTCCTGGTGGTGACGTTCAAGAGACCGGCGCTGCGAACTTCCTGCTTATTGATGGCAACCAGATCATCACTAAAGCATTGGATGAGAGCTTCCTGCACGGTGTCACTCGTGACTCGATTCTGACATTAGCTCGTGATCTAGGCATGGATGTTCAAGAGCGCCAGCTTTCAGTAGATGAGCTTCTGGAACGTGCTGCAAAACCGGGTTGTGAAGCGGCTTTGTCGGGTACGGCAGCTGTTCTAGCCCCTGTAGATACTCTGATCTACAAAGATAAAGAGTACAAAGTCGGCAACGGTGGAATCGGCGAGACTACCGTTAAGCTTCGTCGTGCACTGAATGACATTCAGTGGGGTAAGGCCGAAGACCCGCACGGCTGGTTAACCCACCTATAAATTTTCAACTAAAAAGGGGCATCAGCCCCTTTTTATTTAGCGTATTTCTAACAGTACTTTCCAGATATTAGAAACGGCCTCTCGCATCTCAGACAGGGCATCTTTTGTTACCACTCCCTTCGCGTTTTGTAGAGTCTGGCGATGGCCTAATGCGCGGTAAGTTTTATAACTCTCGCTTAACACTTCAGCCTGGGTTTGATCCAAATAACCCGCATCCGCCAGAGCCTCAATAATGCGCACGTTATCAGTGAACTCATAAAGCGCAGCTGTCTCTTTAGCGTATCTGAGCACAAGGTACTGCACCGCAAACTCGATATCGACAATACCGCCAGCATCCTGTTTGATATTGAACGCTTCTGAACCCTCTGCAGTGCCAAGATGATCACGCATCTTCTGGCGCATTGCGATCACCTCTTCACGTAACGATTCAGCTTCCCTATCCTTACAAAGGACCTTAGCACGCACCGCTTCAAATTCGGCTTTAAGTCGACTCGACCCTGCCACTACACGGGCACGCACCAGTGCTTGGTGCTCCCAAGTCCAGGCTTCATTCAGTTGATAGGCCTCAAAGGCATTCAGGGAGCTGACCAATAGTCCAGAATTGCCAGAGGGTCGCAGACGCATATCGACCTCATAAAGCTGACCCGAGGTCGTGAAGGTGTTCAATATATGAATGATGCGCTGACCTAAACGCGTGAAAAAAACGTCATTGGCTATCTCTTTATTGCCCCCAGCAGTCATCAAATTACTGGGCGCATCATGCACAAAAACCAGATCCAGATCCGATCCATAAGAGAGCTCAATCCCACCCAATTTACCAAAGCCGATAATGACAAAGTCTTGATCGCATAGAACGCCTGCCGATCGCTGCGGCGTGCCATATTTGGTTGTCATATCTCGCCATGCGATCTCCAAAACCGCCTGGAGAATCGCTTCTGCTAGCCAGGTTAAGTAATCACTCACTTTCATCAGAGGCAAAGCACCAGTTATATCCGCAGCAGCCACTCGCAGAATATGTGCATTTCTAAAGTAACGCAGCGCTTCCATTAACTGCTCAATGTCATCCTCTGGGATACGCATCAACTGCTGTCGTAACTCATTGGATAAAGCTTGTGCGTCCGGTGGATTGAACAGTGATGATGCATCAATCAGCTCATCAAGAAGGACCGGTTGATGAGCTAGCTTCTCTGCAAACCATGGACTGGCTGAACAGAGCTTTACCAACTGCGCTCGAGCACTGGGGTTTTCGGCTAGCAGAAGAAGATAGGCTGAACGACGCACTACAGCTTGAATCAGCTGCAAAACCCGCTCCAAAGTCTCTTCTGCGTTTTCCACGCCCGACAGATCCCGGAGCAAACGAGGCAGCAGATCCAACAAACGCTCCTGCCCGACATTTTGCAACGCCTGTACCGTTCTTAACTGGCGCAGCGATACCAGTGCCTTCAACGCTCGATCGGTTTCGCTGTAACCCAGCTCTGTCAGATAGTGAGCCAGCGCCTCCTGATCTGCAAACTCCTCATGCCAGAGGCCCGTAAGATGCGCATCGCTCTCAGTTTGCTCGGCATTGCCTTCCTGATCCACTGGTGCAATAACATCTGCAAAGTGCTGTGAGACTCGACTTCGATGCTCATTTAGCTCTGTTAAAAGCGCCTCTGGACTCGTAAAGCCCATGGAGTAGGCAAGGCGCTGCATACCGAGATCATCAGCTGGTAGCTCTTGGGTTTGCTTATCTGCTTGCGCCTGAATCGCATGTTCCACATTACGCAGGAAGACGTAGGCATGGGTTAGCTCTGTCACAACCACGTCTGGAATGCCGACTACCTCTGGGAGAAGTGGCAATATGTTGCACAACTCTCGTTGCTGCAAACGTGTATCACGCCCGCCGCGGATTAGCTGAAAGGCTTGAGCGATGAACTCAACCTCGCGAATACCTCCGGCTCCCAACTTAACGTTATTCTCACGACCCTTTAAACGGTTCTCACGCTCAATCATCCCTTTCATTTCACGCAAAGATTCAAAGGCGCTGTAGTCAATGTACTTACGATAGACAAAGGGGCGCAGATCCTGCATCAACTGGGCGCCAGCTTCCTTATCACCCGCGATGATACGCGCTTTAATCAACGCATAACGCTCCCACTCACGCCCCTGTGTCTGGTAGTACTGCTCCATGGCATCAAAACTGGCAACCAATGGACCAGAAGATCCAAACGGACGCAGACGCATATCGACACGGAATACAAAGCCCTCGGCTGTGGGGGCATCTAAAACACGAATCAATCTTTTACCCAGTCGTGTAAAGAACTCTTGGTTGGATAGTGAACGGCGGCCACCTTGGGTTTCGCCATTGGCGGGGAAGGTAAACATCAGGTCGATATCCGAGGAGAGATTGAGCTCATGTGCCCCCAATTTGCCCATTCCAATGACGGCCATGCGTTGCAAATTTCCATCTAAGTCCATTGGCTCACCCAGATCTTTGACTAGATCTTGGTGCAGCCAATTCAATGCTGCATCAGTAGTGGCATCGGCCAGTTCGGAGAGCATCCGGGTGGTTTCTGTTAGATCGGCCAATCGGTTCAAGTCGCGCCAAATAATTCTAACCATGGCCAATCGACGCAGGCGACGCAGCGCAACACTCAGTGCCTCTTCACTCCCCACAGCTTCAACAGCCGCCAACACTTGCGCTGTTAAAGCACCTGTTGGAAGCTCACCAACATCAAGGTTTAACTGCTCAATCAATTCGGGATGACGCTGCAGCTGATCCGCAACATAGTCAGATCCCAATAGCACTCGATCTAACTCCGCCAACCGATTGTGATCTGATTCAAGCAGATCTCTTGCTGCTGAAACCTTTTGCTGCTGTTTTTCTAGGTAGTCATTCAATATCGCTGTCACTCAAACCACTCCGAAATCTTGCCAATAGGACTAATATACTGCGTTCAGTTATAAGAGGAACAGGACTTAAATCAAATTGCACCAATACTGTGCAAAAGCTCAATTTAAGCCCTACTTTAGTATTGACCTTTGAGTCAGAATGACACAATCTTAAAAGAGTAAGCAGAGTGCTGGCGTTGGGTATTAAAGATTATTTGATCAAAACACCCCGTTATACCGTAACTTTCAGACAATTTTTAACGATGAATGTCGATGAAAATGACTCACTGAAAATTGTTGGCACACTAGTTGCTGTGGAAAAAGAACAACAACCTACTCAAAAGAGGATCTACATAATGGCTAAGAAAGCTTTACTAACCGCTTCTATCCTTGCTGCAACAATGACTGCTGGTGCAGTTCAAGCAGCTACTCTTGACGATGTTAAGAGCCGTGGCACCCTAACTTGTGGTGTATCTACTGGTCTTGCAGGCTTCTCTCAAAAAGATGAGAACGGCAAATGGAGCGGTCTCGACGTTGATATGTGTCGTGCGGTTGCAGCTGCAGTACTTGGCGATTCAGAAGCTGTTCAATACAAACCGCTAACCGCTAAAGAGCGTTTCACTGCGCTAGCGTCTGGCGAAATCGACATGCTATCTCGTAACACGACTTGGACTCACACTCGTGATACATCACTAGGTATCAACTTTGCTGGTACTAACTACTACGACGGTGCGTCATTCATGGTCATGAAAGACCTAGGCGTATCAAGCGCAACTGAGCTAGACGGTGCAAACGCATGTATCCAAGCGGGTACCTCTACTGAGCTTGCAATCGCTGACTACTTCCGTGAGAACGGCATGTCATACAAAGCGGTTACTTTCGATACCTCTGACCAAACTCGTCAAGGTTTCGAATCAGGTCGTTGTGACTTCCTAACATCAGACGGTTCTCAGCTAGCGGCACTTCGTATCGGTCTAGCTAACCCAGGCAATGCAGTGATTCTTCCCGAAGTTATCTCTAAAGAGCCTCTAGGCCCAGTAGTTCGTCAAGGCGATGACCAGTGGTTCAACATTGTTAAGTGGTCTCTAAACGCAATGATCGAAGCAGAAGAGCAGAAGGTCACTTCTGCAAACGCAGCTGACATGAAAGCGAACGGCAACCCAGCTAACAAGCGTCTACTAGGTGCTGAAGGTGAACTAGGTGCTAACCTAGGTCTAAGTGCTGACTGGGCTTACAACATCATCACTCAAGTAGGTAACTACTCAGAGTCGTTTGAGCGTAACGTGGGTATGGATTCACCACTTAAGCTAGCACGTGGTATCAACGCGTCTTGGCGTGATGGCGGTATCCTATACGCACCAGCTATGCGCTAAAACCGAAGCGATCTAAAAAGGGGCACAACAGTGCCCCTTTCTGCGTGAAAGCACTCTATTTTTAGGTTAATTCAATGTTCAAACAAAAAACCATTGAAGAGGTTAAGTCAGCGAGCCGTAAATCGAGCTCCGGAACCACCTCCAACGCCTTTTATAACAACCCACGCATCCGCGGTTTCTTCTATCAGATCGCACTGGTCGCTGGGTTGCTCTATTTCTTTGGCACCATCATTGGCAACACGCTGGCCAACATGGAAGCGACGGGGATCAAAACCGGTTTCGACTTCTTAGGCGCAGCTGCAGGCTATGATGTCTTGATGTCGTTGATCTCCTTTGAGTCGACCGACACCTACGGACGAATATTTGTTGTCGGTTTCTTAAACACCCTTTTGGTCTCGGCCATCGGTATCTTCTTCGCGACGCTACTTGGATTTATCTTTGGTGTGGCGCACTTCTCGCATAACTGGTTGATTCGTAAGATTGCTCTGGTCTATGTAGAAATCTTCCGAAACGTACCGCTTCTGCTACAGGTGTTCTTCTGGTACTTCGCCGTTCTATCCAGTCTGCCTGGCGCTCGCCAAAGCTTGAGTTTAGGCGAAGCTGTGTTCCTCAACGTTCGCGGCCTCTACCTACCTAAACTGATTGGCGGCGATCTATCATCTTTGGTCTGGATCGCTTTAGGCGCTGCCGTTGCAGGAATTTTTGTACTGCGTCGCTGGGCCAAAAAACGTCAAGAGCTGACCGGCCAACAGTTCCCTGTGCTGAAGACCAGCATCGCCATGGTGATTCTATTTCCATTAATTGTTGCAGCGTTAACGGGCTTTCCATTCACCGTTGAATACCCAGCTCTAAAGGGCTTTAACTACTTCGGTGGTATTACCGTCATCCCAGAGCTGATGTCGCTTGCCATTGCGCTGTCGGTCTACACTGGTGCATTCATTGCCGAAGCCGTGCGTGCAGGTGTGCAATCGATTCCACACGGTCAAACAGAAGCGGCTCGCAGCATTGGTTTGCGTGAGAATAAGATCATGTCATTGATCATCGTGCCTCAGGCAATGCGTGTCATTGTGCCGCTACTTAACTCCGAGTATCAGTCACTGGTGAAGAACTCTACGCTAGCGGCGGCGGTCGGTTATCCCGATCTATTCAACGTATTTGTCGGCACCGCTCTTAACCAGACTGGACAAGCGATTGAGACCATCTTTATGACCATTATCGTCTACTTTGTGGTCAATATGGTGATCTCGTTCCTCATGAACCGATTTAACAGCGCGGTTGCGTTGGTGAGCCGATAGGAGAGCATAATGAAAGAATTTCAGCCTATTGCAGCCCGCCCGGCACCGATTAAAACCGTCGGTTTTACAGCCTGGCTGCGTGACAACCTTTTCTCTTCGATCCCGAACTCGGTCGTAACCCTTTCAGTCATTGCACTGTTGGCTTACTACCTACCACTTATCTTTGACTGGGCTTTTTGGTCGGCAAATTTCACCGGCACCACAGAAGATGCCTGTGTCAAAGAGGGGGCTTGTTGGGTCTTTATTAACGCTTGGTCTTACCAATTCTTCTATGGGACTTACCCTGTTGAAGAGGTATGGCGTATCAACCTAACCCTAGTCTTACTAGTGATGGTGATTGCGGCGTCATTCACGCTACCAAAATCGATTCGCCTGAAAGCTTCCATCACATCTTGGTTACTACTACCGATTGTGGGTATCGCTATCCTAGATGGTCGTTGGTTAGGTCTAGAGGTTGTCAGTACTGACCTTTGGGGTGGATTTACGCTCAACGTCTTTATGGCAGCCGCCAGCATTATCGTCGCCTTCCCATTCAGCTTCCTGTGGGCTTTGGGCCGTCGCTCAGAGATGCCATTTATCCGATCCGTTTCAGTTATCTTTATCGAGTTCTTCCGTGGTGTTCCGGTACTGTCGCTCTTCTTCATGGGCTCAGTCATGCTGCCACTCTTCTTTGCAGAAGGAACGAACGTCGATAAGTTGATTCGTGTCTGGTTGGTATTGATCTTCTTCATGTCAGGTTACATGGCAGAAGTGTTCCGTGGTGGTTTCCAAGCTGTCCCGTCGGGTCAATACGAAGCGGCAGATTCGATCGGCCTTAGCTACTGGCAGAAGATCCTGTTGATCATCTTGCCGCAGGTTATCAAAGTGTCGATGCCGAACATTCTGGCTACCTTTGTCATGCTGTTTAAGAACACAACCTTCTTGTTGATCATCGGCATCCCAGAAGTCGTTCAAACACTACAGACAGCTCTGTCTAACTCCTACTGGCTAGGTGGCCATGCGCTTGAAGGTTACCTATTCGTCTTCCTCGTGTTCTGGGGAAGCTGTTTCAGCATGTCGGTGCTTGCTCGCCGCATCGAACGTCAAATGAATACTGATAAGAGAGACTAATCATGACCGCAACTAACTCAGCAGCAGACTCTCAAGATGTCATCGTTATTGAGAACCTAAACAAGTGGTACGGTAATTTCCATGTACTACGTGATATCAATCTGCGTGTTAAAAAAGGTGAGCGTATCGTTATCTGTGGCCCGTCGGGCTCAGGCAAATCGACCACCATTCGCTGTATCAACCGCCTAGAGGAGTTCCAAGAGGGATCTCTAGTGGTTGACGGTGTCGAGATGATTGAAGATGTTAAGAATATCGAAAAGATCCGCCGCGACGTGGGCATGGTGTTCCAGCACTTCAACCTATTCCCGCACCTAACCATTCTGGAAAACCTAACACTCGGTCCGATCTGGGTTCAGAAGAAGCCAAAAGCGGAAGCTGAAGAGATCGCAATGAAGTACCTAGAGCGCGTTAAGATTCCTGATCAGGCTGATAAGTACCCAGGCCAGCTATCGGGTGGTCAGCAGCAGCGTGTCGCGATTGCGCGCTCCCTCTGTATGAACCCGAACATCATGCTGTTTGATGAGCCGACGTCAGCTCTCGATCCTGAGATGATCAAAGAGGTACTCGACGTCATGGTTGAGCTCGCTGAAGAGGGTATGACCATGTTGTGTGTGACACACGAGATGGGCTTCGCTAAGAAAGTTGCTGACCGTGTCATCTTCATGGATGCAGGACAAATTGTGGAAGAGAATGAACCCAACGAGTTCTTTAACAATCCACAGAACGAGCGTACTAAACTCTTCCTAAGTCAGATTCTGGGGCACTAATACAGAGCCTTCACCCCTCAATGAAGGCTAAAGCTCTTCTCAGGGCTGAAGCTCTCCACAAAGCGGTTGTTGCCATTGGGCCTCAACCGCTTTTTTGTCTAAGCCTTTTGCAAACAGATAGTGCAGCTTGGCAAAGGCCGCTTCAGGTGTCATATCAAAGCCCGGCAATGCGCCCAACTCTGCTAACAAAGCTCCGGTCTCATAAGCCCCTGGAATGACTCGACCTTTCAGACACTGGGTCATGTTGACCAACAGCACACCTTTCTCATGAGCACGCCTTAGTGCATCGCCAAAGTCACTGCTGGTCGTTGGAATATTGCCACTGCCAAAGCTCAACAACACAACAGCTCGCAGGCGATCATCCGTCAGAAGCCCATCCATGATAGCGGCAGACATTCCGGGGTAGATCAAAAGGGTCGCGACTGCGCCCTCTTGGTAGCCCAGCACTTCTGGAACCGCAGCTTCATGGATAGATGAGATCTCACCGTTTGGCATCTCAAAAGCGACATAGTCCTGAGCATCCACTTTTCGAACGCGGTTTGCCTGAAGATTAAGTCCGCCAAAACAGACACGAACGCCTTCAACATCAGGCTGGGCCAGATAGCTAAGCGAATCCAACAGGTTAGTTGGCGCATCACTGCCCTCAACACCTAAGGGGTACTGAGATCCCGTCACCACAACAGGCTGACTCAAACCCAGCAGCGCAAAGCTTAACGCCGATGCGGTGTACGCTAAGGTATCCGTGCCATGAATCACAATAAAGCCGGCATAGTGATGCTGTTCAGATAGGATCGTTTCGCAGATGCGCGTCCAATCATTTAAACGAAGATCGGAACTGTCGATGAGGGGAAGCAGGTCGACGAGATCAAATGAATAGTGCGCCAACTCTGGTACCTGTTCTCGCAGCCGTAATTCAAGATCGGCAGCGGGCGCCAGCCCGGCTTCACCTAGCACCATACCAAAGGTGCCACCGGTATTAATGATCAGAACCTTATTCATCACCCGCTCCTTGAGTCGTTTCACGAATGAAGTGAGCCGTTCTGAGCGCTAACTGACCGATTGAAGGATCATTCAAAAGATCAGCAGAGATCGATCGTGATCTCTCTTGAATGGTCTTATAAAAGGTTGGAGTGGAGCCGCTGAAATAGGCCAAATCATAAAGAGGCATGACTCGAGTAAGCAGTGCTTCGTACTCCTTCAGCAGCCCTGCAGAGGCTTCTAAATCACTTAACTGTCGCAACAGTGCAATCTGTTGTTCCAGGGCAGAACAGAGGGTGGTAATGACCGTTGGTGCGAGAGTGATTGGAATCAATTCATAACAGCGCTGCCAACAGATGGTCATGGCCGAGAGGCGCTCAACACGCTCAGCCAAATCGCCACGCTCCATGATAAGCGATGGCAACTCTGGGGCAGGAGGGTGCTCGAATCGTAGCTCCCAGCCACGCTGCGCCTTGCTACGCTGACCAATCCACAGTGGGCTCAATCGAGTCAATTGTTCAGCAAGATCAAACAGAGCACTGGCATCGCCCTGTTTTAGCTCTAACTCCACTTCAGAGATCGGCTCAATACGATTACCGGTTCGTACTTCACCCTGATCACAAGCGATCTCGATCTGCGTCTGTTCGCGTTGATAGAGCCAAGTTGTGCGCTTAAAGTTGGTTGAAAAGACAGGGTAGAGGCTGTCACTGTCGAGATCGGCGGGCAGCAACTCCTTTAGAAGATCCAACTTGAGATTGGGCCCATCGATCACCCACTCATATTCACCACGAGTGGAGAGCCCCGATGCATCGGTTATCCCAGTCGTTTTCAAAGTCTGCAGCCACTGATCGCCAGATTTACGAATGCGCAGCGCCATTTTCATCCGTTTCAAAGACTCATCCGGCGTATCGTAGTAGAGATTGAGAAGGAGCTTTGATTCACTGGGTAAGTCACTTAAAAACGGCAGTGCGCAGACCTGTGCTGCCACAGTCGGAAGGCAACCTAACTTTAACTCAAGCTCTTTGGACATGATTCCATTCTCAATAACGCGGATGTTTAAGCCATTGTACAAGAGTTTTGAGCTCTGAATCAGTGACCAACGCACTGGAACAGGATAAAGTCAGATGAAATATTTATGGAGAGCCGACCATGCCCATGCCACCCAAGCCGATAGAGATGATCAGTTCACTGATAGCTGTGCCCTCTATCAGCTCAACCACACCGAAATGGGATCACTCAAACCTCGGCGTCATTGAGTTACTGCACAGCTGGTGTGAATCGCTAGGGTTTCAATGTGAGGTGATGCCGGTTCCCAACAACCCAGGCAAAGCCAATCTAATAGCAACCTTGGGCACAGGACCTGGCGGTCTCGTTCTCTCTGGCCATACCGATACTGTGCCCTGTGATCCAGAGCTGTGGAAATCAGACCCTTTTAAAGTCGAAGAGCGTGATCAAAAACTGTATGGGCTGGGCACCTGTGACATGAAAGGCTTTTTAGCACTGGCGATTGAAGCCGCCAAGCAATACAAAGATACACCCTTACAAGCACCGCTGATCATTCTCGCAACAGCCGATGAGGAGTCCTCGATGTCTGGGGCAAGAGCCTTGGTCGATGCGGGCAAACCCAAAGCACGTGCTGCGTTGATCGGCGAGCCGACCAGCCTGAAACCGATCAGAATGCATAAAGGCATGATGATGGAAGCGGTTCGCATTGAGGGGCAAGCGGGTCACTCATCCGATCCATCGCTTGGGGCCAATGCGCTAGAGGCGATGAGTGGTGTGATGAATGAGCTGCTCACAATACGCAGCGAGCTTCAGTCTAAGTATCAGAACTCAAACTTTAGAATCGACGTCCCGACCATGAATTTGGGCTGTATCCACGGTGGTGATAATCCCAATCGGATCTGTGGGCAGTGTGAGTTGGAGTTTGACCTTCGCCCGCTACCTGGCATGTCGATGGATGGACTGCGAAACCTAATCAGCGATCGGCTCAAGCCGATAGAGCAGAAGCACAGAGTGGATCTGAGTGTTCGCTCACTATTCCCCGGCATCCCTCCGTTTGAACAGAGCGAAAGCGAATTTGTGGCATGTGTCGAACGACTCACTGGACACAAAGCGGAAGCGGTCGCATTTGGCACAGAGGCGCCCTTCCTGCAGCAGATGGGGATGCAGACACTGGTACTCGGACCTGGGTCGATTGATCAGGCTCACCAGCCAGATGAGTTCTTAGCGCTGGATCAATTCGCTCCAACCCTCGATCTGTTGCATAATCTAATCAATCAATACTGTGTGAAAGGCTGTTAACGATGGATAGCTCATCGAACTATGTGAAGTGGTTTAGGCACTCATCACCCTACATCCACCATCATCGTGATAAAACGATGGTGATGATGCTGACGGGTGAAGCCGTTGCCAGCGACAACTTTGCTAACATTATTCATGACATTGCGCTGCTGAATGGCTTAGGTGTTAAGCTCGTTCTGGTGCACGGTGCGCGCCCACAAATTGATCAACGCCTTCAAGCTGCCGGCAAAGAGGTTAGACTGCACCACGATCAGCGTATTACCTCACCCGACCTAATGGGTGATGTCATTGATGCCGTGGCCAATGTCAGAACCGAATTTGAAGCACGCCTCTCTATGAGCCTTGCCAACACACCGATGCACGGCGCCAAAATACGTGTTGTTAGTGGCAACTTTGTTATGGCTAAACCGCTGGGTGTTCTTGATGGCGTGGACATGGGATTAACCGGCGAGCTGCGTCGCGTCGACAGTGAAGCGATTCAGCAGCAGTTAGCCCTAGAGAACATAGTGCTGGTGACCAACCTGGGTTACTCACCGACTGGAGAGATCTTCAACCTATCGGTTGAGGAGGTCGCAGTGAATGTAGCGACAGCATTGAACGCCGACAAACTTGTGCTGTTTGGCGCACAGCAGGGTATACGTGATAGCCAAGGCGAGTTACGCAGTGAACTGCTCGCGTCGACGGCTAAACGTCTGGTTTCGCACTATTTAGCGAATATTGATGACCCGACTCAACCACACTCCGAGATCGCTTGTCTGCTTGGTGCCGCGGCCGATGCTTGTGAGCGTGGTGTGCCACGTTGTCACCTAGTGAGCTACCAAGAGGATGGTGCACTGCTAACGGAACTGTTCACCCGAGACGGTTACGGCACAATGGTCAGCCGCCACTCCTATGAGCAGGTCAGGGAAGCGAGCATCGATGATGTCGGCGGTCTGATTGATCTTATCGCCCCTCTAGAGCAGGCCGGTGTGTTGGTGCGCCGCTCTAGAGAGCTGCTCGAATCTGAAATTGAGCGCTTCTCTGTCATTGAACGAGATAATGCGATCATTGGCTGTGCCGCCCTCTACCCCTTCCATGAAGAGGGCGTTGGTGAGCTTGCCGGAATAGCCGTCAGTGATGAGTATCGTGGTGGTGAACGTGGTGATAGTCTGCTTGAGCACATTACTGAGCGAGCTAAAGCCATTGGCCTTAAAGAGTTGTTTGTACTGACAACAAGAACCGCACACTGGTTCTTGGAGAGAGGCTTTGTAGAGCGCGATTTAAGCGCACTACCCACTGAACGTCAGGCGCTCTATAACTTTCAAAGAAACTCAAAAGTCTTCTTTAAAATCTTGGAGTAATCACTCCTCACCAGCCGGAAGGCGGAGTCTAATCTGGGCTCCGCCAAGCTCCGACTGCGCTATTTCGATACCCCCGTTGTAACTGCTGACAATATCCGTCACAACGGCTAAACCTATGCCCTGACCAGGTCGAGAGGTGTCGAGACGAGCACCTCGTTCAATGACAACCTGATGTTCCTCTGTCGAGATAGCTTGGCCATCATTCTCTATAACAATCTCTAACCACTGCTGCTCTTGCGTCGCAGAGAGACGAACCTGATGATCACAATACTTAAAGGCGTTCTCAATCAGATTACCCAGCATCTCCATCAGATCTCGTTCATCACCCGCGAAGAAATGATTTAACCCTTCACGCTCGACATCGATCTCTTTTGCGGCATAGACCCGGCCAAGTGCATTAACAATACGATCGACCGACAACAGCAGGCTGGTGGCGCCTGTCATAGCCTGCTCTTTAGACTTCACCGCACGGCTCAATTGATACTGCACAATCTGAGTCATGCGATCACTCTGCTCTTCAACCAAGCGTTTATAGCTCGATTGCGAGTGTTGCTCTTCTCCGGCACCACGAATCACTGCCAGTGGTGTTTTAAGACTGTGTGCAAGGTCGCCTAGGGTGTTGCGGTAGCGCTCTCGTTGCGAGCGCTCGGATTCGATCAGGCGGTTCAAGTTCTTGGTAATACGCTCCACCTCATAGGGATAGACACCTTCAAGCTTCTCCGCATCACCCTGCTCAATCATAGAGAGGTCGTCCGCAAGATCATCCAAGGGTTTCAGACCCCAACGAAGAATAAAGAACTGCAGCAAAAGAGCCAGCAAGTAGACCGCTAATAACCAACCCCACAACTGGCGTTGGAAGGCTAGCAGCTCTTCCATCGCGGCCGCATCTGAACTCACTATCGCGATGGTGTAACGAAACTCCTTCTCTTCAATCTCCCAAACCAGTGGGTAGACGTAGAGGTAGAATCCTTGATCTTTTAAGTGCTGAAATCGACTACTGCCCGGCTCCGGCTGGATGGTTGAAACCTGAATGAGAAACTGCTCTTCGAGCAGTGCACTCGACTCAGACTGCCAACGCAATAGACCTTGAGCATCGAACACCAGCCCTGATAATCCAGATTGGACCTGACTGAAACGCGGCTCTTGAAGGCGGCGTGGTAGGACGAGCTCCCCCTCCACCAGATCAGCGGACCCCAAAATACCATAGGTTTGCAGTTGCGCTTGGGAGCGCTCCGATGCAAACAGACTGCTCTCGTAGGCGTTCTGCAGTGCTGCACCGGCGAAAATAATCAGAATAGGGAGCAGCACAATCGACGCCCAAAGGAGTCGAGTCTGCAGAGATCCGGGCACCCATTTGATGCCCGAAAAGAACTTATTCAGAGGCTTCCAGAGCAAAACGATAGCCTAGACCTCGGACGGTCATGATCGGATGCAAGGTCTGATCAGGATCCAGTTTTTGACGAAGACGACGAACAAACACTTCCAACACATTGGAGTCGCGATCGTAATCTTGATGGTAGAGATGCTCAGTCAACTCAGCTTTAGAGATTGTCTTACCGGCGTGCACCATTAGGTACTCCAATGTGCGGTATTCATAGCTGGTCAGTTTAATTTCTGAGCCATTAACAAATACGGCACGTGCGACCGTATCCAAAGTAATGGGGCCAAAGGTCATCTGCGGGGAGGCGTGACCAGCTGCACGACGAAGCAGTGCATTCACGCGCGCATTCAGCTCTTCCATGTGAAAAGGTTTAACAAGGTAATCGTCAGCGCCCGCTTCTAACCCCTCTACCTTATCCTGCCAATCACCGCGTGCCGTAAGAATCAAAATAGGAAACTGTCTCTGCGCTTTACGCCAGCCTCGAATAACATCAAGGCCTGACATGCCGGGTAGGCCAATATCGACAATCGCAAGATCGTATTCAAACTCACTGCCCTGGTAGAGCGCTTCGTTACCATCACCGCAATCTTCTACAGTATAAGCACGACCCGATAGACCGCTGACTAGCTGACGACGTAGATCCGGATCGTCCTCAACGACGAGTATTTTCACTGTGCAGCCTCCTCACTTAAAGGAGCTTTCTCGCTTACAGGAACATCCTCGGTTACCGTATCCGATTCAGCTTCTGCAGCAAGCGGCTCTTCAAGAGGCTTAATAATGTCACCATTAGCTGCATCAATAACGACGTCTTTAACACGCCCTTCGTTAACAATACGGATAGTGAAAAGAAGCAGTCCAGCTTCGTCCGGTGTCTCTTCCGCTTTCACCACTTCACCACCGAATGTGTCGATGGCCAGATCAGCTGCAGCCTTGAGATCAAAGGGCAATTGCACATCAGCCACACTCACTTCAGCGGCACTGGTCGACTCAGGGGTGACAACAGGATCAATGACACCTTCAGGAATTGCAACGGCTTCAGGCGAAGTAACATCTGCTTCAACAACAGCAGTAACCGCATCGGCCACGGCCTCTTTATCAGCGGCACTAGCAACAGAAAACCCCAAAAACACGGGGCTCAACATCAACAAAAATAAGTGTTTCAAACACTCCTCCAAACACGAGGATAGTACAATGATTATTAGAATAACTCAGCACATATTAATTGAGTCTGAATCGGTAAAAAACCCTACTCAGAATAAGGAACCTGCGAACAAGTCTTTAAGCTGATCATTTCGTTCAATCTGATATACTGAGTGGATAATTTTTTGGCGTAATCAAAAGAGAGAAGACGATGCCACAGTACCGTTCAAAAACATCCACCGCTGGCCGCAATATGGCTGGTGCCCGCGCGCTTTGGCGTGCAACTGGCATGAAAGATGATGACTTTCACAAACCGATCATTGCCGTAGCCAACTCATTTACTCAGTTCGTTCCCGGCCACGTTCACCTAAAAGACATGGGGCAGCTAGTCGCACGTGAGATCGAACGTGCGGGCGGTGTTGCAAAAGAGTTCAACACCATTGCCGTCGATGACGGCATCGCGATGGGCCACGACGGTATGCTCTACTCTCTACCTAGCCGTGACATCATCGCCGACTCAGTGGAGTACATGGTGAACGCACACTGTGCCGATGCCATTGTCTGCATCTCTAACTGTGACAAGATCACACCGGGAATGTTGATGGCCTCTATGCGCCTGAACATCCCTGTTATCTTCGTCACCGGCGGCCCAATGGAAGCCGGCAAGACAAAACTAGCAGAGCACAAACTCGATCTAGTCGATGCAATGGTACTGGCAGCCGATCCAACGGCTTCCGATGAGACAGTAGACGCCGTTGAGCGCTCAGCCTGTCCAACCTGTGGTTCTTGTTCTGGTATGTTTACGGCCAACTCGATGAACTGTTTGGCAGAAGCTTTAGGTCTTGCTCTACCAGGTAACGGTACGGTCGTGGCAACCCACGCTGACCGTGAAAACCTCTTCCTAGAGGCAGGCCGCCGCATCGTTGAGATGGCAAAGGACTACTACGAGAATGACAACGAACGCGTTCTACCTCGTAGCGTTGGATTCAAAGCCTTTGAAAACGCGATCACGCTGGATATCGCAATGGGCGGTTCTACCAATACCATTCTTCACCTTCTAGCGATTGCTCAAGAGGCAGAGATCGACTTCACATTGGCTGACATCGATCGTCTTTCACGCGTCGTCCCACAGCTCTGTAAAGTGGCGCCAAATACACCTAAATACCACATTGAAGATGTACACCGTGCGGGTGGCATCATGGCCATTTTGGGTGAGCTCGATCGTGGCGGCAAATTACACACCGACGTTCCAAGCGTAGCTGGTAAAGATATGGCTGAAGTGCTCGACAAATGGGACATCATGCGTAATCCAACACCGGAAGTCGTTGAGTTCTACAAAGCGGGTCCTGCCGGCATTCCAACTCAACAAGCCTTCTCTCAATCGACGCGCTGGCCATCTCTTGATGGGGATCGCGCCGAGGGTTGTATCCGTTCAGTAGAGCACGCTTTCTCTCAAGAGGGTGGCCTAGCGGTACTGTTCGGCAACCTAGCTCAAGATGGTTGTGTTGTGAAAACAGCCGGTGTTGATGACTCGATCCTTGTGTTTGAAGGACCCGCACACATCACCGAATCTCAAGACGAAGCGGTTGATCACATCCTAAACGACCAGGTCAAAGCGGGTGACGTTGTCATTGTTCGTTACGAAGGCCCTAAGGGTGGCCCAGGCATGCAAGAGATGCTCTACCCAACGTCATACATCAAGTCTAAGGGTCTAGGTAAAGCCTGTGCTCTACTTACTGATGGTCGTTTCTCGGGTGGTACTTCAGGCCTATCGATCGGTCACGTCTCACCAGAAGCTGCTGGTGGCGGTAACATCGGTCTTGTTCGAGATGGCGATATGATTCGTATCGACATTCCGAATCGCACCATCGATGTGCTTGTCAGCGATGAAGAGCTAGCGACTCGTCGCGCAGCTCAAGATGCTGCGGGATGGAAGCCTGCTAAAGAGCGTCCTCGTAAAGTCTCTGCAGCGCTAAAAGCCTACGCGAAACTCGTTACGGCAGCAGATAAGGGTGCCGTTCGCGATCTTAGTCAGCTGGACTGATCTCAAGCGACATAAAAAAGCCGGCAGATGTGCCGGCTTTTTTGTAGCTGTCGGTTTTAGAGCATCGGTTTCAGGAAACGCCCTGTCTCGGACCCTTGAGTATCAGCCACCTGCTCAGGGGTTCCTTCAGCGACAATACTACCACCGCCACTGCCACCTTCAGGCCCCAAGTCGACTATCCAATCCGCCGTTTTAATCACATCGAGGTTGTGCTCGATGACAACGATGGTATTGCCGTGATCGCGCAGACGATTGAGAACAGTCAACAACTGTTCAATATCATAGAAGTGCAGACCAGTCGTCGGCTCATCGAGAATGTAGAGTGTTTTTCCCGTATCACGCTTAGAGAGCTCTTTGGCCAACTTAACGCGCTGCGCCTCACCACCGGACAGGGTCGTTGCCGCTTGGCCTAATCGGATGTAACTCAAGCCGACATCAATCAGAGTCTGTAGTCGGCGAGCCAAGGCTGGGATAGCGTCAAAGAACTCTCGTGCGTCCTCAACCGTTTGATCCAACACTTCGTGGATGTTTTTACCCTTGTACTGAACTTCCAGAGTTTCGCGGTTGTAACGCTTCCCTTTACAGACATCACAAGGCACGTACACATCCGGTAGGAAGTGCATCTCTACCTTAATAACACCATCACCTTGACAGGCTTCACAGCGTCCGCCTTTAACGTTGAAGCTGAATCGGCCAGGTTTGTAGCCACGTGAACGAGCCTCTTGGGTACCGGCAAACAGCTCACGTACTTGAGTAAAGATACCGGTGTAAGTTGCAGGGTTTGAACGAGGGGTACGACCGATTGGACTCTGATCGATATCGATCACCTTATCGAAGTGGTCCATACCGACCACCTTCTTATACGGAGCTGGCGTTAAGGTCGTCGCGTTATTCAGTTCCGTTGCCGCAATCGGGTAGAGCGTATTATTAATTAGTGTCGACTTACCAGAGCCCGATACACCGGTGATACAGGTAAACAGGCCAACCGGAATCTCTAGGTCGACGTTTTGCAGATTGTTACCAGAGGCCCCAAACAGTTTGAGCGACTTCTTAGGATCACGCTCATGGCGCTGCTTGGGCACCTCAATGGCACGCTTGCCGGAGAGGTATTGACCAGTAAGTGAGCGCTCACTGTTAACGATATCCTCATAGCTTCCAGAACCAACAACCTCGCCACCGTGTACACCGGCACCAGGACCAATATCAATAATATGATCAGCTTGGCGGATCGCATCCTCGTCGTGCTCAACGACAATCACGGTATTACCCAGGTCGCGTAGATGCTCAAGCGTCTTCAAAAGACGCTCATTATCGCGTTGGTGCAGACCGATAGAGGGCTCATCTAGGATGTACATCACACCGACTAGACCGGCACCAATCTGACTGGCCAGACGAATACGCTGAGCTTCGCCGCCTGATAGAGTCTCTGCACTGCGCTCTAGAGAGAGGTAATCAAGTCCGACATTGACAAGGAAGCTGAGTCGTTCACGGATCTCTTTCAGCACTTTCTCTGCGATCTCGCCCTGTTTTCCCTCTAGCTTCAAGCCATTGAAGTAGTCCAATGCTGAACCAATGGGGTAACGTACAAGCTCTGGCAGTGTCTTGTCATCGATGAATACGTGACGCGCTTCACGACGCAGACGACTGCCAGAACAACTCGGACAAGGCTGCATGTTGATGTACTTCGCTAAGTCATCACGCACCATGTCTGACTCAGTCTCTTTATAACGACGCTCAAGGTTATTAATAACCCCTTCAAAAGCGTGTGATTTAGAGACGATATCGCCACGATCATTCAGGTAGCGGAATGGTACTGTCTCAGTACCGCTGCCATAGAGGATCACCTCTTGATGCTTTTTAGACAGATCCTTAAACGGCGTATCGATATCAAAGCCGTAGTGTTCGGCAACTGCTTTAAGCTGTTGGAAATAGTAAAGCGTGCGTCGATCCCAACCACGAATTGCCCCTTCAGAGAGCGTCAGAGTGTTATCTTGAACAACCTTGTTGGGATCAAAATACTGCTTAACCCCCAAACCATCGCAGCTTGGGCAAGCGCCGTGTGGGTTGTTGAAAGAGAAGAGGCGCGGCTCTAGCTCTTGAATGGAGTGCCCACACTTAGGACAAGCAAAACGCGCAGAGAAGATCATCTCTTCGCCCGCACCCTCATCCATCCAATCAACCGTTGCCAGACCGTCGGTAAGATTGATGGCGGTTTCAAACGACTCAGCAAGACGTTGCTGTAGGTCAGATCGCACTTTAAAACGATCTACGACCACATCAATACGGTGCTTCTTGTTCTTATCGAGCGCCGGGACATCATCTAAATCAACAACCGTGCCATCAATACGAGCTCGAACAAAGCCTTGGGCTCTTAACTCATTCAAAGTGTGCAGATGCTCGCCTTTACGATCCTGCACAACAGGTGCCAGTAGCATCAGTTTAGACCCCTCTGGCAGTGCCAACACTTGGTCGACCATCTGACTGATAGTTTGCGCCTTTAGAGGTAGATCATGATCAGGACAACGCGGTTCACCCGCACGAGCGTAAAGAAGGCGCAGGTAGTCATAGATCTCAGTAATGGTACCGACCGTTGAACGCGGGTTGTGGGAGGTCGACTTCTGCTCAATAGAGATGGCCGGCGAGAGACCTTCAATGTGGTCCACCTCGGGTTTTTCCATCATCGATAGGAACTGACGCGCGTAGGTAGAGAGTGACTCGACATAACGTCGCTGTCCCTCAGCATAGAGCGTATCGAAGGCAAGTGAGGACTTACCAGATCCCGATAGACCGGTGACTACGACTAACTTATCGCGGGGTATCTCTAGATCGATCCCTTTAAGGTTATGGGTGCGCGCACCGCGTACCAGAATTGTGTCCATTACTGCTCCGGCCGTGAAAAAACGAGTACTATATCATGCAGTTCAATACGACAGATAAGTAGATTGCAATTACGGCTGAATCGCCGCTTTTGATCTGTTAAAGTAACCTAAATTGATTAAAGTTTTTGTGCGGAGATAAGAATGGCACGCGGTATTAATAAAGTAATTCTAGTGGGTAACATTGGTGGTGACCCAGAGACTCGTTACATGCCAAACGGTGGTGCGGTGACCAACATCACACTGGCAACCAGTGACTCTTGGAAAGACAAGAACACGGGGCAAATGAACGAACGTACCGAGTGGCACCGCATTGTATTCTTTAACCGCCTTGCTGAGATCGCTGGTGAGTACCTTCGCAAAGGTTCAAAAGTCTACGTTGAAGGCGCACTGCGTACCCGTAAATGGCAGGGTCAAGATGGCCAAGATCGCTACACTACTGAAATCGTAGCGAGCGAAATGCAGATGCTAGATGGCCGAAATGGCGGTGGCGAAAACATGGGCGGCGGTTACCAACAGCAGGGCGGCGATATGGGTTACAACCAACAACCTCAGCAAAGTGCACCGCGTCAACAAGCGCCTCAGCAGGCGCCGCAACAACAAGCCCCGCAACAGCAGCCTCCTGCGTTTGATGACTTTGATGATGACATCCCGTTCTAAGCGATCGCTTAGATAGGATAGCCATCAAGAAGCCACGAACTCCGTGGCTTCTTTTGGTTTGGACCGACTATGACATTGCTACCGACTGCTTACATTACAGGTGCCATTACCGGAGCGAGCTTAATCGCTGCGATTGGTGCTCAAAATGCCTTTGTATTAACCCAAGGAGTTAAGCAGCACTACTTTTGGCAGATTGCCCTCACCTGCGCATTGATCGATACCCTGTTAATTTTTGCGGGTGCCGCCGGCATGGGTGCTTTAATCAATCGCTCCGAGCTATTTTTAACCTTGGTTACCTGGGGCGGTGCTGCCTTTTTGATACTCTATGGATGCAAAGCAGGGTTGTCGGCACTCAAAAGCAACACTCTACAAGCTAATAAAAGCGCAGGTTTTAGCAGCCTCTCTACAGCATTGATGGCAACCGCAGCCTTAAGCCTGCTTAACCCCCATGTCTACCTAGATACTGTGGTACTACTGGGCAGCATTGCAGGGCGTTATGACAGCCTAGACACTTATTGGTTTGCAGCCGGTGCATCCAGTTTCTCTCTGCTCTGGTTTTTAACCATTAGCTACGGTGCGAGAGCGCTTACACCTCTGTTTGCCAATCCACTGGCTTGGCGCGTATTAGATTGCCTCGTAGCCCTTACTATGTGGACAATAGCTTACCTGCTGTTAACCGACTCTTTAGGGAAATAGGGAGAGATATGAACGAAGCTCAATGGTGGATATTCCTTCCAGCCTGTATCGGGATGAACTTTTTCCCTGGTCCCAATAACCTGATAGCACTGATACATGGGACACGCACTTCACTCTTTGCTGCATCAGTTGCCGGTCTTGCGCGTCTACCCGTCATGGTGGTGATGCTGGTTCTGCTTGCTTATGGCCTAGAAGCGCTGCTTGCACTGAGCGAACACGCTTTCTTTGTTATGAAGCTAATCGGTGCCGCTTACTTGCTCTACATGGCCTGGCAATCACTCCGTGCACAGGTCAACCTGAACAGTGTCGATGCACAAGAGACAAAAATCTGGGAGATGGCTCGATCAGAAGCGATCGTCGCCTCAACCAACCCTAAGTTGATCCTGATCTTCACCGCCTTCTTTCCACAATTTATGGATCCAACAGCCAATATCGCCGAGCAGGTTACTGTCATGGGCGGGACGTTTATTGTGATAGAGATCGGTGCGTTAATTGCTTATGCATCGGGTGGCCGCTGGTTACAGAAAAAACTCGCTGATGAGTCAAACACTAAGTGGTTGGCGCGTTTCACCGCAACAGCATTAACGGCCGCGGCTGGTTTGGTGTTAATGCCATAAAAACGATTCGATCCCCTGCCACAGTAATCGCAGCGCAAGCAGAGTAATGACCAGTCGAAACAGCTGATTAAAGAGATCAGAAGAGATCTTGTGCAGAATGTTGAGTCCGACCCAAGTGCCTATTGCGCCCGATAGGATCATCAATGAGATGAGGGGCAGCCACTCAAGAAATGAGAATCCAACAAACGCGAACACAACACCCTTTAATAGATGTTGCCCCGTCAATGCAGCGGCCATTGTCGCTACTTTCGATAGCTTATCCGCTCCAGTGCGGTAGACAAGCCCTCCGACTAAAGGGCCGGTTGCTCCAACAAACATCGAGATAATCGTGGTTAACCCACCTGCTACAACTGCCCCTTTTGGAGAGAGACCACCCCCTTTCGGTTTAGGCCCCCAAACGATCCATAATATAAATAGGCCAACCGCAATTTGAATCCACGTCAGGGGCAACTGAACGACGATGAACGACGCAATCACCGCTCCTATGACGGCACCCGCCATAAATTGAGCGATCAATGGACGATCAATATGGCGCCAAGTCAGCAGTGCACGATTAAAATTAGAGCCAAATTGGACCAATCCATGCACCGGAATCAGTGCAGCAAGCGGCATTATCTGCGCCAAGACCGCTAGCAACAGCGCGCCGCCACCAATGCCAAGCGTTGCCGTTAGCAGCGAGGTAAAGCCTGAAAGCACAATTAGAAACCAAGATTCTGATACGGTCAGCAAATCGGGTAGCAGGGCGTTAATGGATGCGAGCATAGTAAATAAACTGTTAATGGAATTTTGACGCGGTCTTAATGGACCAGGGCCGGCTGAGTCACTGAGGGGGACTGCTGAAGCCAACTAGGCCATTTATCATAGTGCCACTCAGCGACCTCAAATAGCCGGTGCATAATATTTAGCCACTGACGAGCATTAACACGAGGCATGGCAAGAGTGGCACACTCCTCATCACAGAATAGCTTTAACGTCAGTTGCTCATGCGAGACATTCAGATCAACACGATTGATTAACCACTCAGAACTGCCCTCTATCGCCTTAACAGGTGCCTCTTCGACCTGAGCTTGTTGAGCACGGTGTTGAGTAAATGATTGAAGAGTATCCGACTCAGGACGCCCCACTGTCTCTGATTCAATCGCTTTAACCATCGCCTCAATGAGGCGCACCAAAAGACGACGCGTTAGCCAAATGACAATCGTTTGCTGCTGACTCTCTTCGACCACCATTCGAATTCTGTCCTCAGAGGGTGAAAACTCGGTGGTGAAGCGGTTAATCGTGAAATCTGATGGCATATTAGAATTAGATAAACGGAACGAATGGCACGCAGCCCGACACAAGCAGGGCCGTTAATAAAAATATCATTAGGCGCATTTCAAAATCCTAAGCTATAAATAAGAGACTCATTATAGAGTTTGCTCCAGTAGTAAGAAACCGACGCATAGGCAAAAGAGTATCTGTAAATCATCAGCACAGGAGTGCAACCATGGATATGCAACAAAAAGAACAAACCCCGCTGACCATTCCTCAGGTCGCGTTTGATTGGTACGACGAATATGCACACGGTGATATTGACCGACGCACCTTCCTAGCGCGCTTAGGCACTTTAGGCATTGCAGGATTAACCCTTGGCGCAATGACGACAGCACTGACACCAAACTACGCCCTGGCGGAACAGGTCTCATTCAATGATCCCGAAATCAAAGGGAGATATGTAGAGTTCGAGTCGCCTGAAGGCCATGGAAAAGGGCGCGGATACCTAGTTGTTCCAGCAGGGGTCGATGAGATGAATGATGCGCCGACCGTACTGGTTGCCCACGAGAACCGTGGTTTGAATCCATACATCGAGGACGTCGCTAGACGTCTGGCCAAAGCAGGCTATATCGCCTTTGCACCCGATGCTCTCTATCCATTGGGTGGTTACCCAGGCAACGATGACGAAGGCCGCGCAATGCAGCGTACGTTAGAGCGAAGCAAAATCGTTGCAGACTTCATTGCAGCCGCTCAGTTTATTAAGAATCACGAGTTCAGCAGTGGCAAACTGGGTATGGTTGGATTCTGCTTTGGTGGCTACCTAGTCAATCAACTAGCGATCGATCTAGGATCAGATTTGAACGCCGGTGTTCCCTTCTATGGAACGCCTGCTGAAGACGGATTTGAGAAGATCACTGCTCCATTACAGTTCCACTTTGCAGAACTGGATAAGCGCGTGAATGGAACCTGGGTCGACTACCAGCCTATATTGGATAAGCTAGGTAAAACTTATACCGCTCACACCTACGCAGGAGTGAACCACGGCTTCCACAACGACTCGACTGCACGCTACAGCGAAGCTGAAGCAGAGCTGGCTTGGGAGAGAACCTTGGCGTTCTTTGCAGAGCATTTGAGAGGGTAGTTGGAGCGGTCTTGCGAAGGCCGGGAAGGTTGGGCGCGTAATTGGACAGCAGATGACAGGCTAAAGCCAGTCACTGGTGTGCTTAACTCACTACGAAGCTACGGTGACTGGCCTTCAGCCTGTCATCCGCTATTGACGTCGGCAGAGACTTTTTAAAACCGTTGGAGCGGTCTTGCAAAGGCCGCGATGGATTTGGCAGAGATCCTTTACGAAGCTCTCAATGACCTACAATAGGTGCCGAGCGTTGCTCGTCATCGCTTCGCGACGCTTGCAGCGCCT
>NZ_WBYT01000003.1:0-364046 GCF_013283255.1 Marinobacterium sp. xm-m-383 | reverse complement strand
TTCCGTGACCTGTTTAGTCGCTTCGATTTTGAACTCTTCGGTGTAACGTTTTGCACTCATTGGTGATCACCTCTTGTTAGGCGTTATTGTAACGCTAACAGGTGTCTACAATACTAGGGCCTTGCCAGGTCTTTGATCAAGGGATGAATCCAGCAGTACCCTGGACTTCATATTGGACACCCTTACGCTATGTTCTTCTAGTAAAACTGGCAATGCTTTTTGATGAAGATCTATTGAAAGAAGCGTGGGCTGCTCGAATAAACTTGAATACAGAGCAAGCAAATGAGTCTTTATCGAATATATGCCTTGAGCTAAGAAAAAGAGTCGTAACTATTCCCGATGAGCGTTCACGTCAAGTCATGGGGGATGCACTAAGCTGGGCAGCAGAGAACCCTAATGAGATTGACTACAACATTAAAAATAAAAAGGCCCTTTTGAAAATAACCCCAAATTTAATAGGTTTTCAATCTGTGATGCATGGTATTGCTTCACGCTTAATTAAAAATGGGAAAAGCGCTTCCAAAATTGTCGTTGACCAACAATCCCAATTTAACAAGGCTCAGAAAAAACTATCTGACTTTTATGCGGCTAATAAGAACGTACCGCTAGTATATGGACCTGGGCTACCTGATATAGATTTTAGCGGGATGCCAGAGGTTCCTATTTCATGTACAGCTGGTACTGATAGCACTGGCCTTGAGCTTGTTGACATCTACCTGTGGGTTTTCAAACGATTTATGGATAACAAAGAACTGGCCCCAGAGCTTGTTACCCTCATAAAGAGCCAGCTTCACAGAGGTCATGCTGATGAAATATCGATAAATGCTATTTCAAGTCGATGGAATAAATGGTTCGAGGAGTTGCCTGAGGTTATAGATGAGCAAATTGAAAAAGGTCGAGAAATAATGAAGATGGACGAAAACAGGAGACTACAGGCTATAAATAATACTTAACAAGTCAATCAACTTCGGGCCTGCGGTGCTGGACGCGCAAAAAGCACGCGCCGGTTATTGAGGCGTTAAGCATAAATAGAAAACGGAGAGAATCGAATGAGTGTAAGCGAAAAATTCAATCATGACGGCAATGAGTTTGAAATAAGAAACGAGACAATTATCGACCGTCATTGTGTAAAGGTTTTTCTCAACGGTGATATTGTCAGTCCAACCTACTCTGTTGATTTTGAGACTCATGCTGACTACTTTGCTCAACATCAAGCAAACGTAATTGACAACCTAAAGGCCATTGCTAAATCTGACATAGAGCAAGGCTTGTATTTCAAAGCATAGCAAAGCCTGCCAGAGGGGCCAAAACCGCCCTTACCTCTTTTTTAGGTCCCTTCTGGCTATGATGCGATCTATTGAGGTGGGACTAAATGAAATAAAATAAAAAGGACATCATATATTTGATACCTCTTTCAATCTGAACTAGGTTTGGGTAGCTATCATCAATCCGGTGTTTGAAATGGCTGACTTAGTTTCGTTAGATGATATCGTTACCAATAAAGACAAAGCATTGATGCTCGCTCAACGAGAAGTGAGTGTTTTAGTTCATGACTCTGTTCTACTAAGGTTGCTCTTCAAATACTTCTAAATCACTTCCTACCCAGCTAGCTAAATACTTAAGTGCCGTTGATTTAGATGACCATCCGCCTCGCAGCATTATCTTCTCTAAAGGTACTCCTCTTTCTAATAGATCTAGCGCTGATCCAACTCTGAAGGAGTGTCCGCTGAAGTGGGGTAGGTGACGGAGTCGAGATCGGTATTGCAGATCCACTAGGATGTTTGTTATTGCGGCAGCAGATAGTGGGCCATTAACAGCTCCATTTTTTCGGATGCTTCTTAGAATCACTCCTTTGCTTATATCGATTCGCTTTTGCCATTTTGTAATTAGATTGGCCAATTTTTCAGATATGGGTATCAATCTCCCATTTCCAAGTTGATCGGTTTTTGATTGGCGTAGAAGCAATGCGTATTTGTTGTTAGGCATTTTCTTAAGGTCTTCGAATCGGAACTGGCAGATCTCGCTCCGTCTACGCATACTCTCGTAACCTAGTTGAAGCAGAACTTTGTTACGTAAACCGATTACCGAGTTGTCGCACTTCTTCATCATTTTATCTAAGTACTCGCGGGTTAGTGGGGATGCTTGTTTTTGTGCTCTCCCAATTTTTCGGTGCATGCGTTTTAGCGCTAATAGAACTTCCGGATCGCGAGTTGGGTTTGGGTTGCGAGATAGGTGGAAGATAGAGCTTAGTGAGTTAAGGCGTCTGCGGATTGTGGCGCTTTTGTAGTTTTCGGTGATCTCTTCTACGTATAAAGCTAGATTGTCTGCGGTTGCCGGTATAGGTTTGAAGTTATGCGAGTTGCACCATTTTTCGTAGTGGTTAAAGTCCGCACGGTAAGCGCGGATCGTATTTTCCGCGAAAGCTCCGTCGAATGATGCTAGTATTTTGTTGATCATAGGGGAATGCCTCTATATGTCTCTTTTAAGGTCAATATAGTCTCTAATAGTGATAAGTTCAAGTCAAATTCGTGCTGCGCGTGCACTTCTTGGGTGGAGCGGTGAAGAGCTAGCTGCTAAATGTGACGTCAGTCTGAAGACGCTTCGTCGTTATGAGCCACAAGAAGGCATTCCTACGGGTAGCACAGCTACGCTACTGCGAATCAAATCAGTGTTTGAAGAAGCCGGTGTACAGTTCCTTGGGGATCCTTTGGTGAATCCTGGGGTCATGTTGCATTTGAAGTGAGGTCGCTGTTTCCAGCAAAGCTGGAATTAGCTCCTACAATTTTCGCTTTGCCTTTGGCTAGCTCTTACTTTAGATCGGGTGTTTTCGTAGCATTAGGGGTTTTGAAAAAATTAACTCAGTAGTGGTAACGACACGAGATGATTGTTACGGCATCGTCATCAATTGCGTAAACAAGCCTATTCGTATCATCAATTCGACGGGACCAAAGGCCCGATAAATTTTCCTTTAAGGGCTCTGGTTTGCCTATGCCCTCAAATGGAGAGCGCTTTACATCATTGATGAGTTTATTAATGCGTTTGAGTGTTTTTCTGTCTTGGGTTTGCCAATGCAGATAGTCGCTCCATGCTTCATCAGTCCACGAAAGCAGGCGACTACTCATCAATGACTTCTCGTGCTGTGGCCTTACCAGCACGGTACTGTGCAATTGAGCGGTTTAAGTGCGCTGCATTGTTTGGTGATCGAAGTAAATGGACCGTTTCCATGAGGCTGTTGTAGTAATCTAAAGACATAACGACTGCGTCTTCTGAGTCTCGGCGTGTAATAACGGTTGTATCAGCATCGTTGACTACGCTGTCCAAAACGGCTTTTAAGCCATTTCTTGCTTCTGTAAAAGATACAATTCTCATAAAAGGCCTCTTCATGTGCATTCAATGGTACAAATATATAGGCTATCGATTTACTTGTACAGTAAGTTGAACAGGTATCTTTTTCAATCCCTTGCGCTTTTATTAAGATCGTTTCAGCAATAATCGCTTCGCCTTTGGCTAGCTCTTACTTTGTTGGCGTTCTTTTCTGAAACGACGCTCCTGAAGTTCTAAAAGCTCACCAATACATTTTGAAAGCAGGTTCTCTGCCGAAGTTCTTTCTCGATGAATGCGAGCTGCTTCTTTATCCGGTGGTGTTGCGGTGGAGACAATTAAGTCTATATGTAGCTGAAAGCCCTGAACCATGGATTTTATACCTCTGTAATAAGTGAGCTCCTCTTGTTTCATTTCAAGGTATCTGATGATTGAATTTGCGGGGATGGACTTTGCGTCTTTAATCAGAGCTTCTCTTTTGTCGTTTTCTTCTGGATCGGTAACTAGTTCCGCAATACCAGGAATGAAATTTGGCCCCTTTATATAGTTATCTAAATACTTATGAACAGCGCAGTGCCTTTCCATACATTCATGCAACACATGTTCGAATGTGGCCGGCATACATGACTGAAATCTCTTAATTGTTTTCATCTGACTTATTGAATGAAATGTGATTTCAATATGTATGTCTTTGTCATCCATGCCAGGTGCAGGTTCATATATCCCCGCCATTTCTGCAGCAAAGTCACTAATCATTCGTGCGTGTCTTTCTTTATCAAACCGAAGGCCGTCAAGATAAAGCTCCGGATCATTCGCTCGAAGTTGGGCTAAAAGATACATTTCAGCTTCAATTCGCTGAATTCGTTCAAGTCTTACTTTACAGTTTGCAATGCGCTCTATTTCAAACCGTTCTAAAGTGCCAACAGGACTATGCTCCTTTGTTAGATCGGTTACCAATTCACTATAGCGTGATGCCTCGCTTTCATTGATCCAGTTCTTTGCTGTCAATCCATGCTTAAACGAGTTTTTCTTAGAAACTGATTTGCCCTCAAGTGTTTTTGGGCCGCCTTTTGCTGTCATAAGTCACCTGTGATTTGGTGGATATATAACCAGTATCCACAAGTTCGGTTTTTTGGCAAATGTCATTTATGCTTAACGTAAGTTGCTGAAACGCAATGTGTTTACACGTTTCTTTAGGCGGAAATTTGAGTTGGTTTTATTGAATGCTTCTTATTCGTATTTGTGAGCGTTTTTGCAAAACGAACTATGGGTCACCGCCTCTTCGAGGTGGTTCCTACAAGAGGCTTTTATAGAGTTGGAAAACTACCGTTTTTATAGAGTCGGAAAACTCGCTTTTACGGTTATCGAAAATTCATGTAATGCGGATGTCAGGCTGAAGGCCAGACACCAATATACGATGGTCTTTTATCGGGTACGAAAACTCCTCTTTTTACGGTTTCCGAAAACTAATTGATTGCGACTAGGAAGTGGGGTCAGACCGGAGGTCGGACCCCGTTTGGATGGGGTAGGGTGCGATAAGTTGCAGTTATAACCTAAGAATTTTCATTTGAAATGAGGGCTTTTGATTTACTGCACTCATTGGTGAGCAGCTGGTCAAATTTATGCGTACCGCTCTTACTTATGATATGTAGTAAGATTAGTGATCAAATGATTTTAGGAAGGTGTATCATAATGAACTCTGATCACAATGATATTCGTATAGACCTCATAACTAATGACTCGGATAAAGAACTACAGGCTGTTTTTGAGACGATCTCGGAAAAGGTTAAGCTGTCATTAGATAATGCTAGAAAAACCCATTTAAAGCGCATAAGACAAATCCGCGTAGACCATCGCTTGCGAAATTTATAAATTCGTTCTAAGTCTTGTTGTAAATAGATATTCTTTTTAACACATATTGCTTTTTCTGGCAGGTAGGTTATTGCGGTGAATACGATGCCTTACCACTCTCTATCTTTATCTCGTGGCGCAAAGGATTCTTTTGGGCTATTGGCAAGGAGTTCTTCTAAGTTCAACTCTTCTTCAATCGGTGTGAGGACAATGTTTTGTTCGACGATCGAGAGTTCAAATTTCGATCCAACGTGAAGACCCAGTGTTTTTACAATGGCTTTGGGAATGCTAATAATATTAGCCCTGCCTGACTGGCGTATTTCTTCGATAGTCATGATGTTTTCCCTCATTTCTATAGATCATTTTTTAGACGCGAACTAGTTCTAGCATTGGTTCAAAACTGTAAAGAGCAGACCTTCTTCCCGCTGCTGGTTCTAGCAATTTTAACAGTCCATGTTCTTGAAGAATTGGTCCAAATCTTGAAGCCGTTGCAGAAGGGATTCCGCTATTTTGAGTTAAACGACTATTTCTGAATACAGGGTTTGTAAACAAAAAATCCAGAATAGTTAGGGAGTGTTTTGACGAAAGCAGCTCTGATATGGGATTTTTTAAAGAGTCATAGAGGTTTTTAATATTTTCGGCAATGGTTAGATTTTGTTTGGCTTGCGCTTCTACTGCTTCGAGAAAAAAGTAGCACCAGCTATTCCAATCGTTGTTCTCAGAAACAGCCCTCATTGCATCAATATATCTATCCTTGTGAAGCTCAAAATAACCACTTATGTAGAAGTGCGGTGCAGATATTAGGCCTGATTTCCATAACATCAAAGTAATAAGCATTCGTCCTACACGCCCGTTACCATCTTCGAATGGGTGTAGTGCTTCAAACTCCAGGTGACTTATAGCCGTCTTTACAAGTTGCGGATGGTCTCCTACTTCAATGTAATTAAAAAGCATTTCAATACCTGAATTGAGAAGCTCAGGGCTGATAGGAACAAATAGAACGGTTCTTGTTCGTCTATCGGCGAGATAGTTTTGAGTCGTTTTATATTGTCCTGGATTTTTCTGCATACCTCTTCCGTAAGATAGTAACTGTTGGTGTGCAGATTTGATTAGTGCAGTTGATAAAGGGTAGCCGTTCTCCATGGCGGTTTGAGCTGACTTCATTGCACGTTGGTATAGAATTGTTTCAATGACCTCGGTTCTAGTATTGGATTGGTTGTTAGTTAAATTGTCAGCGTCAATGTCTGCTTCGTAGCGAAGGATTTCATCCATGGTTGAAATAGTGCCTTCCATCCTAGATGAGATTACGGCCTCTTGGTTGCGTAGAGGAGCTAGAAGAATTTCGCTGTTGTGTAATCCTTTCAGCATTTGATCGTATCTGGCTAGGGCATCAGTAGCTCTGAGCAAAGGCTCAACAAAAGATGTAAAATCCAGTGATGCTGGAGGGAACATGCCTAAGTGGTAATGCACAGCATTTGTGAAGTCTAATTCCAAGTTGGAAACGTTCATTTTGTTTCTCGGATTTGAAGTTATTTGATTGACAAGGGTGGTTGTGCTTACCTTACGATTAACAAAATGACTTGTCTATCAAAAATACAATAATTTGATATACAAATTGACATATACCTAACTACTCAATTTCTAATAGGAATTCTTTGTGTATCGGTCAATCTCATCTATAATTGGAGACTAGTATTTTGACTGGTCGTTTTATGCATTTTAAAAGCTCTGGTTTGCATCAAAAGTTTCTCAATATGCCCCGCTCGGTTAAACGGGTAATCTTGGTTGTGGCTGATGCTTTTGCATTAGTGTTTGCGCTTTGGTCTGCCTTTGCTTTGCGTCTCTCAGAGTGGTGGCCAGCGTCTCATTTGGTTGATGCGTGGACGTTGTTCCTGGTGACCCCCATTCTTGGTGTCGTTATCTTCACGAAGTTGGGTATGTATCGTGCGGTTTTGCGATATATGAATGTTAAGCTGCTTCAGTCTGTGGCGCTTGGCATATTTTTGCTTGTATTGGCTCTTTTTTCTTTAAACGTTGTTTTCGAAGTTTGGCAGGTGCCACGCTCAGTACCAATCATTTTTGGTCTTTCAGCTTGGCTCTATTTAGGTGGTAGTCGTCTTGTTCTTCGTAGTTACTATCATTGGTTGTCGGGCAAGGTCTCTAGTCGTCATGTGGCAATTATCTATGGTGCTGGGAGTGCTGGTGCACAGCTGGCGCTCTCTTTACAAGCAGGGGGCGAGGTTAAGCCGATTGCCTTTGTTGATGATGAACGTAAATTACAAAAAAACATTGTCTGTGGATTGCGTGTCTACTCACCAAGCGAATTAGAGAAGCTGGTTGAACGTCACGGTGTCGATAGCATTATGCTGGCGATGCTCAATGTGACGGCTGCACAGCGTCGTTTGATACTGGAACGCTTGTCTAAACTATCTGTCAACATTTTGACCATGCCAACCATGGGTGAGCTGATCTCTGGTAAAGCGGTTGATGATCTGCGCGAAATCGAGATTGAAGATCTATTGGGTCGTGATCAAGTCGCGCCTGATCAGGCACTTATCTTAAAAAGTATTGAAGGCAAATCAGTTTGTATTACCGGTGCTGGTGGGTCGATTGGTTCGGAACTTGCTCGCCAAGCTGTCACTTACGGTGCTGCTAAAGTGGTTCTCTATGAGCAATCTGAGTATGCGCTTTATGCTATCGAGGCAGAGCTTTCATTATTGATCCGTAATGTGAATCCAGAGTGCCAGTTACTTCCAATTCTTGGCTCGGTTTTGGATGAAGATCGTGTTACACAAGTTCTGAAGCAATACAGTGTTCAAACGGTATACCACGCTGCAGCCTACAAACATGTTCCTTTGGTTGAACACAACGTTCTGCAAGGTGTACAGAATAACGCTTTAGGTACGGCTGTTGTGGCATCAGTTGCTAAAAAGCTAAATATAGAACGCTTTATACTGATCTCTACCGATAAAGCGGTAAGGCCAACCAATGTTATGGGCGCAACCAAACGTCTGGCAGAGATCGTGGTTCAGCGCTTAGCCGCTGAGAATAATAGCAATACCATATTCTCAATGGTTCGCTTTGGTAATGTGTTAGGCTCTTCCGGCTCAGTTGTTCCACTTTTTAAGAAGCAAATAGAACAGGGCGGTCCTATTACTGTGACCCACCCAGAGATCAATCGCTTCTTCATGACCATACCCGAAGCGGCATCCTTGGTCATTCAAGCGGGAAGCATGGCGAAAGGTGGTGATGTCTTTGTGTTGGACATGGGCGAGCCGGTGAAGATTGCCGATTTGGCTAAACAGATGATTCGATTGAGTGGTCGCACAGTTAGAGATACCTCAAACCCAACGGGTGATATCGAAGTTGTTTTCTCCGGTTTGCGTCCCGGTGAAAAGCTCTATGAAGAGTTGCTGATCGGTAATAATGCCTCAGGCACAGAGCACCCTAAGATTTTGACCGCCGATGAAGATTTTGCTTCTCGGAAAGAGCTGGATCGAGTGCTTAATGGTATTCGCACATCAATCGAAACAAATGACAGTCAAACGGCACGTGAGCTTTTGATCGATATTGTGAAAGACTTCGCACCTTCAAGCTCAAACGTCGATCTGCTGCAAACCGATACATCTAAGCAGACAAACAATGTCATAAAACTCGGTTAGAGTTGTTACACTAGCTACTAAATCAATATCCTCCTATTTAAAAACCCCTTTAAGGAATTCAGGATGTCAGAAGAGTTAAAGCCTACTTACCAAGATGATGAGATTGATCTTGTTGAGCTGTTGCAAACTATTTGGGATGGTAAGTGGTTAATTGCGACATTTTCAGCGATTGCGGTCGTGTTTGGTGGTGCTTTTGCTTATTCAAAACCTTCTGTTTTTGAGGCTCAAACACAAATAAAAGAAGTTACTTCTGTTCAGGGTGATAAGTATTTAGCTTTGAATTCTCTTATAGTGGCTGATAATGCGTTCTTTGCGATTACTCCAGAAAGTCTTCTTGATCTGTTCATTGAAAATTTAGAAGAGCGTACCTTATTTGAGGACTCAATTCGTAAAAATGAGCTTCTCAAGCGTTCTGAATTTGAGTCTGATAAAGACTATGGTAATGCAATAGTGGAGCTGGCAGCGTCAATTGAGTTGCTTCCACCAATCAATGAAGATGGTACCGATAAAGGTGAGTCTCGCCGTTACTGGAGCATTAACTTTGAGGGTGAAAATTCACAAAAGTGGTTAGCTGTATTGGATGATGTAACTCAATCTGCTACCAATAGTGTTCAGCAGAACTTAGTTGATCGTTTTGAAAATACTTTGCTAATTGCTAAGCAAAGCAAGCGTTTCAAACTTGAGGATCTGGAAACATCGATTACCAATGCGACTTCTGATTACACTCGAAAAACTTCTGATCGTTTAGCGTTTCTGCGTGAACAAGCGGCTATTGCTCGCAAACTCGGTGTTGCCAAAAATACTTTAGAAGCACAAACTTTTATGGCGAATACCGGCGTTGTAGCCAATGTTAAGTCAGATACACCTTTCTACCTTCGCGGATATGAGGCGATAGAGAAAGAAATTGAATTGATTGAGTCGCGTGAGGATGTCAGTGCATTTGTCGATGGATTATTAAAGCTTGAACAGGAGAAGCGTTCCCTTGAGCAAGATCGAACTCTAGACCGGGCTAAAGCCCTTTTAGAATCTACGCCTATTAAATCTGCAGAACCATTTATTGCTGCGGAGTTTGATGTCTACGCTACTGATATCGAAAGTAAGAGTAAGCGTTCTTTAATTGTTGCCCTAGCGCTGGTGCTTGGTGGCATGGTTGGTGTCGTTTATGTGTTGATTCGTTCGGCTGTGAGGAATCGTAACGCGAAATTAGCGTAACTTCTTTGTCGGGGTTTGCCCTTAGGGCAATTCCCTCCTACCAAAAATTAAGCGGCTGATTATGGCCGCTTTTTTGTGTTCGATAATCGCTGCTTATTCGGTATTAGTTTTAAGTTGCATGTATAAATATATGCGCATATAGTTTACACATACTTTTTGTGGAGGTATTTATGCATTCTGAGGCGCGAAATTCTAGTTCTCGGCGGCCCACTAATCTCTCTATCGATTCTGAGTTACTTGCTCTGGCAAAAACTTTGGACGTGAATATTTCTCGCTCAGCTGAGGTTGGCATAAAAGAGGCTGTTTCAAAGAAACTACGAGAACAGTGGCTTCAAGAAAACAAAGAAGCTTTAATCTCTTCGAACCGATTCGTAGAAGAAAATGGTTTGCCTCTGCAGAAATATAGGTCTTTTTAATGGCTAGGTTTGATGTTTATCGTCTAGTTGAGGGTGGGCTGGTTGTGGATTTACAAGCTGATCTATTAAGCGATCTCGCTACCCGTGTTGTTGCCCCACTTTTGCCTCTGGATGGCTCTCTGAAACCAGCCTCGAATTTGAATCCTATTTTTGACGTTGACGGTGAAAAGTATATGTTGGGGATTCAGTTTTTGGCAGCTATTCCGAACCGCGAACTGCAAAATTACATCTGTTCTCTATCGACTGAGGAGCAGATAATGCTCAAATCAATCGATATGCTGTTTTCAGGATTTTAATTAAATGCGACCTTCTGCTATCAGTTTTTTGAAAAGTAACGATCTAACCATTTTACTCAGCCTCTATTTTTTACTTTTACCTATCGGCAAAACACTTTGGTATCCCTTGTTTGTTATGGCGATTATTGGTGGATGCATTTTATTTCAGGAGCTAAAAAGTGGGTATCTCACGTCTGGGACTAAATGGCTTCTTTTAGGTGGCTCATTTGTATGGGTGCCAGCCATTTTCTCACTTATCAATAGTGTCGATTTGGGACGCACTTTCCAGTTTGTTGGAACTTATCCACTTTTCTTTTCAGCGGGTTACTTTATCTACAAACGTTTATCTGCCGGAGTCAGTGTAATACCGGCTGTATATGTTATTTCTTGCATTGTCGTTTTTTGGGGAGCGTTGGCAATTTGGCAGTACGTGGACCCTCAAAACCCATTTGGCCCTGGTGGTAGTCATAACCAAGGTATTCATACTCGTGACAACCCATTTGTAGATGGTGGCTTGATGATGGGAGTGATTCTAGGTTCGTTATTCTCGTTCCTGGTTTTTGCATTGTGGGCTCGAGGTTCAAACCTAGTGGCTATTGTCTTTGGTTTGTTCATTATTGGCTTGGTTTATATCAGTGGGACTCGCTCTGCTTGGTTATCTGTTCTGGTTACTCTAGCTGCAGTCCCTGTGGTTGCCATTCTAAGAGGCTTTAAACCCTCTATAAAAACCTATCTGGTCTCTATGTTGCTTTTGGTAACTGTTGCTTTTGCAGGGGCCTTTGCCTACCAGCAGCCCGGTCTTCAAGTAAAACTCAACCAAACGTTGACGGTCTTTAAACAACCTACAGCTGAAGGACTTGATCGAACGCTGAGTGGTCGTATGACTATTTGGACTGATGCAGTCAATCTTGGCATCGAGAATCCTTTGGTTGGAACGGGTGTAAATAATTTTCGTTTTGCGCAGCCATTGGTTGCCCCTTTAAATAGTCGATGGGTTCGTGATTACAGTGAGCAATCTAATGTGCATGATTTAAAAGGTGCCTCGCACACTCATCAAATGTTTCTAGAAGCTTGGTCTGGAGCTGGATTCTTGGGTGTTTTGGGTTTATTGCTATTTTTTGTTTGGTTGACCAGAACATCAATCCAAGTAGGTAAAACAGGATCATTGTTAGCCGCTGGTGCCCTCGTTGCTCTGTGGGCGGGCTTCTTCCCCTTAAATACTCATAACAACTTCTATGGCGGTTGGATGAGCGCTTGGTTCTGGGTTTGGATGGGGATTAGTGCTGGTTTGATTTTTAGGAATAGTGGAACTCGAGTGGGTTAGTTGTGTATTTCACGGTAAGAGTAAATTTTCGCGACCAACTTTTAGTAGAACGCTCCAACATTAAGCGGCTCATGGTGGCCGCTTTTTTGTTTATGAAAACGACGCCTTATCATGCGTATATACAAAGTTGACACAGGTGATTCGTGTGTTACTGTATATACATTGAATAAACTGTAGGCGTTAATATGGAATCTCAAATCAATAAATGGGGTAATAGTGCAGCTATAAGAATCCCATCTACTTTTATGTCCGACTTAGGGCTTTCGATAAATTCAGCCATCAACATTGAAGTGTCTGAGGGGCGAATTGTTATTGAGCCCAAAAGGAAGGGTAAAAACTTAAAGTTGCCTTTTACTGAAGAGTCCTTGCTTGAAGGGTTAGATACATACTCTGCTCATGCGGATGAGCTGGCTTCGCCAATGACTTCGGAATTGTGCGAGTAATGTCTAATTCTTACGTTCCTTCTCGTGGTGACATAATTTGGTTAGATTTTGAACCTGTTAAGGGTAAAGAGATCGGTGAGTATCGTCCCGCTCTAGTCCTATCATCTAAAGCATACAATCAACAAACAGGCCTGCTTATTTGCTGTCCTGTAAGTACAAGCATCCGTGGTGCTTCTACTGAAGTACCAGTCAACAATTTAGACCAGCCATCTGTAGTTGCTTCGAGTTTAGTCCAAACTCTCTCCTGGAAGCAGCGCAAAGCTCAGTTTATTATTCAGTCAGAGATTCAAGTTGTTGAGCAGGTTTTGCTGCGACTTCTTCCTTTAATGGGTGCTGATAAAGTGTTGGAGCAATACCTGGATTAGTTTTGCTCCAGCCTTTATTTACTTACCAAGATCTTTGGAGTTTATGCAGCCCTTTGGCGTTAGGCTAAACCCTTCTCCCAAAAATGCGGGCCATGGTGCCGTCTTTTGCAAACAGCATATGTTTGAAGCTGGCAGCGACGTGCAGGAAGAAGGCGAGCATCAGTAGTTTGCTGCCGAGGCCGTGTCCGATGTGGCCGAGCTTTTCTAACCATTCGATCTCTGTGTTGCTGCGTGCGATCACTTCCATTCCAAAGATAATTACGGCGTGACCTTCGCCAACCTGCATCAGTACACCAGAGATAGGCATGAACAGTGTCGCTGCAATCAGGAAGCTCATGACGATGATGGAGATCTTCTTCTGCCTCGGTGGGACATCACTCAGTGACTCTGGGAATCCGTTTTTCACACGAACCATTAAGCGCCATACGGCAAAACCAAATACAACGGCGCCGGCCGTCATGTGGAGTTTCAGTAGGTCGAACTTCTCTGGGCTGCGCTCCATCTCTTCTAGTGTCAGGCCAATGATCATTGAGCCGATCATCAGTAGGGCGACTATCCAGTGCAGCGCAACGCTGGTGTGGCTCAGTTTTGCTTTGGTATCCATGGGAGGTCCTTTTTAAGGGAGTTAAATTAGAATGATCTAATAATAGGCTGTTAACTGATCAAAAGCATTGATCTAGAGCGTAAAGTTTCGCAAAGAATTGCTAAAAAACTGTTACACGAGTCGTTATACTTGAGCCCATGAATACACCTTTGAAACTGATCGATAAGTTTGGTCGCCACATCGACTATGTGCGCATCTCGGTGACGGATCGTTGTGACTTCCGTTGCGTCTACTGCATGGCCGAGGAGATGACCTTTCTTCCGCGCGAGCAGGTGCTGACTCTGGAAGAGATCTATGAGGTGGGCGCTGAGTTTGTGCGTCTGGGTGTCAATAAGCTGCGTTTGACTGGCGGTGAGCCATTGGTACGTCGTGATATTTTGACGCTGATCCGCAAGTTGGGTGAGTTGGACATTGAGTTGGTATTAACGACTAATGGCTCGCAACTACCGACCATGGCGAACGATCTAGTTGAAGCCGGTGTAAAGCGCATCAACGTCTCTTTGGATACGCTGAAGGCGGATCGTTTTAAAGAGCTGACGCGCAAGGATAAGTTTGATCAGGTCATTGCCGGTATCGATGCCGCCTGTGCTGCAGGGTTTAAACGCGTTAAGTTAAATGCGGTGATCTTAAAAGGCCGTAATGATGATGAAGTGGTCGATCTGGTCAATTTTGCGCGTGATCGTGACATGGACATCAGTTTTATCGAGGAGATGCCCTTAGGTGCTATTACTGAGCATGATCGCGAAGAGGCCTACTGCTCTAGCGATGATGTGCGTCAGTTAATTGAGCAAGTCTACCCACTGGAGAAGACGCAAGAGCAGACTGCGGGCCCTTCTACCTACTACCGCATGGTGGATTCGAATACGCGCATCGGTTTTATCTCGCCGCACTCGCATAACTTCTGTTCGGAATGTAATCGTGTGCGTGTCACTGTTGAAGGGCGTTTGTTGCTCTGTTTGGGTAACGAACACTCTATGGATCTGCGTGATCTGTTGCGCTCAGAAGCGGATCCTGAATTACGTGCTGCTAAGCTAGAACAGGCGATCATCAACTCTATGGATCTTAAGCCTGAAAAACACCACTTCGATCTAGCGAACGAACCGCAAATACTCCGTTTTATGAATGCCACCGGTGGTTGATGCGCATCAGTGCGTCTGCCGGTAAAGTTCGTAATAATATCCCTTAAATTAACCCTCTGTATGAGCTTGGAGAGACAATGAGCAGTAACGGTAAAGAGTTTGTCAGTCTGAATATTGCAGTATTGACCGTATCAGACACTCGTAACGAGTCGAATGACACCTCGGGTGACTTTCTAGCGAATGCAGCCGTTGAGGCGGGACATAGCCTGATCGATCGCGCACTGTTACCCGATGATGTCTATCTATTGCGTGCACAGGTTTCACACTGGATTGCGGATCCTGAAGTGCAGGTTGTATTAAGTACCGGTGGTACCGGTTTTGCGATGCGCGATTCAACTCCTGAAGCACTTAAGGTGCTATTCGATAAAGAGGTCGAAGGCTTTGGTGAGATGTTCCGTAAGGTCTCTTGGGATGAGATCGGTACCTCGACGATTCAGTCACGCGTCTTTGCTGGTCTGGCTAACGGAACGTTAATCGTCTGTATGCCGGGTTCGACCGGTGCCTGTCGTACAGGCTGGGGCATCATTGAGTCACAACTTGATAACCGTCACCGCCCTTGTAACTTCGTAGCGTTGCTTGAGCAGGTAAAAGAGCAGCGTCTTGCTATTGAGGCAGCAGAGTAATGTCGGCAATGAAGCCGTTGATTCCACTGGATGATGCGCGCCAAGCGCTGTTTGATCAGCTCTCTGTTATTGCAGAGGTAGAGACTCTCGCTCTGAATGATGCAGCTGGCCGAATTTTAGCGGAATCGGTGGTTGCTTCGATCAATGTGCCGCCTAGAGCGAACTCTGCGATGGATGGCTATGCACTGGCCGCCAAAGATGCGATCGCGGGTGCCGAGCTGGCTATTTCACAACGCATTCCTGCTGGCGCAGTCACTACGCCATTAGACAGTGGGACCGCGGCCAGAATCTTTACCGGTGCCGAGCTTCCCGATGGTGCGGATTGTGTGGTGATGCAGGAGAACACCGAGCTCTGTGACAAGGGCGTGCGTATTCTGCAAACGGCCAAAGCGGCCGAAAATGTTCGAGCGGCCGGTTTGGATATTACGGCCGGTGAGGTGATTGTAGAGGCGGGTTCGCGACTTACAGCACCGGCTCTAGGTATCTGTGCCTCAACCGGTATTACACATGTAAAGGTCTTTAAGCCCCTAACAGTCGCACTGTTGTCGACGGGTGATGAGCTTGTAGAGCCCGGTGTTGCTCTGCAACCTGGGCAGATCTATAACTCCAATCGTCCCATGTTGGTTGAGCTGCTCCGACAAGCGGGTTTTGAGGTGGTGGATATGGGGCAGGTGGCTGATAATCATCAAGCGACACGCGATGCATTGATTACAGCTTCAGAACAGGCGGATGCGATTCTGACTATGGGCGGTGTCTCAGTAGGTGAAGAGGATCACGTTAAGAATGCGATCGATGAGTTGGGTTCCCTTAACTTGTGGCGTATTCGAATTCGTCCGGGTAAGCCCTTTGCCGCGGGTCGGGTAGGGCAGACCCCTATTTTTGGTCTGCCGGGAAACCCCATGTCAGCCTTGGTGACCTTCTCGCTGCTGGCGCGTCCTTGCTTGATGTATCTTCAGGGGGCGGAGTACAAGCAGGCGTTGCGCATTCCGGTTGAAACGTCTGTGGTTCGAGCTGCACAGTCTCGCGATGAGTATATGCGTGTTGAGCTGCATGCCGGTGTCGCTCACCGTCTGGTGAATCAGAGTTCAGGCGTTCTATCCTCAGCGTTGAATGCGGATGGTTTGCTGCATTTACCAGCGGATGTTGAGATTAAAGCGGGTGAGCGTTACGACTTTATTCCGTTTTGTTCGTTATTGACGAGTTAACTTATCGCTTCATCTGCGATAAAGCTCCAACACTCAGCGCCAGTTGGAGCGGTCTTAAAAAGGCCGCGATCTAATCACCATAGTGTGTCTTAGCCCGAATAATAATCACCACACAGCGCCCATCTTCGATTCGATAGACAATTCTGTCCTGAAAGGTGAGTCTTACCGAGTAATAACCGGCTAAGTCGCCTAGCAGTGCTTTTCCTGATAACGGATCCACTGCAATCTTGTTCCTTAGTATATCTTTGAGTTTCTCTTTCAGCTTCGGTGATAGTTTCTTAATGTCTTTTTGGGCTTGTTTGGTTAGTTCTATGTCGTAACGTCTGTCGGTCACAATGACTCACCGAAAACATTATCAAAGCTGTCCGTCTTGCCGCTGTTGGCCTCTTCAACAGCCTCTTTAAACGCCTTGGCAAAACCCTCTTGTGATAGGAGGTGGAGGGTTTCTTGTAGGCTTTCATACTCTTCAGACGACATGATTACGGACTTGCCGTTTTTATGTTGAACCTCAACGATTTCATGCTGTTGATTGGTTCGTTTAATGATGTCGAAGAAAGATTTGCGTGCTTCGGTTGCGTTTAGAGTAATCATAACACCCTCCATTCGTGTACCATATAGTGTACCACTTGGTGATGGTGATGCAATTAGCTTATCGCTTCATCTGCGATAAAGCTCCAACACTCAGCGCTTGTTGGAGTGGTCTTAAAAAGGCCGCGATTAATTGAAAAGTGGGCATTAAAAAACCCCGGCATCTTGCGATGGCGGGGTTTTTTGCGTTGGGCGAATTACTTGTTCGCTTTACGCTCTTTCGCTTCAGCGATAACAGTCTCTGCTACGTTAGCTGGACACTGTGAGTAGTGGCTGAACTCCATAGAGAACTGACCACGACCCGATGTCATAGTACGTAGGTGACCGATGTAGCCGAACATCTCAGATAGAGGTACGTCTGCTTTGATACGAACGCCAGTTACGCCAGCTTCCTGGTCTTTGATCATGCCGCGACGACGGTTAAGGTCACCGATAACATCACCAACGTGATCTTCAGGAGTGAAGACGTCAACTTTCATCACAGGCTCAAGAAGCTGTGGACCCGCTTTTGGCATAGATTGACGGAAGCCGCCTTTCGCTGCGATTTCGAATGCGATAGCAGAAGAGTCGACTGCGTGGAAGCCACCGTCGAACAGTTCGATTTCAACGTCCACAACCGGGAAGCCTGCAACTGTACCTTCTTGCATCATAGACGCGAAGCCTTTCTCAACAGCTGGCCAGAATTCCTTAGGAACGTTACCACCAACAACTGAAGAGCTGAATGTGAAACCAGAACCTGGCTCACCTGGCTTCATGCGGTAGTCGATCTTACCGAACTGACCTGAACCACCCGACTGTTTCTTGTGCGTGTAGCTATCTTCAACTGGGATAGTGATCGACTCACGGTAAGCAACCTGTGGTTTACCTACGTTTAGCTCAACGCCGTATGTACGCTTAAGGATGTCGACTTTAACGTCTAGGTGAAGCTCACCCATGCCTTTAAGGATGGTTTCGCCTGAATCTTCGTCAGTTTCAACGCGGAATGATGGATCTTCTGCAACCATCTTACCGATTGCGATACCCATTTTCTCAGAGCCGCCTTTATCTTTAGGTGCAACAGCGATCGAGATTACTGGCTCTGGGAAGACCATGGCTTCAAGAGTACATGGGTGCTTCTGATCACATAGAGTGTGACCAGTCTGTACGTTCTTCATACCAACGATCGCGATGATGTCACCCGCCGTTGCAGAAGATAGTTCGTTACGCTCGTCTGCGTGCATCTCAACCATACGGCCGATACGCTCAGTCTTACCTGTTGCAGAGTTAAGGATTGTGTCACCTTTGTTCAGTACGCCAGAGTAGATACGTACGAAGGTTAGAGCACCGAAGCGGTCATCCATGATCTTGAATGCTAGCGCACGTAGAGGCTCGTCTGGTGATACGATCGCTTTCTCGCCAGTTGCGTTACCTTCTTCGTCTGTTAGATCCTGTGGATCAACTTCAGTTGGGCTTGGTAGGTAGTCAACCACTGCGTCTAGTACTAGCTGAACACCCTTGTTCTTGAATGCAGAACCACAGAATGTTGGGAAGAAGTCTAGAGCGATAGTACCTTTACGGATACAGCGCTTGATGTCTTCGATAGATGGCATTTCGCCTTCCATGTAAGCCATCATTAGATCGTCGTCTTGTTCAACCGCTGTTTCGATTAGTTGCTCGTGGTACATCTCCACGTCGTCAACCATGTCAGCAGGAACGTCTTGGATTTCGTAGTTTTCTGGCTGGCCAGAATCATCCCATACGTAAGCTTTCTTAGTCAGAACGTCTACAACACCCACGAACTGATCTTCAGTACCGATAGGAAGAGTACATACAAGTGGGTTAGCACCTAGTACGTTTTTGATCTGGTCTACAACGCGGTAGAAGTCAGCACCCATACGGTCAAGTTTGTTGACGAAGATAACACGTGCAACTTCTGACTCGTTCGCGTAGCGCCAGTTAGTTTCAGACTGAGGTTCTACACCGCCTGAACCACAGAATACACCAACACCACCATCAAGTACTTTAAGAGAACGGTAAACTTCTACAGTGAAGTCAACGTGCCCAGGAGTATCGATGATGTTGAAACGGTGGTCCTTCCAGAAACAGGTCGTTGCTGCAGACTGGATAGTAATACCACGCTCCTGCTCCTGTTCCATGAAGTCGGTAGTAGCAGCACCTTCGTGTACTTCACCAGTTTTGTGGATCTTACCTGTTAGTTTCAGGATACGCTCAGTAGTTGTGGTTTTACCCGCATCAACGTGGGCGAAGATGCCTATATTTCGGTATTTGTTTAGATCAGTCATGTTCTCACTCGAATTCATGGACGTTTTAAAAAGTCGCGAGATTATACGCTTGTATAAGCCTCGATGGAATAGCTGATCGAAATGTAACCAAAAAGATGTGACATATATATGTATAAGTAAAAACGAACAGGCTTATTATTTGCCTTAAACCGGTTGGAGAGATCTTTTTTAAAGAAAATTGATCACATTGCTTGACTATATAGGCAATGACGTTAAAATTTCGCGCCCAGTAGGATTGCTAACTCGAATTGGCAGTCTTCTTATTTTTTTAAACCTAACACAGGAATTAAGCTCGTGGCTAAGCAAGCATTTGAACGTTCCAAGCCCCACGTTAACGTTGGTACTATCGGCCACGTTGACCACGGTAAAACAACTCTAACTGCAGCACTTACTCGTGTATGTGCAGAAGTTTTCGGTGGTGAAGCTGTCGCATTCGACGGTATCGATAAAGCTCCTGAAGAGCGTGAGCGTGGCATCACGATCAACACTTCTCACGTTGAGTACGATTCAAACATCCGTCACTACGCGCACGTTGACTGCCCAGGGCACGCCGACTACGTTAAGAACATGATCACTGGTGCTGCACAGATGGACGGCGCTATCCTAGTTTGTGGTGCGACTGATGGTCCAATGCCACAGACTCGTGAGCACATCCTTCTTTCTCGCCAGGTTGGCGTACCTTACATCGTAGTATTCCTAAACAAAGCTGACCTTCTTGCTGAAGACTGTGGCGGCGTTGGTACTGAAGAATACGACGAGATGCTAGAGCTAGTTCAAATGGAAATCGTTGAACTTCTAGACACTTACGACTTCCCAGGTGATGACACTCCAATCATCGCTGGTTCTGCTCTAATGGCTCTAAACGGTCAGGACGACAACGAACTAGGTACTACTGCGGTTAAGAAACTAGTTGAAGCACTAGACTCTTACATCCCAGAACCACAGCGTCTAGTAGACATGCCATTCCTAATGCCAATCGAGGACGTATTCTCGATCTCTGGTCGTGGTACTGTAGTAACTGGTCGTATCGAGCGTGGTATCATCAAAGTTGGTGAAGAGATCGATATCGTTGGTATCCGTGAGTCTTCTAAGACTACTTGTACTGGTGTTGAGATGTTCCGTAAGCTTCTTGACGAAGGTCGTGCAGGCGAGAACTGTGGTATCCTTCTTCGTGGTACTAAGCGTGACGAAGTTGAGCGTGGTCAGGTTCTATGTGCTCCTGGTACTACAACTCCTCACACTCAGTTCGAAGGTGAAGTATACGTACTAAACAAAGATGAAGGTGGTCGTCACACTCCATTCTTCAAAGGCTACCGTCCACAGTTCTACTTCCGTACAACTGACATCACTGGTGCTGTAGAGCTTCCAGAAGGTGTTGAAATGGTAATGCCTGGTGATAACGTTAAGATGAACGTTACACTAATCAACCCAATCGCTATGGATGAAGGTCTACGTTTCGCAGTTCGCGAAGGTGGCCGTACTGTAGGTGCAGGTGTTGTATCTAAGATCATCGCTTAATTGCTGATAATCTTCTAAAAGAAACCCGCTCTCGAGCGGGTTTTTTTGTGTCCACGGTTTGGGGTTGGGTGGTTGCTGGTAAAGCGGGTGACAGGCTGAAGCCAGTCACCGTAACTGAGAAAGGTGCGCGCTAGTAAGGCGGGTGACAGGCTGAAGGCCGGTCGCCGATACTGCGTAGGTGGTTAGGTGCTCCGGTGACTGGCTTTCAGCCTGTCATCCGCTGTCTAATTACGCACCAATCATTTGGCAAATCTTTAGTTGACCTACAGCCCAAAACTCAAGTAGAATTTGCGTCCCTTCATTTGAGGGGAGGTCGGCTATTGCCGTTTATTTAATATTTTAGGAAATGCGTGATCAAAATGCAGAACCAAAAAATCAGAATCCGCTTGAAGGCTTTTGACCATCGTCTGATCGATACTTCGGCTCAGGAGATCGTTGAAACTGCAAAGCGTACTGGTGCTCAGGTCCGTGGTCCGATCCCACTTCCTACTCGCAAAGAGCGTTACACCGTATTGGTCTCTCCGCACGTCAACAAAGACGCGCGTGATCAGTACGAAATTCGTACGCACAAGCGTGTTCTAGACATCGTTGAGCCAACTGAAAAAACAGTTGATGCTCTAATGAAGCTAGATCTCGCAGCGGGTGTAGAAGTGCAGATCAGCCTAGGCTAATAGCACGCGCAGATTTATTAATTTTTTATTAATGAAGCGCTATTTGTGGAATACCCCTGAAAAGGGTAGCCGTAGTGGGTAACAGCCCCGTACACAACTGGCAAGAGGTATATAAAATGTCATTAGGACTTATCGGACGTAAAGCGGGCATGACCCGTGTCTTCACTGAAGACGGCGTGTCCGTGCCAGTCACCGTCATCGAGGTGGAACCGAACCGAGTGACTTGCGTTAAAACTGTCGAAACTGACGGTTACGCTGCTGTACAAGTGACTACTGGTACTAAGAAGGCTAACCGCCTTTCTAAACCAGAAGCTGGTCATTTTGCTAAAGCAGGCGTTGAAGCAGGTGCAGGTTTGTGGGAGTTTCGCGCGAAGGGTGATGAGGAAATCAACGTAGGTGATGCACTTACTGTTGAGCGCTTCCAAGCAGGCGAAAAAGTAGATGTAACTGGTCAATCTAAGGGTAAGGGCTTCCAGGGTGGCGTTAAGCGTCACAACTTCCGTACTCAGGATATGACTCACGGTAACTCACTTTCTCACCGTGCTCCGGGTTCAATTGGTCAGTGCCAAACTCCGGGTCGCGTTTTTAAAGGTAAAAAGATGGCTGGGCACATGGGTGCAGAGCGTTCTACCGTACAGAGCCTTGAGGTTGTACGCGTAGATGCTGAGCGCGGCCTGCTGCTAATCAAGGGTGCCGTACCTGGTGCTCCTGGTGGTGACGTCATCGTTAAACCAGCTGTTAAAGCGCGCGGCTAAGGGAGATTGTCATGAATTTGAATCTAACTGGTGCCAAGGGTTCGGTTGAAGTAGCCGATACTGCGTTTGGCAAAGAGTTTAATGAAGCTCTAGTACACCAGGTTGTCACTGCTTACATGGCAGGCGCACGTCAGGGTACTAAAGCTCAGAAAAACCGTTCAGCTGTAGCTGGTGGTGGTGCTAAGCCATTCCGTCAAAAAGGTACAGGTCGTGCTCGTCAGGGTACTACTCGTTCTCCTATCTGGCGTACTGGTGGCGTAACATTCGCTGCTACTCCACGTGACCACTCTCAGAAAGTTAACAAGAAGATGTACCGCGCTGCGATGCGTTCTATCTTGTCTGAGTTGGTCCGCCAAGAGCGTCTAGTTGTTGTTGAAGACTTCGCTGTCGAAGCTCCAAAAACTAAGCAGTTCTTAGCAAAAATGAAAGAGTTAGACCTAAGCAACGCTTTGGTTATCACTGAAGAGGTTGATCTAAACCTATTCCTTGCTGCTCGTAACGTGCCACACGTTGACGTACGTGATGCAGCAGGTATCGATCCAGTGAGCCTAATCGGTTTCGATAAAGTGGTTGTGACTGTCCCAGCTCTTAAGAAGATCGAGGAGGTGTTTGCATGAACCCGGAACGCATCTACAAAGTGCTACTCGGACCACACATCTCTGAGAAAGCAACGATCGTAGCGGAAGATACTCAACAAGTGGTATTCCGTGTCGCTAACGATGCAACTAAGCCTGAAATCAAGGCTGCTGTTGAACAGCTGTTCAACGTGACTGTTGCAAACGTGAACGTGCTTAATGCGAAAGGTAAAACGAAGCGTACTATGCGTGGCATGGGTAAGCGCAACGATGTTCGCAAAGCATACGTTCGTCTAGCTGACGGTTCAGAAATCGATTTTCTGGCTGCTGGCGAATAAGGAGGGGTTAAGAAATGGCAACTGTTAAAGCTAAGCCAACCTCTGCAGGACGTCGTCACGTCGTTTCTGTTAAAGGCCAAAACCTTCACAAAGGTAAGCCTTTTGCAGCGTTGGTTGAAAAGAAATCTAAGTCTGGTGGTCGTAACCACAATGGTCGCATCACTACGCGTCACATTGGTGGTGGTCACAAGCAGGCTTACCGTGTAATCGACTTCCGTCGCAACAAAGATGGCATTCCTGCTGTCGTTGAGCGTCTGGAATATGATCCAAACCGTTCTGCGAACATCGCTCTGTTGAAGTACGCAGATGGTGAGCGTCGCTACATCATCGCTCCTAAGGGCGTTGAAGCAGGTGCTGCTCTGATGTCTGGCGAACAGGCTGACTTTAAACCAGGTAACTGTATGCCTTTGCGCAACGTACCTGTAGGTTCGACTGTTCACTGTGTTGAATTGAAGCCTGGTAAGGGTGCACAGATGGCTCGCTCTGCGGGTACATCAGCTCAGCTAGTTGCTCGTGAAGGTCAGTACGCGACTCTACGTCTACGTTCTGGCGAAATGCGCAAAGTGTTGTCTGAGTGTCGTGCGACTCTTGGTGAAGTAGGTAATGGTGAACATAGCCTACGTCGCTTGGGTAAAGCTGGTGCTACGCGCTGGCGTGGTGTTCGTCCTACCGTCCGCGGTGTGGCGATGAACCCAGTCGATCACCCACACGGTGGTGGTGAAGGTCGTACATCAGGTGGTCGTCACCCAGTGACTCCATGGGGTGTTCCGACTAAGGGCCACAAGACCCGTAAGAACAAGCGTACTGATAAGCTTATCGTACGTCGTCGTCAGGCTAAGTAAGAGGAATCAGCTGTGCCACGTTCACTTAAGAAAGGTCCATTTATCGACCTTCACTTGTTGAAAAAGGTAGAAGCTGCAATCGAGAACAGCGATCGTAAGCCAATTAAAACTTGGTCTCGCCGTTCTACAATCTTTCCGAACTTTGTCGGTTTGACGATTGCGGTACATAACGGCCGTCAGCATGTCCCAGTATTCATTACTGAAGATATGGTCGGTCATAAGCTGGGTGAGTTTGCAGTGACTCGTGCCTTTAAAGGCCACGTTGCAGACAAGAAAGCTAAGAAGTAATAGGAGTTGATGATGGAAGCTATTGCAAAGCATAACGGCGCCCGCATCTCCGCTCAGAAAGCTCGTCTGGTTGCTGACCAGATCCGCGGCAAATCTGTTGGCGAAGCTCTGAATATTTTGGCGTTCAGCACCAAGAAAGGTGCACACCTGGTTAAGAAAGTGCTTGAGTCTGCTATTGCTAACGCAGAGCACAATGAAGGTGCTGACATTGACGAACTTCGCGTTGCGACTATCTTCGTTGATGAAGGCATGACCATGAAACGTATCCGTCCGCGTGCTAAGGGACGAGCTGATCGTATTTTGAAACGCTCGTGTCATATCACTGTTAAGGTCGCAGACTAAGAGCTGAGTACTAGGAGATTTAATCATGGGTCAAAAAGTTAACCCAACCGGTATTCGACTTGGTGTCGTAAAAGACCATACTTCTGTGTGGTATGCGGACAAAGCCGATTACGCGAAGAAGCTGTTGAATGACCTTGAAGTACGTAAGTACCTTGAGAAGCAGCTAGAAAAAGCATCTGTAAGCCGTATCGAAATCGAGCGTCCTGCACAGAATGCGAAAATCACCATCCACACGGCGCGTCCAGGCATCGTGATTGGTAAAAAAGGTGAAGACGTAGAAGTTCTACGTTCAACTGTTTCTAAGATGATGGGTGTGCCAGTTCACATCAACATCGAAGAGATTCGCAAGCCAGATATGGATGCGAAGCTAGTTGCGCAGAACATTGCAGGTCAGCTAGAGCGTCGTGTTATGTTCCGTCGTGCTATGAAGCGCGCCGTACAGAACACAATGCGTGCTGGTGCAAAAGGTATCAAGATCTCTCTTGCAGGCCGTCTAGGTGGTGCTGAGATCGCACGTACTGAGTGGTACCGTGAAGGTCGTGTACCTCTACACACTCTACGTGCTGATATCGACTACGCTACATACGAAGCCCACACTACTTACGGTGTGATCGGCATCAAAACTTGGATCTTCAAAGGTGAAGTTCTTGGTGGTATCGAACAGGTACGCGCTGAGAAAAATGCACCTGCGAAGAAAGCGAAGTGAGGTAGCGGAACATGTTGCAACCTAAGCGTCTAAAATTCCGTAAGGTAATGAAAGGCCGCAACCGCGGTTTGGCTCAACGCGGCAGCAGCGTTAGCTTTGGTGAATTCGCACTGAAATCGACCGAACGTGGTCGCATCACAGCGCGTCAGATCGAAGCAGCTCGTCGTACCATGACTCGTCACGTAAAACGTGGTGGTAAAATCTGGATCCGTGTCTTCCCAGACAAGCCGATCACAGGTAAGCCGCTAGAAGTACGTATGGGTAAAGGTAAGGGTAACGTTGAGTACTGGGTCGCTCAGATCCAACCAGGTAAAGTACTGTTTGAAATGGCAGGCGTACCTGAACAACTCGCGAAAGAAGCCTTTGAACTAGCGGCAGCTAAGCTTCCGCTTTCAACAACTGTAGTTAAACGGACGGTGATGTAATGAAAGCTACTGAACTACGTGATCAATCCGTAGAAGAGCTTCAGCAAACATTGCTGACTCTCCTTAAGGATCAGTTTAACTTGCGTATGCAAAAGGCTACTGGCCAGTTGGCACAGACTCACATGTTGGGTCAGGTTCGTCGCGACATTGCTCGCGTTAAGACAGTACTTAACCAAAAAGCAGGTGACTAAATGAGCGCTGAAAAACGTACTCGTACCGTTACTGGTAAAGTTATCAGTGACAAGATGGATAAGACCATCACTGTGTTGGTTGAGCGCAAGGAAAAGCACCCGATCTACGGTAAATTCATGAAGCGTTCAACTAAGTTGCACGCACACGATGAGAAGAATGAATGCCAAGCGGGTGACCTAGTGACAATCGCGGAAAGTCGCCCTCTGTCTAAGACTAAGTCTTGGTCATTGGTACGCATTGAAGAACGTGGAGCAAAGGTGTAAACTATTGCACCTTTGCTTCACTAGCCGCCTTATTCGACGGTCGATTGAGGGTCGAATGAGGCACTAGAGATTGTGGAGTAAACCATGATTCAAACTGAAACGATGCTTGATGTCGCTGATAACAGCGGCGCTAAGCGAGTGCAGTGTATTAAAGTACTAGGCGGTTCACACCGTCGTTACGCTAACGTTGGCGATGTTATCAAGGTATCGGTTAAAGAAGCGATTCCTCGTGGCAAAGTTAAAAAAGGCCAAGTACTTAAAGCTGTCGTAGTACGTACCCGTAAAGGTGTTCGTCGTCCCGATGGTTCATTGATCCGTTTTGATGTTAACTCAGCGGTTCTATTGAACGCGAACGACGCTCCAATCGGAACTCGTATCTTCGGCCCAGTAACGCGTGAGCTTCGCTCTGAGAAGTTCATGAAGATCATTTCCCTGGCGCCTGAAGTGCTATAAAACCTCGAAAAATTCGAAGTTTTTAAGGAAAACGTCAAGCTCTAACGAGTTTGGCGTTTTTCAGCATGAGGAAGGTAGTAGGAAACGAAGGTAAATTAAAATGCGCAAGATTAAACGTGACGACGAAGTCATCGTTATCGCAGGTAAAGACAAAGGTAAGCGTGGCAAAGTTGCTCGCGTACTTGAAAACGATCGTTTGATCGTGTCTGGCATCAACATGGTGAAAAAACACCAGAAGCCAAACCCTATGCTTCAGCAACCAGGTGGCATCATTGAGAAGGAAGCGGCTATCGCGACTTCTAACGTTGCTATCTTTAACGCTGCGACTGGTAAAGGCGACCGTGTAGGCTTCAAGACTCTTGAAGACGGCACTAAAGTTCGCTTCTACAAATCAACTGGCGAAATCGTTGAGTAAGAGGAGTAGAACAGATGTCTAGATTGAAAGCGCTTTACGAGACTCAGATCAAACAGAGTCTTAAAGAAGAATTGAATTCGCCAAACGTAATGGCTGTTCCACGTGTTTCTAAAATCACTCTTAACATGGGTGTTGGTGAAGCACTGGCAGACAAGAAGCTTCTAGAGAATGCAGTAAATGATATGACTGCAATCGCTGGTCAGAAGCCTGTTGTTACGTTGGCTCGTAAATCTGTAGCGGGCTTTAAAGTTCGTGAAGGTTGGCCAATCGGTTGTAAGGTTACTCTACGCGGCGAGCGTATGTGGGAATTCCTAGACCGTCTAGTTGACGTTGCGGTTCCACGTATCCGTGACTTCCGTGGTCTTAACCCTAAGTCATTTGACGGCCGTGGTAACTACAGCATGGGTGTTAAAGAGCAGATCATCTTCCCAGAGATCGACTACGACAAAGTAGACGCGATCCGTGGTCTTGATATCACTATCACGACGACTGCGAAGACAAACGACGAAGGTCGTGCTCTTTTGACTGCACTGCAGTTCCCGTTCAAGAAATAAGGAAGGGATAAGATATGGCTAAGGTATCTATGTGGGAGCGTGAAGTTAAGCGCGAAAAACTAGCGGCTAAGTTCGCTGAGAAACGCGCTTCTCTGAAAGCTATCATCGCTTCACCAGCTTCTTCTGAAGATGAAGTGTGGGAAGCACAAGTTGCGTTGCAGAAACTGCCACGTGACGCTAGCCCAGTACGTAAACAGCGTCGCTGTCAGGTAACAGGTCGTCCACATGCGGTTTACCGCAAGTTCGGTCTTTGCCGTAACCAGCTACGCGAAGCTGCAATGCGCGGCGACGTACCAGGCCTTAAGAAAGCTAGCTGGTAATCGACCAGTTAGTTAACGGTAAGCGTAGTGGTCAGGGCCACGTCAGTGATGACGGGGCTACCGCACTACGCTGCACAAGAGAGGAAGTTAAAGCATGAGCATGCAAGACACGCTCGCGGATATGTTCACACGTATCCGCAACGGTCACATGGCTGAGAAAGTTGCTGTTGCTATGCCATCTTCAAAGCAGAAAGTTGCTATTGCAGCGGTTCTACAAGAAGAAGGTTACATCAACGGTTACTCAGTTGAAGGTGACGTTAAGCCTGTGCTGTCTATCGAACTGAAATACTTCGAAGGCAAGCCAGTAATCGAAGAGATCAAGCGAGTATCTAAGCCATCTCTACGTATCTACAAATCTGCATCTGATCTTCCAAAAGTATCAGATGGCCTAGGTTGCGCAATCGTTTCTACTAGCAAAGGTGTAATGACCGATCGCGCTGCGCGCGCTGCTGGTATCGGCGGTGAAGTGATCTGCACAGTATTCTAAGGGGATTTACGATGTCACGTATCGCTAAAGCGCCTGTTGCTGTGCCTGCTGGTGTAGAGATCTCAATCTCTGGCCAGACGATCAGCGCTAAAGGCAAAAATGGTCAGCTATCACACGAAGTACACCCATCAGTTACTGTTGAACAGGCTGAAGGTTCATTGAACTTCGGTACTCGTGACGGTGCTAAACAATCTGTTGCACTGGCTGGCACAACTCGTTCTATCGTTAACAACATGGTTACTGGTGTTAGCGAAGGCTTCAAAAAAGAGCTAACACTGATCGGTGTTGGTTACCGTGCTGCGGTTTCTGGAAGCACTCTAAACCTGACTCTGGGTTTCTCACACCCAGTAGAGTACGCACTGCCTGAAGGTATCAAGGCAGAAGTACCTAACCAAACGACTGTTGTCATCTCTGGTGCCGACAAACAAGTTGTAGGCCAGGTTGCTGCTGAAGTTCGTGGTTTCCGCCCACCTGAGCCATACAAAGGTAAAGGTGTTCGTTACAGCGACGAATTTGTTCGCCGTAAAGAAGCTAAGAAGAAGTAAGGCAGGGTTATGAACGTTAAAAAAGAATCTCGTTTACGTCGTGCTCGTCGTTCACGCGCTAAAATGCGTGAGATCGGTACTGCACGTCTGTGTGTTAACCGCACACCGCGCCATATCTACGCGCAAATCGTAACTGCAGATGGCGCTACAGTTCTTGCTGCAGCTTCTACAGTTGAAAAAGATATGCGTGAAAGCGCAACTGGTAACATCGAAGCGGCTAAAAAGGTCGGTACTCTGATCGCTAGCCGTGCAAAAGAAGCAGGTGTTAGCCAGGTAGCGTTTGACCGCTCTGGTTTTAAATACCACGGTCGTGTAGCTGCTCTAGCAGACGCTGCACGTGAAGGCGGTTTGGAATTCTAAAGGTTTCTATTATGGCAAATCACGAACAGAAAGACGGTGAACTGCAAGAGAAGCTTGTTCAGGTAAACCGTGTAGCCAAAGTAGTTAAGGGTGGTCGTATCTTCGGCTTTACAGCTCTTACTGTAGTTGGTGACGGCAATGGCCGTGTTGGTTTTGGTCGCGGTAAAGCGCGCGAAGTACCTGTTGCAATTCAAAAGGCAATGGAACAAGCACGTCGTAACATGGTGAGCGTTTCTCTAAACGGTCACACGTTGCAGTACCCAATCAAAGCACGTCACGGTGCTTCAATGGTCTACATGCAGCCTGCATCTGAAGGTACTGGTGTTATCGCCGGTGGCGCGATGCGTGCAGTTCTTGAACTGGCTGGTGTAGAAAACGTATTGGCTAAGTGCTACGGCTCAACTAACCCAGTGAACGTTGTTCGCGCGACTGTTAAAGGTCTTGCGTCTATGGCGTCTCCTGAAGATGTTGCAGCTAAGCGCGGTAAGTCAGTCGAAGAGATCCTGGGGAACTAATCGATGGCTAATACAGTTAAAATCACTTTGGTACGCAGCCCAATCGGTATCATTCCGAAGCATAAAGCTACCCTAACAGGTCTTGGTCTACGTCGCATGAACCACACTGTTGAGTTGGAAGACACTCCTGCAGTTCGTGGCATGATTAACAAAGTCAACTACATGCTTCGTGTAGAAGACTAATAGAGGAGTCACCCAAATGCGTTTGAATACTCTTCGCCCGGGTGCCGGTTCTAAGCACGCTCCTAAGCGTGTTGGACGTGGTATCGGCTCCGGCCTAGGTAAGACTGGTGGTCGTGGTCACAAGGGTCTTAAATCTCGCTCAGGCGGTAGTGTTAAGCCAGGTTTTGAAGGCGGTCAAATGCCTTTGCAGCGTCGTCTGCCAAAATTTGGTTTCACATCTCGCCAAGCGCGTTACGTAGCTGAAATTCGTCTAAACGAATTGGCTGCTTGCGGTGTTGACGTAGTTGACCTCGCAGCGCTTAAACAGGCTGACATTATCCGTGAAGAGATCACCTCTGCACGTGTAATTCTGTCTGGTGAAATTACTAAAGCAGTTACCGTTAAAGGTCTTAAAGTGACTAAAGGCGCTCTAGCTGCAATCGAAGCTGCCGGTGGTAAGGTAGAAGCGTAATGGCAACTAAAGGACAAGTACCAGCAGGAAATGCAAGCGGACTAGGTGAGCTTTGGGCTCGTCTACGTTACGTTGCGATTGCGATCATTGTGTATCGTATTGGCGCGCATATTCCAGTTCCGGGTATTAACCCAGATCGTCTTGCTGCTCTGTTTGATCAGAACCAGGGTACGATCCTAAGCCTATTCAACATGTTCTCGGGTGGTGCACTCGAGCGCATGTCGATCTTGGCTCTAGGTATCATGCCGTACATCTCTGCATCGATTATCATGCAGTTGATGACAGCGGTTAGCCCTCAGCTTGAACAGTTGAAGAAAGAGGGTGAAGCTGGTCGCCGTAAGATCAACCAATACACACGCTACGGTACAGTTGCACTAGCAACTATTCAGGGCTTGGGTATGACCGTTGGTCTAGCTAATCAGGGTGTGGCATTTAGCACAGCGTTTAACTTCTACTTTGTAGCCGTTATTACACTGGTCGCTGGTGCAGTATTCCTAATGTGGCTTGGTGAGCAGATCACTGAACGTGGTATCGGTAACGGTATCTCGATTCTGATCTTTGCTGGTATCGTAGCGGGTCTACCTGGTGCGATCGGTCAGTCCTTTGAATCGGCTCGTCAGGGTGATCTTAACATCCTGGCGCTGCTAGCAATTGCAGTGTTAGCGGTAGCGACGGTTGGTTTTGTCGTGTTCATGGAACGCGCACAACGTCGTATCACCATTAACTACGCAAAACGCCAGCAGGGTAACCGCGTTTATGCGGGCCAAACCAGTCACCTGCCTTTGAAGGTCAACATGGCGGGTGTTATCCCACCGATCTTCGCAAGCTCTATTCTGCTATTCCCTGCATCTCTAGGCCAATGGTTTGGTCAGAGTGAGGGTATGGATTGGCTTCAGGATGTTGCATTGGCTCTAGGCCCAGGCCAGCCGTTGTACATTCTGTTGTTCTCGGCAGCAATTATATTTTTCTGTTACTTCTACACGGCGATTATGTTTAATCCTCGTGAAGTGGCAGATAACCTGAAGAAATCGGGTGCTTTCATCCCAGGTATTCGTCCAGGTGAACAGTCTGCTCGTTACATCGACTCAGTATTGAGCCGCCTTACTCTGTTTGGTGCTCTTTACATCACTGCGGTATCTCTGATGCCACAGGCGATGGTAGTTGCATGGAACGTACCTTTCTACTTCGGTGGTACTTCGTTACTGATCGTTGTAGTGGTGGTAATGGACTTCATGGCACAAGTGCAATCGCACCTAATGTCACACCAGTATGAATCATTGATGAAGAAGTCGAATCTAAAGGGTGGCGCAGGTCTACTGCGTTAAACCATTGAGGTGAATTATGAAAGTACGCGCATCTGTTAAGAAAATTTGCCGTAACTGTAAGATCGTACGTCGTAACGGTTCCGTTCGCGTGATCTGTAAGGTTGAACCTCGTCACAAGCAGCGTCAGGGTTAATCCTAAGCTGTAAACGAGGCGGAAGGGCGCATGGGTTGATTTAATAATAATCAACCCGTATAATTGCGCGCCTTCCACGAACTGAATGTAATTTCGTACCCAGTTCTTGCTGGAAGCGAATAATTAACTAATGGAGTACATTGAATGGCCCGTATAGCTGGCGTCAATATTCCTGACAACAAGCACGCGGTAATTTCACTGACTTACATTTATGGAGTCGGCCGCACAACTGCACAGCAGATTTGTGACACAGTAGGTATCGATCCAACGACTAAAGTTGGCGATCTTTCTGAAGAGCTACTCGACAATGTTCGTGGTGAAGTTACTAAGTTGACTGTTGAAGGCGACCTTCGTCGTGAAGTCAACATGAATATTAAGCGTCTTATGGACCTTGGTTGTTTCCGTGGTATCCGTCACCGTCGTAATCTACCGGTGCGCGGACAGCGTTCTAAAACTAACGCACGTACCCGTAAGGGCCCACGTAAACCGATCCGTAAGTAAGCGATAGGAATTACTAACTATGGCTAAGCCGAGTAATCGCACACGTAAAAAAGTTAAAAAGCAAGTTGCGGATGGCCTTGCGCACATCCACGCTTCTTTTAACAACACCATTATTACTATTACCGATCGTCAAGGTAATGCTCTTTCTTGGGCAACTTCTGGAGGCTCTGGCTTCCGTGGTTCTCGTAAGAGCACGCCGTTCGCTGCACAGGTTGCTGCTGAACGTGCTGGTCAAGCTGCACTAGAGTACGGCTTGAAAAACCTAGACGTGTTTGTGAAGGGTCCTGGACCAGGTCGTGAGTCTGCAGTGCGCGCACTGAACGCTTGTGGCTACAAAATCGCAAACATCACGGATGTGACACCTATTCCACACAATGGTTGTCGCCCTCCGAAGAAACGTCGCGTTTAATCTGGAGACGGTAAGTAATTATGGCTCGTTATATTGGACCTAAGTGCAAGTTGTCTCGCCGCGAAGGCACTGATCTCTTTCTTAAGAGCGGTGTTCGCGCACTAGACAGCAAGTGCAAGGCTGAAACTGTACCTGGCGTACACGGCGCTCGTCGCGGTCGTTTGTCAGACTACGGTCTACAGCTTCGTGAAAAACAGAAAGTTCGTCGTATCTACGGCGTACTAGAAAAGCAATTCCGCGGCTACTACAAAGAAGCAGCTCGTCGTAAAGGCGCAACAGGTGAAAACCTTCTGCAACTTCTTGAAAGCCGTTTGGATAACGTTGTATTCCGCATGGGTTACGGCTCTACACGTGCTGAAGCACGTCAGATCGTTTCTCACCGCTCAATCACTGTTAACGGTGAAGTAGTAAACGTTGCTTCTTACCAAGTAGCAGCGGGCGATGTGGTTGCAGTACGTGAAAAAGCTAAAAACCAACTACGTATCAAAGCGGCGTTGGAACTGGCTGCACAGCGTGCACCGGTAGAGTGGGTTGAAGTTGACTCTGCAAAAATGGAAGGCACTTTTAAAGCCATGCCAGAACGCGCAGAACTACCAGCTGAGATCAACGAACAGTTGATCGTCGAACTTTACTCTAAGTAATTTTTAATTAAACGGTGGAACTATGCAGAGTTCAGTAAATGAGTTTCTAAGCCCACGTCACATCGACGTACAGGAGATTAGCAAGACTCGCGCTAAGGTTACATTGGAACCTCTAGAGCGTGGCTTCGGTCACACCTTGGGTAATGCGCTGCGCCGTATCCTTCTATCTTCTATGCCAGGTTGTGCAATTACAGAAGTAGAAATCGACGGTGTTCTGCATGAGTACAGCAGCATCGAAGGTGTTCAGGAAGATGTCATTGAGATCCTCCTGAACCTTAAAGGTGTTGCGATCATCATGCACAACGGCGACGAAGCGGTGCTGACAATCAACAAGTCGGGTCCTGGTGCAGTTACAGCTGCAGATATCCAGCTAAACCAAGACGTTGAAATCGCTAATCCGGAACACGTGATTGCTACGCTAACTAGCGCTGGCAGTCTGAACATGCGCCTAACTGTTTCCCGCGGTCGCGGCTACGTACCTGCTGATGCTCGTACTAGTGAAGACGATGAGACACGTGCTATTGGCCGTCTGCAGCTAGACGCTAGCTACAGCCCAGTACTACGTGTTTCTTACGCAGTTGAAGCTGCGCGTGTTGAACAGCGTACAGACCTAGACAAACTGGTTATCGATATTGAGTCTAACGGCACAATCGATCCAGAAGAGTGCATCCGTCGTGCAGCAACGATTCTGCAGCAACAGCTAGCAGTATTTGTTGACCTTGAAGATGCAAGCGAACAAGCGAAGTCTGAGCCAGCAGAGCCAGAGATCGATCCAGTACTTCTTCGTCCTGTTGATGATCTTGAGCTAACTGTGCGTTCCGCGAACTGTTTGAAGGCTGAGCAGATCTACTACATCGGTGACCTAATTCAGCGTACCGAAGTTGAACTGCTAAAAACTCCGAACTTGGGTAAAAAGTCACTTACAGAGATCAAAGACGTTCTTGCGTCTAAAGGTCTGTCGCTAGGTATGCGTCTTGAGAACTGGCCACCAGCTTCTCTTAAAGGCGACGACAAAGTGGCTTCTTAAGTCGACTTAGCTAAGTTTTAAAGGATAGATAAGATGCGTCATCGTAAATCTGGTCGTCATTTGAATCGTACCAGCTCACACCGCAAAGCGATGTTCAAGAACATGGCAGTTTCTTTGATCGAGCACGAATTGATCAAAACAACTCTGCCAAAAGCTAAAGAACTTCGTTCTGTTGTTGAGCCACTAATCACATTGGCGAAAAACGACTCTGTTGCTAACCGTCGTCTGGCTTTTGCCCGTACACGTAGCGATGCAGCAGTAGGTAAACTATTCAACGAACTGGGTCAGCGTTACGCTACTCGCCCAGGCGGCTATGTTCGTATCCTTAAGTGCGGTTTCCGTGCTGGTGATTCGGCTCCAATGGCTTACGTAGAACTAGTTGATCGTCCAGTTGCTGAGTCTTCTGAAGACTAAGCACTGTGTTGATCCATAAAAAACCCGGCTTGTGCCGGGTTTTTTGTTTCTAGCGTTACCTTCCACTTGTTTTGTTTTTAAATAGCGTCTGTCCATGCATTATGGTTGATTGAACGCTGTCTTATATATGTCCAGTTCATTAAGTTTTACCTGCGCTTATGTAGGCTTAAATTCATTACAACTGCAAATAAAAAGGGCGCTTTACGGTTACCAATCGTAAAGCGCCCTTTGTGATTTTAGTGACCTAATAGTGGATCATCGCATCATTTCTACTAATCCCAGTGATAGGCTTGGTACTGCTATTAATAGAATTAGCCTTAGTAAATCGACACCAATAAAAGGAACTAGCCCTTTGAAAATCGATGCAAATGATACATTGGGCAGTGTCGCCTTAAGAACGAATACGTTCATGCCAATCGGTGGGGTAATTAGGGCTATTTCAGTAACGACCACGACAATAATGCCGAACCAAATAAGATCGAATCCATTAGCGAGTACGATTGGGACGAATAGAGGTACACAGATCAAAATAATGGCCAGTGAATCCATTACACATCCTAACAGTAGGAATATGATCATGATCAGAGCGATCAATTCATAATTACTCAGACCTGAAGCCTCTACTGCACTCAATATACCTTCGGCTAGCCCTGAGAAAGATACAAATTTTGCGAACAGCATAGCGCCAAATAGGACAGAGTAGAGCATGACGGAGGTAAAAGATGCATCTAAGAAGATGTTTTTTAACTTCGCCCAGGTCATCCGTTTTTGCCAAACAGCTATGATTAAGGCAAATCCTGCCCCCATGCCAGCTGCTTCTGTAGCTGTGAATACCTTCGCGTAGATGCCTCCAAATATCAGAATAAACAGCATAAAGAATGGCCACACTCCTTTTAAGGATTCAACCTTCTCTTTAGCGTCTGATCGATCGCCTCGTGGTGCATGTTCTGGCTTGAAGAGTGCTACGACGTATATTGCTAACATATAAAATGCTAGTCCTAATAATCCCGGCACAACACCGGCTATGAACAGTTCCCCAATGTTTGTCTGTGTCAGAATGCCATAGATCATTAGAATAATTGATGGCGGTATAAGAATACCCAGAGTGCCACCAGCTGCTATTGACGCAGATGCCAGAGAATCCGAATATCCGTATTTTTTCATACTGGGGTAGGCGACTTTTGACATGGTAGCGGCCGTTGCAAGACTCGATCCGCATACAGCGCTAAATCCGGCACAGGTCACCATCGTAGAGAGGGCTAGTCCACCTCTAATGTGTCCTAGATAAGCATTGGCTGCTCTGAATAAATCCGCCGCTATTCCCGTTTTAGATAGGATGTTACCCATCAATATAAACAGGGGTACCACGGCTAGATCGTATGAAAATACAGCGTCTGATATGGTCATGGAGAGCATAGTGATCGACGTCGAATAGCCATAATCCCAAGCAATACCAAAGAAACTAACGGTTAGAAGAGAGAAGGCCAAAGGCACTCTTAAAAATGCCAGTACTAGCACTAGCCCTAGGCAGATTAAACCAAGAGTCATATTGGTTCCTCGGATGTGATATCTGAATGGTGTCTAGCCGGTAATAGACTTGCTAAACCTGCTGTAAATGAGCCGAAAGCAAATAGGTAGTACATGTAACTGCGTGGAATTAGAAGCTCATGACTCACTTCGTGAATCTCAGTTGCATCCAAGGCCGCAATGACAAATTGATAACCAATCAAACCTAATGCAGCTGCTACAAGGCAGCGAATTAAGAAGTGCCACCAGTTCAGACTATCCTTCATTAGGAATCCATCTAATAGGTCGACGCAGAGATGACCTCTCGCTGCAGTGAGTAGAGGCAAACCGGTGAATACAATAACAGCCATAAAGTGTTCGGTTAAATCGTGTGCACCGTAAATGGGAGTATTAAATAGACGACGGCCTAATACATCTGCAAAGGTGAGAGCCACCATTAGGAATAGTGAGATCATTAAGATGATCTCAATGGTTTTGAAGGTCTTATCTATAATAGGCTTCATTTTCTTCCGCCTCTATAAAGCAAGGGGCTATCTAACAGACAGCCCCTTTTTGTTATTTATTAGCGTGAGCGTTGTAACGTTCTTTATGGTAGTTGACAATTTCCATTGGATTGTCGATACCAAAGTTACTAGCATCAGAGGCCCACTCATTGATGATTTTCTCGCGAGCTTCTGTAATTAAGGCCATCAGTTCTGGAGATGGTTCGCTGAAGCTGTGCTCACCAGAGGCGCGCATTTTTTCTTCTGCTGCTTTTGATTGAGCGTCAAATGTCCCACCCCATAGTTTAGCAAATGCGGCACCTGAAACAGTTTCGATCGCTTTTTTATCAGCTTTAGAAAGCTTATTCCATCTTTTCTCATTCATAGCCAAGAAGAACGAAGCATCATAGAAACCTTCTGGGATCTTAGTATGGTGGGTTAAAACGCCATCCAGACGGAAGTTAACAACTGATTCCATAGGGTGTAGTGATGCATCAATGACACCACCATTCAACATTTCGTAGGCTTTAGTAGCCGGGGCAGCGACAGGTATCGCACCCACTGTTTCAATCAGAACTTTTTGAATAGGTCCGCCCATGCGAACCTTTTGATTTGCGAGGTCTGCCGGTGTAACTATGTCTTTAGAACCATGGTTGATGACTCCAGGACCGAGTGTCCCTACACCAAGGACCTTAACCCCGTCGAACGCTGTATTAGCCTCTAGATGAGTTTTGTAGGTATCCCATAAAGCAAGCGATGAAGCTTCAGCTGAGTCACCAATAAAAGGCACTTCCGAGAACCAAACTGCTTTGAAACGTTCTGGCTCGTATGTCCAGTTTCCCCAAGTGATGTCAGCGACCCCTTTGCGAGCTAGCTCCCAATGCTGTGGTGGACTACCAACTGCTTTTGGCAGCATGCGGACAGTCACTCGGCCCTCAGTTGCTTCGCTAACATCTTCAGCCCAGTCTTTCAAAATTCCACTAACAAAGTGAGCTGGTGGAACCCAATTTGACATTGTGAGTGTTTCAGCTTGAGCGTTGAAGGATAGAGATCCAATCATTGTGGCCGCTGTTAGCGTGCCCATAATATTTGTTTTTATAGTCATTATTTGATCCTCAATAAAGGTCTATTTTATGGATGTTTCGCAGAAAAACTGCTCTATTAGGTCTACCCACATTTGAGTACCCACAGATAAAGCATCATCATTGAAATCATAGTGCGGGTTGTGTACGCTGCACGGCCCCACGCGTTTGCCATCGGTATGGCCGTTATCACCATTACCAATTAAGAAGTAACAGCCAGGAACGCTGTTTAACATGTAAGCAAAGTCTTCACTTCCAGTCAGAGGGGCTGCTTGTGAATCCACGAGCTCTTCACCGAATGCTCGCTCGGCTACTGTTCTAACAACCTCTGCATATTGAGCGCTGTTTTGTAGCACAGGGTAGCCGTATTGATAGCTGATTTGTGCGTTACAGTCATAAGCGGCTGCTTGATTATCGACCAGTTGTCTTATACGCCTTTCAAGCGTGTCACGTACTTCTGGTTGCAGTGCGCGAACACTTAATTCAAGCTCGGCTCTCTCTGGAATAACGTTGTAGCTTTGGCCGGCTGTAATTTTTCCAACACTAATAACGCCTGTGTGAATTGGATCGGTATTGCGGCCAATAATTGTTTGCAGACCAAGTACGGTGGCAGATAACGGTAGTGTTGGGTCGATCGACATTTGCGGGAGTCCGCCGTGGCCGCCTTTTCCTGTAAAGGTAATCTTCACAAGATCTGATGAGCACATGAAGGGACCACTTCGGAATTCGACACGACCAACAGGAACGCCAGGGTAATTATGGAGTGCAAAGATGGCATCGCATGGGAATTGTTCGAACAAGCCCTCATTGATCATGCGTTGTGCACCACCTCCACCACCAACCTCTTCTGCTGGCTGAAAGATAAGGTTGAGTGTGCCATTAAACGAACTTGTATCCGCTTCGGATATCGATTTCGCAGCCCCTAACAAAATAGAGGTATGCCCATCATGCCCACAGGCGTGCATCTTGCCTCTATTTTTGCTCTGGTAGGGTAGACCCGTCATCTCTTGGATCGGTAGCGCATCCATATCGGCTCTTAGGCCTATTTTAGGACCACTGCCATCACCAAATACCTTTTGAGCAACCACTCCTGTTTCTGCAATGCCTGTGGTGACTTGATAGTTCCATGATGTTAGGAGTTGTTGTACCAATTGGCTCGTATCGTTCTCCTCAAAACCTAATTCTGGATTTGAGTGAATACTGTGGCGCCAACTCTTCATGAGGTTGATCTGTGTATCGGTGATTTTTTTCATATCAGTACTTCTTGTAATTTCCAAACAGATTAAAACGAGTATATGATCTCAGCTATATGATTTTTTTGGCTATGTGATCATTTTTTGGTGTCACTAATATGAAGCAGCAACAAATACGTGCATTGGTTGCGATTGCGGATATGGGATCTATTCGCAGTGCAGCTGTTGAGCTCAACACCAGTCAGAGTGCTTTGACTAGGGCGATGCGTGAGCTTGAAGAGAGTCTAGGTGTGGAACTTTTGCAGCGCAGTTATCGGGGAGTTACTTTCACCCCTGCAGGTGAAGCGCTTTTAAAGCGGGCAAGATTAATTGTTGCGACCATCGAAAGAGCCAAGGATGAGGTTCAGCAGATCGGTGGTGGACGAGGCGCTAAGGTCTCAATTGGCGTCACTCCTGTTGTTGCTGCAACGATCTTAGCGGATATCTACAAAGGGTTTCACTCTCGCATGCCAGAAGCAAAGTTGGTTCTGACAGAGGGCTTGTTGACGACAATTGTTCCAGGATTGATTGAAGGGGCCCTGGATTTTGGTATTGCACTTGCATCCAAAGAGTCCATACCGTCTAAGTTAGTGTTCGAACCCTTATGCAACGTTAAAATAGTGGTTGCTGGAAGGGCTGGACATCCTCTTGCACACTCTAATGACTGGTGTGAGCTACTGGATGCCTCTTGGGTTCTTAATATGTCACTAGGTAGTAGTTCAAACTCCTTACTCCAATGGTTAGAAGAGGAGGGTTTGCCAAGGCCAAAAGAGGTTGTTCAGTGTACCTCTCCGCAAGTGATGCTGGAGATGATGCGAAGAACCGACTTAATAGGTTATGCGCCTGGGAGATACATCACTGATCGCTTTTCTGGAGCAGGGGTAGAGCCCTTCTCTGTTGATAAATTGCCTCCAGAAAATCAGTTGGGTATCGTCAAAGTAAGGGGTGTTCCGTTAACCCCTGCAGCACAGTATCTTCAGACTATGGCTCAAAGGTTGTTAGGCAGTGACTTTTCAAAAGAGTTAAGCGATCCTAATATTGTGTAAAGATCTAGTTAGATACATTTTATTTTAATCACCTCTTCTTAGATGAAGTTGGATTCAATGTTGAGATCAATTATGTCCGTTGAAAAAGCACTGCTTAACAGAAAAACCGTTAGGGCCTTTAAACCTGATCCTGTTCCGAAAGCGTTAATCGAAGAGCTGGTTGAGATTGCCAATCGCGCACCATCCAACGGGAATTTACAACCTTGGCGTGTTATTGCTCTGAGTGGAGAGTCGCTGGAGGTTTTAAAAACCAAGGCTGTGCAGAAACTTCAGCAAGATGGTTTTGAACAACCAGAGTACCAAGTCTATGTTTCACCTATGCCAGAACCCTATAGATCTCACCGTTTCGCTGTAGGAGAAGCCCTCTACAAGACGATTGGTGTGGCGCGTGAGGATAAAGCTGGACGACAGGCTCAGTTTGCAAAGAATGCCGAACTATTTGGCGCTCCTATGGGTCTATTCTTTTATATAGATCGCCGTCTTGGACCTGGGCAGTGGATGGATTTGGGGATGTACATTCAGAGTCTTATGTTGTTGTTGGAAGAGAGAGGGTTGAGTAGTTGTGCTCAAGGTTATTGGAGCTTTTTGCACGAGACGGTCACTTCAGTTACTGAAGCGAGTAATGAGTGGATGTTAGCCTGCGGTTTAGCTGTTGGATACGAAGATAAAGAGGCGTTTATTAATAGTTTAGAGTCTAGTCGTCAGCCATTAGGTGAATTCTTCCATCTCAAAGAGTAGTGAGCCAGTTGTCATAATAGAGCTGCAGTAGCTTATCTTTTAGCTATATCGTGGTTAGACTTATTTTAACTAGATGATCTAAAATTGATGTCATCCCTTTGCATCTGTTTTTTTAATATTTCTTAAAAGTAGGTTACCAATAATAGTCCTTACACTAAGGTGTATCTAATGACTAAACGGGCTGGATATCCAATAAAATAAAGGGCTCAGGCTCTTTATTCCTATTTTTAATTCAAAAAATTAACTCCTATAAATTTCCTTTCGTTAATAAATCCGTGGATGACTCCCCTCAAAAACAGTGTTCCATAAATTGTCTGGAAAATTGGTATAGGGTTGTTCTTTACAAAACGATGAGGTAGTTTGATCTCAATGGATCGTCCGGGAGAGAGTATTTTATAGCGCATAAAATACCGCCGAAGGAGCACGTGCCCCGCAAACTCTCAGGCAAAAGGACCGGCGATCTTTAAAACATCCGAAGAGTGATCTGCGCACTTTCAGATCCACCGAAGGAGCAAGCGCAGTCGTCAAAGGGGCGGCGAGCGTGAATCTCTCAGGTACCATGACGGAGAGGGCAGTCGGACATAAATGCAGTTCTGCTTATCAATTATTGTCCGCAAAAAAGAGTGCAATCCTATGCAAAATATTGCTGTTTTAGGTGCCGGTATCACCGGTATTACGACTGCCGCTAAATTACACGAACAGGGTTTCAACGTTACGGTTATTGATCGTCAACGCTACGCTGCAATGGACACTAGCTTTGCCAATGGGGGGCAACTGTCCGCTTCGAATGCAGAGGTGTGGAATACTTGGTCAACGATTCTGAAGGGTCTTAAATGGATGCTTCAGTCTGATGCTCCCTTGCTTGTGAACCCTAAACCCTCTTGGCACAAGATCAGTTGGATGCTCGAATTTATGGGTAACATTCCCAACTACGAGCGAAATACAATTGCAACGACAGAGCTTGCGATAGCCTCTCGAGCGCACATGCATGCCCTTGCAGATCGGTGGGGGGTGGAATATGACTCATCAGACTGCGGTATTTTACATTTCTACTCTGACAAAAAAGACTTTGAACATGCTCGGCATGTAAACAAACTATTGGCTAAAGGTGGCTTAGAACGTTTCGAGTTATCACCCTCAGAGATCATCGAAAAAGAACCACAACTTCATGGTGACTTTGTCGGCGGTTTTTGGACGCCTAGCGATTTTACCGGCGACATCCATAAGTATGCTTTTGGTTTGGCGGAGGCTATTCGTAAGGACGGCGTTAATTTTTTGATGGAGACCGAGCTGGTTGACGTTAAAACTGAGCAAGATGTCGTAAGGCTGAAAGATGCCAATGGCAGCGAGCTGGAGTTCGATGGCATCGTTGTTTGCTTGGGGGTTGGCAGCCGAGCGCTCGCCGCTAAGTTAGGCGATCGCATCAACATCTATCCAGTTAAAGGCTACTCGATTACCGTCAATTTGCGTGATGAGCAGAGCCAGCAGAGTGCGCCTATCCGTTCCCTTCTTGATGATAAAGCGAAGATAGTGACAAGTCGCTTGGGTGTTGATCGCTTCCGTATCGCTGGCACAGCTGAGTTTAATGGCTACAACCGAGATATTCGAGCAGACCGCATCAAACCGCTCGTTGATTGGTGTCAACATCACTTTCCTGGAGTGTCGACCGAAAGTGTGGTGCCTTGGGCAGGTCTTCGTCCAATGATGCCAAATATGATGCCTAAAGTAGGCGTTGGACGCCGTCAAAATGTCTTCTACAACACAGGGCATGGCCATCTAGGTTGGACGCTCAGTGCAGCGACCGCTGATCTAGTGACAGCGGCTGTTGTTGAAGCGCGAGATGGAAATCAGCAATTTAAACAGCTGGCGCATTAAACCAGTAACACTCGAAATCAGATTGAATTGGTGAAACATATGTTAAATATTACACGCTTAGATATATCTGATGCGGGGCTTTTGATTGAGGGTGCTCGCCTGAAGGCTAAAGAGATTGGCATTCCAATGTGTATCTCAATTGTAGATGAGTCAGGAAATCTTATCGCTTTTGAACGTATGGATGGTGGCAAGATCACCAGTGTGACCATTTCTCAGGATAAAGCGTTCACTGCGGCTGCCGCTAAAAAAGCGACCCATGATTACAATGCTGTGTGTCAGCCAGGTTCTCTCGTTTTTGGCATACATACCGCGTTGGGTGGTCGTTTATGTGTTGTTGGTGGCGGTTTACCGATCGAACATGATGGCCAAGTCGTTGGGGGTATTGGTTTAAGTTCTGGCACGCCTACACAGGATATGGAGTGTGCCCAGGCGGGGATTGATCATTGGCGATCACAGGTACAGGCTTAGCTTCACTGTAGGTAGGCCAGATTAGCCTTTAAGCCTTGAAATAAAAAGGGAAGCATATGCTTCCCTTTGATTATTTAGAACAGATTACTTTTGGTAGTTACGGAACGCTTCAAGAGCGGCTTTTGCATCGACACCGCGATCGGCTACCGATTCCATCCACATTGCGTCAAGACCCTTCATAGTGTTACGCATGTCTGCAGCGAGTTTTTCGTAGCTATCAACCATATGGATGTTAGTACCTACCTCTTTTGCATGCGTCATGCCGATCGCATCCATATCCTGCCATGTCTTACCTTGCATTCGAGATAGATTTTCACCTAGAGCTGCACGGATTGCTTCAGCATCTTTTGGATCTAGATCTTCCATGAATTCCTGGTTAGCTACGAAGCTGAACACAATGGTGTAAAGCGCTGTTGGGAAGACGGTTAGGTGGTCAGTGACTTCATCCAGTTTAAAGAACTTGTGTTCACCAGCTGGAAGGAAGGTACCATCAACAACACCTTGCTGCAGCTTCTCGTAAGAGCTAGGCGCTGAACCGCCGACAGGGGTCACTTCCAAGCGTGCAGCTAGTTCATTGACCATACCGCCGCCAAGACGGATCTTTTTACCCTTGAGGTCGTCTAAGCTGTTGATACGGAATTTAGAGTGGATAATGCCAGGTGCGTGTACCCACATGCCTAGTAGTTCTAGGCCTTCGTATTCGTTGGCATCAGCAAAATACTCTTGCTGCACCTTCCATAATGCTACAGATGCATCTTCTGCATCCGACATTTCACCTGGGATTTCAGCAACACCGGTTAAAGCAAAGCGACCTGGCGTGTAAGCGTTTACACCCCAAGAGGCATCAATGATGCCATCTTCTACTGACGAGTAGATTGTCTTTGGGTGACCTTGGAAGTTTTCGATAACAACCTTAACGCGGCCTTCAGTTGCCTCTTCAACCATCTTTTTGAACTCTGGCATCGCAACAGAGTTTTGTGGGTGAGTAGGTGGTAGCCAAGTCGCAACACGCATGGTTGTTTCAGCCATTGCGTTCATTGAGATTGCAGCGCCTACCGCTAGGCCGATTGCTTTAAGTTTTAGGTTGGTCATGTTTATTGCTCTCATTTTAAATGGTTATTTTTATAGTAAAAAAACAGTAAAAGTTATTTTAGGGATGACTTCCACTGCACCTTAGTCGAAACTGTTAACGATATAGCAGATCCGGCAAGAATAGGGTGATCGGTACAAAAGCGACGATCAGTGCTAAGCGTACAATGTCGGCACACCAGAATGGTGTTACGCCTTTAAAGATCGTGCCGGTTTTAATGTCTTTGAGAACAGCGCTGAGGACAAATACGTTCATACCCACCGGCGGTGTAATCAGACTGATCTCTGTCACTACAACCACCACGATGCCATACCAGACAAGATCGAATCCTAGGCTATCAATCAACGGGTAGAACACAGGGACCGTTAGCAGCAGCATTGATAGGCTTTCAAATACCATTCCCAAAAGAATGTAGATGCAAAGAATAACGATAATGACGGCCATGGGAGAGACATCAAGCGACTGCACAAACTCAAGAAGCCAAACGGGTAGACCGGCACGGTTGATGAAGTCAGAGAAGATCAATGCGCCGATGATCACGGCAAATAGCATGGTCGATGTTCGAACGGTATCCGACAGTACTTCGTAGGTTTTCACCAGATTGAGTTGTCCACGAAGTAGGGCGATCAAGAATGCGCCTGCCGCACCAATACCGGCTGCTTCGGTAGGCGTAAAGACGCCTAAGTAGATACCGCCCATTACGATCGTGAACAGCAGAAGTACACCCCAGATGCCTTTCAGTGCCTGCATGCGTTCTGCCCAGGTGAATTTCTCACCGGCTGGGCCCGATTTAGGATTGCGCATAACGACCCAGCGCACAGCTAACATGTAAAGAATGACGCCTAAAAGACCTGGTATAAAACCTGCCGCAAACAGTTCGCGGATACTGGTCTCTGTCAGTAGGCCGTAAATAACAAGGATGACTGACGGTGGTATCAGAATGCCAAGTGTACCGCCCGCTGCAATGGATGCGGTTGCAAGTGAATCGGCATAACCAAACTTACGCATTGGTGGCAGTGCAACCTTGGCCATGGTCGCCGACGTTGCTAGGCTGGAGCCACAAATAGCAGAGAAGCCACCACACGCAACAACCGTAGACATGGCGAGACCGCCGCGACGATGACCCAAAAAAGTATAAGCGGCGTTGTATAGCTCTTGAGACAGGCCTGAGCGAGTGACAAAGTTACCCATTAATATGAACAGAGGGACTACTGAGAGAGAGTACTCCTGTGCCGTCTCAATGACACGGTTAGAAGCCAAAGTCAGTGATGCTTTCCAACGGAAGTCGAAAAGGTTATCAAGAGTTAGGCCCTGTAAAATAGCGAAACCAAAGAACCCGACGATCGCCATCGCAAAGGCGATGGGCATTCGGATGACTAGAATTAAAAAGATAAGGAGCGCGAAGCCTATAATTACTGCGGTCATCGTGATAAATCCTTAATGCTTCTCTTTGTATATACGATAGATGCCATAGGTGATCATACCCAGTGCAGTGAACCAACTCATGACGGCGATGTACTCAATTAGATAGCCTACTGGTAGTTCCAAGTATTCTGTTACCTCGCCTCGGCGCAGTTTTCGTGCACCCAGTTGCCAAATACGTACACCGACAACGTAGAAGGAGGTTGAGATCGCCAGTGCCGAAAACATAGCCAGAATACGCACGATTTTGTGGCCAAGTGTTGAGTCTAAAAGGTCCACTAAAATGTGTCCTCCACGCCATGTCACAACAGGCATTTCGGCGAAGATAATGATGGCAAGACCTAGTTGGGTGATCTCAAAAGCACCATCAACCCCATTGTTGAAGAGGTAACGGCCGAAGACATCGGCAACGGTCAACATCATTAAAAAGAAGAGGCCACAAGCCGCTATGACTTCTAAGCCAAAAGCGATCCATCTGAAGGGGCCGGGCTCTGGGTAGTGTTGATCTAGCCACTCCGCGCGGCTAAGGGTAGTCTCGTTACTCATATGACCTCAAAAAAATCGATCTCTACACAGTCAGGTTTACGAACACCCGTGCCGATAAACAGACGTTCCGTAATCCACTGAAAGCGTTCGGCACTGGTTTCAAAAATAGGGGTGCACTTGAAGTAGACTTCGCTTGGATCGACGGGGATTCCATCGATGATCTTTTGTGTTACTTCTGGATCAGCAGCGCGCAGTGCTCGATTCTGTACAAATATGGTCTCGCCATCATCCGACTCAAGCACATAACGTGCATCCAGTTCGGCTAATCTTGGTGAAACGATACGTTGAAAGTCAGCACCACCAGGTAAAACACGGCCATTCCAGCCCTTACCTTGAACGGTGCCACCTGTAATCGGAATCACTCTGCGCGTGCCAAATTGTGCTGCACCTATCTCCTGGGGTGTAGCAATTTCAACACGCAGTGATGCGAAGTGCTTTAACTGTGGAATATCCATTAACGCTATACTCTATTTATTATCTGTAGTTTTTGGATACGAAGCTTATTGTTTAGGTGTACAACATATCACGTGTCGTCTCTAAATCTATGCACTTTTCCAACTAATTCACAAAAAATTATGGCTTTTGCGATTTTTGAACAAGGGTCAGGATATCGTAGCTTGCGACAAGCTCACCGTTTTGATTAACGACTTCGACATCCCAAGAGACAACACCGATAGCATCGCCTTTGTTGTTGACTTTACCTTGGTCAATTTTCGTCTTGCATGTGATTCTAGCTTGTATGGTATCGCCGATACCAACAGGGTTTACGAATCTGAGTGTGTCTAAACCATAGTTGGCCAGGACAGGCCCTACACCCGGATCAACGAATAGGCCAGCGGCCGCTGAAAGCACAAAATAGCCATGAGCGATGCGTTTCTCGAACATGGAGTCACAGGCCGCTTGCTCATCGAAGTGCATGTAAAAATGATCGCCTGAGAGGCATCCAAAATTAACAATATCAGCTTCTGTAACCGTTCTTCTGTGAGTTAATAGAGTCTGACCGATCTCGAGCTCATCGAAATGGTAACGGAATGGATGAAGCGGTTTTTCGATTTTGTCTGCGCCACGGACATATTGGCCTGTCACCGCCATCAGCATCGTTGGTGATCCTTGAACAGAAGCACGTTGCATGTAGTGTTTAACCGCTCGAATTCCGCCTAGTTCTTCACCGCCGCCAGCTCGACCTGGTCCGCCATGTTTAAGCATGGGTAACGGTGACCCGTGACCAGTAGATTCTTTTGATGAACGTTCGTCCAAAATGTGAACGCGTCCATGCCATACAGCCAGTTTAGGTGCTACCACGCCTGCGATGGCAGGGTCTTTAGTGGTTAATGTTGTCACCAAAGAGCCTTTGCCGCGTGCAGCGAGTGTGCAAGCGTGATCAACGTCTCTGTACGGCATCAGTGTGCTAACAGGTCCAAAAGGTTCAATATCGTGAGCCCCTCCCTCTGCGTCTGGAGAGGTGTTTAGTAGCAATGTAGGTTCAAAGAACGCGCCCTTTTCAGTGCCTTCACCAAAGGGTTTGCACTCTGCACCTCTACCAAGAAGCACGTCGCTGCTGGACATCAACATCTCTAGTTTTTCTTGTACATCACGCTGCTGATCTATTGAAGCAAGGGCTCCCATTCGAACACCTTCAATCGTTGGATCACCTAAAGTCGTTTTACCCAGTCTCTGTGTTAATGCACCTGAAACCGGTTCGATAAGATGCTCTGGGACTAGGATACGACGGATTGCAGTACATTTTTGTCCTGCTTTGACCGTCATCTCACGCGCCACCTCTTTAACAAAAAGCTCGAATTCCGCATCCTCTGGTGTCACATCAGGTGCTAGGATCGCACAGTTTAATGAGTCTGCCTCTGCATTGAATGGAATAGAGTGATTTAGAATGTTCGCATTGCTTTTTAACATCCGAGCGGTGTCTGCAGAGCCGGTAAAGGTTACGATGTCTTGAGAATCAAGTCGATCCAACAGGTCACCTGTAGACCCTATGATCAGTTGTATAGATCCTAATGGAAGCAGATTAGATTGATGCATCAGCTTCACGCACGCCTCGGTTAAGTAAGAGGTTTGCGAGGCAGGTTTAACGATAGCGGGCACGCCAGCAAGAAAATTGGGGGCGAATTTTTCTAACATTCCCCAAATAGGAAAGTTAAATGCATTGATGTGAACCGCAGCACCTTGCTTCGGAACTAGGATGTGGCTGCCAAAAAATTGTCCGACCTTACCCAGTTGGACAGGATCTCCCTCGTGAAGTGTATTGCCAGAGGGGAGTTCATTACGCCCCATGCTTGCATAAGCAAACAGTGTTGCAATACCACCTTCTATATCGATCCAGCTGTCATTTCTTGTAGCACCAGTATGAGCAGAAATCTGATAAAGAGACTCTTTGTGCTCCATCAGATATTTGCCTAGGTTTCTCAACACCGTGGCTCGTTGTTGAAAATCGAGAGCCAACAGACTTTTGTGACCAATCGTCTTTGCGTAGTCCAGACTTGAACTAAAATCTATTGCTTCAGAGTGAGTAGAAAAGACGGCATCACCATTAATTGCACTATTGAGTGTTTGATGAGCATTCTGACCAATCCATTGGCCTGCGATGAAACTTTGAACGATTGGTGTTGATGACATGATAAATCCGTTTATTGATTATAGTTTTTTATATTTGATCGAAATCTAGAACGACTTTGTCGCTTATTGGGTATGATTGGCAGGAGAGTACAAACCCCTCTTTGACCTCATAGTCTTCAAGCCCGATGCTAACATCCATCTCAACCTGACCCTCAACCACCTTGCATTTGCAGGTTGAGCAGACGCCTGCTTTACAAGAATAGGGAAGTTCTGCCCCTTGTTCGTTAGCTGCATCTAGGATGTTTTGCGTGTTCTGGGCAAGATCAAACTGCTTAACATGCCCATCGCGGATGATTTCAATGCTAGATAGGTGTGTTGCACGCTCAGCGGCTTCTGTTCGCTGTGCTCTTTTTTCACTACCCTGAGTCGTTCCGAAGAGCTCAAAATGAACGTTTTGCTTCGCGACTCCCGCTTTAATAAGTGATTCACTCACGGTTTCTGTCATTGATTGAGGACCACAAATAAAGACATCCGTTAATTGCTTAACATCGATCCATTTAGAGAAGAGGGCTTCACATTTCTCTGCGTCGATATGACCGTTATAAAGGTCTATGTCCTGTTGTTCGCGACTGAAGATGAAAATGAGATTTAAACGTCCCATGTAACTGTTTTTAAGATCTTCCAATTGATCTTTGAACATGGTGGAACCCGTCGCTCTGTTGCCATATATCAGTGTGACGCGGCTTTTTGGCTCCGATCTCAAAATGGTTTTGACCTGCGATAGAATAGGTGTGATACCACTGCCTGCTGCCATTAAAAGATAGTTACCTGAGCGCTCTTCATTAAGATCGGTATAGAAGTGCCCCATGGGTTCCATGACATCAATTTCATCCCCAATTGCCAACTGATCATTGGCAAAGTTGGAGAACAAACCGTCAGGCACTCGCTTTACAGCAACTCTAAGCTCGTTGTCATGGACACCACTGCAGATTGAATAAGAGCGGCGTACCTCTTCGTTATTGATGTTAGCTTTTAATGTTAGGTATTGACCTTGATTAAATCGAAAACGTTCCTGAATCTCGCACGGTACTTCGAAAGCTAACGAGACTGAGTCGCGTGTCTCTTCTGTGCGATCAGCAATTTTTAAACGGTGGAAGTTGCTCATTTTATCTCCCTAGCTTAGATGCATTTGAAGTAATCAAATGGTTCTAGACAGTCGTTACATTGGTACAGCGCTTTACACGCTGTGGAACCAAATTCTGTAATCTCTTTCGTATTGCTACTATCACAAACTGGACAAGGAATCGCTTGATCGAGTTGTGGCTTGTCAGCACTGCCGATGGGCGGTGCTATGCCATACTCTTTTAAACGGAGGCGACCGCGTTCTGTGATCCAGTCTGTCGTCCAAGCGGGTGCAAGTCTTTGCTCAATAGTAACGGCATTGAACCCCGAATCTTCAAGGGCTCGTTTAGCGCTCTGTTCAATGTGCTCTGTGGCTGGACAACCGGAATAGGTTGGCGTTAAAACGACTTGTAATAGTCCACCAACGGGTGTGATTTCGCGAACAATACCCAAGTCAGTAAGACTCACAACCGGTACTTCCGGATCCATGACTTCATCCAGAACTGACCAAGCTAACTTAATTGACTCTTCTGTCAGCTCAGGTCGATCAGTTGCAATCAACTCACCAGCTTGCATTCGGGTATGCTCTTTGTAAAAACTGCATCTCAGCTAAGATAAAACCAAGGCTTTCTGTATGCAGACCCTTAGCTCCACTGAGGTAGTTGTTATCAGCAGCCTCAGGTTGCATCAGTGTTGCTTCAGTTAATGTCTTTGAGATGATCGCGTGCCAATCACTGCAAAGATCATTTACACCTGGTGCAATACCAGATGAATCCAATGTCTTGAACAGTTCGCACGGCTTGGCTGGCTCGAATGTGAAATGCCAGATTTTGTCTAATGCGGATTGCATGCGTTCGTGGCTTTCAGAAGTGCCGTCGCCCAGTCGTTTTATCCATTCACTCGAACGACGGATATGATAACTAGACTCTTTAAGGGACTTAGCCGCGATGCCCGCTATTTTCTCATCAGATGAACTACACAGTTTTTCAAGAAGAGGATAGTGCCAAGCATCAAATAGAAACTGCTTAGCCATCGTCATCGCAAAGTCACCGTTTGGCTGTTCAACAATTAGAAGATTTCTGTACTCGCCTTGGTCTCTCAGGAAGACCAGATCGTCGGCTGTGCGACCATCACCAATACGTTCAGCGGCATACTCTAACCAGTTACGCGCTTGTCCGACTAGATCAAGGCCGACATTCATCAATGCGACTTCTTCTTCAAGAGCGGGTGCTCCTCCAACAAGTTCACACAGACGCTGGGCCTGTATCATGGCGCTATCGCCAAGTTGAAGCAGAAGTTCCGTTGTATCATCAAAACGTTTCATAGGGGCCTCTACATGTGTCCAACTTCATCAGGCAGTTTGTAAAAGCCAGCATGTCGGTAAATTTTGTCATCGGATGGATCGAATAACGCCTCTTTTTCATCCGTTGCTGTGGCCGTTATCGATGCAGATGGTACGACCCAAATACTCACTCCCTCGTTGCGTCGTGTATATAGATCGCGCGCGTTCTCGATAGCCATCTCAGAATCCGCGGCATGCACACTCCCGACATGCTTATGGTTTAGGCCGTGTTTACTTCGGATAAACACTTCAAATAGGGTCCAATCAGCCATAGTAGTTCTCCAAATTAAGCAGCATTACGCTGTTGTTTTTTGTTGGCGTAAGCAACAGCAGCTTCACGAACCCAAGCGCCTTCATCAATCGCCTTTTTACGCTGGGCAACACGCTCTTTATTACAAGGGCCGTTACCTTTGAGTACTTCGAAGAACTCTGTCCAATCGATTTCTCCATATTCCCAATGTCCGGTCTCTTCATTAAATTTCAGATCAGGGTCAGGCGCAGTACAGCCTAGAATTTGCAGTTGTGGAATGGTTTGATCGATAAAACGCTGGCGTAGCTCATCATTTGAGTGACGTTTGATTTTCCAAGCCATTGATTGGGCGCTATTGGGTGAGTGAGCATCGGATGGCCCAAACATCATCAGTACAGGCCACCAGAAACGGTTAATGGAGTCTTGAACCATCTCCTTTTGAGCGTCGTTTCCTTCGCGCATAAGGTGCAGAAGAATTTCATAGCCCTGGCGTTGGTGGAAACTCTCCTCTTTGCAGACTCGGATCATTGCTCGAGAGTAGGGTCCATAAGAGGTTCTTTGCAAAGGTACTTGGTTCACTATGGCCGCACCATCGACAAGCCAACCAATGGTTCCCATATCAGCCCAGTTCAAAGTAGGGTAGTTGAAAATACTGGAGTATTTCGCCTTGCCCTCGTGCATTTTTTGGACCTCTTCATCACGATCAGCGCCCAGTGTTTCCATAGCACTGTACAGGTACAGACCATGCCCGGCTTCATCTTGAATTTTGGCCATCAATTGCAACTTTCGCTTCAGTGTGGGTGCGCGAGTAACCCAGTTACCCTCAGGCAGCATGCCCACGATTTCTGAATGCGCATGTTGTGAAATTTGACGTATCAGTGTTTTCCGGTATGCCTCTGGCATCCAGTTCTTAGGTTCAATCTTTATTTCCGCGTCAATACGAGCCTGAAATGCCTGTTCTTCTGATGACATCTCTGTAGTTGATTTGACACTTTTAACACCGGTTTCAACCATCTGTGCGTACATAACAGACCTCTCTTTAAATGATTCAAGTCATCATATCAAAAGCGACACTAAAAAATAACAAGTATTTAAATTTTTGTATCGCATTTGGGCTCAAGTTCACACGATATTGCGTGTGTTCATTTATCTCTCATCAAATACGCGCTGTGCTTTACCTTCTGAACGAGCTATGGACCCTATGTCTCGAAGTTGAACACCGATACTGATGCCGACTGACGATTTTACATGATGCTTCAATGCCGCGATTTGTTGAGCCGTTGTCTCCTCAGGTTGTTGAGCAAACTCTGAACGTAACTCTATATGAACCATCATGCTGTCCATGTTTCCTTCGCGGTGCAGGTGGATTTCGTAATTTTCCGAGAATTGCGGAACTTTACAAACCTCTTCCTCAATTTGAGTAGGAAATACGTTTACACCGCGAATGATCATCATGTCATCACTACGGCCGGTGATTTTATCGATTCGACGCATAGGGCGAGCGGTACCCGGAAGAAGCCTTGTCAGGTCTCGCGTTCGATAGCGCAGCATAGGCAAAGCTTCTTTGCTCAGGGTTGTGAAGACTAATTCACCAAGCTCACCATCGGGCAGTACTTCACCGGTTTCAGGGTTAATAATCTCGGGGTAGAAGTGATCTTCCCATACTGTGGGTCCATCCTGTGTTTCGCCACACTCTTGTGCTACACCTGGTCCCATGATCTCTGAGAGACCGTAGATATCGGTAGCCGTGATGCCAAGACGTCGCTGCATGGAAAGACGAAGATCATTTGTCCAAGGCTCAGCACCAAATATCCCGAGTTTTAGACTCAATTGATGTGGGTCGATACCCTGTCTCTCCATCTCATCGGCAATATTGAGCATGTAAGAGGGTGTGACCATAATGATGTCAGGATTGAAATCCCTAATTAAGCGAACCTGCTTTTCTGTCTGTCCACCGGACATAGGGATGACAGTACAGCCAAGCCGCTCTGCACCATAGTGGGCGCCTAGACCACCCGTAAATAGACCGTATCCATACGATACATGAACCTTATCGCCCGGTTTTCCTCCTGCCGCACGAATCGATCGTGCTACGAGATTGGCCCAGTGATCGATATCATTTTTAGTATAACCCACCACAGTTGGATTACCTGTTGTGCCACTTGAAGCATGAAGTCGCACGATCTGATCCATGGGCGTTGCAAACAACCCAAATGGGTAGTGGTCTCTCAAGTCACTCTTGGTGGTAAATGGGATAATAGATAAATCATCCAGTGTTTTGATGTCTGAAGGGTGTATACCTTTATCATCAAAGCGCTTTTTGTATAGAGCGACATTATCATAAGCGTGAGATACGCTTTTCTTTAAACGATCTAGTTGTGTGGCGCGAAGCTCATCAATACTGGCCCGTTCCATCGGGTCCAGTTGATCTGGTGTGAAAGAGGTATCAACCATCATTGCTTAATTCCTTTTAAAATCTTGTTATGAGTGCTCACTTTCCGGAAGAACAGTTCCTTTTAAGGCATAGGATTTGCCTCTAAAAATCGCAATTAATTTATTATCTTGATTACGTATCTCAACATCATAATTACCCGTACGCCCTGATCGACTTCTCTCTTGTGCAGTTGCAGTTAAATGATCACCCATCAAACCAGGTGCAACGTAGTCGATGCTGCAACCTATCGCAACGCAGGGCTGATTGTAGGTATTACAGGCGAGTGCAAAGGCTGAGTCAGCCAGTGTGAACAGATAACCACCATGACATGTATTGTGGCCCTGTACCATAAAGTCTTTAACGAACATCGACATAGAGGCTTGACCAGGTGACACGCTGCTCATCTTCATTTCAAGATGATTGGTTGCAGTATCACGGGAATAGAGCTCCTTTGCGCAGGCTTCAGCAAGCTCTTGTGCTGTTTGAGATCTTGAATCCTTCATAATTAGCAACCTTTATAGTCAGGCTGGCGCTTTTCAATGAAGGCGTTAACACCCTCTTTATAATCATCTGAATTGCCAAGACGGGTCTGTATGTCTCGTTCAACGTCCAATTGATCCTCAAGAGAATTGTTAAAGCTTAGGTCCAGTGCCTGCTTTGTTTTGGCCAGCGCTAGTGTGGGTTGTGTCGCCAGTTGCTTTGCGAACGCGATCGATTCTTCATGAAGGAGGTCGTCGTCAACGGCTTTAAATATTAGGCCCCAATCAACGGCTTGTTCGGCGCTTAAAGGGTTCCCAAGCATAGCGAGTTGCTTCGCACGTGCCAGGCCAACCAAACGAGGTAATAGCCATGTGCCGGCTGAATCGGGTATCAGACCTATCTTACAAAAGGCTTGAACAAACTTAGCGGATTTAGCAGCGATAACGAAATCACACGCCAGTGGAATATTGGCACCTGCGCCTGCTGCGATGCCATTGACTGCACAAACGACGGGTTTTTCCATGTGGTAGAGACGTTTTACAGTGTTATTGTAGTAGGACTCGATAACATTTCCGAGGTTTGGCATTGGCTCAGCAGGCTTAACCATAGCATCAGAGAGATCCTGACCAGCGCAAAAAGCACGTCCAGCACCGGTTAAATAAACAGCTCTTACTTGAGAGTCCTTGGCGGCTGAATCCAATGCTAAATGCAGCGAATGATGCATTGCTTCATTAAAACTGTTTAAAGTGTCTGGTCTGTTGAGTGTAATCATAGCTACACCCTCAGACACCTCATATATGATATCGGTTAAATTCATTACTTAGACTCGTGCTCTTGTCGTTATTCATTAATGCACAGAAATTAAGTACCCGTGTACTGGATACTTTGTTAACGTATCTAAATATGCCGTAAAAAAAGATACATTTCAAATTATGCTTTCTGTATTTTTGTATCGCTTTATTTGGAAATAGATTAATGCAACAAACCTTATGCGCCGATTTGTGCATCCAGCGCTTTCAATCTCAAACACCTCTCAGGGTGCCTTCTCTTATTATTAGTGTTTGGGGAGATTCGATTGTTGCCCATGGTGGTGAAGTATGGCTCGGAAGTCTGATTCGACTTTTGGAACCCTTTGGTATCAATGAACGTTTGATGCGAACATCCGTTTTTCGCCTGACACAAGAGGGCTGGCTCCTATCCCATAAAGTGGGACGCAAAAGCTTTTATCGACTAAGCCCTGATGGTGAGTACCGTTTTAGTGCAGCGTTTAATCGCGTCTATCGGCTGAATGTCCCTCAGTGGCAAGGAGTTTGGACGTTATTGCTAATCTCCGCTCTAACTGCAGATGAGAAAAAGTCACTTTCAGATGAGTTGTCACTCAGCGGCTTTGGCTCACTCAGTAACTCTGTACTAGCCTTTCCTCAAGCCGATCGCGATGACGTCATATCAATCCTGAGAGAAAATGGATTAGCTGATAGAGTGGTTCTGTTCGAATCTCAGGTAGTGAATGAAAGTGAACAAGCTCTTCGAAATCTTATTTGGCAGGGCTGGGGTCTGAAGTCTTTGAATGACGCCTATATTGATTTTGTCGATTTCTATCAGTCTCTTAATGCCCCTGCGATGCATGCGCAGCTTCAAGATCCCAAAACGGCATTCATTACTCGAACGCTCATGATTCATGAATATCGAAAACTGGCACTAAGAGACCCTTCTTTTCCTGATCAAATACTCGGCAGCCGATGGCTAGGCAATGAAGCTAGAAGCTTATGTGCATCACTTTATAAGCAACTGACACCGGCGGCCCATCATTGGATTATCAATGAGTTAGAGGGGAGGCAGGGTAAATTGCCGCCGATATCCAATGATTTTTTGAATAGATTCGACGGCATTAATGTTTAAATTTGGATTCCAGGGCTAAGGTGCAGGGTTTGGTTGTGAGTTATGAATCTTGTTAATTGCTTTTAGCTGATCTTTATCCAACACTAACGCTTCACTAACAATGTTGGATTTCAGTTGTTCCATTGTAGTTGCACCAATGATCGTTGAGAGAACAAAGGGTTGTTGGTTAACAAATGCCAGTGCCATTTGGGAAGGTTCCATCCCCCACTGCTCTGCAAGCTGACAGTACGCTTCGATTGTTGTTTCACACTCTTTGCTTGAGTAACGCGCGAAACGTTCAAAAAGAGTGATTCGAGCGTTTTCAGGCTTGGCTCCATTTCGATATTTACCACTCAGTGCTCCAAATGCCATTGGAGAGTAGGCCATCAACCCGACATTTTCTCTGTGGGACACCTCAGCCATGCCAATCTCATATACGCGGCTTAACAGGTTGTAGGGGTTTTGGACCGTCTCGATTTTAGGCAGGCCCTGTGTTCGAGCAAGCTCTAAGTATCGCATCGTGCCCCATGGGTTCTCATTTGAAAGTCCGATAGAGCGAATTTTCCCACTCTTAATCAGAGTGTTCAAAGCTTCTAGAGTTTCATGTATTGGGGTGTCATCGGTATCGCGGTGGCGATATCCAAGTTGGCCAAATATGTTTGTGCTGCGCTCTGGCCAGTGAAGCTGGTAAAGATCAATGTATTCAGTCTGCATTCTACGCAAGCTGTCATCTACCGCTTTGGTTAAATACTCTAGATTGTGTTTTGGACCGCCGCGTAGATAGTCCATGCTGGCGCCAGGGCCCGCTGCTTTGGTCGCCACCACCCAATCTTCACGATGGCCGTTTTTTGCAAACCAGGTTCCAATGATCTCCTCTGAACGACCCGCTGTCTCTGCAACTGGGGGGACGGGATACATTTCTGCGCAGTCCATGAAGTTGATGCCCTGATCCATGGCGTATTGGATCTGTTCGTGAGCTTCTACTTCACTGTTCTGTTCTCCCCAGGTCATAGTGCCTAAACAGAGTTTAGAAACTTTTTTCCCATCAATGCTGCTAAGTGACATGTTCAATTCCTTTACTGTTTTACGGTGTCTTGTTTTGGTAGGACTTTCTCACCAATAGAAATCGTTTTGCGGTTGGCTTCGGCTTCTGTGAGCGGCTCTACCTCAATGCATGATTTGAGAGACTCTTTAGCGAGTGCGATATAAGCTTCAGTACCTTTGTGCTTCCAAGCCATCTCCTGCTCGGATAGTTCGCGCACTAATTTTGCTGGTGTCCCCAAGATCATGGAGTTCTCTGGAAACAAGTCGCCTGTTTTTACAAAGCTATGAGCCCCGACAAAGCTTCTTGCGCCGATCTCGACTTTATCCATTACCGTAGCGCTCATTCCAACCAATACACCTTCTCGGATTGTGCATCCGTGCAAAATGGCACCATGGCCTATATGACCATAGTCTTCGACTACAACCGTAATGTCTTGGAAACTATGGACCACTACGCAGTCTTGGATATTGACACCTCGGCCTAATTTGATGGCACCAAAATCACCTCTTAAGCTTGCCAGAGGGCCTACGTAACAATCTTCCCCGATATGGACGTCACCTATTATGACGGCTGTAGGGTGAACATAGGCGCTGGGGTGAATGACTGGAGTGACACCTGCTAATTGATAGATGGGCATGTTAACTTACCAATATTATTCTGATTTAATATGTAATATATTGCATGTTTAATCATATTGATAGTCAGTTCAAGGGTTTGTTATGGAAGCTGAAAAATACCGCAATAGCGAGCGTTTTCCATCGCTCAATATCTCTTTACATGGATCCGTGTTGTTGATTCAACTTAACAGACCTCGGGAACTTAATGCACTATCAACGAATATGTTGGGCCAAATAGCCACTTGTTTGGCGGAGGCCGATGCTGATACTAGAATCTCAGTTATGGTGTTAACCGGTAATGAACGAGCTTTTGCTGCGGGTGCTGATATTGATGAGTTGCAACGTAAAACAGGCGCGGACGTAGCAACCGATCCGCGAAATCAACACTGGGCAGCTATACGACAACTACAAAAGCCTTTACTCGGTGCCGTTAACGGCTTTTGTTTGGGTGGCGGTAATGAATTGGCTATGCTGTGTGATTTCTTGGTAGCAGGCAATAATGCTAAGTTCGGACAGCCCGAGGTTAATCTTGCTATCTTGCCGGGAGCAGGGGGTACTCAAAGACTTGCTACCCTTGTTGGAAAGGGGAAAGCGATGCGCTGGTGTTTAACGGGCGAGTTTATTGATGCCAATGAGGCTCTCTCTTGTGGTTTGGTAACAGAAGTCTGTCAACCCGAGCTAACGATCGAAAAGACTTTGGATATTGCTAAGTTGATCTCAACCAAAGCACCACTTGCAGTTATCGAAAATAAGAGAGCTATTAAAGCAGCCGTTGATCTGCCACTTGATGCAGGTTTGGATGCTGAGCGCTCATCATTTTCTCGTCTTTTAGATACTGAAGATAAGCATGAGGGTATTTCTGCTTTTAAGGAAAAACGACGCCCTAATTATCAGGGGAAATAACAATATGAAATATATTGCATTGACTTATCTCAAAGATGATGCAACATATAGCCTATAACAATATATAAAATAGGCTTCAGATTATGAATCAAGCGCGTTTCCACGACCTTATTGCGCCGGTGACCCAGTGGTTGGCTGGCCGTGATATTTCTCCTGCCCTAACCGACTCCCTCAACTCAGAGTTTTCCAGTGACAGTGAATGGTTTTCTGAACTCAAAAGTCTCTGCTCCATCGGTGTAGATGAGGGGTGGCTGTGCCAATACGAGGCTGGCGGCATCAAATATGGTCGGGTGTTTAAGCCTAGTAATGACCTTGCAGGTTTCAGCGTCGATGTTGTGCTGATGAATGATGTGGTTGGTCCGCATCACTCGCATCCTAATGGTGAAGTGGATCTGGTTATTCCATTGAACGAAGGCGCTGCATTTGATGGCACCGATCATGGTTGGAAAGTTTACTCACCTGGCAGTGCGCATAAACCGACAGTGGCCAACGGTGAAGCCTTTGTCATCTATCTGTTGCCTGATGGTGCAATAGAGTTTACTCGATAATTCTAAAAATAATTTCTCTTAAGACGGTCCTTAGAACTGTCATTAATAATAAAGGAATCAAGCAATGGATTTTGAATTAAGCAGCTGCGATCACTCGCAAAATCCGCCTGTGGTCAATGTACCTCGAAACTATAATGCAGCCTATGATTTGATGCAGCGTAACTTAAACGCTGGCTTCGGTGATAAGCTTGCTTATATTGATGATCAAGCGACAATTACCTTCTCAGAATTAGACCGAAGGTCCAATCGTCTCGGTTCATCACTTAACTCGCTAGGCGTTCAGGCTGAGCAAAGGGTTTTCTTGTGTGCGCTGGATACTATTGATTGGCCCGTATCGTTCTTGGGTTGTATCAAAGCGGGTGTATTGCCAATAGCAGTCAATACGCTACTCACTTCTAAAGATTATGAGTACATGCTTAATGATAGTCGCGCTAAAGTGGCTATTATAGATCCTAGTTTTGTTCCGACGTTTAAAGAACTTCTAGGTAAAGTACCTACGTTAGAAACTCTGATTGTAACGGGATCAGAGTCTGTGGATGGGTGTGATTCGGTGGCGGATTTAGAAGCAAAAGGCACCGACTCATTCGTAGGGCCTATGACGACTTGTGATGATCCCTGTTTTTGGTTGTACTCGTCAGGTTCGACTGGTGCACCCAAGGGTACGGTTCATATTCACTCCTCCATCATTCAAACGGCGGAATTGTTTGGCAAGGGCGTTCTTGATCTTCAGCAGGATGATGTTGTTTTCTCGGCGGCTAAATTATTCTTTGCCTATGGTTTAGGTAATGCGTTTAGTTTTCCACTATCGGTGGGGGCTACAACGATTCTCTATTCTGGTCGTCCAACGCCTGATTCCGTTTATGAGCGTCTTGAGAAGCATTCGGTAACGGTATTCTGCGGCGTACCTACTTTGTATGCCGGAATGTTGGCAAAACAAGATAAACCTGCAAAAGGCTTATTGCCTATACGTATGAGTACCTCGGCTGGTGAGGCCCTACCTGCTCAATTGTTAGAACAGTGGAGAGAGGAAAGGGGTAGCGACATTATTGATGGCATCGGTTCTACCGAGATGCTTCACATATTCCTATCTAATGCTCCAGGTCGCGTGGCACCCGGTACTACAGGTCAACCGGTGCCGGGCTATGAGGTTAAGTTGTTGGATGCTGACGATAATGAAGTACCTTCTGGTGAAATTGGTGATCTTGTAACCAAGGGGCCCTCTACAGCGATCATGTATTGGAATAACCGTGCAAAAAGTACTGCGACCTTCCAAGGTGAATGGACTCGCAGTGGCGATAAGTTCTACATCAATGAAGAGGGTAATTACGTCTACGCAGGTCGCTCAGATGACATGCTCAAAGTGAGCGGAATATATGTATCTCCTGCTGAAGTAGAAGCGACACTTATTCGGCATCCTGCGGTACTTGAAGCCGCCGTTGTCGGAGCGATGGATGATAACGACCTGGTCAAGCCGAAAGCGTACATCATTCTCAAAGAGTCTGTTCAAGAGACTCCAGAGTTAAATCAAGAGTTGAAAGACTTTGTTAAGGCTAATCTTGCGCCGCATAAATATCCGCGTTGGTTTATTTATGTCACGGATTTACCAAAAACAGCGACCGGTAAAATTCAACGGTTCAAATTGCGCGAGCTTGGTTAGTGGTTAATTTTATTGAAGTAGATGGCCGCCAGCATGAGGCGGTTATAACAACACCAGCAGGTGGCGCTAGAAATAGCGTCGCCTTTATTTTGTTGCACGAAGGGCTTGGGTGTGTTGAGTTGTGGAAGGATTTTCCTCAGAAGCTTGCAGATCAAACGGGTTCGGAAGTTGTGGCCTACAGCCGGGGCGGATACGGAAAATCGTCTCCCGTCGAGGTGCCACGTCCATTGGATTACATGGCTGATGAAGCCACGGTCTGGCTGCCAAAAATTATGAAGCAGCTCGATTATGATCACTATATTTTGGTTGGCCATAGTGATGGCGGGTCGATTGCACTGATTTATGCGGGAACCTCGACGGATGATCGGCTTATCGGTGCTGTTACGCTCGCAGCTCACGTATTCAATGAGCCTGTTTGTGTTGCCAGTATCGAAAAGGCGAAAGAAGCTTATGAGTCTGGTGAGCTTCGCCAAGGCTTAGCTCGGTATCATGGAGACAATGTTGACTGTGCGTTTTGGGGGTGGAACAGGGCTTGGCTAGATCCAGATTTCCTCGACTTTAATATTGAATCCTATCTAAAGTCGATTCGAGTACCTTTACTCGTCGTGCAAGGGGATCTAGATGAGTATGGAACCCTTGATCAGGTGGAAGCCATTGTCTCACAGGCTGGGTCTCGATCAGAGCAGTTAGTAATCCCCAACTGTCGACACTCCATACACAGAGATGCGCCAGAGCAGTTAATTGCTGCGATTAAAGAATTTCAAAACAGTTTGTAAGATTTTAAGGAGTTATGAACCATGCGAATGATGAGTTACCTATTAGGTGAATGGCAAGATAACAACAGCACCGCGGCAGAAGTTCATTGCGCGTTAGATGGCTCTGTAATGGGTGAAATCGCAGGTTACGAAGTCAGCGGTGGCGACATCCTAAATTATGCTCGAGCGGAAGGTGGTTCAGCTCTGCGTGCCATGACCTATTTAGAGCGTGCGGGCCTACTGAAACAAATTGCAGCTGTTCTGGGTGAAAACAAAGAGGAGTACGCCGAACTTAGCGCAAAAAATAATGGCGCGACTGTATTGGATACGTTCTTAGATGTTGAGGGCGGTATCGGCACAATAAAATACTACGCTTCATTGGGTAAGAGGCTCGGTGATCGTAAGTGGATTGCAGATGGTGAATTGGAGCAACTTACTAAAGATGAAAACTTCAGAGCGATTCATGTTAAAACGCCATTGCGTGGCGCCGCCGTTCATATTAATGCCTTTAACTTCCCAGCATGGGGAATGTTAGAGAAGCTAGGTGTTTCGCTTCTGTCTGGAGTGCCGGCTGTAGTTAAACCAGCAGCTGTCTCTTTGCCAGTCGCTTGGGCAATGGCACGCGATATTGTGAACGCTGATATTCTTCCTAAGGGTGCATTCAGTTTCTTGGCAGGTGGTGGTCGAGACTTAATGGATCACATTACATCGTCTGATGCTGTTGCGTTTACAGGCTCGGCGGACACCGCTGCAATGCTTGCATCGCACCCCAAAGTTATTAGTGAATCGGTTCGATTTAATGCAGAAGCCGATAGTATCAACTCTTCTATCCTTGGACCGGATCTAGCTGCAGGTTCAGACGGGTTTAAGTCATTTATTCATGAAGTCTCTAAAGAGATGACGATTAAGTCTGGACAAAAATGTACAGCCGTTCGTCGCATATTTGTACCTACCTCAGAGTTGGATGCAGCCAAAGAAGCGCTGGTCGCCAAACTTGCTAAAGGAAAGCCAGGCAACCCTGCTATCGAAGGGGTGACTTATGGGCCTCTGGTCAGTGCCGCGCAACAGCAAGCGGCAGAAGAGGGCGTAAAAGCTCTGCTTAATGAGACAGAGATTGCTTTCCAAGGCGATATTGCAACCTTAGAGGGTGATGCATCAGGCTTTTATGTCACTCAAAAATTGTTGGTGTGTCAGGATCCTCAAGCAGCCAGTCAGGTCCACGAGACGGAAGTGTTTGGTCCTGTTGCAACACTGATGCCTTACAGCAGCGAAACAGAACTGTTTGAGTTGGTTCGCAGAGGAGGCGGTTCGCTAGTGAGCTCAATTTTTACTAACGATGATCAATTTGCTATGGATGCAGTATTAGAACTCGGATCAACCCATGGCCGACTTCTGATCGTTGATGACAGTGTAAGTCGTGGTCATTCTGGCCACGGTAATGTAATGCCGATGTGTATCCACGGTGGCCCAGGTCGCGCAGGGGGTGGGCAGGAGTTAGGTGGTTTGCGTGGATTGGATTTTTATCATGTAACGACTGCGGTACAAACTAACCTAGCTCGAGCTACTGCTCTAAGAGGTGAGTAATGTCACTTTTAAATAACTATGAATGTCTTCAAGTCTCCGAGACAGAGGGCGTTGTTGAGTTAAAGCTGAGCCGACCTGATCGGCTCAATGCGTTCAGTAAAACCATGCATGCTGAACTGAAATTGGCTCTCAAAGAGATAGAGCGTTTTGATGCTTTGCGTTGTCTCATTCTTACAGGTGAAGGGCGAGGATTCTGTGCCGGTCAGGACCTTGAAGAACGCCGTATTCCTGAGGGGGAGCCGAAACCTGATTTGGGGGACTCTCTAAAAAACACCTACAGCCCTCTAGTGTCTAGGTTGAGAAACCTTCCTGTCCCTGTCATAGCTGCAGTAAATGGTGTGGCGGCTGGTGCTGGTGCATCACTGGCGCTTGCTTGTGACATTGTCATTGCAAAGAAACAGGCAAAATTCACTTTTCCGTTTAGTCACTTAGGTTTGGTTCCTGATGCTGGGGCCACGGCCACGCTTGTAAGAAATGCCGGTCAGGCTAAAGCGATGGCCATTACTATGCTCGCAGAGGTCGTGACGGGCGAAGAGGCAGCTGAATACGGTCTTATCTGGAAAGCCGTTGAAGAGGACCAATTTTCAACTGAGCTTGAGAGAGTTGTTTCCAACTTAAAGAGTAAGCCTAGATTGGGATTGGAGTTGATAAAACGAAGCCTCTATCGCGCCTTTGATAACGACTTCGATGCTCAACTGGAGCTTGAAAGTCAATGTCAAAAGTTGGCCGGTCGTAATCCGGAATTTTGGGAAAAAGTTCAGCAGTTTTTAGAGAAGAAGTAATGACTATGGCCACGCAATATAAAACGGTAGATCAAATAAAACAGGTGGGTGTTGTTGGTGCCGGCACAATGGGTGCTGGAATCGCCCAAGTTGCTTCACAAGCTGGACTAGAGGTGGTGCTCTTCGACTTAAATGAGTCGGTACTCGAAACGGCAAAAGCGAATTTGAAAAAGTCGATGGATAAGCTGGTTTCACGCGGTAAGTTCACTGATGAACAAGCGCAAGCCATTTGCGATCGCATCACCTACGCTAGTGATATCTCGTTGATGAAAAATGCTGATTTGGTTGTGGAAGCGATCGTAGAGCGTCTTGATATTAAGCAGCAACTGTTTCAACAGCTTGAATCGATCTGTTCAGATCAAACTATTTTAGCGACTAATACCTCCTCTATTTCAGTGACGGCTATTGGGTCAGCGTTGAATGATCCTGCCCGTTTAGCGGGTCTGCACTTCTTTAACCCAGCACCTATTATGAAACTGGTCGAAGTCATCCATGGTTTGGCAACCGATTCAAAAGTAATTGAGACGTTGCTTGAGCTGTCGAAGCGGTGGGGCAAAGTTGGTGTTGCTGCAAAATCATCACCTGGTTTCATTGTTAACCGAGTAGCACGTCCTTTCTATGCTGAGGGACTTCGATTGGCCGAGGAGGGGGCAACCGAACCTGAACGAATCGATCTATTCCTGAAAGAGGCCGGCGGATTCCGCATGGGACCTTTTGAATTGACCGACCTTATTGGTCAAGACGTTAACTACGCCGTCACTAACTCGGTATTTGAGTCCTACTATTTTGATCCCCGCTTTAAGCCATCACTGATGCAAAAAGAGTTGGTTGATGCCGGTTGGTTGGGGCGTAAGAGTGGTCGTGGTTTTTATCAGTACCCTGATGGTAAGCAGTCAGTACCAAATCTTGAGTGGGATGACATTCGTTTTGGTGGGTTCTTTAACATCAGCAGTGCGGTTGTATCACCAGTGATAAAGTCACTTATTGATCGAATCAAAGCACGTGGTATTGAGATCCCTCAAGAGACTGAAGGTGACGAGGGTGAAATCGTCTTTGCTAACGGCGCAACACTGGTCTTGACCGATGGTCGCACCACTTTGGAGCGTTCATTGGCTGAAGATAATCATAATCTGATTCAAATGGATTTAGCGATTGACTACACGACTTGTGAATCTCTCGCACTATCAACTCCTCCGGAAATGCCTGAAGAGGTTTGGACAGAAGTCTATGCAATGTTCGATTTTCTAGGTGTCAAAACACGAGTAGTTAAAGACTTGCCAGGTCTAGTTGTCATGCGAACTGTAGCAATGCTGATCAACGAAGCTTCTGATGCGCTTCATCTGGGAATTGCGGATGCAGCGGGTATAGATGCCGCTATGCAAGCGGGCGTGAACTACCCGACAGGGTTGCTAGCCTGGGCTGACAAACTGGGGACCAGTTTTGTTGCCGATGTGCTGGATAACATCAACCTGTTTTATGGAGATGATCGTTATAGGGTTTCACCGGCGTTACTTCAGCGCGCATTTATTAATGCACCTTTTCATCAGATTGACTAAACGAGGATATAAAAATGGCTGAAGCTTATATTTGTGCAGCAAAGCGCTCTGCAATTGGTCGTTATGCGGGTTCCTTGGCAACGGTGCGTCCTGACGACCTGTTAGCTCAGGTTATAAGATCGACCCTCGCTGAGGTTCCCTCTCTAGATACTGCATCGATCGATGATGTGCTTATGGGGTGCGCCAATCAGGCGGGTGAAGATAATCGAAATGTTGCGCGTATGTCAGTGTTACTTTCAGGCCTGCCGACTTCGGTACCAGCCTCAACCATCAATCGCCTATGTGGCTCTGGATTAGATGCTATTGGCACCATGGCGCGTGGGATTAAAGCTGGTGAACTTAACGTTGCGCTTGCTGGTGGTGTTGAGTCGATGACGCGAGCTCCCTTTGTAATGGGGAAAGCAGAGTCGGCTTATGGTCGTGCGCAAATCTTAGAAGACACCACAATGGGCTGGCGCTTCACCAACCAGGCACTTAAAGCTATGTACGGTGTTGATACCATGCCTCAGACGGCTGATAACGTAGCCGCTGAATATGGCATTAGCCGTGAAGAGCAGGATCTGTTTGCCTTTAATAGCCAGGCTAAAACAGCAGCAGCTCAAAAAGCAGGGCTGTTTGCTGATGAAATCGTCCCTATAGAGATTAAAGATCGTCGCGGCAATATTAGCTATTTTGATGTCGATGAGCATCCCCGTGAATCAACACTTGAAAAATTGGCTCAGTTAAGAACAGTCAATGGCGGTGATGGCTCTGTGACAGCGGGCAATGCGTCGGGCATAAACGATGGTGCATGTGCAGTGCTGTTGGCAAGTGAGTCTGGAGCAACTGCTAACGGGTTAACACCTCGGGCTAGAGTCGTCGCAATGGCAACCGCCGGTATTGACCCTCGAATCATGGGTGTGGGGCCTATTGAAGCCGTCAATAAAGTGTTGAAGCTATCGGGTCTTACTTTGGATCAAATGGATATCATTGAGTTGAATGAGGCTTTTGCCTCACAGGCTTTGGGTGTTTTAAAAGGACTTAATATCGATCCCAATGATTCGCGACTCAATCCACAAGGTGGTGCCATTGCGCTAGGCCACCCTTTGGGTATGAGTGGTGCACGTCTAGTAACAACGGCAATGACACAGCTTGAGCGTAGTGGTGGTAAATATGCACTTTGTACCATGTGTATCGGTGTAGGGCAGGGTATTGCGGCCATTATTGAGCGAGTTTGATATTGATTTATGAATTAAAATTCCGGTCTCTCCATTATTATTAGAAATTTAATTCAAAAAATGCATTTAAGTTGTGGTAAATCAATAAAAGATGAACTATAGTGCATTTATAAAATGGACAAAACGATAATAATGTATCCGGAGAAAGGACAGATGATCGATTTTCAAACCAAGCCAGCCGACTACAATCACTGGAAATTAGAATTTGAAGGTGATGTTTGTCGCCTGATTATGGATGTTAACCCTGATGCAACACTTGCAGAGGGTTACCAGCTTAAAATGAACTCATACGACTTAGGTGTTGATATTGAGTTGAACGATGCTCTACAGCGTATACGTTTTGAGCACCCTGAAGTTAAAACGGTTGTTATTGCTTCAGGCAATGAGAAGATCTTCTGTGCCGGAGCCAACATTAAGATGTTGGGTCTTTCTACGCACGCTCACAAAGTTAATTTCTGTAAGTTCACTAACGAGACGCGTAACTCTATCGAAGACTCAAGCCAGAACTCAGGTCTTAAATTCCTATGTGCAGTTTCTGGTACTGCTGCCGGTGGTGGTTATGAGCTTGCACTTGCTGCTGATGAGATCTACCTCGTTGATGATGGAAGTACAGCGGTTTCGCTGCCGGAAGTTCCCCTTCTAGCCGTTCTTCCGGGAACTGGCGGTCTTACTCGCGTCGTTGATAAGCGTAAAGTTCGCCGCGACCGCGCTGACATTTTCTGTTCTATCGAAGAGGGTGCGTCGGGCAAGAAAGCCGTCGATTGGCGTCTAGTTGATGCTGCCGTGCCACGTTCTAAGTTTTCTGATGCTGTAAATGCTCGCGCAAAAGAGTTGGCTTCTCTTTCAGATCGACCAGGTGGTCAGGGTTGTGAGCTAACTCAACTGAATCGAACTATTTCTGATGATGCTGTTGAATACTCAACGGTGTCTGTGGGTGTAGATCGCAAAGCGCGCACCGCAGAGATCACTATTAAGACGAATGATGCAGCTATGCCGGCTGATGCTGAGGCAGCATTGGCTCAGGGTGCGGAGTTCTGGGTTCTTCGTATGACTCGTGAGTTAGATGATGCCATCCTTCATTTGCGCGCGAATGAGCTTGAACAGGGTGTACTGTCTCTTAAAACTCAAGGTGATCTAGACGCTGTAATGGCTGCTGATGCTTTCTTGCAAGCTAATGCTGATCACTGGTTTATCCGTGAAGTGATTGCTTATTTCAAGCGGGTTATGAAACGCGTAGACATGACCTCACGTACTCTTGTTACTCTGGTTGAGCCTGGCAGCTGTTTTGGTGGATTCTTAGCTGAGCTAATGTTTGCCTCAGATCGTACCTACATGCTTGAAGGTCAGTTCGAAGGTGATGACACTCCAGAGGCCTTCATTGAACTTAGTGAAATGAACTTCGGTACTTTGCCGATGAGTAATGATATTTCTCGTTTGGATACGCGTTTCTTTGGTGAGCCCGAGTCTGTTGATAAGGCTAAAGCGGCCATCGGTAATCGATTAGATGCAGCTGGTTGTGCTGAGCTAGGTCTTGTAACTGATGCGTTGGATGACATCGACTGGGAAGATGAAGTTCCTCATGTTATTCAGTCGCGTGCTAGCTACTCGCCTGATGCTTTGACAGGTTTAGAGGCTAACCTACGTTTTGCGGGTCCTGAAACGATGGAAACTAAAATCTTTGGTCGCTTAACAGCATGGCAAAACTGGATCTTCCAGCGTCCAAATGCAGTTGCCGAGGGCGGTGCATTGAAGCTCTACGGTACGGGTACCCGTGCTGAATATGATTTTAAACGTGTATAACTGAACGAAGTGTTGGAGAGTATAAAAATGACTACTGAAAACGTCCGCGTAGAAGTTAACTACGACGATTTAATTCCAAACAATGTTGATCTATCAAGTGACCGTCGTCTTTTAAAGGCGCTTGAAGAGTGGCACCCTAAATTCCTTGAGTGGTGGGGCGATCTTGGTCCAGACGGCTTCAATGATAAAGAAGTTTACCTGCGCACAGCTGTTGGTGTTGACCCTAAAGGCTGGGCTGTATTTGGCCACGTTAAAATGCCGGAGTATCGTTGGGGTGTGCTTTTAGCACCTCAAGTTGAGGGTCGTACCATTCCATTTGGTAAACATAAAGGCGAGCCTGCTTGGCAAGAAGTCCCAGCTGAATACCGTTCACTGTTGCGTCGAATGATTGTTGTTCAGGGTGATACTGAGCCGGCTTCAGTTGAACAGCAGCGCCATCTCGGTTCTACGGCACCATCATTGTATGATATGCGTAACCTTTTCCAGATCAATGTTGAAGAAGGTCGCCACCTTTGGGCAATGGTCTACCTTCTAATGAAGTACTTTGGCAAAGAGGGTCGTGAAGAAGCTAAGATGATGCTAGAGCGTAACTCTGGTAACGAAGACAAACCACGTATTCTTGGTGCCTTCAATGAAGAGACTCCAGATTGGTTGTCATTCTTCATGTTTACTTACTTTACTGATCGCGACGGTAAGATGCAGCTTGAATCCCTAGCTCAGTCTGGTTTTGATCCGTTGTCACGTACGTGTCGATTCATGTTGACTGAAGAAGCGCATCACATGTTTGTTGGTGAGTCGGGTGTTATGCGTGTGTTAGAGCGTACTTGTGCAGCGATGAAGGAAGCGGGCATTACTGATCCTAACGATATCGAAGCTGTGCGCGCACTTGGCGTAATCGATCTGCCGACTATTCAGAAAAAACTGAACTTCCATATGGCGGTTACACTGGATCTGTTCGGTGCTGAGCTGTCGACTAACGGCGCTGCTGCATTTGAGGCAGGTATCAAGGGTCGTTACATGGAAGATAAGTTAGATGACGACCACCAGCTCTACAATGAGAAGTATCCAGTACTTCAAGTTGTTGATGGTCAGCTAGTTGAGGTTGAGGAAGACGCAATTTCAGCTATTAACGGTCGTCTACTTGATGATTACATCAAAGATGCGACGAGCGGCATTAAGCGTTGGAACAAGGCGATTGCTAAAGCTGGTATTGAGTTCGAATTGGTACCACCACACAAAGCCTTCAACCGTAAGATTGGTACGTTCGCTGATATCAATGTTACCCCATCTGGTGAAATTGTTGATGCGCAGACGTTTGAGGCAAACCTTGCTAACTGGTTGCCTAATGACTCTGATCTAGAGTTTATCAACAGCCTCATGGTTCAGTGTACTGAGCCAGGCAAGTATGCAAACTGGATTGCTCCTCCGAAAGTGGGCGTAAACCAGCAAGCGTCTGACTTTGAGTACGTAAAACTAGCGTAACTCACTCTGCCCGGTTCCAACAGAACCGGGCATTTTATTCACTTATAACAAGAGCAATCAGTCATGACTTCACTTAGACAGCACCTTATCGATCCTGAAGTTTGTATTCGTTGTAATACCTGTGAAGAGAACTGCCCAGTAGATGGAGCAATCGAGCATAACGATGATAACTACGTTGTGAATGCCGAGCTTTGTAACAACTGTATGAGCTGTATAGCTCCTTGCCCTACAGGTGCAATTGATAGTTGGCAACTAGTTAATGTGCCTTACTCTCTAGAGGAACAGTACTCTTGGGATGAGCTGCCTGAAGAGATTGAGCTTGTTAATGTTGATTCGGAGTCTGAAGCATCAGAGTCTGAAGCTAATGATATTCTTGATGTTGCCCACGCTTCTAGCGGCGCAGTGCCAGCTCCAGCGACCGCATCAAAACCACAGATTAATCTCTGGACCCGTGATAACCCAGCTAAGGCTAAGGTAACAGGTAATATGCGTATTACTGAAGAGGGTACAGAGTCTGATATCCATCACATTGTTTTGGATTTTGGTTCGCAGAGTTTCCCTGTTTTAGAGGGACAGTCAATTGGTATTATTCCACCGGGCGTAGATGATAAAGGGAAGCCGCATTTGGTTCGGCTCTACTCAATTGCGAGTGCCCGTGACGGCGAGCGTCCTGGTTACAACAATCTAGCGCTTACTATTAAGCGCGTTACTTTCGATGTTGATGGCGAATCACGTCAAGGTGTCGGTTCAGGTTACATGTGTGACCTACAGAAAGGCGATGAGGTTCAAGTAACTGGACCATTTGGTAGTACCTTCCTAATGCCTAATGATCCTGATGCCAATCTGATGATGATCTGTACAGGTACAGGCGCGGCACCATTCCGCGGTATGACAGAGCGCCGTCGTCGTTTAGCTGCCAATGGCAAAGGCAAGATGATGCTGTTCTTTGGGGCCCGCACCGCTAGCGAGTTACCTTATTTCGGGCCACTACAAAAGGTTCCTGCAGACCTTCTTGATCAAGAGCTTGTTTTCTCACGAATGACCCGACTTGATGAGAACGATAAAGAGTACGTTCAAGATCGTATGTTGAAGCGTTCAGACGATGTTGCAGCACTTCTTAAAGATAACAACACTCACATTTACATCTGTGGTCTGAAAGGCATGGAAGAGGGTGTTGAATCTAGCTTTACACAGATCTGTGCAGATAATGGCATGGATTGGAGTGAAATTCGTTCGTCACTTAAATCGGAAGGTAGGTATCATATAGAGACCTATTAATTCGTTAAGAGTCTTTCCAATGAATGCTCCTCTGATTTATAAGCGTCGCCCCCAATGGGGCGACACTGATGCAGCTCAAATAGTCTATACAGGTCGGATTGCTGATTACGTCTTGGAAGCGATCGATCACTTCATGCGTGAAGTGTTAAAAATGCCTTGGTTTGAACTCAATATAGATGAGCATATTGGTACGCCATTTGTTTCCGTTAAGTACGATATTTTCGCACCCTTAACCCCTCGGTCTGAACTCGATTGCAAAGTACTAGTTAGCAAGGTTGGTCAGACCTCTGTTGGCTTTCATGTCACCATCAGAAATGATGACGGCCTTAAGTGTGTTGAAGCTAAAACAGTCAATGTCTTCGTCGATAACCAATCGATGACAAAAATCGATATTCCTGAAAAGTATCGTAAGCGACTCGAGTCTTATGTGCAGGCCTGTGGAGGTATTGATGAATAACTCAGATATTGATACCCAATTCGATGAACTTGCGTTGCAACAATACATAGAAGAGATTGGTAATAGAGTCAGATCTCTCAGAGCTAAGCGCGGCATGACTCGTAAGAGTTTATCTAAGCACTCTGACGTTTCTGAACGTTATCTTGCTCAGTTGGAGACGGGTAAAGCTAACATCACACTGAGTGTCTTGTGGCGAGTCGCTGAGGCGTTTGATATTCCGTTTTCAGAGATTATTCCTGATCAATGCCGTGACGGTATTAATCCACTGTTTGCTAGCTTTGTATCCTCTTTGACTGAGGAGCAACAAAATAGCGCTTTACAGCTTTTGAAACGACATTTCGCAAGCAGCTTAGCATCGGGGCATGGTGTTGCATTGGTTGGCCTTCGCGGAGCAGGTAAAACCACTTTGGGCCAACTGCTTGCCAAAGAGATGAATGTTCGCTTCATCCGCCTGACTGCTCTAATCGAAGAACTCGCAAATATGTCTATCGGAGAGATTTTAGATCTTGGTGGGCAGAAGAAATTCCGTCGTATTGAAGCGCAAGCGCTTGAATATGTTTTAAACCTGAATGAACCGGTTATTTTAGAAACGGGTGGTTCACTGGTCTCTCAAACTGAGTCGTTCAAATTACTCCTCGATAACTTCTTCTCGGTTTGGATTAAAGCTTCGCCAGAAGAGCATCTTTCTCGAGTTATGGATCAAGGTGATACTCGTCCAATGGCTGGTCTTAAAGAGGCGATAGAGGATCTTAAACTGATCTTAGAAGAGCGTGAATCGGGCTACAAACTGTCTGATTATACTCTTGATACGACAGGCCGAACTGAATCCGAGTGTTTAGCAGAACTTAAAAAAACGGCAGGAGCTTTCCTTCACTGAATTCTACCTGGCTAGAAGTTGACCGTTTTTAGTCAGGCACACATAGGTCTAATGATGACAATAAAAAAAGGAGTCAATCATGAAAAAAACAGCAATGATTTCGGCATTAACTGCAGGTGTGCTAAGTGCCTCAATTGCGTCAGCTGAGACGACTAAAGTTGGCGTTCTTCTTCCTTTTTCCGGTGTTTATGCGGCACTGGGTAAAGAGATTGATGCAGGTTTTGCATTGGGTATGGAGGAGTTTGGTGCAGGTCTTGATATTGAGTATGTTCGTGAAGATTCTGAAGCTGACCCAGGCAAATCGGTTGCTAAAGCTCGTAAGCTGGTTCTTCAAGACAAAGTTGATGTGATGACCGGTCTGGTCTCTTCAGCCGTTGCTGGTGCACTTCGGGACTTTGTTCATGGTGCTAAAGTACCACTTCTTATTACCAATGCAGGTGATAACTCAGTTACAGGTGCAAAGTGTAGTCCTTACATTTCTCGTTTCTCCTTCTCTAATGGGCAAATTAACCGTCCAATGGGTACATGGATGGCGCAAAATGGCATCAAAAAAGTCTACACACTCGCACCGGATTACACAGCTGGTCGTGAAATGATTGAAGGTTTCACTGGCACGTTTGAAGCTGCAGGTGGCGAAGTCGTGGGTGGCGAATACACGCCATTCCGCAAGACAAAAGACTTTGGTCCTTACCTAGCTAAAGCCAAAGCATCGGGTGCAGATGCTGTTTACAGCTTCTACGCTGGCGGTGAAGCCATTGCTTTTGTTAAGCAATACGATAGCTTCGGTCTAGATGAGACTATGCCACTATACGGCTCAGGCTTCCTGACTTCACCACTTTACGTGAAGGCTGAGGGTGATGCTGCTGTAGGTGTTACAACCGTTCTGCACTACGCCCCAACGATTGACACTGATTTGAACAATGCCTTTGTTCAAAAATTCCAATCAATCAACGATGGTCGTTCCCCATCTGAGTTTGCTGTGGCGGGTTATGACGCTGCTCAGGCTCTAGCGCTTGCCCTAAAAGGCGGTGCAGATGATCGTGCTTCTATTGCAGAAGCTATCTCGAAAGTTTCGTTCTCGGGTCCACGTGGCGAAGTCTCTATTGATCCTAAGACAAACAACATTGTGCAGCCACTTTACGTCTATGAAACCGTAAAAGATGGTGAAAAATTGACTCAGAAAGTTGTTGCTCAACTTCCGAGTGAACGTGACCCAGCGGGTAGTTGTTCACTCTAATTTCGTTTCAATTTGCAATAAAAGCTGGGCGCAAGCCCAGCTCATTTCGAGGCCTTCCAATGGATACCGGTTTTTGGATTCTGCAATTGCTGAATGCGTTGCAGCTATCGATGCTTTTGTTTCTTTTATCAGTGGGTTTGACCGTAATTTTCGGTCTAATGCACTTCGTTAACCTTGCGCACGGTGCGCTCTATGCCTTTGGTGCTTATGTTGCTGCTACGATCGCAGCCAGCATGGGTTATTGGGTAGGGCTGTTTGTCGCGCCTTTAGCCGTTGCTGTTCTTGGGTTGGTGCTCTATCAATTTTTGATCAAAAGTATGCGCTCCAGTGGTCCAATGGCTCAGGTCTTGGTGACCTTTGGATTGATCTTCGCATTACTGGATATTACTCGGATTATTTGGGGTGACTTGGCTTTGGCTCTTGATGTGCCAGAGATTCTTTCCGGCCGATTGTCGCTGTTAGGTGTTGAATATCCTGCCTATCGCTTCTTTGTGATGCTGGTTGGCTTGACTGCACTTATCATTCTTAATTTAGTGCTAAATAAAACACAAATTGGCGCAATGATTCGTGCGGGGGTTGATAACGATAAGATGGCCTCTTGCTTGGGGATCAACGTTGAACGTCTATTCTTTTTAGTCTTCTGTGTGGGCTGTGCCTTGGCAGGCCTAGCAGGCGCAGTGGCGGCTCCCTTGCTATCGGTTGTTCCCGAGATGGGATTAGAAATTCTTATACCCACGCTTATCGTTATTGTTATTGGCGGATTGGGTTCTTTAAAAGGAGCTATTGCTGGCTCGCTTATATATGGTTTTGTACAAACCTTTGGCTCTGTTTTTGCTCCTCAGTTTGCGTCAGTTGTTATCTACCTTCTTTTGGCGTTTATTTTGGTCACCAAACCTGCTGGTCTGTTCCCAGCAAAAGGAGGGTAAATCATGTTTTTTCAAACGCCTTTAAGAAATTTTATAATGATAGGCTATCTATTGATTTGCGCGTACATCGCAATGACAGCCGACTATTTTGGTGTCGAGATACTCACTGAATTGCTCATCTTAGCGATGATCGCTCTGGCGCTTGATTTGGTTGCAGGGTTCGGCGGCATGGTGTCGCTCTGTCACGGTGCTCTGGCCGGTCTAGGTGCCTATGTCTTTGCAACTTTGTGTACTAAGTTGGGTTTTGGGGCTTTGGAGTCGGTACTGATAGCATGTGTTCTGACGGGGATGGTCTCTTGGTTAATCGGCCTTATCTGCTCTAAATCCCATGGCATCTATTTCATTATGGCAACTTTGGCTTTCGGACAAATGGCCTACGCTTTCGTATTTGAGTCAAGTTACTTAGGGGGTGATAACGGAATGGCAGGGATTCCCCGTCTAGACCTAACTCCCATCAGTATCGATCTATTTGATTCAACTAACTTTGCTCTGTTTTGCCTGTTTTGTTTGGCTATCTCATATCTATTTGTCGCTAAAGTGCTTTCATCAGGCTTAGGTCGAAGCATGGTAGGTATCATGTACAGCGAGAAACGTTCTAGAGCGCTGGGTCAGCCAGTCACGCTGATTAAGGCCAATATATTTGGACTTTCAGGTATTGTGTTAGGTCTTGCAGGCTCTCTATCGGCTCAGCATTTTATGTTTATCTCACCTAGCTTGCTTTCGTGGACGCACTCGGGGGAGGTGCTAGTTGTAGTCATACTGGGTGGATTGGGAACCCTGGTAGGCCCAATTATCGGCGCAACGGCCTTTGTCGTGCTGAAACATGAGATTAGTAATTACACCGACCATTGGCATTTGATTGTTGGCATTATTCTCATTTTGGTTGTTATGGGTGGTGCCAAAGGGATCTACGGTATGTTGGAAAGTTATATCGAGCAGCGCAGAACTAAAGCGGCTGGTCCACGAAAAGTATTGAGCGAGGAGTAAGCATGCTTGAGGTAACTAATTTATCTAAGCACTTTGGTGCTCTTCATGTGACACGTGGTGTCTCTATGAGTGTTGCCAAAGGTGAGCGAAGAGTCATTCTTGGGCCGAATGGCGCTGGCAAAACAACCCTGTTCAATCAGTTGGTTGGTGAATTTATGCCAGACTCAGGAAGTATCAAAATCAATAACGAAGATGTGACCTCCTGGAGTGTAGCGAAACGCGCTAATTTTGGTTTGAGTCGAAGCTATCAACAAAATACTTTGTTTGATGGTCTAACTATTGCTGAAAATCTAGGCTTAGCAGCGTCCGTTAAAACTAAAAAATCAACCGCACTTTGGCGTGACTCGCTCACTTCTCCTGACGTGCGAGCCTTAGTAAGAGAGACTGCTGCTCAAGTTGATCTTACAGAGCATCTGAATAAGCGTGTTTCTGATGTAGCTTATGGTATTCGTCGTCAGCTAGAGGTTGGTATTGCCCTTGCTACTCAACCACGTGTGTTGCTGATGGATGAGCCTACGTCTGGTGTTGGGCCTGAAATGATTGGCGCATTTCATCACCTTTTAAAGCGCCTGCCCGAGGATCTAACCGTTGTAATCATAGAGCATGATATGGGTTTGGCATTAGATGTTGCTGACAGTATGACGGTTCTAAATTACGGCGAAGTGGTGTTTGAAGGGACTCCTGATGAGGCCCGTGAAAGCACTCTATTGCAAGAGATTTATCTGGGGACGTTTGAAGATGCTTGATGTTAAAGGTTTAGAATCTGGCTACGGTGAGACACAGGTTCTATTTGATTTGTCGTTTACAGCTCGCGCTGGCAAGGTTCATACTCTGCTTGGTCGAAATGGCGCTGGTAAATCAACCACACTAAAAACCATAATGGGACTTGTTAAACCCAAGCAGGGTCGTATCGCTTTGGAAGGGACCGAAATTCAAAAATTGGAGCCCTATACCGTTGCTGGAAAAGGCATCGCCTACGTGCCTGAAACGCGTGATATATTTCCCTCTTTAACCGTGCTCGAAAATTTAGAGCTAACTGCTAAACGTTATGTTGACGCTGACAATGCTGGGCAGAAACGTTGGACGATTGAACGAGTGTTTGACGTTTTTCCGCGTCTGTCTGAGCGTGCTAACAATTTTGGTAATGAGTTGTCGGGCGGTGAGCAGCAAATGCTAACGATTGCTCGTGCGCTTTTAATGAACCCTAAGCTGCTTATTCTTGACGAACCAACAGAGGGTCTTGCTCCAATCATCGTAAAGCAGATTCATGCTCAGCTTAAGTCCCTAAAAGAGACAGGTTTGACGATTATTTTGGTTGAACAAAATTTTGGCTTTGCGGTTAGCTTAGCCGATGATGTCAGTGTGGTGGGTAAAGGACAGATCGTGTGGCAAGGTTCACCGGAAGAGATTAAGGCCAATACCGAAGTCCAGAAGCAGTGGTTGGGCGTATAACTCAGTAAATTTATTAAAGGTGTTTAACTAAGAGTGTTTAGAGGCATTTTTCCCAAGACTCACTGGAATGATCTGCTTGATCACTTGGAAAGGTCAGGTCCAGATATTGTTGAAGTTGAGATTAATAGAGATGGGGTCATTGTTGATCATGAGCTCGTCTCTTTTATTAGCGAACTTGATGATGATGTAGTGATGCTAATTGAGCGCGATAAGCTTTTGGAGACTCGTACCGACGGTCTAGTGGAGTTGAAACACTACTCTAATGAATCTCTATTAATCGAGGACGAGACAAATAGACAGCAGTGGGTCGTAGAGTTAGTACGGCCCATCTATTTACATTAATCATTCAAAGCCTAGGCCGAACATTGCCTCCAAATCGTGTTTTGAATAGGCTTTAAAAGCCAGCATCGTCTCAGTCTCTTCAATATGATCAACCTCAGCTAATTTGTTGGTAATCAGATCAGATAACGCCTCGTTATTTTCAACACGAGCCATCGCAACTAAATCAAAATTTCCGCTGACAGAGAAAACTTCTGTAAAACCTTCCATTCCAGCGAGAAGCGTAGCGGTCTCTTGAATTTTTTGTCTTTGAACTTTTAACAATATGATCGCTGTAACCATTTTTATCTCCAGTTAATTACTGCTTCATTTATAGCATGGATTTAGTTGTGGTTAATAGGTACAAAAAAGCGACCCGTAGGTCGCTTTCTTATTGAGCAGTATGGCGATTAGCCGTTGTACTTCTCGAACACCAGAGTCGAGTTGGTACCGCCAAAGCCGAAGCTGTTCGACATAACGCGCTGTAGGTCGACGCCATCTTTGCGTGTAGTCACGACAGGTAGGCCTTCAGCCTCTGGGTCGATCTCTTCAATGTTCGCTGAGGCGCAGATGAAGTTGTTCTCTTGCATCAGTAGACAGTAGATCGCTTCCTGTACGCCTGTAGCGCCCAGTGAGTGACCCGCCAGTGACTTAGTCGAGCTGACCGGTGGCATCTCTGTACCGAAGGTCTCTTTCATCGCTTTCAGCTCTTGAATATCGCCAGCAGGTGTCGAAGTACCGTGTGAGTTGATGTAATCGATCTCACCATCAACCGTGCTCATAGCCTGTTGCATACAGCGAACAGCGCCTTCACCGGATGGGGCAACCATGTCGTAACCATCGGAGGTCGCGCCATAGCCTACAAGTTCAGCGTAGATTTTCGCACCGCGTGCTTTAGCGTGTTCTAGCTCTTCAAGAACCAGCATGCCGCCGCCACCTGCGATCACGAAACCGTCACGGTTTGCATCGTAAGCGCGAGACGCTTTTTCTGGTGTTTCGTTGTATTTGCTTGATAGGGCGCCCATGGCATCAAACATGACACTCAAAGACCAGTGTAGCTCTTCACCACCGCCAGCAAAGACAATGTCCTGTTTGCCTAGTTGGATCTGTTCCATCGCGTTGCCAATACAGTGTGCGCTGGTCGCACAAGCAGAGGTGATTGAGTAGTTCACACCTTTGATCTTGAATGGGGTAGCAAGACAGGCTGATACGGTAGAGCCCATGGTGCGAGTCACGCGGTATGGACCGACACGACGAACGCCTTTATCACGAAGGATGTCGGCGGTTTCAACAATGTCAGCCGACGAAGCACCACCAGAACCTGCGATCAGGCCAGTACGTACATTCGAAACCTGATCTTCTGATAGACCCGCATCTTTAATGGCTTGTTCCATTGAGATGTATGAGTAAGCTGCTGCATTACCCATGAAGCGGCGCAGTTTACGATCGATCAGTTCATCCAGATCCAGATCATCAATACTGCCTGCAACCTGGCTACGGAAGCCAAGATCAGCGTATTCCTGCTGGAATTTAATGCCTGACTTGCCCTCTTTTAGTGATTCCAGAACGCTCTCTTTGTCAGAACCTAGACAAGAAACGATACCCATTCCGGTAACAACTACTCGACGCATGTTTACTCTCTCTCTAATTGTGTTTCTAAGCGTTAACGCTCTTAGAAGTTTTCGGTGCTGGTGAATAGACCGACTTTAAGATCCGTTGCTGTGTAGATCTCGCGACCATCCACTGATACCGAACCGTCTGCAATACCCATAACCAATTTACGCTCAATCACGCGTTTCATCTGGATGTTGTAAGTGACCTTCTTAGCAGTCGGTAGTATCTGACCTGTGAATTTAACCTCACCTGAACCCAGTGCGCGACCGCGACCTGGGTTGCCTTTCCAGCCTAGGTAGAAGCCAACGATCTGCCACATTGCGTCTAGACCAAGACAGCCAGGCATAACAGGATCGCTAGGGAAGTGACAGTCGAAGAACCAAAGATCTGGACGAATATCTAGTTCAGCGATGATTTCGCCTTTACCGTGCTCGCCACCTTCAGCAGAGATCTTGGTAATACGGTCCATCATAAGCATGTTGCCAACAGGTAGGCGGGCATTGCCTTCGCCAAACATTTCGCCGTGGCCACAGCTTAGAAGTTCGTCACGGTTAAAAGATGATTGTCTAGTCATGGTGTTCTAATTCACAGTCTTAATTACAAAAATTTGCCGGATTATACCTTTTTAGGGCTCGCTAAGCACGACATCGATCAGTTAAATTACCTGAATCACCCCATTTTAAGGAAAAACCCCTATGAAACACGCCTTCTGGCATGAGCGCTGGTCTGAAAATCGCATCGGTTTTCACCAGTCAGATTTTAACCCTTGGTTGACGAAATATTGGTCCACACTTGAGCTGTCTGGAGAGGAGTCTATCTTTGTGCCGCTCTGTGGTAAAAGCCGCGACATGCTTTGGTTGCGTGAGCAGGGTCATAAGGTCATCGGTGTTGAGTTGAGTGATCTGGCGTGCCGTGACTTTTTTGCAGAGCAGGGTGTCGATATCGATGCCATTGATGAGGGTGCTTTTCACCGTCGTGAGCGTGATGGAATCTCTCTGTTGGCTGGTGATGTCTTTAAAACCACCCGCGCTGCGCTCAATAACCCACGAGCCATCTACGATCGAGCGGCACTAATAGCACTTCCGCCCGAGATGCGAATCGACTACTCCGCGCACATCGCAAGGCTCACAGTGGTAGGCGATCAGATTTTGTTGATTGCGCTCGAGTATGACAATCCTAGAAACGAACCACCTTTTTCAGTAAAAGGTGATGAAGTGCAACGTCTATTCTCTGCTGAGTTTGAGATTGAAGAGCTTGATAGCGCTGATCTAAGTGAAGGGCGTTTTGAAAATCAGCGTGAAGTGGTTTATCGGTTGGTGCGTCGGTAGGTCGAAGCCAGTGAAGGTGACAGGCTAAAAGCCAGTCACCGGCCAAGAATCGTGACTGACTTCAGTCTGTCATCGGCTATTTCAGCGTCTTCCTGATAATTTATGTTATTGGAAAGCGGATGACAGGCTGAAGGCCTGTCACCAAAGTGTTCACTGGGTTCTTGCGATAGCCAAATCAGCAATCTGATTCAGCGTCACTTTAAACGAAGTGTCTGGTAGAGAGGCGATCGCGTTTTTCGCTTTATCGATCTCTTCGGCTGCTTTTTGACGCGAGTAGTCTATCGATCCATTGCGTTGCACGATCTCGAGTACCGGTGATAAATCATCCAGTCCACCTTTGCGGATCGCTTGGCGAATCAACTCTCTATCTTCATCGCTGCCGACGCGCATTGCATGAATCAGCGGCAGTGTGGCTTTGCCTTCGGCGAGGTCGTCTCCAACGTTTTTACCCATGGTTTCGCTATCAGATAGATAGTCGAGTAGGTCATCGACGATTTGGAAGGCGATGCCAAGGTGGCGACCATAAAGTCTTAGGGCTTCACGATTCTCTGCAGAGCTGTCCGCTAGAATTGCTCCGACCTCTGTTGCTGCTTCAAACAGCATGGCCGTTTTGCCAAGAATGACCTGAAGGTAAGACTCTTCACTGGTATCTGGGTTGCGCTGGTTTAGCAGCTGCAGAACTTCGCCTTCGGCAATGATCGTAGTGGCGTGTGAAATGACCTGCATGATCTCCATGCGGCCAATCTCAACCATGATCTGGAATGAGCGAGAGTAGAGGAAGTCACCGACTAATACGCTCGGCGCATTACCCCACTGAGCGTTTGCGGTGGCGTTACCGCGACGTAGCTCAGAGTTGTCGACCACATCGTCATGCAGCAGTGTTGCCGTATGAATGAATTCGATGACCGCTGCCAGTGGAATGTGTTGTTCCCCTTTATAGCCAGCGGCATTGGCAGCCAGTAGAACCAACAACGGACGCAAGCGCTTACCGCCACCTTCAACAATGTGATGTGCAATCTTCTCTACTAGAGGGACATTGGAGCCAAGATTGTTAAGGATGTAATCCGTAACGGCATCGAATTGAGGCTCGATCAGTGGGTTGAGTTGGTGTGGTTGCATTTTGGCTACTACTTATAAATGACAGACGGATGCTAGGGGGTGAGAGCGGGGGTGTCAATATGACTCTGGTGTATAGGCCTTCCAATGCCTCAATTTAGTGTAAATAAGGGTTGAGTTTGAGTGGGGGGTTCTGTATTATTCTGCGCCCTAGCTTGTCCAAATAACGCTCCCTGTGCGAGGGTGTCGTAAGACATCAGCCCTTCAGAGCAGGTTTCGTATTAGTAGCCGGGTAAGCAAAATATTGGAGAACACAGATGTTTGCAGTAATCGTAAGCGGTGGTAAACAGTACCGCGTACAAGAGGGTCAGACCCTTAAAGTAGAAAAGCTAGCGGTTGAAGCTGGTTCAAACGTTGATTTCGATCGCGTACTACTTGTTAGCAACGGCGACGACGTTAAAGTTGGCGCGCCAGTTGTTGAAGGTGCTAAAGTTTCTGCTGAAGTGGTATCACACGGTCGCGGTGACAAGGTGAAAATCATCAAGTTCCGTCGTCGTAAGCACCACATGAAGCGTCAGGGCCACCGTCAGTGGTACACTGAAGTTAAAATCACTGGCATTAACGGCTGATCAACGAATCTAGGAGATTAGAGAATGGCTCATAAGAAGGCAGCCGGCTCAACGCGTAACGGACGCGATTCGGAGTCGAAACGCTTAGGCGTTAAACGTTTTGGTGGTCAGGAAGTACTTGCGGGTAACATCCTGGTTCGTCAGCGCGGTACTAAATTCCACGCTGGTACAAACGTAGGCATCGGCAAAGACCACACTCTATTTGCGAAAGCAAACGGTGTTGTTAAGTTCGAAGTTAAAGGCCCTTACAACCGTAAATTCGTTAGCATCGAAACTGCCTAAGTTTCGTTGTTACGTAAAAAACCCGCTTAGGCGGGTTTTTTTGTTTTTTAGGCCGTGTCAGCGTGTCAGGCTGAAGCCAGACAGGGCTTGAAAAGCTATTAAGTTCAAAAAAGCATGTAAGGTTGATTCTTACCAGAGTAAAATCAGCCCACTGAGGGAAAATAGGATCATGTCGTTAGGTTTGACAGACGATCTGGCCCTATTTTTCCTCCATTTAGGAGAAAGAGATGAAGTTTGTTGATGAAGCACTGATTACCGTACAAGCCGGTAAAGGCGGAAACGGCTGTATGAGTTTCCGTCGCGAGAAGTACATTCCAAAAGGTGGCCCAGATGGTGGCGACGGTGGTGATGGTGGTTCTATTTTTGTCGAAGCCGATTCAGGTCTTAATACGCTAATCGATTACCGCTTTACGCGTCACTACAAAGCACAAAACGGTGAGGGCGGTCAGGGTCGTCAGTGTACCGGTTCCAAAGGTGAAGATCTGGTGCTTAAAGTGCCAGTCGGTACCACCATTGTGGATGTGGATACCGATGAGGTGTTGGCGGATCTGACGGCTGTCGGTCAGGTCGAAAAGATCGCTCAGGGCGGTTGGCACGGCTTGGGTAATACGCGTTTTAAAAGCAGTGTAAACCGTGCGCCTCGTCAAACGACTAAAGGTTCCGAGGGTGAGTTGCGTAACGTTCGTCTGGAGTTGCGTGTCCTGGCTGATGTCGGCCTTCTTGGTCTGCCAAATGCCGGCAAATCGACGCTGATTCGTTCTATCTCAGCCGCTAAGCCTAAAGTGGCTAACTACCCATTCACTACCTTGGTACCTAACCTGGGTGTCGTTCGCACCGAAGCGCACCGCAGTTTCGTCGTTGCCGATATCCCTGGAATCATTGAAGGTGCCGCAGAGGGTGCCGGTCTTGGTATTCGCTTCCTAAAACACTTGGCGCGTAACCGTGTACTGTTGCACCTGGTTGATATGGCGCCTTGGGACGAGGTGACACCTGCTGAAGCAGCGGTCACTGCAGTTAATGAGCTGAATAAGTTCTCGCCTACCTTGGCTGATCAGCCTCGCTGGTTGTTGCTGAATAAGATCGACATGGTGCCAGAAGAGGAGCTTGAAGAGCGTTGTCAGTCAGTGATCGATGCGTTGGAATGGGATGGTCCGGTATTCCGTATCTCTGCTATCAACAAGCAAGGCACTGATCTTTTGGTCCATCAGTTGCAAGACTATCTTGATGAGAAGAAAGAGGCGCTTGCAGAGAATCCAGAATTGGTGGATGCAGAGCGTGAGCTGCGTATGCAGATTGACCGTGAAGCGCGTGAAAATCTTGAGCGTATGCGTGCCGAAATGCGTGCGCGTCGTGAAGCGGGCGAAGCTGATGATTGGGATGACTTCGATGATGACGATTACGATGTTGAAGTGGAGTACGTAAAGTAACATGTCTGCATCACGTCAACGGTTAACAGAAAAGGGTCGTTGGGTCGTCAAAATCGGCAGTGCGCTGCTGACGGATGATGGTAAAGGTCTAGATCAGCAAGCGATTGTTGGCTGGGTTGAGCAGATCGCTAAACTGGTGCAGCAGGGTGTTGAGGTGGTTCTTGTCTCTTCAGGTGCTGTAGCCGAGGGGATGAATCGTTTAGGCTGGTCAGAACGCCCAAGCGAGATGTATAAGCTGCAAGCCGCCGCCGCTGTCGGTCAGATGGGTTTGGTTCAAGCGTATGAATCTATTTTTCAGCAACACAACCTTCATACCGCGCAGGTTCTTCTGACGCATGATGACCTCTCTAACCGTAAGCGTTATCTAAACGCACGTTCAACGTTGCGCTCTCTAATCGATCTGGGCGTCGTAGCCATCGTTAATGAGAATGACACGGTTGTGACCAGTGAGATTCAGTTTGGTGATAACGATACGCTCGGTGCGTTGGTGGCTAATGCCATTGAAGCCGATGCGCTGATTCTGCTGACGGATCAGAAAGGTCTGTTCACCGCAGATCCTCGCTCTAACCCTAATGCTGAATTAATCGCCGAAGGTCGAGCTGAAGATGATCACTTCCTTCAGATTGCAGGCGGAGGCGGTAAGTTGGGTCGCGGTGGTATGGCAACTAAAGTACGTGCCGCTCGACTTGCGGCTCGTTCAGGTGCTGTAACGGTTATTGCTAGCGGTCGTGAAGAGAGTGCGTTGTTAAGAATCTTCTCGGGTGAAGAGATTGGTACGTTGTTAGTACCTGATCACGGTCGCCAAGCTGCGCGTAAACACTGGATCGCAGGGCATCTTCAGGCGCGTGGTCGTCTAGTCTTGGATGCTGGCGCGGTGAAAGCGCTTAAAACGGGTGGCAAATCACTGCTGCCTGCGGGTGTTGTCAAAGTAGAGGGTGATTTCTCACGGGGTGAGATGGTCGAGCTGGTCGATACTGACGGTGAGGTTATCGCACGCGGCTTGGTTAACTACGCCTTCGATGAGGCGGACCGTATCAAAGGTCACGCCAGCCAAGAGATCGAATCCCTTATCGGTCACATCACTGATCCAGAGCTAGTCCATCGCGATAATATGGCGTTGGCCTAAATCGTTGGAGCGGTCTGGGTGTCTGGTTGCAGCCTGACAATCGCTATCCCAGCAGGTTAATCCTCTAGCTAAAAGCACCAGTGACTGGCTTCAGCCTGTCATCTGCTTTATCGGTGTTTTCCAGATTGGCAGTAAAGTCTACCAGCGGATGACAGGCTAAAGCCTGTTAAGCACACGGATGTGATGTATACAGTAATTGCAGGAGCAAATTACTGTCACCGGTATGTACTCTGTCAGCATCTTCCAGATTGCAGGCAACAAAAAACCCGCTAATTAGCGGGTTTTTGGAAAAGCTTTTAAGCAGTCGCTTATGCAGCCATCGCTTTGATGCGTGCGTTTAGGCGGCTCTTAGTGCGTGCAACAGCGCTCTTCTTGAAGATTCCTTTGTTTACTGAGCTATCTAGGATAGGCTGAGCAACTTTGAATGCTTCGTTAGCAGCAGCTTGGTCACCACCAGCAACTTCTTTTAGTACTTTCTTGATGTAAGTACGTACCATGGAGCGCAGGCTAGCGTTATGTTGACGACGCTTTTCCGCCTGGCGAGCACGTTTACGAGATCCTGCGGAATTTGCCACAGCTGAGCTCCTTAAATTTGAGTTAAACAAACGAGACAAGTGTCTCTCAAAATTGGATGCGAAATTATTCCGATATCGTTGCCGTCTGTCAAGCATTAAACACAGAAGAAATGCACTTTTAGTTGACCTTCTTCTTAGGTAGGCGATAATCGACGGATTAATTCGGCACTTTGAGGTTAAAAGTTGAGTCAAAAAGCGACATCTGGCGGCGGTCTGCTGCGCTCAAGTGCTGTAGTTGGCATCATGACCATGATCTCGCGAGTGCTGGGATTAATTCGTGATGTGGTGGTCGCGGGTTACTTTGGCGCCAGCGGTGCATCCGACGCTTTTTTTGTCGCATTCAAAATCCCCAACTTTTTACGACGTCTTTTTGCTGAAGGGGCTTTTGCTCAGGCTTTCGTGCCGGTGCTCTCTGAGTATCGATCGCAACGTGATTTAAAAGCGGTTCAATTTCTCGTCAATCGTACCGCCGGCAGCTTGGGTTCGGTGTTGTTGCTGGTCACGCTGGTGGGCAGTCTGGGTTCGCCACTATTGGCGATGCTGTTTGCGCCTGGGTTTTATATGTCAGGCTCCGAGAGCTTTGGTCTTGCGGCTGACATGCTGCGCATTACCTTTCCCTATCTGATGCTGATATCCCTAACCGCATTTTGTGGTGCCATTCTGAACTCCTATGAGCGATTTGCGGTGCCTGCCTTCACCCCGGTATTGCTGAATCTCTGTCTGATCGGTTCAGCGGTCTACTTAAGCCCCATGTTTGATCCGCCCATTATGGCGCTGGCTTGGGGTGTGTTGATGGCCGGTACCGTCCAACTGCTGTTCCAGTTGCCGTTTTTAGCGCGCCTGCGTCTATTGCCCGTGCCGCAAGCCGGTTGGAAGGATGAAGGGGTGCGGCGCATCCTGAAACTGATGCTGCCGGCTCTATTTGGTGTATCGGTTGCACAGATTAACCTGCTATTGGATACCGTGCTTGCCTCGTTCTTGCAGACGGGCAGTGTCTCTTGGCTCTACTACTCAGATCGTCTGGCAGAGCTGCCCTTGGGGGTATTTGGTATCGCGATTGCGACGGTGATTCTGCCAAGCCTTTCTCGTAAACACGCTGAAAAGTCAGGGGAAGAGTTCGCCAAAATGTTGGATTGGGCAGTGCGAATGGTGCTATTGATCGGCATTCCTTCGGCTGTGGCGCTGATTCTGTTGGCGGAGCCTCTGCTAACGACGCTGTTCCACTATGGTGAGATGACCGATCGCGATGTCAGCATGGCGGCTATGAGTCTTCGTGCTTATGGCTTAGGTTTGCTCGCATTTATGCTCATCAAGGTGCTGGCGCCGGGCTACTTCTCTCGCCAAGATACCAAAACCCCCGTCAAAATCGCTGTTAAAGCGATGGTGGCGAATATGGTATTTAACCTGATTCTTATCTTCCCTCTGGCGCATGCGGGTCTTGCGCTAGCAACCGCGCTGTCCGCCTTTATGAATGCGGGTTGGCTTTTGCATGGCTTAATTAAACAGGGTGTCTTCAAGTGGCAAACTGGCTGGTTAAGGTGGTCTATGCAGTTGTTATTTGCCAACGCATTGATGGCGGTGGTTATTCTGCTGTTCGCACCAGTTGCTTCCGACTGGTTATCGGCCGGTTTGTGGCAGAGAGTCGAGTGGATGTTCCTGCTCGTGGCCGGCGCAGTTCTGGTTTACTGTGCCTCTTTGATCCTTTCCGGTGTGCGAATTCGTCATTTGCGTGGCTAAAGTCATAAACATAGTGTTTTAGGTCTTAATTAGAGGGGCCTGCATGCGCTATAATCGCGCGTTTATTATTTGTCTGATGCTTGGGTGAAACTGATAACGCAATGGAACTGATTCGAGGGCTTCACAATTTACGCGATCATCATCGCGGCTGCGTTGCGACGATCGGTAACTTTGACGGCGTTCACTTAGGCCATCAGATGATACTGTCAGGTGTGCGAGAAAAAGCGCAACAACTGGGGTTGCCCTCTGTTGTGATTGTGTTTGAACCGCAACCACGTGAGTTTTTTTCGCCAGAGTCTGCGCCACCTCGTCTAACGCGTTTCGGCGAGAAGCTTCGCCTGTTAGAAGCTGAAGGGGTTGATCGCGTGCTTTGTCTTAGCTTCAACGAGCGTTTACGTTCACTGTCAGCTGAGGCGTTTATTGATGAGCTGCTGCTGAAGGGCTTGGATGTAAAGCATTTTGTGGTGGGTGACGATTTTCGTTTTGGTTGTGATCGCCGTGGCGATTACGCACTGCTTAAGGCTGCAGGTGAATCACACGGTTTTACCGTCGCTGACACACCGACACTGATTTTAGAGGATGAGCGCGTCAGCAGTTCACGCGTTCGTGAAACGCTTGCCGCTAACAACTTATCCTTGGCTGCTCGATTGTTAGGGCGTCGCTATCGTGTCACCGGCCGTGTGCAACATGGGCAAAAAGTGGGTCGTGAGCTCGGCTTTCCGACAGCCAATGTACGCATGCACAAGTATGCCTGCCCTATGCGGGGTGTCTACACGGTAAGGGCGCACTTGGCGGGTAAGGTCTACAACGCGATTTGCAATGTTGGCAGTCGGCCGACACTTAATGGTGTTCGTCCTGTATTGGAAGTGCACCTGCTAGATTTTACGGGGCAGCTCTATGGTGAGCTGCTCAGTGTTGAATTTTTACATCCAATGCGTGCGGAGCAACGCTTTGATGGATTGGATGCTTTGCGAGAACAGATCGCAAAAGATATCGCTGCAGCGCGCGCTTGGTTCGCTGCCGCAAATACCTAAACTGGGACTGGATTGATGACCGATTACAAACCGACTCTAAACCTGCCGGAAACTGCGTTCCCAATGCGCGGTAACCTGCCATCTGCTGAACCTAAGCGTCTTGCTAAATGGAAAGAGATGGATCTTTACGCACGAATTCGTGAAGTGAGCGCAGGTCGACCAAAATTTATTCTGCACGATGGCCCTCCTTACGCTAACGGCAGCATTCACATTGGTCACGCGGTGAATAAGATCATCAAAGATATGATCATCAAATCCAAAACCCTAAGTGGTTTTGACTCGCCTTACACGCCGGGTTGGGACTGTCACGGTCTACCAATCGAGCACAAGGTTGAGACACTGATCGGTAAAGCGGGCGAGAAAGTTTCTTACGCGGATTTCCGTGCTAAATGTCGCTCCTATGCGACTGAGCAGATCGCCGGTCAGAAAGAGGACTTTATTCGTCTAGGTATTCAGGGTGATTGGGATGACCCTTACCTAACGATGAACTTCAAAACCGAAGCGAATACCGTTCGTGCACTGGGCAAAATTGCAGAACGAGGCCACCTAGTGAAAGGTTACAAACCGGTCTACTGGAGTGTTGTCGGTAAATCAGCTTTGGCTGAGACTGAGGTTGAGTACCAAGACAAAACATCTACTGCGATTGATGTGCGTTTCACCTTTGTTGATCAAGCCAAAGTGAATGCACTGTTCGGTACTGACAAACAGAACGTCTCGCTCGTCATCTGGACAACCACACCTTGGACAATTCCTGCTAACCAAGCGGTATCGGTTAACGGTGAGTTGGAGTATGCCCTGGTTGAAGTGCACCTTGAGAGCGGTGTCGATTACCAGGTTCTAGCCGAGTCGATGGTTGAGTCGATCATGGAGCGCTGGGGCGTAGATAAGTTTGAAGTATTAGGCCGTGTAAACGGTGCGGCGCTGGAGCTGCTTCAACTTGAACACCCTGTGTTTGATCGTGAGGTGCCTGTGATTTTGGGTGATCACGTCACTACCGATGCAGGTACCGGTGCGGTTCACACGGCGCCTGATCACGGTATGGACGACTTCGTTGTCGGTAACCGCTACAACCTTAAAACCCTAAACCTTGTTCAAGCGGATGGTGTCTACACTGACGCGGCAGGTGAGTTTGCTGGCATCCATGTCTACAAAGCGGATGCACCGGTGACGGAAGCGCTAGAGCGTGAAGGTAAGTTGGTGCACCTAAAACGTTTCCAACACAGCTACCCACACTGCTGGCGCACCAAAACACCACTGATCTACCGTGCAACGCCACAGTGGTTCATCTCTATGGAGAAAGAGAACCTGAAAGCGGACGCAATGAATGCGATCAAGGGCGTACAGTGGTTCCCAGATTGGGGTCAGACACGTATCGAAGCGATGGTTGGTCAGAGCCCAGATTGGTGTGTATCACGTCAACGTACTTGGGGTACGCCGATTACGCTATTCACTCACAAGCAGACAGGTGAACTTCACCCACGCACGACTGAGTTGATCGAGCAGGTTGCGCAGCGTATCGAAGAGACCGGTATCGACGCATGGTTTGATCTAGATCCAGCAGAGCTGTTGGGTGAAGAAGCAGCGGATTACGATAAAGTGACCGATACCATGGACGTTTGGTTCGATTCGGGTGTCACGCACCACTCAGTTCTGCGTACCAAAGAGAGCCTGCACTTCCCGGCTGATATGTACCTAGAGGGGTCGGATCAGCATCGTGGTTGGTTCCAGTCGTCACTGAAAACATCGATTGCGATTAACGGTTGTGCACCGTACAAGCAGGTTCTGACTCACGGCTTTACTGTCGATGAGAAGGGCTACAAGATGTCTAAGTCACTGGGTAACGTCATTGCACCACAGCAGGTGAATGACAAACTAGGTGCGGATATTCTTCGACTTTGGGTTGCCTCTACAGACTACTCAGGTGATATGGCTGTATCGGATCAGATTCTTCAGCGTACGGCAGACAGCTACCGTCGTATCCGAAATACATCGCGCTTCCTATTGGCGAACCTAAACGGCTTTGACCCAGAAGCGCACAGCGTAAAACCAGAAGAGATGCTGGCGCTGGATCGTTGGGCAGTTGATTCTGCTTACCGTTTGCAGCAGCGAGTGATCGATGCGTACAACAGCTACCGTTTCTTGGATGTTTACCAGCAAGTTCACAACTTCTGTGCACAAGAGCTGGGTGGTTTCTACCTAGACATCATTAAAGATCGTCAGTACACCACTAAGCCAGATAGCTTGGCGCGTCGTTCATGTCAGACCGCTCTGTACCACATTGCACAGGCGCTGGTTCGCTGGATTGCTCCGATCTTGAGCTTCACCGCTGATGAGATCATCGAAGTGCTACCAGGTAACAACCCTGAAAGTGCCATGCTAACGACTTGGTACGAAGGCTTGTTTGAGATGACTGCAGACGATGCTTTTGGTCGTGAGTACTGGGAGCGTGTGCTGCAGGTTAAACAGGCGGTTAACAAGTGTTTGGAAGAGGCGCGTAACGAGAAGCTAGTTAAAGCCTCGCTAGCCGCTGAAGTGACACTCTATGCTGATGAGCAGATCACTGCCGATTTGAATCGCCTAGGTGATGAGCTTCGCTTCGTATTGATTACATCGACTGCTAGCATTGAGCCGCTAGCGAATGGCGCAGACGCTCGTGAAACAGCGGTTGAAGGTCTTAAAGTCGCAGTTAAAGCGTCGGAAGAGGCGAAGTGTGCTCGTTGTTGGCACCACCGTGAAGATGTCGGTCAAAACGCCGATCACCCAGAGCTGTGTACACGTTGTGTCGATAACGTAGAGGGCGAAGGTGAGCAGCGTCACTACGCGTAACCCTTCAGCACTGCAGTGGCTATGGCTCAGCCTAGCCATTGTAGTGCTTGATCTTGGCAGTAAAGCGTTGGCATCCAGTATGCTGAGCTACAACCTGCCGATCGCTATTCTTCCCATCTTCGATCTAAGACTGCTGCATAATACGGGCGCAGCCTTTAGTTTTTTAGCCAGTGAAACGGGGTGGCAACGTTGGCTGTTTGTGGCCATTGCGGTTGTCGTGAGTGGGTTGATCGTTCACTGGCTACGCCAAACGGAGCCACAGCAAAAGATACAGGCCTTTGGCTATGCCGCTATTTTAGGCGGTGCTCTGGGCAATCTTTTTGACCGTATTGTTCACGGTTATGTAGTGGATTTTTTGTCCTTTCACTACGCAGGTTGGTATTTCCCAGCCTTTAATATCGCCGATGTGGGTATCACCCTCGGCGCCATCGCATTGATTGTTGATGCACTATTTTTATCAAAAGACCGGAGCTAATAGATGAGCGAACTTACCATTGAACAGGGCCGTAAAGTGACCATGCACTTCGCGATCAAACTCACCGATGGACAGATCGTGGACTCGAACTTCGAAGGTGCTCCTGTCGAATTCGAAGTGGGCGATGGTAATATCCCCGAAGGCTTTGAAGCCGCTTTGTCTGGGCTGAAAGTGGGCGATCATCTCGATCTAACCATCGATCCAGAGCGCGGCTTTGGTCAGCACAACCCAAGCAACATCCAAACCATGAAACGCTCAGACTTCAAAGATATGGAGTTAGAGCCGGGCTTGGTCATCTCATTCCAAGAGCCCGGTGGTGAACTACCCGGTGTCATCGTCGAGTTCGATGACGAGCGTGTGGAGGTTGATTTCAATCACCCTCTTGCAGGAAAAACGATTCTTTTCGAAGTTCAGGTTCTGAATATTCAGTAAAACCCCCTCCATATTCTGTTCCTCTGCTATATTTAATGAATGTAACGGAGGGACTCAATGCGTCACCAAAAAGGCTTTACTCTGATTGAATTGATGATCGTAGTGACGATCATCGGAATTCTTGCGGCCATCGCTTATCCGGCTTATCAGGATTATGTGCTTCGAGCCAAGCGTGGAGACGCGATGAATGGATTGGCCGCAATTCGCATTGCTCAAGAGAAGTACCGTGCTAGCAATGTTTCTTTTGCAACTACAGTTGATCAGTTAACTAATCATTCATCAAATACATTGGATATTAATTACAGTAGTTCTCCGGAGGGGCACTACTCTATATCACTGCTTACCGGAGCATCATTAGCTAACGCTTCATCATTTTGGGCTACAGCTTCGGCAAGCCATTCTGATCCAGAATGTGACAAGCCCTTCCTTGTTGATCGAAATGGCAAGGTTACTAGCGATTCAAATTATGCTGGCGCTAATTGTTGGGAGTGATGATGTTTTCTGATGTTAAGCAGAAAGGTGTCACTATGATTGAGGTGATGGTGACGGTAGCTATCTTCGGAATCATTGCGGCTATCGCTATACCTTCTTATCAAGACTATATTGCTAGAGAGCGTTTGGTCGGTGCGGCTCAGGCAATCTATAGTCAGGCGATATTAGCTAGGCGCCAAGCTGTATCGAACAATCGCAATCGATACTTCTTTGTCAGCGATGATTCGGGTGACTGGTGTGCCTATGCATCCAGTGCGAGTGACGCAACTTGTGCATCATCGGATGCACCAATCTATGCTCACGGGCGTGATTATCCCGGAGTCACGGTTTCAACCGGAGTAAGTACAGCGTTTGTAATGCCAGCACTATCTGCTGCTTCGGTTTCAATTCCGGTCACTGGTGCAAACGGTGATTTTCGAAAAATATCCATTTCCAATAATCAGATGATTAGGGTGCTAGATGAGTAGATTGAGAATGAAGTTTCAGTCTGGCTATACCTTGATTGAACTGATGATCGGTATAGCGGTTGGTCTCATCGTTCTCTCTGGGGCGCTGTTTCTCTACCTTCAAATTGTCACCGTTGCTGAGTCGACTCTTGCTGCAACAAAATTGAATCGAGAATTAGGAATATTGGTAGATTCGATGAGCGGCGAAATTAGAAGGCATGGCTATTCAGCGGCGGGTAGTGCAAGCTTTTATCAAACTTCTAGCTCTGCAGGGCTTTCAGTTTCCGGAGATAACCAATGCATTCTCTACGCATATGATGGCGGGGAGAGTGACTCGGGTAGTGCTGAAGTTGTAGCTGATCGTAAAGGCTTTAGAAAAGTAGACAATGCTATCTACATTAAAACCAATGCTGTGGGTGAATGTAGCGATCCATCGGATTCTGTAAATTGGGAGCAATTCAGTAACTCTCTAGCAGTATCTGTGGCAGGTATGAGTGCTGAGGTAGATGTTTCCGCTTCAACAAGTGACGGAACTACTATTTATACACGGACTGTTGAACTAACAGTTTCAGCTGCAGATCCTTCGGGGCAGGTTAGCTCCTCCAAAACTGTTTCAATTCTTATTCCCAACAATGTTTTAGAGGAATAGAGATGATTTCTAGCGGCTTAGGAAATTATAAGAGAGAGCAGGGCATAGCCACACTTGTTACGGTTGTGGTGCTTCTGATTTTTACGACACTCGCTGTGTTTACTGTCTCTTCATCGGTGGTTAATGAGAAGCAGGTTGTGGCTAATGAGTTGCGAGCACTCGCTGCATTTGAGGCTGCTCAAGCCGGATTAGCAGAGGGCGTCGCTGCATTTCGTGAGAGTCCACAGGAGTCGGCTTCATCATCAGGAGCTATGCCCTCAGGGCAAGGTCGTTGGGGTTATAGTGTGACTTCGGGTGATGAGACTGTTATCTCCTCAATTGGTACGAGTGATGACGGGTCTGTTCAACGACAGATGCGGATGAATATAACCTTCTCCAGGTTGGACTTGCCCGATGCACCAGTAGTTGCTGCTGCGGGCGCGAATTTTAGTGGTAATTTTGAAGTTAAAAATCTCAACGGAAACCTTACAGTTTGGTCTGGCGGTACCGTTGATTTGAGTGGTTCATTTTCAACAAAAGTACCTCATCCTACGGATGATGGCGTCTATATCACCTCTTCAAGTAGCAGTTATCGAGGCAGTGATCTGATCGAAAACGACCCTAATTTAAGTTCGTTGAATGAAGAGGATTTTCAGCGTGCCTTTCTTGGTAGTACCGTAGATGAGTTTTGCAAAAGTGCATATATAGATCAGAACGACGATACCATCGATTTTCAAGCTGAGATTGAAAGTTCAGGTAGCGTTATATGTATTACAAATACTAAAGTCGTCGAGTCTTTTCCAGATACAGTATACGAAGCAGTAACGATACCTACAGGTACTGATCTTGGTGGTATCCCCAAAACTATTATTATCAATGGGGATTGGGATCAATCAAATCCTAATGACTTTATGGGTCTGGTGTTTGTGAATGGTTCAGTCGATAAGTTGAATGGTAGTAGTACCTTTAAAGGCTCGTTGCTTGTCAATGGTGATGTTGATATGGGTAATGGTGGCCCCGATTTAGAGTTTTCTATCGACTATACTTCGAACTTAGGAGACTCTGTGACAGCCTCTGCAGTGGCAGGTAGCTGGAGGGATTGGTAATGCAAAAACTGCGTGGATTTGTGCTAATAGAGGCGATGGTGGCACTTGTTGTGTCTGTGGTCGGATTGCTTGGGATTGCACTTTTTTCATCACAACTCTTCTCTGAGACTACAAACTCCAAAGCTCGCGCGGAGGCTATCGTTGTTGCGCAAAAAGAGATGGAGCTATTACGTCACTATGCGGGTCAGTATGAGTTGGCCTCCATAGCGACTGTATCAGTACCTTGGCCTAGTCAATCTACTTACATAGGTACAAACCAATCTTACTCAGTTGGCGGTAGTCTAGCATCTGAATCAGGAGGGTCATGTCCTGGATCAGGTAACAAATGCTCTGCAGTTATTGAGGTCTCATGGGGTGAGCCGGGTGCGTTAGAATCGGTTCAGCTAAGCACAATTATTGTAAGTGATATATTCGATTCAACTGCAGTTAATGGTACGGGAACGGGTGTTGTTGTGGGAGGAAACCCCTACGCTATTGATCCTCCATCGGGAAATGCTCAGTACGGAGATGATGCGCAAGGCGGTGTTCTTCCCTCGGGGTTGTCTTTGGAGACTGTGACTGTCTCTTCTGCAGTAGGCTCAAGTGAGATACGACTTCTTGGAGAAGTTGAAAGCGTAACTAAAGAGTTGCTTACATATAGCGGCACTGCATTCGCAGAGATTCGTGGTGTTGTTTATGTAGATAATGCATCCACTACGCTTAGTGAAAGTGACTTGGGCACTATTGTTATACGTCCCTCTGATACGGGGGTATGCCCTAAAGGACCAGCGAAATCGATTACAGGTTCTGATGATTGGTTTTTTGAGTACCGATGCTTCTTTGGCGATGGTTGGTACGGCAGTATTCAGGTGTCGGTAGTAACTGGTGATAGTTTTGAGACTGATAAAACTCAGTGTGTAGGCGATCCAACGGTACTTTCAAATGACGGCACACTAGTATCCCGACATGCGCAAATTGCCGTAGGTGCAGTGCGCAGGTATAGAGGATATTCGATCGCTTATGGGGAAAGTGGCCCTCTTTTTGATGGCTCAGGTAATTTGCTTCTAGTTACACATGGTATGGATGCTGGCGATGTGTATGGGTATGGGACTGCACTCACGGGCCAGGACTTAATAGTGGGAGATGGCCAGCACGACTTTGTTCTAGTTTCGAATCAAGGGGGTGGATCAGTCTCAACTGATGCGGAATGTGAAACGAGACTCGGATCAGCGGTTAATTCCGTTGCTTATACCAGTTATATCCCAGGCTTTACCGCAGGGTTTGAAAATTTTGTTGGTAATACGGGTGACTACGTCTGTCTTGAGGTTAACGGTACCAGAAACTGTCCTACCGCAGTGACATCTATAGATAGTGAGGAGGTGTCTGCTGCTGTTGTTAGTATTACAGGGGCAATTACCGCTCCGGAAGATTTTACTTCTGCGGCTCTTTTTTCTACCACATCACAATTCCCCACTGGTTTGATTTCGCCTTGTTATCGTTTAGATGATGGTTCCTGTGATCCTGAGCGTGTGACACCAATTAATGTTTGTTCTAACGATGCAGAAACATTCTCGTGCAGTGTGTTTACTTCAGTAAGTGGAAGTGGATGGAGTGGGACGATCACACATACGATTAGTGGGGCAGATTTTAGTATCTGCGACCCATTAGGAGGTGTTGAGTCAATTACCGCGAGTTCACCATCAGGTCATGATATAACCGTGGTGAGCGGTAGCTGCGCAATAAACTACTTAGGTAACTATGATCTAATATTAACCAACGGCATGGGTAATAAGGTAACAATCAAAGGGGATAGTGTAACCTATACTGGAAACGCAATTGTTAGCTGTGGCGATGTTGATGATACTAATGATTATATAAATATCGCAGATGGCGCTGTTGCTCCCACGTTAAGTGGTTTGTGTAGTGTAAATGCTGGTGACCTGTCATTGAGTGACACGATAACCGTAGGGTCATTGACTGCAGATGTGACGGCTATTACTCCAGCCTCCGGTGGTTCCGGCGGCTCGATATCTGCCACTTTACAGCCTTAATAGGAAATTTTTTCTCAAGGATCGAGGAATAAAAAATGGAAAGAAAGCCAAACCCAAGGACGGGTGGCTATACCCTTATCGAATTGATGATTGCGGTCGTAATCATCGCTATTCTCTCTTCCATTGCGCTGCCTGCGTACACTCAATTCACGGTGCGTGCCAAGTTGATCGATGCTCTGGCAGCAACGGAGCCGATTAAGCTGGCGCTGGTTGATTATGCGATTGCGAATGGCGGTACTTCAGGTTTAAAAGATTTGAAATGGAATACAGCCCTTAGTGAACTAGGCGTCAGTAATGAATACTTTGGGGATAACTCCGCTTATGTAAAGAATGCATGGTGGAGTCATTCCTCCGGCGAAATTCGGGTATCAATTGCCAATATTGATGAGTTGGAAGGGCGGCGGTTTGTGTTGCGGGCAGAGAATCCTGATTTTCCGACGACTTGGCGCTGTATCAGTGATGATTCGGATGAGTCGTTGATTCCAAGTGAGTATTTGCCAAGTTTCTGCCAAACATCTGCGGATGATTAAAAGCGGTCGGCGTCCCTTTGGGTGGCCTCCTACAGGGTGTGTTTTTCCATGGTGCGGATGACAGGTTAAAACCAGTCACCTGATCGCTTCCTCTTTGAGAAAGCTCCAACAGGGTGCTTTTTATTGGGGTGGTGATAGGCTGAAGCCAGTCGCCATGAATGAATTTTCGGGCTTTTTCGCTTTGCTCAAATTCCCTCCTACGGGGGATGTGCGTATACTTTGGCAATCTATTTAATTTGAAGATTTCAGATCGCTTTATGTCTCAGCAACTTGTCGTCGCGCTCGCTCAAATCAATTTTCTTGTCGGTGATATTCCGGGTAATACACAAAAGATGATCGATGCTGCTATGGATGCAGCGTCTCAAGGTGACACGGATATTATCGTCTTTTCAGAGCTGTCGATTACCGGTTATCCGCCAGAGGATCTGCTGCTGCGTCCAAGTCTAAAACGCCGGGTTGATGAGGCCCTCAATCGCTTGAAAACTGAGGTCCGTGGCATCGCTCTGTTGGTGGGCTATCCAGCTGAGAAAGAGGGCGAGTTACGCAACATGGCGGCCATCATTGAGGATGGTGAGGTGTTGATCGAGTATGCCAAACAGCATCTGCCTAACTATCGTGTATTTGATGAAGATCGCTACTTTGAACCGCATACCAATGACGGTGTCTTTGAGTACAAGGGTCACACTTTAGGGCTGCAAATCTGTGCTGATATTTGGGAGAAAGAGCCGACTCAACGTCAGACCGATGCCGGTGTTAAAGCGATTCTTGTGCCTAATGCATCTCCCTATCACATGGGTAAAACCAATGAGCGTACTAATGCGTTACAAGACCGTGCAACCACTGCCAATGCACCGATTGTCTATGTAAACCAAGTGGGTGCGCAGGATGAGTTGGTCTTTGATGGTGGTTCGCAGGCCGTGGATGCCAAAGGGCAGCTAGCCTACATGGCCCCTCATCATGAAGAGGGTGTCTACAAGGTCTCTATCGATCTTGAATCGGGTGCTGTTGAGCCGCTGCAGCCTTCAACGCCCGAAGCTGATCGCTACAGTATGGTCTATCAAACGCTTGTGATGGGCGTACGCGATTACGTTAACAAGAACGGCTTTAAGGGGGTAGTGTTTGGCCTATCTGGCGGTATCGATTCGGCATTAACGGCTGCAGTTGCTGTGGATGCCTTGGGTCCGGATCGCGTTGAGTGTGTCATGATGCCGTTTAAGTACACCTCTTCTATCAGTGTCGAGGATGCTGCACTGGAAGCAGAGGCTTTAGGTATTCGTCATTCGGTGATTTCAATTGAGCCGATGTATGAAGCATTCATGCAGGAGTTGGCGGGCGAATTTGCTGGCACAGAGGTCGATGCAACGGAAGAGAACCTGCAAGCACGCTGTCGGGGTGTCTTGTTGATGGCGATCTCCAACAAGAAAGGCTACCTCGTTCTGACGACCAGCAATAAATCGGAAACAGCCGTCGGTTATTCAACCTTGTACGGTGATATGGCCGGTGGTTTCTGTGTCCTAAAAGACATTCCGAAAACTCTGGTTTACGAGCTATCGCGTTACCGCAACACGATCAGCCCGGTCATCCCAGAGCGTGTCATCACTCGTCCACCCTCGGCTGAACTTCGTCCAGATCAAACAGACCAAGACAGCTTGCCAGATTACGATCAGTTGGATGCGATCATCGAGATGTACGTCGAGCATGATTACAGCGCAGAGATGATTATTGCTGAGGGGTACAACGAAGCCGATGTACTGCGAGTGATTCGTCTAATCGATATTAATGAGTATAAACGTCGCCAAGCGCCGATCGGAACGCGTATTACCAATCGTGGCTTTGGCCGTGATCGACGTTATCCGATAACGTCTGGTTGGAAGGCTGGGGTGTGACGCTGAAGTGTCACCGGGTCAGACCGGAGGTCAGACCCAGGTTTACTGTGTCAGGCTGAAGGGCAGACACCGCCACCAAAAAATCGCGGCCTTTTTAAGACCGCTCCAACAACAAGTTTAAGACCGCTCCAACAGCTACTTCGCGACGTTCTTACTGATCAGCTGGCGAAGGGCGGCGGGTTTGACCGGTTTGTTCAGCAGTATCGCGCCGTGTTCTGTTATCTCTGCTTTAACCTCGTCGGTACGGTCGGCGGTGATGATGATCGCTGGCACGTCGCCGAGTCCCAATACAGCTAACTCATTCAGTGCCATGATGCCGGTATCGGTCTCGCCAAGGTGGTAATCGACCAGCATGATGTCCGGTCTGAATGAACCATCGCTACAGGTTTCAACAGCCGCTTGAATGGAGAGGGCGGTTCGTACTTCACAGCTCCAGCCGGTCAGTAGTGCGGTCATCCCCTCTAGGATCTTCGGTTCGTTATCGATCACCAATACGTTGACGCCGTTTAGGCCTTTCGAGCGGATCCAGCCACGCTGTTGTGGTTTCTGCTTCACAGCAAGTGCAGGGTCGCCCAGCGGAACATCAACACTGAAGACCGTGCCTTTGGTCGGCCAGGATCGAACATTCAGCTTATGCTTCAGCATCTTGGCGATACGTTCTGTAATCGCCAAGCCTAATCCGAGACCCTGTACCTCTGAGTGGCGTGGGTTGTCGATGCGACGAAACTCTTCAAAGACTTCAGAGATCTTATCCTCTGCAATGCCGACACCGGTATCCCATACTTCAATGCGGATAAACTTGCTGTGGTGGCGAACACCCAGCAGTACTCGGCCCGAGTTGGTGTAGCGGATCGCATTTGAGATGAAGTTCTGCAGAATACGACGCAGTAGTGTTTGATCTGAATGCACCACCGCTTTGCAGTCGATACTCTTGAATTTCAGCCCTTTCTTCTCCGCCATAGCGGTGAATTCAGTATCCAGGTTCGAGAAGACGTTTTGGACAGAGAAGTGAGTCATGTTGGGCTCTAGCGCACCGGCATCCAGCTTGGAGATGTCCAGTATGGCAGTAATGAGCTCTTCCGCTGATCGCAGAGCACCATCCAAGTTATCAACCAACTGTGCGGTCTCGTTCTGGTGACTCTGTTGAGCCAGCGCCGATGTGAAGAGACGAGCCGCATTCAGTGGTTGCAGCAGGTCGTGGCTGGCCGCAGCCAAGAATCGTGTTTTACCTAAGTTGGCCGCTTCAGCATCCGATTTGGCCTGGCGTAGTTCATCTTCCATTAGCGCACGGACGGTGTTCTCTTTGCGCAGCTCTTTGTTAATTAGGGATACCGCTTGGGTGCGCTCTTCAACACGTTTCTCAAGGTTTTCATTAGTCTCTTGCAGAGCGATCTCGGCATTACGGCGCTCTGTGATATCTTGGTAAAGTGTGAAGTAACCCAAGATGTCCCCGTACTCGCCAATGTGCGGAATCATCGTTAACTCAGCAAAGCGCAGTGAATCGTCTTGGGTCGGTAAGCGAGCTTCAAATTTGACACGTTCACCCTGCAATACACGTCTCACGAACGGCTGGCGCAACTCATACTGATCTTTAGGCATGATGGTATGACTAGGTGTGCCGGCAATGGTATGTCGGTTAATGCCAACGCCATCAGCAAACGCTTTGTTGACGAATAGGTAGTTCTGCTCCGGATCGAGATAGCTGATCATGACCGGCACGTTGTCGGTATAGACGCGGATGTTCTGCTCACTCTCACGCAGTGCGTCTTCGACACGCTTGTGCTCGGTAATATCCATGTAGGTGTTGACGTAACCGCCATCGGGCATCGGGTTACCGCGTACCTCTAACACTTGGCCGTTCGGGCGATAACGTTCAAACCCGTGCGGTTTGCCAGAACGCAGCAGCTGCATGCGCTGTTCAACCTGTTCATCGATGGAGTTTCCAGAGAATCCATACTCACCATGAACCGCGTTGAAACGGATAATCTCCTCGATGGGGCGGCCGACGCTAATTAGCTCTTCTGGGTAGTCGAACATGTCGATGAACTTTTGGTTCCATGCAACCAGACGATACTTCTGATCGACTACGCTGATGCCCAGAGAGACGTTCTCAATGGTCGACTGTAGCAGCGATTTGTTGAAACGCAGTGCCTGTGATGCCTCATCAACAATCGCAACGACATCGCCAATCTGCATATCTTTACCGCGCAGTGTCGAGTCCATGACGATTCGAGCTGAAGACGCACCGATCACACCGGCCAGTAAGCGTTCGATGTATTGAATCAGTTCGTTATCCGCTTTGACACCCGCTGGCAATGGCTCTTCATCGCGACTGCTCCAATACTCGTTCATCGCCTCTTGTGTGCGGCGAATGCCCAAGAAACGCTCGGCAAGCATCTGCAGGTCGCTGATGGTGACGGGTGTCGTCTGACGGCCTGGCTCTGTTGTTTCATCGCGTCGGCTATCGACATATGCACTGGCCTGAATACGATCCACCAAGCGGGCGCGCGTTAGGTTGGATACTAGGTAGTAGGCCAGAATGTTAATGCCCAGAGACCAGATGACACCATGAGTCAGTGGGTTAATTCCTTGAATTCCAAATAGGGAGGTTGGTTGTAACCAAGTTGGAATGACACCGTCACGTATCAGTGTATCAGGAACTAAATTGGCGACTTCGAATACAGGGTAGACTAGCGTATAGCACCAGAGTGCAAAGCCGCTTACTAAGCCAGCAATGGCACCGCTTCGGTTGCCCTCTTTCCAGTACAACGCACCGATGATACTGGGTAAGAATTGAATCGCTGCGACAAAGGCGAGTAGACCAAAGGAGGCGAGGGAACCCTGGTCCCCCAAAATTCGGTAGTAGAAGTAGCCCATCAACAGAAGCATGAAGATGGTGATACGGCGCACACTTAACAGTAGTCGGCCAAGATCTTTGCTCTCTGCAATGCGAAGACTCGGAATGCGCAGCAGAATAGGAATGACTATGTCGTTACAGACCATGGTAGCCAGAGTAATAGAGGCCACGATAACCATACTGGTCGCCGCTGATAGGCCACCGATAAAGGCAAAGGTTGCCAGTCCAGGATAGCCCTGGCTTAACGGTAAGGTCAGTACCCAAGAGTCCGGGTTAAGCGCGAAGGTTGGCAGTGAGATAGCACCGGCCGACGCGATGGGCAGAACAAATAGCGCTAGCAGGAATAGGTAAGTGGGGAAGAGCCAGCGGGCGATTCTAAGGTTGTTGTGTTTGATGTTCTCGACAATGGTCACGTGGAACTGGCGTGGTAGACAGATGATCGCCCCACAGGCCAACAGAATTTCAGTTAAGAAACTCCCCGCAAACAGTGAACCTGAAAAGTTTATCGAGTGCAGTTGCGATTGAACGCTGGCAACGGTCTGCTCTACACCACCATAGAATTCAAAGGTGACAAAGAAACCGACCGCAAGGAAGGCGGTCAATTTGATGACCGACTCAAACGCAACGGCTAATACCAAACCCTGATGGTGCTCAGTGGCATCGATATGGCGAGTACCAAACAGAATCGCGAATAGGGCCATTGTTAGTGCTACTACAAGGGCGGTATCACTACCTTTGCTCAGTGCCTCGGTCGCAGCAGGCGCAATCGCGTTGTAACTCACTGCAACCGCTTTTAGCTGAAGTGCGATGTAGGGAATGGTTCCCAACACCGCTATGACTGTAACCAGAACGGCGATGGTTTGACTTTTGCCGTAACGTGACGAGATAAAGTCGGAGATAGTAGTAATGTTCTGCTGTTTACTGACACGACTGATCTTTTCGATGACCTGCCAGCCCAAAATGAAGACAATGACCGGCCCTATATAGGTCGCCAAAAACTCCCAACCAGTGGTATGAGCTCGTCCGACGGCACCATAGAAGGTCCAAGATGAACAGTAAACCGCTAAGGAGAGAGAATAGATGATCGGGTTGCCCGCCCAGCTCTTCCCGGCACGACTTCGATCGCCCAAGTAAGCGATCGCAAAGAGTAGGCCAAGGTAGCCTAAAGCGATGAGGGTGACGGATAGACCTGATAGCATGGTGTGATTCCTAACAACAGTTGCCTGCATTCTAACGATTTGTGCCGTTTCGACCAAAAGTTTCAGTTTAATGCTTAAAAACAGTGTTTTTGATGTAATTTTGGTTATAAAGGTATATCTAAAAGTTTGAAAAATCATTAAAATCAGCCACTTACTTAAGTCTGTGCGACTAAAGTTGCTCTCCTTTTAGGGAGATGGCTTAGGTATAATGTCTACAACTGTGGTAATCACAGCCTTTTTGTTTATAACAACAACTTGTAAAGGGATAGGTTATGTCAATGACCAAAGAAAATGCGCAGGCATACTGGGGTGAGAACCTTCGCATTATTATCACCTACATGGCGATCTGGTTCGTCGTATCGTTTGGATGCGGTGTGCTATTCGTCGATGCTCTTGATCAAATCCAATTCTTCGGTTTCCCGCTAGGATTCTGGTTTGCTCAACAGGGTTCAATCTTTGTATTCGTCGCGTTGATCTGGGCTTACGTGTCTAGCATGAACAAACTTGACGAAAAATATGACGTTCACGAGTAAGGAGTAAATCATGAGTCTTGACGCGTTAACGTTTCTATTTGTAGGTGGCTCTTTCGCCCTTTACATTGGTATTGCGATCTGGGCACGTGCCGGATCAACTAAAGAGTTCTACGTTGCAGGCGGTGGTGTACCACCAGTTGCAAACGGTATGGCGACTGCTGCGGACTGGATGTCAGCTGCATCGTTCATCTCACTAGCGGGTATCGTATCGTTCATCGGTCGTGATGCTTCTGCCTACCTAATGGGTTGGACAGGTGGTTACGTACTACTAGCGATGCTACTTGCACCTTACCTACGTAAGTTTGGTAAGTTCACAGTGCCTGACTTCATCGGTGATCGTTACTACAGCAACACTGCTCGTACGATTGCGGTTATCTGTACCATCATCATCTCGTTCACATACGTAGCTGGCCAGATGCGCGGCGTTGGTATCGTATTCTCACGTTACCTACACGTAGACATCAATACTGGTGTAATCATCGGTATGGCGATCGTATTCTTCTACGCTGTACTAGGCGGTATGAAGGGTATTACTTACACTCAGGTTGCTCAGTACTGTGTATTGATTCTTGCATTCATGGTTCCTGCGATCTTCCTATCAGTTCAGGTAACTGGTCACTTCCTTCCACAGACTGCACTAGGTGCAACTCTGGAGAGCGGTCAGTCAGTACTTGCGACTCTGGATGCATTGTCTGTTGAGCTAGGTTTTGCTCAGTACACTGCAGGTTCTAAAACTACGGTTGACCTATTCTTCATGACGGCTGCACTAATGTGTGGTACTGCAGGTCTTCCTCACGTAATCGTTCGCTTCTTCACTGTACCTCGCGTAAAAGATGCGCGTATCTCAGCTGGTTGGGCGCTTATCTTCATCGCTATCCTTTACACATCTGTACCAGGTGTTGCGGGCTTCGGTCGCGTAAACCTAATCCAGACTGTAAACGGTACTGCTGAAACTGCGGCTTCTGGCGTTGCTAACACGGGTGTTAAATACGAAGACATCCCTGAGTGGTTCGCTCGTTGGGAAAACACTGGTCTTATCAAGTGGGAAGACAAAAACAACGATGGCGTTGTTTTCTACAGCAAAACAGATGCAAACGAGCTAACAGTTAACCGTGACATCATGGTACTTGCTAACCCAGAGATCGCTCAGCTTCCAGCTTGGGTAATCGCTCTAGTGGCAGCAGGTGCGGTGGCAGCGGCACTATCAACAGCAGCGGGTCTTCTGTTGGTAATCTCGACATCGATCTCGCACGACTTGATGAAGAAAACCATCAATCCGAACATCACCGACAAGCAGGAGCTTCTATACGCACGTGGTGCAGCAGTCGTTGCGATTCTTGTGGCTGGTTACTTCGGTGTTAACCCTCCAGGCTTCGTAGCACAGGTTGTTGCATTGGCATTCGGTCTAGCAGCATGTTCTGTATTCCCTGCGATCCTAATGGGTATCTTCAGCAAGCGCATGAACACTCAAGGTGCAGTCGCTGGTATGGTCGTTGGTATCGTATCGACTATGGCTTACATCGTGTACTTCAAGTTCATGGGCGGCACTAAAGACGAAATGTGGTTCGGTATCTCTCCAGAGGGCTTCGGTACTGTGGGTATGATCCTGAACTTCGTTGTGGCTAAAGTTGTCTCTTCTATGACAGCTGAGCCACCTGCTGAAATCCAGCAGATCGTTGAAGACATCCGTATCCCACGTGGTGCGGGCGCAGCTCAGTCTCACTAAGAGCTAGCTGACAATGAGAAAGGCGTCCTTCGGGGCGCCTTTTTTAATTGCCGATGGTGGCTTTGTATAGATGTCGGGGTTTGTCGCTGCGCGCCAATTCCCTCCTACAACCTAACTTTGTAGGAACGAATTTAGTGAAACTAAAACCGTGACGCTTTTCAGAAAAAGTTGATTTGAGTTCCTGCAATTTTTTCTAAAACGCGCAATACTCAACTGATTATTCGACGACCTAAGTGAGGATCCAATGCCTGATTCTTTTAAAATGGGGAATCTCCCTTTTAGCCTACTGACTGAGTCCGAACAGGAGTTCTTGCGCGCCAATCTTGATATCGGCTACTACCAGTCTGGTGAAGTGATTATTAAGGCGGGTGAGCAGTCAGAAGGGGTCTATGTGGTCTTTCGTGGACGCGTTGCAGAGAGTGAGCCTCAGGATGAAGATGATGAGATGCTACACGTCTTCATGCACTATGAGAATGAGGACTACTTTGGTGGTTGGTCCGCGATGCATGGCTCTGCCATTCATAATTTCACAGCCGAAGAGGAGACAATCTGTCATATCTTCTCGACGGAGATACTGCTTGAACTGATCGATTCGAATCCGGGTTTTGCTGACTATTTTCAACAAAATCTAGCCGCGAAATCAGAGATCGTTGCGCAGCAGGGCGAAGGCCAGGATATGGCTGAGTTTATGCTGGCGACGATAGAGGAAGCGGTGGTTCGTGACCCTCTGATCGTTAATGAAGGGACTAGCATTAAAGAGTCGACTCAACTGATGCGCGAGACTAAGTCGGATTCGGTCTTAGTTCGTCGTGGTAGTCGTATTGGTATGGTGACTGGTACCGATATTCTCAATGCTATTGTTCTCAATGATGGTTCAGTCGATGAGGATGTTGCGACCATCGCGACCTATCGATTGATCACCTGTAAGCCGGATGACTTCCTTTTTAACGCTTTGGTCATTATGACGCAGCAACAGATCGAGCGTGTGGTTGTCATGGAGGGCGATACCCTGGTTGGCGTGGTGCAACTGACGGACGTGCTCTCCTACTTCTCTAGTCACTCGCACGTGATTGGTCTGCGCCTTGAGCGAGCCAGTACGATAGAGGATCTCAGAGAGGCAGCAACAGGGTTGAACAACCTCATCAAAGCGCTGATCTCTACCGGTGTTCGTATTCGTTTTACTATGGATCTTCTTGCGGCGATGAATAAACGGATCATCGCTAAGCTGTTTGATCTGGTGGTGCCGGCCGATATGCAGCCTCACGTCTGCTTGATTGTGATGGGGTCTGAAGGTCGCGGTGAGCAGATCATGAAGACGGATCAAGACAACGCGTTGATCTTTCGTAATGGCCTTAACTGGGCTGAAAAGCGACAGACCATGCAGCGCTTTAGTGAGACGTTAATTTCGTTTGGCTTCCCGCCTTGTCCCGGCAATATCATGGTCTCTAACCCTGAGTGGATCAATTCAGTCGATGACTGGACCCAGAAACTGCAGGACTGGTCGATGAGCAGCGATCCCGAGGACCAGATGCGACTGGCGATAGCGGTGGATGCCAAGCCGGTCGCGGGTAACGTAGCACTGTTTAAAGTGGCTCGAAACTGGTTCCTGCGTACTATGCGTAACAATGATCTGTTCTTCTCGCATTTTGCTAAAGCGGCGGTTGAGTTTGATACACCGTTAACCTTCTTTGGCAATTTAAAAGAGCGTGGTGAGTTAGATATCAAGAAGGGCGGAATTTTTCCTATTGTTCATGGCGTAAGAACCTTCGCGCTTGAGCAGAGAATCCTTGCTACCAATACCTTTGAGCGTTTAGAGGCCCTGGTCGATGCAGGGGTAATGCAAGAGAGTGTCTCTAAAGATATCTCAGAAGCACTAGGTCTGTTTGTGAACATTCGTCTGCGTCAGCAGATCCGTCGTGCAGAGCAGGCAGAGGATGGTATTGACCCAACGCCTAATATCATTGAGTTGCAACAATTGAATAAAATGGATAGAGAGTTGTTAAGGGATGCTCTGTTAGTCGTGAAAAGCTTTAAGAAATCACTAACGTCCCGATTCCATCTGTCGAGCTAAGCTGAATAGTGCTTCTGAACCAAAAGGATATTGGTTAAACATGATATTGCCTCGTGCTATACGCAAATTTAAAGACAAACGTGCGGTTAAAGATCCGCGTTGGGTCTCTCTTTTTGATCAGTATGAGGGTGATGAGGTTGTCTCGTTAGATTGTGAGACAACCAGTCTTGATGTCAGCGAGGCATCAATACTGTCGATTGGCGCCGTCAAAATCAAAGGTAAGCGCGTAAAGACCAGTGATCGTCTTGATATTAAATTGAAACCACCGGCTGATTTGACGGCTGAATCGATCAAAATCCATAAAATCCGCGCAGCCGATCTGGCCGACGGTGTCTCCATTGAGGAGGCGCTGGAGCAGGTGTTGGAGTTTGTCGGTAATCGCCCCATCCTCGGCTACTACGTCAACTACGATATTCGCATGCTCGATAAGTTCTTGCGTCCTGCGTTTGGCTTTGGTCTTCCTAATAAGGCGATCGAGCTGTCGCACGTCTATCACGACATCATTAAGTGGCGTCACGTTGGGGGTGATGTCGACCTGCGGTTCGACACTATTGCTGACAAACTGAATATGCCTATGATTCAACGTCATACGGCGTTAGGTGACGCAATCTCCGTAGCGTTGATGTATGTCCGTCTCAAGCACGGCGATACTCCGCTTTAACTGCTATCTCTACCTGACTACAGATGGTAATAAGGTTATAATTTCGCGAATTGTAATTTGCTAACCTTTTGGAGTCTTTGTGGCGCAGGCGCTTTTAACAGCCCAATCCCTATTTTGTGAGCGTGATGATCGTATTCTGTTCGATCATCTACAGCTGACTGTCTCCGAAGGTGAAATCTGGCAGGTTGAAGGACGCAATGGCTCCGGTAAAACGACGCTGCTGAGTATTTTGTGTGGTCTCAGCTCCCATTATGAAGGTGAGCTCTATTGGCGCGGTGAGCCAATGGATGAGGTGCGTGAACAATTCCTATCAGAACTACTATACATAGGTCACCAAGCCGGTGTCAGTGCCATGTTGACGGCAGAGGAGAATCTGCATTGGCAGTGTGCATTACACCCCTCTTTGGACGCTAGTCGAGCGCAACAAGCACTAGAGAGTGTGGGTTTGAAAGGGTTTGAAGATGTTCCTGCGCATCAGCTTTCCGCCGGTCAGAAGCGTCGTATCGCACTGGCAAAACTCTATATGAGCAGAGCGAAACTCTGGATACTCGATGAGCCGTTTACAGCAATCGATAAAATTGGTGTGGCAGCGAAAGAGGCGTTAATGGTTGAGCACATTCAAGCGGGTGGCAGTGTCATTATGACTACGCACCAGGATCTTAGTGCAGAGATTCCTCTGCATACCATCAATGTTGAACACTTCGCCTCGTCTCAACGGGAGTGGTCATAATGAGTTCCACTCTACAGCTGTTTAAGCAGACTTTTAAGCGTGATCTTACGCTCGCGTTTCGTCGCAAAAGCGAACTGGTGAATCCGCTGATCTTCTTTTTAATTGTCGCGTCACTCTTTCCAATCGGAGTTAGCCCAGAGCCGAATTTTCTCTCTCAGTTAGCCCCCGGTCTGGTCTGGGTAGCGGCTCTTTTGGCAACACTGTTGTCGATGGAGACCCTGTTTAAATCGGACTACGAAGATGGCTCGTTAGAGCAGTTGCTGCTATCACCTCAGCCAGTCTTTTTAGTGGTGCTATCCAAAGTGTTAGCTCACTGGTTGCTATCAGGTTTGGCGTTGACTTTAGTGGCACCCCTTTTGGGTGTGATGTTGTTCTTGCCTTCGGAGGGGATGCCCGGGTTGATGCTCAGTCTGTTGTTGGGCACTCCAACGCTGTCACTGATCGGTGCGATCGGTGCAGCACTGACGGTGGGTCTGCGTCGTGGTGGCGTGTTGATCTCTCTGTTGGTTTTGCCCTTGTATATTCCGGTGCTCATTTTTGGCTCTAGCGCCGTACAAGCAGCAGTAACAGGTTTGCCCCTAGACGGTTATCTGGCGCTGTTGGGGGCTATGTTGGCATTAGCATTGGCATTGGCGCCTATTGCAGCCGGTGCGGCATTACGAATTTCAGTGAGTGGATAAAAGTTATGGCTAGTGGTTGGTTACCTCGTTGGTTCTATCAGTTGGCATCACCTCGTTGGTGTTACTCGATCACCGGTAAATTGATTCCCTGGTTTGCGGCCATTGGTGGTCTTTTGTTTGTTATTGGTCTGGTGTGGGGGCTAGCGTTTGCGCCATCGGATTATCAGCAGGGCAATAGCTTCCGCATTATCTATCTGCATGTACCGACGGCGATTCTGGCGCAGAGCTTCTATATGTTGATGGCGATTGCCGGTGCAATTGGCCTGATCTGGAAGATGAAAGTGGCCGATATGGTAGCCAAATCTGTGGCGCCACTGGGAGCTGCGCTCGCTGTGTTAGCTCTGGCAACCGGTGCTATTTGGGGTAAGCCTACCTGGGGCTCTTGGTGGGTTTGGGATGCGCGTTTAACCTCAATGTTAGTGCTTCTATTCCTCTACTTGGGGGTGATGGCGCTAAACTCGGCTATTGAGAGTGAAACCACAGCCGCTAAGTCGACGGCGGTATTGGCGTTAGTGGGTCTGGTTAACATTCCGATCATTAAATACTCGGTGGAGTGGTGGAACACACTGCATCAGCCAGCCACTTTTAAAATAACAGAGAAACCGGCCATGCCCGCTGAGATGTGGATGCCACTTCTGGTGATGGTGATCGCTCTCTACTTAGTGTTTGGGCTAGCGATGATGTTGCGTCTTCGTAATGAGATTTTAACTCGCGAACGCCGTGCAGGCTGGGTAAAAGAGCTTCTTGGTAGTTAAGGTTTGCGTCAGAAAATGACACTACCTTACAGCCAACTCAAATTTTAGGTGAACTATGGCGTTTGAAACCTTTGCAGATTTTTTAAATATGGGCGGTCATGGCCTGTATGTCTGGTTAAGTTATGGGCTGGGTCTGCTGACCATCGCACTCTGCCTTTATCTGCCCATTATTCAAGGCCGCGAGACTCGTCGTTCGCTTCGCCGCCGCATTCAACGTGAAAGTGTTAAGTCATGAATCCAAAACGTAAAAAGCGATTAATCATTGTTCTTATGATTGTATTTGGCGCCAGTGCCGCGATCGGTCTGACGATGTATGCACTGAGTCAAAACATTAACCTATTCTACTCTCCGACTCAGATTGCCAAGGGTGAAGCCCCTGCAGACACCCGTATTCGTGCCGGCGGCATGGTCGTTGAAGGCAGTGTGAAACGCGATCCAAACTCGTTGCGTGTTACCTTTGAGGTGACCGACTACGAGAACAAGGTTGCCATTGAGTACAGCGGTATTCTTCCTGATCTGTTCCGTGAAGGGCAGGGCATTGTTGCGCAGGGTAAACTTGACGCCTCTGGCACACTGCAAGCCGTTGAAGTTCTTGCGAAGCATGACGAAAACTACATGCCGCCTGAAGTGGCAGAAGCGTTAGAGAAGAGCGGTAAGATGCCGATGCCTTCAAAAGAGGAGTTCAACAAGTGATTGCCGAACTGGGAACCTACTCTCTAATCTTAGCTATGTTTTTAAGCATTCTGCTGTCGGTTGTTCCGATGGTAGGTGCTCAGCGTTCGAGCCTTTTGTTAGTCAGCTACGCTCGCCCGCTGACGATCGGTGTAACTTTTTTTGTTGGTCTGGCCTTTGCTTTTCTGGTCTACGCCTTCTTAACCAACGACTTCAGTGTTGAGTACGTTGCCAATAACTCTAATACGGCCCTACCTTGGTACTACCGTGTCAGTGCAGTATGGGGTGGTCATGAGGGGTCTCTTCTACTTTGGGTACTGACCCTTGCTGGCTGGACGTTAGCCGTTGCTCTGAAGAGTAAAGCGTTGCCGTTGGACATTATTGGTCGCGTTTTAGGTGTGTTAGGCATCATTACGACCGGTTTTCTGTCGTTCGTCATCTTTACCTCAAGCCCGTTCGAGCGTCTTTTACCTCGTTCTCCGGCACAGGGTGCAGACCTTAACCCACTGCTTCAAGATTTTGGTTTGATTGTTCACCCTCCAATGCTCTACATGGGCTATGTTGGCTTCTCAGTTGCGTTTGCCTTTGCTATTGCGGCCCTGTTGAGCGGACGTATGGATGCCGCTTGGGCACGCTGGTCACGTCCATGGACGAACGTTGCTTGGGCATTCCTGACGCTGGGTATTGCACTAGGCAGTTGGTGGGCCTACTACGAACTTGGTTGGGGCGGCTGGTGGTTCTGGGATCCAGTCGAAAACGCGTCATTGATGCCGTGGCTAGTTGGCACTGCATTGATTCACAGCCTGGCAGTCACTGAAAAACGTGGCGTCTTTAAAAGCTGGACGCTACTGCTTGCGATCTTTGCCTTCTCGTTAAGTCTGTTAGGAACCTTCTTAGTTCGTTCCGGCGTTCTGACCTCGGTGCATGCCTTTGCATCGGATCCAGCACGTGGTTTCTACATTCTGGTCATGCTTGCGGTTGCCATTGGGGGATCGCTTCTACTGTACGGTATTCGTGCCGCTCAGGTGAAGAGTGACTCTAGCTTTACCTTGGTCTCGCGTGAAACCCTGCTGTTGGTCAACAACGTTCTACTGACAGTCATCGCATTCACAGTGCTACTAGGCACCCTCTATCCTCTGCTTATTGATGCACTGGGTATGGGTAAAATGTCGGTTGGACCTCCCTACTTCAATGCTTTGACGGTTCCTTTAGGCGCTCTGCTGATGGTTGCTCTGGGTGTCGGTGCGCTGGTGCGTTGGCGTCAAACCGATGCGACGCAACTGTTTAAACGTCTGATCGGTCCTTTAGTGCTTGCTGTCGTCTTTGGCGTCGCAACCATGATGATTCGTGGTGGCGAGGGTTGGGATCACTGGACATATGTGGGCATTATTCTGGCCTACTGGATCGTATTCTGTGCACTGGTCGATCTATACGATCGTGCTGGTAAGCGTTCAGGTTCACTCTTTGCCTCACTGAAAAAACTGCCTCGTGCTTACTGGGGTATGCATTTGGCACATTTGGGAATGGCTGTTCTTGCGGTGGGTATCGCGATGGTCTCTGCGTTTACTGAACATCGTGATCTGCGTATGGCGCCCGGTGATCGCCAAGAGGTTGGGCAGTATGTGTTTGAATTTAAAGGTATCGAGCACGTTGAAGGACCTAACTACACCTCTGACAAGGGTGTTATCAACGTCTACCAGGATGGTCAGCTCTACGAAGTCATGACACCCGAGAAGCGTCTCTACACCGCCCGTGGCAACGTGATGACCGAAGCGTCGATTGATGCGGGTCTATTTAGAGATCTCTATGTGGCACTGGGTGAGCCTCTAGAGGGCGGGGCTTGGGCGATTCGTCTCCAGTTTAAACCCTATGTTCGCTGGCTCTGGTTGGGCGGTCTGTTGATGACCTTTGGTGGTTTCCTCGCGGCGATGGATAAACGTTACCGTAAGATGTCGCAACGCGATGCGAAATTGGCCTAAGGAGTCGTCATGAAGAAACTGTTTCTATTTGCTCCGCTGGCGCTCTTTATCGGCTTAGGCTTTTTCCTTTGGAAGGGCCTATATCTAGATCCTCGCGAACTGCCCTCAGCACTGTTGAACAAGCCGATGCCTGAGTTTGAGTTGACCTCTGTTACTGATCCAAGTCGCAAGCTGACGGTGGACGATTTTAAAGGCGATATCGCACTGGTTAATGTCTGGGCTACTTGGTGTCCCACCTGTAAAGAGGAGCACGCCTTCCTTAATCAGTTGGCCAGCCAGGGTGTCACCATTTATGGCATCAACTATAAAGACGATTTAACCAAAGCGAATGATTGGTTACGTCGCTACCTAGACCCTTACAAAGAGGTTGTTTTCGATCCTCAGGGCCGTCTAGGATTGGATCTAGGAGTCTACGGTGCTCCAGAGACCTACGTGATCGATCAGCAGGGCGTTATTCGTTACCGTCATGTTGGTGCGGTGGATGCAACAGTTTGGCAGGATCTCTCGTCCGTCATCGAGACGATCAAGGGTGAAGCCTCATGATTCGCGCACTGTTTCTGTTGGTTCTGCTCTCGACCTCTAGCTTTGCAGCCATTGATACCCACAACTTTAAATCGGTGGAAGATGAGAAACGTTTCCATGCATTAGCGGCTGAACTACGTTGTCCGAAGTGTCAAAACCAGAATATCGCTGATTCCGATTCCCCAATCGCAAAAGACCTACGCACCGAGGTGTTTCGTATGATCGATGAGGGTGCTGAAGATGAGACCATCATCGATTTTATGGTGACTCGCTACGGTGACTTTGTTCTCTATCGCCCCAAAATGAACAGCCAGACTTGGTTGCTATGGAATGGGCCGTTTTTAGTATTGGGCTTTGGTGTGTTAGTGATTTTAGCGGTTGTATGGCAGCGCCGTTCGCGTCGAAAAGTGAGCGAGGCAGCGCTAAGCTCTGATGATCAGGCACGTCTCGATGCGCTTTTAAAACAGGATAAAGAGTAATGTTGTATTTGTGGTTGGGTATTGCGCTGTTATCGGTCGTAGCAATTCTGTTTGTTATCTACCCGGTTTGGAAACAGTTCAAAGATAAAGTCGATACGGTCGTTACCTCTGACCCGCAACGCGATAACGTCGAAGTCTTTAAAGATCGTCTTCAGGAGTTGGAGCAAGAGGTCGCATCGGGATCATTGTCACAAGAAGACTTTGCCGTTCTTAAAACAGAGCTTGAAAAGAACTTGCTGATTGATGCCAGCACGGAGAGTCGTTCGCTCAGTTCCGAATCGATCTCAACTAAACAGTTTATGGCTGCCTCTTTTATCGCGTTAGTGGTGGTGGTTGCTTCATTAGGGCTTTACGCCAAAGTCGGTAGTGCACCAGCGCTAGAAGTGGCACTGAACATGTCTGAAGATCCATTTGATGGTCGTCAGCCCACGCTGCAAGAAGCGATTGATCAGCTGCGTAAAGAGCTGGAGCTACAACCCGCAAACCCAGAAGGTTGGTATCTGTTAGCCAGCACGCTGATGGGCCAACAAGATTATCAGGGTGCGTTAGAGGCTTATCAAAATACCTTAGCCTACCTCACGCCTCAGGATGTTCAGTACGCGACAGTGATGGGGCAGTTGGCTCAGTCTATGTTCTTCGTTGCCGGTGGCATGACGCCTGAAGTTCGTGACCAAGTTGATAAAACGCTAGCGGCGGAACCGTTCGAAATCACAGCACTAGGCATTTTGGGAATCGATGCCTTTGAGCGTAAGGCCTATCGCGATGCGATTGGCTTCTGGTCAACAGCGCTAATCAATGCCGATGGTGCTTCTGCTCAGTCGTTACAGAATGGCGTTGAGCGTGCTCGAAATGAGTTAATCGCCTTGGGTGAAGATGTCAGCGATATCGAAATGCCTGCGATGGCGGCTATACCCGTAAAAGTTTCAGTGGCTGCTGAACTGCTCGCTAATGTACCAGCAGAGACGCCAGTCTTCATTGTTGCGCGTCCTTTAGAGGGTGGTATGCCACTGGCAGGTGTGCGTTTAACGGCGGCCGATTTGCCGGTTGAGTTGGTGTTAAGTGATGCCAATGCGATGACACCTCAAGCCCGTCTATCGGGTTATGAGACCGTTTCAGTCAGCGCCCGAATCAGCCTCAGTGGTGATGTGACTCCACAGCCAGGCGATATGATTGCGGAAATCACTGATATACCTACAAAAGGTTTGTCTCAACCACTAGAAATAGTGGTCTCTGAAGTTGTAAAGTAGGGGTTTACAAAAAGCATAAATTTCAGTGGTTCAAGGATAGCGTTTAATGGAGTTAAGAGATTGGTTGATGGCGGCAGGTGCCGTGCTGATTCTGCTTATCCTTGTCGATGGATGGCGACGTATCAGCGGTGGCTCCAATCGAATCCGCATGAAGATCGATCCCTCCTCTGAATCGACTGACACTGATGAAATTGCCGATAAACATAATCCTGAACTGCCTAACGGGGGTGCTCGAGTAAAGCGCAAAGTTGAGCGCCCCGATATCGATGCCTTAATGGCAGCCGAAGCTCAGCAAGCCAGTCAAACTGAAGACCCACTTGATAGTCTAACGGCGCAGCCTGAACAATCCTCTGTTGAAGCTGAGCCAGTGATTGATGACCCTCTCGCTGATCTTCGAGTCGATGATCTTGAGCCCGATCCATTTGATAGCCTATCGGATGAAGGTATCGTATCGGCTCCTCGCAAAACCAATCTTAAGCCCAGTGAGCCGACGCTCTCTATTGACAGCCCTGAGTCTGAGAACAGCCCTGAGCTTGAGAGCAGTCCTGAGCCTGTAAGTAGCCTTGAGCTTGAGAACAGTCCTGAGCCTGAAGATAGCACTGAGCCTGAAGAAACGCTTGAGCAACCCATCGAAGAAGCCGTTCTAGAAGAGTCTGTCCAAGAAGAGGCAATCCAAGAGGAAGCCGTTCAGGAAGAGCCCGCAGCACCTGAAGTTGAAATTGCTGACGAGTCACCTGAAGAGGCGCTTGAACAAGAGATTACAGTCGAACAGACTGCAGAGCCAGAGCCAGAGCCAGAGCCAGAGCCAGAGCCAGAGCCAGAGCCAGAGCCAGAGCCAGAGCCAGAGCCAGAGGCTGAACCCGTTGCAGAACAACCTGTCGGTCACGTCGATGACCTATTTGGCCTAGATCTTGATCGCCCAATTCATGAGTTGGTCGATGCGGGCGCCAAAAAAGAGAAACCGGCTCGTAAACGCAAATCACCTGCCAAAAAGCCGGAACCAGAGGCCAGTGAGTTCGATCAGCTCCTTGAGCCTAATGTGGATGCCGTTGATGAACCGCTTGAGGATATTGAATCACTGGTGAGCTCGCTGCCAGAGATCGAAGAGCCTGAGCTGATCGACCAGGCTGAAGCGATACAGGACTCCGAGACTCAAGAGGCTGCAGTCGCCGCTGCATCTCCATCGACCGGACGACAGTTCCGTGAACTTGACCTCAGTGATCCAGAAACCCGCTTGGTTGTCTTTGTTGTTGCACCCAAGGGTGGCTCCCTGTCGGGTGCTCATATTCAAACCGTGGTTGAACGCTGTGGTATGGAGTTTGGTCAGATGGATCTTTTCCATCGTTTCGAAGACAACAGTGATCACTCACCGATTCAATTTACCATGAGTGATGTGGGTGAACCTGGCTCATTCAATATAGAGACCTTGGCTGACCATGAGACGCCTGCGGTCACCTTCTTTATGTCGATGACCGAACCACGTGATCCTTCCTACGCGGTTGATTGCATGTTGGCCACGGCGGAGACTCTGGCTAAGGCACTGGGTGGCGAGATGCTCGACAGTGATCGTTCAGTGATGCGTCCCCAAACTCAGGAGCACTATCGTGAGTTGGTGAAGGCCTACAAGCTTCGTTCACGCGCTAAGAGCCGTCGTACTCGCAAATCCAAATAAGTCCAAACCTTATGTCGATTGAACAACAGATTCTGGAGCTCAGAGAGCAGCTCCAACAGCACGCCTATCGCTATTATGTACTCGATGACCCCTCGGTCACGGATGCTGAGTATGACCACCTCTATCGCCAACTCGAAGCATTCGAAGCAGACCACCCTGAGCTAGTTACCGCGGATTCGCCAACTCAACGTGTCGGCGCTAAACCCGAGGGTGGCTTCGCTGAAGTGGTACACGAGATCCCTATGCTGAGTCTGAGCAACCAGTTCAATCGTGATGACGTTCATGCATTCTACCGTCGTGCTCAAGAGGGGTTGGACAGCGATGCCTCGCTGGCGATTACGCTTGAACCCAAACTGGATGGTCTGGCCGTCAGCATCCTCTATGAGAATGGCTTTTTGGTTAGAGCAGCGACCCGTGGTGATGGCTCTACCGGTGAGGATATCACCAGCAACGTACGCACCATCCAAAGTGTCCCTCTGAAATTGATGGGAGCGGGTTGGCCAGAGCGTATTGAAGTGCGTGGCGAGGTCTATATGCCGCGGGCTGGGTTTGAAGCGCTCAATCAACAGGCTCGTGAGACGGGTCAAAAGAGCTTTGTGAATCCGCGTAATGCTGCAGCAGGCAGCCTGCGTCAGCTCGACCCATCGATTACCGCCAGTCGTCCTTTGACCTTCTGCTGTTATGGAACGGGCGTTGGTTCCGATGAGCTGCCTGATAGTTACTATGAGACCTTGCAGTTAATTAATAGCTGGGGCCTCAAGATCAGTGATCAAATCGCTCGTGTTGAGGGCGCGGATGCCTGTTTCGACTACATCGAGGCTCTGGGTGCTAAACGTGACGCTCTCCCTTATGACATAGATGGCGTGGTATTGAAGTGCGATTCGCGAGAGGTGCAAGAGACCCTAGGTTTCCGCTCACGTGATCCTCGCTGGGCTACGGCGTTTAAGTACCCTGCCCAAGAGGAGGTGACACAGCTTCTCGATGTTGATTTCCAAGTTGGCCGTACAGGTGCTGTGACCCCTGTTGCTCGTTTAGAACCCGTATTCGTCGGTGGAGTCACGGTCAGTAATGCCACCCTACACAACATGGACGAGATCGCGCGACTGGATGCGAAAGTAGGGGATTGGGTTGTTATTCGCCGCGCAGGTGATGTTATTCCGCAAATCGTCAAAGTGGCAACCGATCGTCGCACCGGTGATGAACAACCGATTGCTATCCCTTCTGCTTGTCCTGTGTGTGGCTCTGAGGTGGAGCGTGTGCAGCTCGTTAAGCGCAGCAAAGGACAGGAGCAGAAGGTCGAAGGTTCGGTCTACCGTTGTGTTGGGCGCCTCAGTTGCAGTGCCCAGTTGAAGCAGGCGTTGATCCACTTCGTCTCTCGTAAAGCGCTCGATATTGATGGTCTGGGCGACAAGGCGATTGAACAACTGGTGGATCGTGAGCTGGTTAAATCACCTGCGGATCTGTTTAGACTGACCAAAGATCAGGTGTTAACCCTAGAGGGATATGCTGAGCTGTCAGCGCAAAACCTGATCGATGCGGTCGGTCAGTCTAAAACCATCTCTCTAGCTCGCTTTATCTATGCCCTCGGTATTCCTGAAGTAGGGGAAGAGACGGCTCGAACTTTAGCGCTAAGTTTGGGGACGCTTGAACGAATTCGTCAGGCGCAGTCTCGTACGTTGACCCTTCTTCCAGATATTGGTCTGGAAGTAGCCCATGAGATTACCCACTTTATGGCGGAGGAACATAACCAGAAGGTTCTGGATGATCTCCTGTCGTTAGGCATTCAACTGGAAGAGCAGGAGCAGATTGCCGCCAAGCTGCAGGCCAGTGTCAGCTTTGCTGAGCTGATTGAGGGGTCTAACATTAAAGGTGTAGCAGCGACCGGTGCTAAGGCTTTGGCAGCCCATTTTGAAACAGTCGAAGCGCTTTTGGCTGCAGATGAAGATGCGCTTAAAGCTGTGCCTAAATTGAGTAGTCGTGCGGCAGCTGGCGTCCTAGAAGCGATCCAAGATGAGACTTGGTGCCAACAGTTGCAGCGTTTTGAAACGCAGCTGATTGAGTTCGGTATGCATTGGTACTCTGAGAGAAGGGTCAGCGACGCCAGTGCGCCATTAGAAGGGCAGACTTGGGTGCTTACTGGTACGCTTGAAACTATGGGACGCAGTGAAGCGAAAGCGCTTCTTCAAGAGATGGGTGCGAAGGTCTCTGGCAGTGTCTCGTCCAAAACGGATGCGGTGGTCGCAGGACCCGGTGCTGGGTCCAAATTGGCCAAAGCAGAGCAGTTGGGCATCCGCGTGCTAGATGAAAATGAATTTAACCAGTTGTTAGGAAGAGTGTAGTGATTGTTCCAGCGAATATGCTTTCGGATGATGCCCTACGTGGCATGATCGAAGAGTTTGTTACCCGTGATGGGACAGACTACGGTGAACAGGAAGTGAGTCTTGAAGAGCGTGTCGAAGAGGTGAGAGAGCAGATCCTTACCGGTAAAGCGCTGATCATGTTCGACAGTAAAACCGAGACCACAACCATTATCCCTGCTGAAGATCTTGCCAAGATTCAGCAGCAGAACGCAGAGCAAGCCTCAGAATAAGCGATTAGCTGATTAAACCTGGCTCAAGCTTACTAGCGGTTCGCATTAGCCTTTTGAATGAGCCGCTCTAATCAGATCGCGGATCGCAAATCGCTGTGGCGATAAGATATCCACCAACTCCTGCTCTAAGGGGTAGGGCTGGTGGGTGATTTGCGCGGCAATGATCTCCGCTGCGATAGGGCAGGTGATCAACCCTTTAGAGCCATGCCCCACACTGACATAGAGCCCCTCAAGCCAAGGCGCTGTGTCATTGAACTCTGTACTGGCATCGACACTTAAGCGCTGGTACTGCTCAACCAATTTCTCTGTATCACACAAAGCCCCGACCATCGGCAGGTAGTCGCGAGTCCCTGCTCGCTGCGATGCTCGTCCAGAGAGTTCTCTGTTTTGCACCGATTCAGACAGCTCAGGCAGCGCCCGTTCAAGAAGATCTAAGTTGTGTTGGTGCTCTGCCTGTTTCAGATCCTGACTAGTGTCATTCACCTTAAATGAGGCGCCAAAACAGTACTGTCCATTCAGAGCCGGTGAAATGTACCCCTCACCGCACACCACGGTTTTTAAGTTCGGTGTCTCTTCGGATGAGCACCAGCTGGTCTGGCCACGAATAGGCTTCAGATCAAGCTTCGCTAACCCTGTTAGTAGCTCTGTCTCATACGCACTGCAGATAACCACCTGTGAATAGGCTTCACCGTTGATTAGCCATTGGCTGCCGTCACGCTCAAGGGTTTCAATGGGGCAGTTAAAGTGGCTGCGAATATTGTCATGTTTGAGTAGATAGTCGACCAGTTTAGGAGGCGATGCCCAACCCGCGTCTGGAAAATAGAGTGCTGAATGTTCTGTGACGGTACCTGCCAGTTCAGACGCCTCTTCTGCAGATACCCGTTTAACCAGCGATTCAGGGTAGTTGTTTGCTTCGATCAACTTCTGCTGCAGTTTTTGATCTTTTTCACTGACAGCGAGCTGTAACACCCCACACAGATCGGCGTGCTGTTGGTCATCAAGGTTTAATGCCTTGAGTTGATTGACGGTGAACTGCAGGCCGTTGGCGTGGACGCGGGATGCCGCAGTCGGCACCGCCGGTAACTTGGCATAGAGCGCCCCTTGTGGGTTACCGGAGCCGCCCGTTGCGGGTTTCGGTGCTCGCTCATAGAGATCAACCTCTATGCCCCGCTCAGCTAATGCGTGAGCAACGCTAGCACCGGCAAGCCCAGCCCCGATGACAGCGCAGTTTTTGCCTCTCTCTTGAGCAGTCGGGCGAGCTAACCATGGCTTAGTCTGCGACTGTGAATCTCTGGCCTGAATAAATTGGCCGTGAATCATCTCTCGCTTTCGGCCGAATCCAGGAATCTTTTTGATCTCAAAACCCACCGATTGCAGGCCTCGTTTAACGATGCCGGCAGAAGTAAAAGTCGCAAAACTGGTGTTCTCACTGCTCAATCTGGCCAGCTGTTTAAACAGACCTTCGTGCCACATCTCAGGGTTTTTTGACGGAGCGAACCCATCTAAGAACCATGCATCCACTCTGGCGTCGATCTGCGACAGTTGTTGGGCTGCATCGCCGAATAGGAGCCATAACTGAATTCTCCCGTTGTCGAAGCTTAATTGGTGAAACCCAGGTAGAGCAGCAGGCCATAGCCTCACCAGTTGATCAACGCCCTCTGCGAACGGCTCTTTTGCACCAATGGGTGTCAATGCGCGCTTAAGATCAGCGAGGCGCATTGGGTACTTTTCACAACTGATGAAGTGCAGTGTTTGCTGCGGTTTAGCCGTCGTTAAAAAATGGTGACGAGCTACTAGGAAATTAAGTCCGGTACCAAATCCGGTTTCACCAATGGTGAACATTGGCTTGTCGAGTGATGCTAGTCTCTCTGGAAGCTGATTGGATTGAATGAACACATGCTCAGTCTCGGCGATACCATCTTCAACACTGAAGTAGATATCACCAAACTGAGTCGACTCGGGTTGTTCGTCACGCCAGTTCAGCTGGGCGTGTTCAATCTTTTTATCGGTCACAGCAACCTTTTGAAATTAGGCGTTGGTTAAACAGCTGCGTCCCATACAGTAGTAGGTTATGCCTGCTGATTGGACGCGGTTTGGATCATACAGATTGCGCCCATCAATGATAAGAGGATTCTCCAACTGGGAGGCGATGCGATTGAAGTCGGGTGATGCGTACTCTGGCCAGGCCGTCAGTACCAACAGCGCATCGGCGCCCTCACAGGCGTCGTAGTTATGCGTCATCAGTTGTATCTGCTGGTTGCCTGGATAGCGCGCGGCTAGTGTCTGTAGCGCTTCAGGATCATGGATCTGTAGTTTAGCCCCCTGCGCCAACAGTGCATCGATGACGCGCAGTGCTGGTGAGGTCTCAACGTCGGCCACACCTGGCTTGAATGCAACTCCCCAGATAGCAAAGGTCTTGTTACTTAGGTCACACTGATAGTGTTGCCACAGGGTTCTAAATGGCCACTCTTTATTGACCTCATTCTGCTGCAGTAGGGTGTCGACAAAGACAGAGCCCTTCTGTTCACTGAGCAGTGTTGATAGTCCTTCTAGATATTGGGTGAACTGCTGACCACCAAATCCAGAGCCTGGTTGCAGGTAGTGGCTACCGATACGCACATCGGTCGTCATGCCACGGCGAATCGCATCAATATCGATACCCAGTTGATCGCACAGTCCCGCCATCTCGTTGATGTAGCCTAGACGGAGCGCCAAGATACCGGTGATCGCATACTTAACGAACTCGGCCTCACGGCGTGTCATGCGTTGAATGGCTCTCTGCCCTAGGTGGAAGGGGCGTAACAGGCTTAGCAGTAGATCTGTTGCTACCTCGTGCTCACTGCCGATCAGTAGAGCCTGAGGGTTGGCAAACTGCTGCATCGCTTGGCCTGCTTGCAATACATCGGGGAAGTAGACGACGTACTGCCCTTTGCTCTCATCCAGCATCGACTGCAGCTCATCGCTGGCGCCAACCCCAAAGTTACTCTGGTTAATCAGAAGCAGAGGTTTGTCAGATTCGGCTAAACGCTCGACCAGCGTTTTCGCTTCATCGAAAGCGCTCGACTCCATGGCTATCCAGTGAACATCGGACTCTAGGGCTTTATGAGGGTCGATAATCAGACGCTGATTAAACTCGGCTGCTTGGATGCTGGTAAGAAGTCCTGGCTCAGATCGCAGGTGGCTCTCAATGGGTTCGTTATCGGCGACCGCGTGGTAGATGTCATTACCATAGGCAGCCAATTGCGCACGGGCAATCCATGCGCTGAGTTCGTGTCCCCAAACGCTGATCTTCATTGTCCGTTACCTCGCAAATTTTGAATCTCATTCAGAAGTCCCTCGGTAGCCGGGTCGTACTGATGGTCGGCACTTTGGTTGAGTGCAGTAATTAGATCGTTCGCCACTTTTTTACCCAGCTCAACACCCCACTGGTCAAATGGGTTGATGCCCCAGATAACTGCTTGGACGTAGACCTTGTGTTCATAGAGGGCAATCAGGCTGCCTAAGTTGTAAGGCGTTAGCTCATCCAGCATCAGAACCGTGCTGGGCTGGTTGCCGAAGTAGCGTTGCCAGGCTGGACGCTCAACACCATCGGTCAGCGCTGCATCGCCTAGCGCAAGCACTCGAGCTTGAGCTAAACAGTTGGCCAGCGCCAGTTGGTGCTGCTCTTGCAGTGAGCTCTCACGATCGACGTAGCGGCGTGCAGGGACAATAAAGTCACACATCACACGCTCAGTACCCTGGTGAAGAAGCTGGTAAAACGCATGCTGTGCATTCGGGCCAATTTCACCCCAAAGAATCGGACAGGTACGCTGTGCAATCGAGTTTCCATCAATGCCAACACTCTTGCCGTTACTCTCCATCTCCAACTGCTCTAGATAAGCGGGAAGATGGGCTAATCGACCGTCATACGGCAAGATCGCATGGGCATGAATGTCCTGGAAGTTGATGTTCCAGATACCGATCAGCGCCAGAAGAACCGGAAGGTTATAGGCAAACTCCGCCTCTTCGAAATGTTTGTCCATGCTGTGTGCACCAGCCAGCAGATCACGGAAGCCCTGCATCCCTATGCTGATAGCAATCGGTAGGCCGATCGCGGACCAGAGAGAGTAGCGCCCGCCGGTCCACTCCCAAAACTCAAGCAGTGTCTCTTCAGAAAGGCCCCAAGCGACGGCTTTTTCAGGAGCAGCAGTGACCCCAATAAAGTGCTGCTTGATCAGCAGCTCACGATTTAGACCGCTACGCTCTTGTAGCCAATCCACCGCAGTTGCCGCGTTAGCTAGCGTATCAATGGTGCCAAAGGATTTAGACGACAGAACAAATAGAGTGGTTTCAGAATCCAGCTCGAGCAAAAGATTCGAGAGCTGACTGCCATCCATAGAGGAGACAAAGTGCAAACCGATGTTCAATGACGCTTCTGGTCGGAACTGGTGGGTCGCTTCACACACCATCAACGGCCCAAGATCAGAGCCCCCGACACCGATGTTGACAACGTCGGTGATCGGTTTCCCCGTGTAGCCACGCCACTGCCCCTGATGGATCTGGTCAACAAACTGCTCCATGCGATCCAAGGTTTTGTGAACATCACTGACAACATCTTGGTCATCGACTCGGAGCTGTGCACTTTTAGGAAGACGAAGGGCAGAGTGAAGCGCCGCTCTGTCTTCTGTGTTGTTGACGTGCTCACCTTGTAACAGCGCTTTGATGGCTGACGGAAGCTGCTTCTCGTCGGCCAGTGCAAGTAGCTCATTCATCACCTGAGCATCAATGCGCTGACGACTGAGGTCCATCAACATCCCTTCATGTCGGAACGAGAGTGATTCAAAGCGTTGATCGGTATCGATCAATTCACGAAGATGCTGTGCACTCAGGCGTGCAGCTGATTGTTCCAGTTTCGACCAAGCTTGAGTCATATCGACCTCTTAGAGTTGCTTCTTAGCTAGGAAGTCACGCATCGCATCAGCGGTTTCAGGGTGCTTCAAACCGAATGCAAGGTTAGCTTGTAGAAGACCCGCTTTGTTACCACAGTCATAGACGGTGCCGCGCATGCTGTAGGCCTCCATTGTTGATTCTGACAGTAGCTCAAGCATCGCATCGGTCAGTTGGATTTCGCCGCCGGCACCGGGTTGTGTCGTCTTCAACAGCTCCATCACACGGTTAGGCAGAATGTAACGACCGACAATCGCTTGGTTTGATGGCGCTTGATCGACGGGTGGTTTCTCAACCATGCCATGAATTGGGGCGCCTGTGCCGGCGGTCAACTGTTGGCCGCCGCAATCAACGATACCGTAACGATCCACATGTTCCTGTGGTACGCCCTCTACCATGATCTGGCCAGAACCGTTTTTCTGGTAACGTTTCACCATCTCAGAGAAGTCGCTGGCAAGACCCTCATCGTCAATCACCATATCGGGCAGCATGACGGCAAAGTCCTCTGAACCAATGACGTGGGCAGCACACAACACCGCATGCCCCAAACCTTTTGCACTAGGTTGGCGCACAGAGATGACCTCGATGCCCTTTGGTAGTGAGTTCTCTACCGCATTCAAAAGAGCAGTCTTATTCTTAAGGGCAAGCATCTGCTCTAGCTCGTAGTTGGCATCGAAATGGTTTTCGATCGACTCTTTGCCCGAGCGTGTCACCAAAACAATCTGGCGAAATCCTGCGCGTGCGGCCTCTTCCACGACGTGTTGGATAACCGGTTTATCGACGACGGGCAGCATCTCTTTAGGAATGGCTTTAGAGGCTGGAAGAACTCGAGTACCGAGGCCGGCAACGGGGATGATCACTTTAGAGAGCATTGAATTTCCTTTATCAACAAATCTACTTTGTAGGTATAACTGTCATTATAAGCATAAATGCACGACAATTTTCTTACATGTGCTATTACTTAATAGTCATCAGCTATTTACCCAAACTTACGGAGATTACATGCAACTATTGGGCCAAGATTCAGATGAGAGTCGTGCATCTAAAGTTTTAACGATTCTTTTGAGCCTGCTGTTTCTGGTTGCGCCCTTCTATTACCAAGACAATTTAGGTGGTGAAGGGTTGAATCTACCGTTTAATGCGGTGGTCTGGTTGCCGGTGCTCTTTATCATTGCGGGCGCCATTTTCAAGATTATAGAGTCAGGTGAATGGGTGCGTCCAAACTACCTTTGGTTAATTTTAGCGATGCCGATAGGGCTCTACCTGACGGGATTTGTCTCAGGTATGGATCGCCCCGGCGAGTGGCTGATTCGACTCGGTGTGGTGTTTGGCGGTATCGCGCTCTGGTTCTCTGTGTTGCAGTATCGACTCAGTGAGCAACAGATGAATCAGTTGCTCTATCTGTTATTGGCGTCGATGTTGATTCATGCTCTGGTCGGCCTGGTACAGATGATTTCACACCCACTGTTTAGAGGTTGGGTGCCTATCTCATCGGGCAATCGACTGCTGGGGATGTTCCAGCAACCCAATTTACAAGCCTCATTGATGGCAACGGCGGTGGCGCTAGCGCTTTGGTTAGCGACTACGAAAACCTTCAGTGAACAGCGCTGGCCGCAAAAATCAGCGCTGTTTCTGACGCTGTTTCTAGCGTCACTAGAGGTCGCCGCATCCGGTTCTAGGGTCGGTTTGATCGGTGCTTTGCTGGCACTATTGTTGATTTGCGCAGGGCGCATTAAAGCACTAATCAGTCAGCCGCTACTGGCGATTGCGTTGGCATTCACACTGGGAACCGGAGCTATTGCCGGTTATCAAGCCAATGATGGTGCACTGCAGGCCTACAATAAGATCGAAAAACTGGCAGAGGAGGGTAAGGATGCTCGTCCTCATATCTATCGTATCGCACTGGATGTGTTTGAACGCTCGCCGCTGTTTGGTCACGGCATCGGTAGCTTCCAGTCTGAATTCCAAAAAGAGCGTGTCACCTACTATCAGACAACGGACGCTTCAGCGGTCGATGGAAGTCCTCGATTCTCCCATCCTCATAATGAACTGCTGTTTTGGATGGACGAGGGCGGCTTGGTCGCACTGCTGGCCATTGGTATCGCGGTCTTAGGGGTTGTGTTGCAGTTGATCCGTTTAGGGTGGGGAGAGGGGTTGGCGCTTGCCGCACTGCTATTACCCATCGCTCTGCATACCCAGACAGAGTTACCTTTTTATATTTCAACATACCACTGGATTCTACTGACACTGCTGTTAGCCGTGCTCTTCTCGTACCGCACTCTTATCAAACCGGTCAAACTCTCGCTGGGTGCGACGGCTCTTTTGAAAGGTAGTCCACTATTCATTGTGCCGATTATGGTGCTCTTTTTGGTTCACTCGCTGTTGTCGCAGACCGGAATCATGCAGTACTACAAACATCGCGGCACTGAGCCCACCCATTTGAGGTTCGCGCTCAACAATGTCTACTTTAAAGAGTTGGGTGAGTACTTTGTAATGCGCTCTTCACTCTATGGTGCGATAGAGCATCAAGATCAGAATGCTGTATTGGGCTTTATTGAGTGGGGCGAAGCTTATCTTGAACAGATACCGGATATTCAACTCTATAGAGATGTGGCGATTGCTCGTCAGAATATTGGGGATGAGGAGGGTGCGCTAGCGCTGATTGATCAAGCAAAAGCGATCTACCCTAAGGATCGATCCATCGAAGATACTCACCGTCGATTAGAGGCCGGTGAGCAGTTGGTTACATCGAGCCTAGCCTTGCTTCAATCCGAAGAGTGATTGGGGGCTTCTCGATCCCTAGCTACTTCAATCAGTTCCGCGTTTTTGGTCTTGTCGATCTGTTTTAAGCGCTGATGCATGGCTGTTTTGGCTAACAGGTGCCCTGTCAAAGGGGCGCTGATGAACAGGAACAGCGTGATCAAGAGTTGCTGCACACTTAATGAACCCTGATCGAACAGAGTGAATAGCATTGATGCAATCAAGATCGCACCCATACCGAGGGTGGTCGCTTTTGTAGGCGCGTGCAAACGAGTGTAAACGTCAGGAAGACGAATCAGACCCAGTGAGCCAATCAGAATTAACGATCCTCCTAGCAGTAGTAGCAGAGATAGGATCAGTTCAATCGCAAAATTCATAGTTCTTCTGTCCTATCCCTTACTCAATGATATCGCCGCGCAGAAGGTATTTGCAGAGCGCGGCCGTGCTGACAAAGCCAAGCATGGCGATTAACAGTGCGGCTTCAAAGTTGATGGAGCTGGCTTGCACAATGCCATAGATCAGAATCAAACCAATACTGTTAATGTAGAGCGTATCCAAGCTCAGAATGCGCTCGGGCAACGAGGGGCCTCTGACTAAACTGTAAGTGTTCATGATAAGAGCGATGCTGATCATGACGAGAACGATTTTAAGGCTGATCTCTAACATTGGAATATCTCCTTCAGCGGGGTCTCGTAACGCTGTTTAATCTCATCAATCAACGCTTGCTCGTCGGGAAGATCAAGGGCGTGTATGTAAAGCCACTCTCGATCCTTGCTCACTTCGGCACTCAAGGTTCCAGGCGTCAGTGATATGGTTGAGGCAAGCAGGGTGATCGGTAGATCCCCCGTTAAGTTAAGCGGGTAGGCGATAAAACCAGGTTGCAGTGCTTTGGTTGGCCCTAGAATCAATTTGGCTACCGCAAGATTGGCGACCACGATATCCCACAGTAATACCAGAATGTATCTGATCAGTTTTAGCGGTCTCTTAACCGCCATCTGTTGAGTCTGTAGAGGTTCTGTCAGTAGTGGGATTCCCAAGGCTAGGATCAACCCCAGCACTATTTGCCCGAGCGAGAAACTGTTGTTCATCAGCAACCAGACAATTAACAGAACCAGTGATAAGAAGGGGCGTGGTAGCCAAGATCGTACGAAACTCATCGTTGCACTCCTTTAGCCATAATCTGTGTCGGGTCCTGCTCAAACGCTCGTAACTGCTCAACAGTTGCGTCTGTGTACTGGGTGATTGGGCCGGCAAATAGGCTCATCAACGGTGCAGCGCTCAGCAGTATGCCGACCGCAATAAATTTACGCGTTGCTGAGGCCTTGCTGCTATCCGGTTTGCCGTTGGAACGCCAAAACAGTGTCGATCCGGCGCGTGAAAAGGCGACCAGTGCTGCCAAACTGCCGATCAATAACAGCGGCCAAGCCCAGACCAGTGCCGAGCTGCTGTCGATCGACTTCATGATCAAAAACTTACCAATAAAGCCCGACAGTGGTGGCATGCCGATCAGAGTTAGAGCTGCAATGAAAAAGAGTATCCCAATGCCCATCGGCTGCGCCAAAGAGCGACCGGCCACGATTCGGTCAAACGAGCGTTCACGCTGCTCAGCGATAATGTCCCCGATTAGGAAGAAAGCAGCGCCCGCTAGCGTAGAGTGAACGGCGTAATAGAGCGCTGCTGATAGCGAGTTTGCACTGCCAAAACCGACGGCCACCAACAGCGTGCCGACAGACAAAATGACTAAGTGAGCGGCTAGACGTTTCACGCTCGGTGCTGAAATAACCCCCAGAGTTGCCATCACCAGTGTGCCGAGCGCCAATACCCAGATCCAATCCTGTCCTAGATCGGTTAGAGCACCAGCGCTGTCACCAAAGATCAGGTTTTGAACGCGAATGATTGAGTAGATGCCCACTTTGGTCATGATGGCAAAGAGCGCCACAACGGGGCCTGGGGCCGATGCGTAGGTTCTTGGTAGCCAAAATTGTAGAGGCAGTAGCGCCGCTTTCAGAGCGAACACCGAGAGCAGCATCATGCCGCCAATCTTAGTCAGTTGAATCTCAGACTCATTAAGCTCACGTACTCGCAGCGCCATATCGGCCATGTTTAGGGTGCCGAGCGTGCCGTAGATGATGCCTAACGCAAACAGAAAGATCGCAGAGCCGACAAGGTTCAGGAAAACATAGTGCACAGCTGCACTGGTTTTGTGTTTTCCGCCACCGTGAATCAGTAGAGAGTAAGAGGCGATCAGCAGGATCTCAAAAAAGACGAATAGGTTGAATATATCCCCTGTCAGAAAAGCACCGTTGATCCCCATCGCTTGGAACATCATCAATGGGTAGAAGTAGCGCCCTTGGTTATCGTCACCTGCGCTGGCATAGAGATTGGCCGATAGCAGTAGAAGTGAGGTCAGCATAACCATCAAGCTCGATAGGCGATCTCCAACTAGCTGGATGCCGAACGGCGCATCCCAGTTACCCAGTGCATAAAGCGTTACATTACCTGCTGATGCTGACATGAGCAGAGCGACTGAGAGGATCACCAGAGTGAGCGAACCTAACAGGCTGATGACACGTTGGCGTTCGATGCTTTTTTCAAAAACAGGCAGTAACTGCAGCGTGGCTAACAGAAGCGGCAGAATGATAGGCAGAGTGATTAGGTGGTTCATTTCTGATCTCCACTCTGTTCTGGTAGTCGGCCATCGACATGGTCGTTACCTAGGTCGGCACGTGCGCGAATAGCAAGGATGACCGCGAAGGCGGTCATCGCAAAACCGATAACAATGGCGGTAAGAACCAGCGCCTGCGGAACAGGGTCCGGTGTTGCTAGGCCAGATTTCAATACCGCGGCACCATCAAGGACAAGTCTGCCGGCGGAAAAAATAAACAGGTTCACGGCGTAAGAGAGCACCGTTAAACCAAGTACCACTGGGAAAGTACGACCACGAAGTACCAGAAATACCCCCACAGCGGTGAGTAGGCCAATAATCAAACTGATCAGTAGCTCCATTATTTAGACTCCTCTGGACGTGCGTGGGTCGTTAATGCGCCTAGATTCCCGAGTATAAGTAGGGTGGATCCAATGACGGTTAGGTAGACCCCTAGATCAAACAGCATGGCACTGGCCAACTCGAACTTTCCGATACCCGGCAGATAGAAGTAATCAAACCACGAACTTAAGAAGGGGTAGCCAAACAGCCAGCTGCCCATTCCCGTAGCGCCTGCGATGATCAAACCGACAGAGATCAGCCACTGGTAGTTCAGTTTCGAGCGTTCGCGCATGAAATCGACACCGTTGGCGATGTACTGCAGGATCAGTGCTACAGCGGTTACTAGACCGGCAATAAAGCCACCACCTGGCAGGTTGTGGCCACGTAAGAAGATGTAAGCCGACACCAAAAGTGCTAAAGGAAGCAGTGCTCTTGAGACGGTCGCAAGCATCATCGGGTGGTGATCGTTGCTCCAAGGTATGCCGTTAAGATCAGCTGATGGCATGAAGAGTTTCATGCGTGCGATCAGTTTGTAGATACCTAAACCGGCAATGCCCAGTACGGTGATCTCGCCAAAGGTATCAAAGCCCCTGAAGTCGACCAGAATCACGTTGACCACATTGGTACCACCACCGCCTATTTTTGAATTGGCGATGAAGAAGTCGGCAATCGAGGTTTGCGGATGCGTCATCATGGCGTAACTAATGGTTGCCATCACACCACCAATCAAGGTTGCCAAACCAAGATCACGTACCACCGATGAGGGGCTAGCGGCTTTTGCAGTGACCTGTGGTAAGAAGAAGAGTGCGAGCATCAACAGTATCACCGTGACCACTTCAACTGAGAGTTGAGTCAGTGCTAGGTCAGGTGCTGAGAAGCGGGCAAAGATAAGCGAGACGATTAAGCCGACGACCGAGACAGCAATCAGTGCGATCATCCGTTTGCGGTGCCAGATCAGCGTCACCAGTGTGGAGACGACCAAAATGATGGTAGCGACGATGCTAATACCATCGACCGGCAGCAGTGGGCGTGCTCCCTCTAAATTGATCAGCTTCGTCATTGGAACCGTCGTAAAGAGCGCAACACTCAAGATGAACAGCATGGTGTAGCGTTGCAGCGATCCGTTCTCAAGTGTGCCGTAAATTCTTGTGGCAGCATCCACAATGCGCTTGATGTTTTGATCAAAGATCGCTTTAGCGTCTCGTTCAGGGAATTGCGCCTGAAACTCAAACAACTGCTTACGGGTCGCGTAGACGACAATGCCACCCAACAGTGCAATGAAACTCATCAGCAGTGGGAAGTTAAATCCGTGCCATATGGCCAAGCTGTAGTAGGGCGTCTCGCCTTGCAGCAGAGAGGTTGCAGCGCTGTGTAGAATCTCTGCAACTACCAGACCAGGGGCAATACCCACGACAAAACAGAGTGCGACCAGTATCTCGACCGGAATCTTCATGTAGCGTGGAGGCTCATGCGGTGTCTTAGGAAGATTGATCGGTTCACCGTTAAAGAAGACGTCATGAATGAAGCGCAACGAGTAGGCAACCGAAAAGATACCGGCAACAGTCGCTAGAACAGGCAGAATCCATGAGAGCGCACCCAGTGACCCCTGCTGTAGGGTCTCTGCAAAGAACATCTCTTTGGACAAGAAGCCGTTCAGTAGCGGTACCCCTGCCATGGCCAGTGCCGCGACCATCGCTAGCATTGCTGTGTGAGGCATGTATCTCCACAAGCCGTTCAGCTTGCGCATATCCCGTGAACCCGTCTCATGATCGATGATGCCCGCTGCCATGAACAGTGAGGCTTTAAAGGTCGCGTGGTTAATGATGTGGAAGGTAGCAGCGACCGCCGCAAGCTTTGAGTTTAAACCGAGTAGTAGCGTGATCAGACCTAAGTGACTGATAGTGGAGTAGGCGAGAAGCCCCTTAAGATCGTGCTTAAACAGAGCCATGTAAGCGCCAACCAGCAAGGTGGCAAGACCGGTCAAGGTGACGATCAAGAACCACATGTCGGTACCCGCAAGCGCCGGGTAGAGTCGAGCCATTAAAAAGATGCCCGCTTTCACCATGGTTGCTGAGTGAAGATAAGCAGAGACCGGCGTTGGCGCCGCCATTGCGTGGGGCAGCCAGAAGTGGAATGGGAACTGTGCCGACTTAGTAAAGGCTCCCAGAAGCACTAGGACTAGAATATAGGGGTAGAGCTCAGAGCCACGGATTAGATCCCCTTGAGCCAATACATCCGTCAGGTTGTAGCTGCCGACTACCTGGCCGATCAGCAAAATGCCTGCAAACAACGCCAAACCACCCATGCCAGTAATGGTCAGTGCCATGCGAGCACCTTTGCGCGCTTCGCTCTTGTGATTCCAGAAGCTGATCAACAAGAAGGAGCTGATGCTGGTCAGTTCCCAAAATAGCCAGAGTTGAATCAGGTTCTCTGACAGCACAATACCCAACATGGCGGTCATGAAGAGAATCAACATCGCATAGAAGCGCGGCATGTTGTCCTGCTCTGAGAGGTAGTAACGAGCATAGAGGATAACAAGAAGACCGATGCCTAAGATCAACAGGGCAAACAGCAGTGCAAACCCATCGAGTCGGAAGGCGAGTTCTAATCCGACTGCTGGAATCCATTCGAATCGCTCAATAAAACGCTCGCCATCGAGTACCGAGGGTGCGTAAGAGATCAGGGTAGCCATAGCGACCGCTGGCAGTGCGGCTGTTGCAAACGCGCAGGCCGTTCTCGACACCTTGTTGGCAGAAAGTGAAACGAACACCCCAATGAGTGTCAGTAGGGGGATCCAGAACAGGTTTAGCACCGAAGTAGACCTCTGAAATGTAAGGTTTTATCTTGTTTCTGATCTATAAAGAGTGCGGGTAAAGGGATTGATTTTCAAGCAACTGATCCCTTTTTTTATTCCATAATTCAATAAAGGTATAACCAAGCGTTGGGTGTTGCTGGTTTGGGCATAGATCGGCGGCTGGCAGTAACACGTGTGCGTAGTTTTCTAGGTCCTTGTGTGGCAGGTTGAACTGTTCAGATTCGACGATCTCTTGGTCAAAACAGAGCAGGTCGATGTCGAGAGCGCAGTAGCGACCACTCATTCGTCCCTGCTGAATCTCGATCGACTTCAGTGCACTAATCAAGGACTCTTGGTCTAGTTCTGTTTCAGCTTTGGTGACGAGATTGAGGTAGTCGGGTTGAGTAGGATCGATGGCGGAGCTTCGATAGCAGGGTGAGTGTTCGATGTTGCTGCAAAAGTGAGTGAGCTGCTCTAGGCCGGCGCGAATGTTGGATTCAGCATGATGGTTGCTACCGACGCCGAGCAGAATGTGGTGCACTAGAAACTTACTCCGCGAGCAATTCGAACGCCGACCAGTTCCGCTTCAGCTACGGCGATCGGTTTGCCGATTTCAAGACGCAGTCCAGGAATATTGAATTGAGCCATTAAGAACTCGGATAGATTTTCGGCGAGCGTCTCTAGTAGCTCCGCTTTGGCCTCTTGGCAGAACTGGATAACCGCTTCACTGACGGCGGCGTAATTGATAGAGGCCTCTAAATCATTGTTCTTGGCCGCGTCACGAATGTCGTTGGCCATCTCTAAATTGATCACCATAGGCTGAAGTTCTGTCCGCTCATGCGGATAGATGCCGATGATCGCTTCGAATCTAAGATTTTTTATAAAGATAGTGTCCATCATTGCACCTCTCCAACTGAACCAAGGGCTGGCAGTGTCTCCATTGGCCAGCGTGGCTGGGCTGTAATGGCGAGCGGTGAACGCTCTCCAGCCATCAAGCGCTGAGTGCCTGCATAGGCAATCATCGCGCCGTTGTCGGTACAGAACTTGGGGCGGGCGTAGAAGAGTTTAGCGCCCTCTTTTTTGGCCATATCGCCCAATTTTTTACGAAGTTTTTTGTTGGCGCTAACACCACCTGCGATCACCAGCTCTTTAAAACCGGTCTGTTGAATCGCACGGCGACACTTAATCGCCAATGTATCGACCACGGCATCTTCAAAACAGGCCGCAATGTCAGCTGAGGTTTGTTGATCCAGTTCGCCCATTTCGCGTTTTGCTGCTTCGACGGTGTTCAAGGTGAAGGTCTTTAAACCTGAGAAGCTAAAATCGAGCCCAGGACGATCGGTCATCGGTCTTGGGAAAGTATAGCGATCGCTGTTGCCATTTTCGGCCAGTTTGGCGATCAGCGGGCCACCAGGGTAGTCCAGCCCCATCATTTTGGCCGCTTTATCAAAGGCTTCGCCGGCTGCATCATCCAAAGATTCGCCCAGCAGTGAGTATTCGCCGATCCCTTTGACGCTGACGAGCTGGGTGTGGCCACCTGACACTAAAAGCGCGACAAAAGGAAAGCTGGGCGGTGTCTCCTCTAGCATCGGGGCTAATAGGTGGCCCTCCATGTGGTGGACGCCCACCGCAGGGATACCTAGAGCTAGAGCCAATGCCCGACCGGTAGAGGCACCGACCATCAGGGCACCAATTAGACCGGGGCCAGCCGTATAAGCAATGGCATCAATAGAGTGCAACGTACACTCTGCCTCTTTACAGACTTCTCTAATCAGTGGGATTAGCTTGCGCACGTGATCTCGCGAGGCGAGTTCTGGTACGACGCCACCATACTCGGCGTGCATCTCTACTTGCGAGTAGAGCGCGTCACCTAAAAGGCCGCGTTCGCTGTCATAGAGCGCTACGCCGGTTTCATCACAGGAGGTTTCAATACCGAGTACAAGCATTCAGAGCTGGCCTTAATCAGTGCTATTAATGGTGCCTCATATTATTCAGAAATCTGGCTAGTTAGTGAAGCGTTAAATTGCTTTACATCAGCTGTGGTGCTCTGTATTATTTGGCGCCCTCGGAAAATTACGTCCGAGGTTAATTTAAACCAAACTTGAAAGGTAATTGGAAAACATGCCAGCCGTTAAAGTTAAAGATAACGAGCCATTTGACGTTGCACTACGTCGTTTCAAACGTTCTTGCGAAAAAGCAGGTATCCTAGCTGAAGTTCGTAAACGTGAAGCGTACGAAAAGCCAACAACTGCTCGTAAGCGTGCAGCTGCAGCAGCAGTTAAGCGTCACGCTAAAAAGCTTCAGCGTGAAAACGCTCGTCGCGTTCGCCTTTACTAATTAAGTAAAGACGCAGACTAGATTCCTTGTGGTCGAGTCTTTGTAGTAAACGATAGATTAGGTTATTAAGATGTCTTCATTGAAGAGTCAGATTACTGATGAAATGAAGGTTGCAATGCGCGCTAAAGATAAAGTGCGTCTTGGAACGATCCGATTGATGCTGGCTGAGTTAAAGCGCATCGAAGTGGATGAGCGCATCGAACTTGATGATGATCGCGTGCTCGCGGTGCTAGACAAGATGGTCAAGCAGCGCAAAGACTCGATTGCCCAGTATCAGGCGGCTGAGCGTCCTGAACTGGCGGAAAAGGAGCAGCAAGAGACGGAGGTGATTAAAACTTTCTTGCCGCAGCCTCTCAGTGATGTAGAGATCGATTCAATTATCGATGCAGCAATTGCTGCAACCGATGCTTCCGGCATGCAGGCGATGGGCCAAGTAATGGCCATCATCAAGCCGCAACTTCAAGGTCGTGCCGACATGGGAGCCGTTTCAGGTAAGGTCAAAGCGAAACTCTGATAGAGTGTTCGCTGGAACAGACAGCGAGCAGTTGAATGTCAGGAAGAATTCCGCAGCACTTCATAGATGACCTTTTAGCGCGAGTAAACATCGTTGATGTGATCGATTCGCGTATCAAGCTTAAGCGTGCCGGTAAAAACTACTCCGCACTCTGCCCATTCCATAAAGAGAAATCCCCGTCGTTTTCGGTCAGTCCTGATAAACAGTTCTACTACTGTTTTGGTTGTGGTGCTGGCGGCAATGCGCTCGGTTTTGTTATGGAGTATGAAAAGCTCAACTTTCCTGAAGCGATTGAAGAGTTAGCGCGCACTGTTGGTGTGGATGTGCCTCGTGAGCATGACCGTCAGCGCGATGTGGCTTATGAGAAACAGGTCAAGAAACAGTTCGATCTGCTCGAGAGTGCTAACGCCTTTTACCAACAGCAGTTGCGCAATCATAGCGACAAAGCCAAAGCAGTAGCCTATCTGAAAGAGCGTGGCCTAAGTGGTCAGATCGCTGCGCGTTTTCAATTGGGTTATGCCCCTCCGGGTTGGGATAATCTGCAGAAACATATTGCCAAAGAGACTGAAGATGCTGATTCGCTGCTGCTAAAGTCCGGCATGATGGTTGAAAACGAAGAGCGCGGCCGTCGTTACGACCGTTTTCGTGACCGTATTATGTTCCCAATCCGTGATATGCGTGGCCGTACCATCGGTTTTGGTGGGCGTGTATTAACGGACGAAAAACCGAAATACCTTAACTCTCCAGAGACCGATACCTTCCATAAGGGCAAAGAGCTTTATGGCTTTTATGAGGCGCGTCAGCATACCGGCTCATTAGAGCGTCTGCTGATCGTGGAAGGCTACATGGATGTAGTGAGTTTGGCGCAGCACGGTTTAACCTGGTCGGTGGCAACCTTGGGTACTGCAACCACTGAAGCTCACCTCGAGCGCATCTTTAAGATAGTGACCGAAGTGATCTTCTGCTTTGATGGTGACGCCGCAGGGCGCCAAGCGGCTAAGCGTGCGTTGGATACCTGTGTTCCGGTCATGAAAGATGGCCTAACAGCCCGTTTTCTCTTCTTACCGGATGGTGAAGATCCCGACACACTGGTACGCAGTGAGGGCCTGGATGCCTTTACGGCACGAGTTGATGAGTCTCTGCCGTTCAGTGAGTATTTCTTTAAAGCGTTGAGTGACAATATCGATCTCACCTCGATGGATGGTCGAGCTCGCTTTTCGACTCAAGCACTGCCAAAAATTCGTAGCATGCAGACCTCAGTGCTGCAGCAGATGATGTTGGATCGGGTTGCCGAGATGACCGGCTTAACAATAGAACAGTTGGATACTATCGCTAACCTGCACTCCAAAGTGGAGACGATCGCGCCTGAGCCTGCCGCTCGACCCAAACCCTCGTATAAGCCAGAGTCGATGCCGGATTATGACTCGGGTGAGTATCAGCATCCGCGCTATTTCGAATCGGAGCCGAGCTACTCAGATTCTTACTCCTCTCAGACTTCACAAGCTTCAGGGCCGGTGAGATCGGGTATCAGTACTAAGATCAACTTGGTTAACTCTGCAATCTCGATACTGCTGCACCGTCCTGACTTAGCGCATCAGGTGGTTCAGGCGACTGAATTGGAAGGGCTCTACGTTGAGAATATATCGCTGCTTAGGCAGTTGCTCAGCTACCTGCAGACCACTCCCGATGCTAGCCTAGGTACGCTGCTGTTGGATTGGCAGCGTGACCCAGAAATGGCGCCCAATCTGCTAATGCTCAATGAGATCTCACAGGTCGATCCAGTGCTCGACAATGTCGATGCCAAGGTGTTGCTGGATGATGCCATGGGGCGCTTATTATCACGTAAATACGAGCACGAATTGGCTGAATTGACACGTCTCTCGCGTGAGCGACCACTGACTAACGAAGAGAAACAACAGCTGGCGCAACTCTTGGCGCGTAAGGCCTTGTAAACCCTTCGCTCTGTCCCCATTTATAAACTATTAATAACCCTGCCGTTAATCCGTCTTTAACTGGCAGAGGTTGAACTTTTTAGCTATACTTCGTCGCTTGCAATTTTTGCGCGCCCAACGTGGCTAGACACAGGATTTTAAATGTCTGACAACACTGAACAGCAGCAATCACGCCTTAAGGAACTTATCGCTAAAGGTAAAGAACAAGGCTATTTGACCTACGCTGAGGTGAACGATCACCTCCCTGAAGATATCGCCGATCCCGATCAGGTAGAAGATATCATCCGCATGATCAATGACATGGGTATCTCTGTGTCTGAAGTTGCGCCGGATGCTGAGACCCTTCTAATGACCGATGGTGATGCAGGTGACGACACTGACGAAGAGGCGGTTGCCGCTCTTGCTGCAGTGGAGTCGGATGCCGGTCGTACTACCGATCCCGTGCGCATGTACATGCGTGAGATGGGTACCGTTGAGCTGCTGACTCGTGAAGGCGAGATCGAAATTGCGAAACGTATTGAAGAGGGTATCCGTGGTGTCATGGGTGCGCTTGCTCAGTTCCCAGGCAGTGTTGCCTTGGTGCTTGATGCCTACAAAACGACCGTTGAAGAGGAGGGTCGTTTAAGCGATTTGTTCAGCGGTTACATCGATCCTGATGCTGAAATCGCCAATAACAATCCTGTTCCTGAAGAGGAGGAGATTGAAGACGCAGACGATGATTCGGATGACGACGACAGCAACGATGATGATTCAGAAAAGGATCGTGGTCCAGACCCAGAAGAGGCGGCTGAACGTTTCGGTGCCATCGAAGAGGCTCTGGCTAAACTGATTAAAGCAGAGAGCAAAGGTCGTGATTCATCAGCATTTGGTGCAGCCCTTGAAGAGCTAGCACTGGTGTTTGCTCCCGTTAAACTGTCTCCACGCTACTACGATATGTTGGTTAGCCGTGTTCGTGGCTACATCGATCGTATCCGTACACAAGAGCGCAACATCATGCGTATGTGTACTCAGAAGTGCCGTATGCCGCGTGATCAGTTCATTAAAACCTTCCCAGGTAATGAAACTAATCCTGATTACTTCGATGATCTCGTTAAAGCGGGTAAGCCATACTCTGATGCGATCTCAGCAAGCCTAGATGATCTTAAACGTGCACAGCGTCGTCTGGTTGCCGTTGAAGAGGAGCTAAACATTGATCTAACCGAGATCAAAGAGGTTAACCGTCAGTTATCGATCGGCGAAGCGCGTTCACGTCGCGCGAAGAAAGAGATGGTTGAAGCCAACTTACGTCTGGTTATCTCGATCGCTAAGAAGTACACCAACCGTGGTCTGCAGTTCTTGGATCTGATCCAAGAGGGTAATATCGGCTTGATGAAGGCGGTTGATAAGTTTGAATACCGTCGTGGTTACAAGTTCTCGACCTACGCGACCTGGTGGATCCGTCAGGCGATCACTCGTTCGATTGCCGACCAAGCACGTACTATCCGTATTCCAGTTCACATGATCGAGACGATCAACAAACTGAACCGTATCTCGCGTCAAATGCTGCAAGAGATGGGTCGCGAAGCGACACCGGAAGAGCTGGCAGAGCGTATGGAGATGCCGGAAGATAAGATCCGTAAAGTATTGAAGATCGCTAAAGAGCCGATCTCGATGGAGACTCCAATCGGTGACGACGAAGATTCGAGCCTAGGTGACTTTATCGAAGATACAACGATGGACTCACCGATCGATTCAGCAACGGGTGAAGGCCTACGTGAATCGACTCGTGCTGTCTTGGCGGGTCTTACTGCTCGTGAAGCAAAAGTACTTCGTATGCGCTTTGGTATCGATATGAACACTGACCACACTCTAGAAGAGGTGGGTAAGCAGTTCGACGTAACGCGTGAGCGTATTCGTCAGATCGAAGCGAAAGCACTGCGCAAGCTTCGTCACCCAAGTCGTTCTGATCACCTACGTGGTTTCATCGACGAATAAATCTTTGATTTATAAGTTATTGCGCCCATAAAACCAGCTAGGTATTATGGGCGCGCTTCTTAGGGCCCATAGCTCAGTTGGTTAGAGCGCTCGACTCATAATCGATCGGTCGCAGGTTCAAGTCCTGCTGGGCCCACCACTTCCTCTAGCTCCAACGGCGATCCTCCAATCTCGATAGTGCCGGTGACTGGCTTCAGCCTGTCATCCGCAGGCAGAATTTAATGCCTATCTGGAAAACACCGGTATAGCAGATGTCAGGCTAAAGCCAGACACCGGTGCTAATAGCTAGATTCATACAAAAAATAATCGCGGCCTTTTCAAGACCGCTCCAACAGTGCCTGTTTCTAATCTCGTGCCAATTTGTCCACGTCCGATCGAGAGTGAGTACGATGGTTTTTCACGGTTAAGAGTTCAATCGGCTGAGGCCCGGATGGCCGAAGTCTGCAACGGAGGCAGGAGCCGACTTATTGCCATGGAAGGCATGTATTCCGTTAATGCAGGAGCAATTAACGGTTTGCAGTGTCCTATTGGACTTCAGTGAAAAATCATTGAACGGAGCGTGCCGCAGGCCGAGTGAGCGTGGTCAGTTTTTGCTTACTTTTTTCTGACAAAAAAGTAAGGCTGGTCGCCTTTAGGCGAGTAGAAAGCTTTTGATCTAGCTTTTAGCTCTGGTGACTGGCTTTAGCCTGTCATCTGCTATATCGGTGTTTTCCAGATTGTCTGAGAGTCTAACAGCGGATTACAGGCTGAAGGCCTGTCACCGAAGATCGCCTCATCTTCGATAAGGCTCCAACCGAACTACCGGCTACAAACAGCCCCACCAATCTGTACCCACTCATCATCATTTTGAATCTGCAGTACATCAAACACCTGAACCTCGGCCGGTTTGATGTCGTAGCGGGTCAGTAGTTGGCAGACGCGTTCGGCGTCGCTGTTGCGGTTTTGGCCGTTGGGTAGAACACCCACCCCTAAAATATGTCCCTTATCCCACCAGACAGGGCGAGCAGGGAAAGTGGGGTCTTTGGCGAGTTCCGTCTCAACTTGTGCACGAGTCTGCAGCGACACTTCCGGCTTGCCACTCTCAATGTAGTAGGTAACTGCAGCAGCTAAGATAATCAGAATCAGCAGGGTAAGACGCTTGTAGCTTTTCAAGGGGAGACCTCATTAATCAATTGAGGCGCAGTGTAGTATGAGGGGAGAGTAAGAACAACTCGACTAAAGAAAAAGGCCGCAGATGCGGCCTCTGAAAATTTATAAACTATTATTGAATAGAACAATTTCCAGATGATATGCCACCTACAAAACACGAAGCTGAGCTAGATGTTCCATTTACCTCAACTTTCAGTTCAGTAGTTGTATTAACTGCAGAGCTAGCCCACGTGCTTGTAGTCGAACCTGACCAGTCACACGCAAGTGCGCCTGTTGGTGCAGTATATTCATCACCTCTAGCTGTATCAATCAATAGTTTATTAGCTTGACCTTTAGCTTCAGCAAGACATGCATTGTTTCGAGAATCGGTTACATATTCATTATAAGCCGGCAATGCGATCGCAGCTAAAATACCGATGATTGCGACTACGATCATCAATTCGATTAGGGTGAAGCCCTTTTGTGTTTTCTTCATCATAAGAAACTCTCCAGTGAGTTAACTATTAAATACATTAAGCGGTACATCCTTTGTGCCACTTGAACCCTCCCTGAGGGCTTCTCAATCCGTTACCTTTAAAGTAGACCAGATTTGGGAAGTTCCAAGTAAAAATTAAAAAAAATATAAATTAATTTGAAAAACCCTGATTTGATTCACTTTTTTTCGTTTAAAGGTGCAGAATTCGATTTCTTTGCCATAATTAGGAGAGTTAATAGAGAATTTTTGACCCATTATTTAGGAATCATCTGTGCAGGCATCGAGTAACTTAAGCGGTTTAGCGAGGCGGTTGGTCAGTGACGGTGTGTTTTCTGCCGATACGGCGCAACAGGTCCTGCTTAAAGCGCGTGCCGAGCAGCGTTCGTTTATCTCCTACTTGATTGCCAACCGTATTATCAGTGCGCGTCGTGCCGCCAGTGCCGCTTCTGAAGAGTTTGGTCTTCCTGTATTGGATCTAGATGCGATCCCATTAGATGTAATCCCTAAAGATGTGGTCGACTCTAAGGTGATTGTTCGCCACCACGCACTGCCTCTGATGAAGCGTAATTCGCGTCTCTATGTGGCGATCTCAGACCCGACCAATATCAAAGCCCTCGATGAGATGCGCTTTACCAGCGGACTTCCGACCGAAGCGATATTGGTGGAAGAAGACAAGCTGACTCGCAAGATCGAGATGGTACTCGATTCCGAGGACAGTTCCGCCTCCCTTGGTGATCTGGGTGATAGTGACTTAGATAACCTCGAAGTGAGCGATACAGAGCTGCCGAAAGAGGAGAGCAGTGCCGAAGACGCCGCATCCGATGCTCCGATTGTTCGCTTTATCAACAAGATTCTGTTGGATGCCATCAATGGTGGTGCGTCCGATATCCACTTTGAGCCCTATGAGAAGAGCTACCGCGTCCGTTCGCGCATCGATGGTATCTTGCAAGAGGTCAGCTCGCCGCCTAGAAACCTGGCAGCGCGCCTCTCTGCGCGTCTTAAGGTCATGTCCAACATGGACATTGCTGAGCGTCGTGTGCCGCAGGATGGCCGTATCAAGTTGAAGATCTCAGCTAAACGCTCGATCGATTTTCGTGTGAATAGCCTTCCGACCCTCTGGGGTGAGAAGATCGTACTGCGTATTTTGGATCCCTCCAGTGCCAAGATGGGCGTTGATGCACTGGGTTTTGAGCCAGGTCAGCGTGAGCTCTACCTAGATACTCTGGCTCGTCCTCAAGGGATGGTGCTGGTTACCGGTCCCACCGGCTCGGGTAAAACAGTGACGCTCTACACCGGTTTGAACATCCTCAATGAAGAGGAGCGAAACATCTCCACCGCGGAGGATCCGGTCGAGATCAACATGGATGGGATCAACCAGGTCCATGTGAATCCAAAAGTGGGTTTAACCTTTGCCGAAGCGCTGCGCGCCTTCCTGCGTCAGGACCCTGATGTCGTCATGGTCGGTGAGATTCGAGACTTGGAGACTGCCGAGATCGCGATTAAAGCGGCTCAGACAGGCCACATGGTGTTATCGACCTTGCACACCAACTCGGCACCAGAGACACTGACGCGTCTACGTAACATGGGGGTCGCATCGTTCAATATCGCCACCTCAGCTACTTTGATTATTGCGCAGCGTCTGGCACGTCGACTCTGCACCGGCTGTAAAAAGCAGACCGATATCCCACATGAGACTCTATTAGAGCAGGGCTTTGAGGAGTCGCAACTGGCTGATTTGCATCTGTTTGAGCATAACCCAGAGGGTTGTTCGCGCTGTAACCGTGGTTACCGGGGGCGTGTCGGTATCTATGAGATGCTCGAAGTGACGCCGGCGGTGGCTGAGTGCATTATGGAGAATGGCTCGTCGCTCGACATCCTTGAGGTGGCGAAACGTGAAGGCTTTGCTACGCTTAGGACAGCAGGACTTAAAAAGGTTGCTGAGGGACTGACCAGTCTCGAAGAGATGAACCGCGTTATTAAGAACTGATCATTAATGCTTAATTATTTGATAGAAGTACTCTGAATGGCGAAGACCGCAACGCGAAAAAAATACAAAGAGCCAAAAATTCTGACCTTTGCTTGGACCGGTAAAGATAAAGCCGGTAACAAAAGTAAAGGGACCGTTGATGCGTTGACGCTCTCTGAAGCGAAGATCCAGTTGCGTAAGCAGGGGATCAACTACGACAAGGTCAAAAAACAGAGCGTTTCGATCTTCTCCAACAAAGATAAACCGATTAAACCGATCGATATTGCCTTTTTCACACGTCAAATGGCCACTATGATGCGCTCGGGCGTTCCGCTGTTACAGGGTTTGGATATCGTCGGTCAGGGTGCTGAGAAGGCGAAACTGAAGAAACTGATTTACGATATTCGTGCGGATGTGAATGGTGGCTCGGACCTGTCCACTGCCTTGTCTCGTTTCCCGCAATATTTTGATGATCTCTACGTCTCCTTGGTCGCTGCTGGTGAGCAGTCGGGTTCCCTAGAGGCGATGCTGGATCGCTTGGCACTCTACAAAGAGAAGAGTGAAGCGCTTAAAGCCAAGATCAAAAAAGCACTGACCTACCCAACCGCGGTTATTGTGGTCGGTCTTCTAGTAACCGCGATTCTGTTGGTTAAAGTGGTGCCGGTGTTTGAGGATGTCTTCGGCAGCTTCGGTGCCGACTTGCCCGCCTTTACTAAGTTCGTGGTTAATCTCTCTGAGATCGCGCAAAGTTATTGGCTCTATGTGCTGGGCCTGCTGTTTGTCGGTGGCTACTTCTTCCGGCGCGGCATGATCCATTCGAAGAAGTTCAGAGACTCCGTCGAACGAGCCAGTCTTAAAATCCCAGTGATTGGTGGCATACTCTATAACGCAGCGGTTGCTCGATTTGCCCGGACACTGGCGACGACGTTCTCGGCGGGTGTGCCGTTGGTGCAGGCTCTTGAGTCCTGTGCGGGTGCCGCCGGTAACGTGGTGTTCCACGATGCCATCATGCAGATCCGCAATGGTATTGCTGCCGGACAATCCTTGAAAAATGCGATCAATATGACCGGTGTATTCCCCGTGATGACCGTTCAGATGGTCGCCATCGGTGAAGAGGCCGGTTCACTTGACTCCATGCTCGATAAAGTCGCCGAGTTCTTCGAAGCGTCCGTCGACAACGCCGTCGATAACCTATCCAGCCTGTTAGAACCGCTGATCATGGTGGTGCTAGGTACCTTGGTTGGTGGTTTGGTTGTTGCTATGTACCTACCGATCTTCCAGCTTGGACAGGTTGTAGGAGGATAGTTTTCTATCCTCCAGTGACAGGCTTCAGTCTGTCATCTGCTGGTAGATTTTAACCGGCGATCTGGAAAACGTTGAAAGAGTGGATGTCAGGCTAAAGCCAGACACCGCTGCTGTTGGCTAGATCCCCATTAATACCCATCGCGGCCTTTTCAAGACCGCTCCAACAGTGCCTGATTCGAATCTTGTGCCGATTTATCCCCGTCCGACTGAGAACGAGCACGGTGTTCTTTTTCGTTAAGACGTTGAAAGGATCGAGCCCCGGATGGGCGAGAGTTTCAGCGCCTGCACGGAGCAGGCTTAGAAACACGACGTTTTGTATGCAGATGATGCAGGTGCAAATCATCTGTCTGAAATGTGCCTTTCGATGTTAGAAAAAGAGTATCGCGCGCAGTGTGCCGAAGGCCGAAGGAGCGGGGTGTGTTTGATCCACAGGATGTGGTGAATGCCGAAAGTGCAGGAGCACACTTTCGGCCCTGCTTCTTCTTTGCTCACACAAAGAAGAAGGCTAGCCGACGCTAGTCGGATAGATTGCCCTTGATCTTCCCAAAACAACAACACAAAAATAGTTAGCTGGCACAGATCAAACCCATTAAAATAATGGCCTATTATTTTAACTCCGAGGAACTCTCCATGGCTGTCGGTCCTGACACTCTTCCTACGCTCCACCCTGTTGCAGGTTTCAAAATTGGTATTGCCAGTGCGGGCATTAAGAAGCCTGGGCGTCGCGATATTGTGGTGATGGAGTTTCCAGAGAGTGCATCAGTGGCCGGTGTTTTTACTAAGAACGCTTTCTGTGCGGCCCCTGTTCATTTAGCGAAAGCCAATATGGCGACGGGTCAGGTGCGTTACTTGGTCACTAACACGGGTAATGCGAATGCCGGTACTGGTGAGCAGGGGATGATGGATGCTAAAGCGGTCTGTGCAGAGCTTGCACAGCGCGCGGGTGTTGCCGAGTCTCAGGTGATGCCCTACTCAACGGGCGTGATCGGTGAGCCTCTGCCTGTCGATAAGATCGTTGGTGCATTAGATGCGGCATTAGCCGATCTTAAAGAGGACAACTGGTTGGATGCTGCTTGGGGCATTATGACGACCGATACCCGTGCTAAAGCAGCCTCTGAGCAGATCGAAGTGGATGGCAAAACCATCACGATTACCGGCATCTCCAAAGGTGCAGGGATGATCATGCCAAACATGGCGACAATGCTCGGCTATGTGGCGACCGATGCCGAGATTGATCAGGTCTTGTTGCAGTCGTGGATGAGTGCTGCGACGGAACGATCCTTTAACCGCATCACTGTCGATGGCGACACCTCGACAAATGATAGCTGTACTCTGGTTGCGACGGGTGCTTCTGGGGTTCGAATAGAGGCGGACAGCGCTGCAGCAACGGCCTTTGTTGAAGCCTTTAACCGTATTATGTTGCAACTCGCTCAGTTGATTGTGCGTGATGGCGAGGGCGCAACGAAGTTTGTTGAGATCCGTGTCGACTCGGCTGAAACGTCAAAAGAGGCGTTGGATGTTGCTTACACCATTGCTCATTCGCCACTGGTGAAAACCGCTCTATTCGCCAGTGACCCTAACTGGGGCCGTATCTTGGCCTGTGTGGGTCGTGCCGGCATTGAAAACCTTGATCTGGACGCGCTGCAAATCTACTTAGGCGATGTCTGCATTGTCGAGAAAGGTGGTCGAGCGGCTAGTTACACCGAAGAGCAGGGGCAGGCTGTGATGAATGAGGAGGATATTCTGATTCACGTGGTGCTCAACCGAGGTAGTGCGAGCGAGACAGTTTGGACGACTGACCTTTCGAAAGAGTACGTGTCGATCAATGCTGACTACCGTTCATAAGAGATTGTTGAAAGACTCGCTATGAAACAGATACTGGTTGCCGCCGCTGCAATATTGAATCCACAAGGCCAACTGCTGATTGCCAAGCGCCCCGATGACAAGCATCAAGGCGGGCTTTGGGAGTTTCCGGGCGGTAAGGTAGAGACCGATGAAACGGTTGAGACAGCACTTAAGCGTGAACTGCTAGAAGAGATCGGTATTGAGATTGTGAAGTGTGAGCCTCTGGTCCGCATTGAGCACGACTACAGTGATAAATCTGTGGTCTTAGATGTCTGGGTGGTCAGCTCATTCAGTGGCGAGGCTTCCGGTTTAGAAGGCCAACCCATTGAGTGGATCAACCCTGTTGAGATGGACTCCTACCAATTTCCAGAAGCAAATCTGCCGATTATCGCCGCACTGAAAACGAGATTGGGCCTCTAATGCCTCCGTTTATTTTGGGGCTAACTGGCGGCATAGCCAGCGGTAAAACGGCCGCCGCTGATCGTTTAGAGTCCCTAGGTGCGACACTTGTGGATACCGATCTTATTTCGCGCGAAGTGGTGGAGACTGGTCAGCCGGCGCTGACTCAGATTGAACAGCACTTTGGGCCTGAAGTGATTCAAGATGATGGCCAGTTGAATCGTGCGGCACTGCGTGAGAGGGTCTTTAAAGATCCTAATGAGCGTCAGTGGTTAGAGGCTTTGTTGCACCCACTGATTCGTCAAACCACTATGGAACGTGCCTTAAACGCCGAGACCCCAATCGCGTTGGTGGTTGTACCCTTGCTGTTTGAGAGCGGGCACTACCAAGAGATTGATGCATCGCTAGTGATCGATGTGCCGGTCGAGGTACAACGACAGCGAACCTTGAGTCGTGACGGTGTCAGTGAAGCGCAGGTCGACTCGATTCTTGCCGCTCAGATGGATCGTCAATCTCGAATTGATCGGGCCGATTATGTGATCAGCAATACTGGCACTCTGGATGAGCTTTATTCTCAGGTGGATGCGCTCTATTATCAGTTGATCACCCAACCAAAGACATAATCCTACAGGAGCCCCCGTGAAAGTTAAATGTCCCACCTGCGAAAAGAAGGTCGAGTACTCCACCGAAAACAAGTACCGCCCATTCTGTTCAGAGCGCTGTAAGTTGATTGACCTAGGCGAGTGGGCAAGCGAAGGGTACAAGGTTGCGACACAGCCGGATATTGAGGATTTCAGTTCGGGTATGAGTCCGGAAGAGTTTGAACATACACCGACTCGGCATTGAGTTTGTTGGCAAACTCATTTAAAGCCAGAACTTTCTAATCGCCTAAAGGCGATCAACCTTACTTTTTGGTCAGCAAAAAGTAAGCAAAAACTGACCACGCTCACTCGGCCTGCGGCACGCTCCGTTCAATGATTTTTCACTGAAGTCCAATAGGACACTGCAAACCGTTAATTGCTCCTGCATTAACGGAATACATGCCTTCCATGGCAATAAGTCGGCTCCTGCCTCCGTTGCAGACTTCGGCCATCCGAGCCTCAGCCGATTGAACTCTTAACCGTGAAAAACCATCGTACTCACTCTCGATCGGACGTGGACGAATCGGCACGAGATTTGTATCTGTCACTTTGTTGGAGCGGTCTTGAAAAGGCCGCGATTGGTATGCAATAAAATTTTTTAAAAAACACCAGTGACTCGCTTCAGCCTGTCATCTGCTTTATCGGTTTTTTTCAGATAGGTAATAAATTCTAACGGCGGATGACAGGCTGAAGCCAGTCACCGGCACTATCGCGACCTCTGCGAGATCGCTCCTACGATATTACTTATCTGAACTAGACCAACCGCATTGATAGATCAATCGCGCGGCAGTGCTTGGTGAGCGCGCCAATCGAAATGTAGTCGACTCCGGTTTCGGCGTAACTCACCAGGGTGTCGTCGGTGATGTTGCCGGACGCTTCCAGTTTGGCTCTGCCATCAACCAAGGCAACCGCTTCGCGCATCTGATCGGGAGTGAAGTTATCGAGCATGATGATGTCTGCACCCGCTTCTAGGGCTTGGTTTAACTCGTCAAAGCTTTCGACTTCGACCTCCACCGGTTTGCCTGGGTGGTTGGACTTGGCTTGTGAGATGGCGGATTCAATGCCGCCGGCCGCTAGAATGTGATTCTCTTTGATTAGAAACGCATCAAACAGACCGATGCGGTGGTTGTAGCAACCGCCGCAGGTGACGGCGTACTTCTGTGCCAAACGCAGCCCCGGAAGTGTCTTGCGCGTATCTAAGAGTTTAACTGGGGTGTTGGCGACCTTGTCAGAGTACTGTTTGGCGAGGGTGGCAGTGCCTGATAACGTTTGAAGGAAGTTCAGTGCTGCGCGCTCTCCGGTCAATAGGCTTCTGGCCGAACCTTTTAGAGTGAAGAGCAGTGTGTTCGGTGCGACGGAGTCCCCATCTGCCACTTTCCAATCTACCTCTACGGTCGGATCGACCTGCTTAAAGACCTCATTGACCCAAGCACTGCCGGCAATCACCGCTTGATCGCGTGAGATGATCTCGGCATTAGCCTGTTGGCTCTCTGGGATCAATTCCGCCGTGATGTCACCTGTACTGACGTCCTCTTCAATTGCAAGACGGACATTCGCTTCAATGGTGGGCTTTAGGGTTTCTAGCGTTAGCATCGACAGGGACTCTTCGGGTAATATGATTTGAGCAGGTATTGTACGTGATCTTACCTCCATCGCCACTGTTAGCGGGGTTCAATTTGTCAGTTAGTTTCAGTATCGATCGACCTTCAGGCCGGCTCATAGGCGCCGACTGGATCGCCTCGCCCAATTGTAATGAGCGACCGAGTGATGAGATCTCACTGTTGGTGATTCATAACATCAGCCTGCCTCCAGGACAGTTTAATACTCAGGCGGTAGAGCGCTTCTTTTGTAATGAGTTGGACTGCAGCGAGCACCCCTACTACCAACAGATAGAGGGGTTAGAGGTCTCTGCCCATCTGCTTATAGAGCGGACGGGGCGTGTGGTTCAGTTTGTACCATTTAACAAGCGTGCATGGCATGCGGGGCAGTCCAGTTTTGATGGACGCGAACAGTGTAATGATTTCTCGATTGGCATTGAATTGGAAGGGAGCGATGATCAACCCTTTACCGATCAGCAGTACGACCAATTGGTTCAGATCACTGAGCAACTGCTGACCCACTACCCGCTGATTACCCCACACCGAATCACCGGCCATAGTGATATTGCGCCGGGACGTAAAACCGATCCGGGTCCCTGTTTCGATTGGGATCGTTATTTAAACGCCCTTGGATCTCTGCCAGCTAACTAATGGGAAACAGTCGCGACAGTAACACGGGCACAGCAGTCTCGACCCGTAAAATCCGCTCCCCAAGGTGAATAGCCTCTAGCCCCTGTTGCTGCATCAGATCGACTTCGTAAGGGATAAATCCGCCTTCAGGACCGACTGCTATCAATGTCTCTTTATCTGATGGTTCAGGGCAGAGTGAAGCGTTGTAGGGGTGGGCGATCAGTGCGCGTTTCCCATTAACCAGCGCTGGCAGTTCATCCTCAACAAAGGGTTTAAATCGTTTACGGATATGCACTTTGGGCAGTTTTGTGTCGCCAGCTTGCTCTAGACCCAGAATCAGATGTTCGCGGATCGAGTCTTCTGACAGGACAGGCGTTGACCAGTAGCTCTTATCGACGCGATAGGCGTTGATCAGGTAGATCTCTTTTACCCCCATGGCGGCTAGGGTTTGAAAGGTCCGTTTCAACATTTTTGGACGGGGTAGGGCCAGTAGTAGAGTCGCTGGCAGTGGTTTGGGGGGCTTTTTTTGAAGGTCAACCTTAAGGGATACCGACTCAGAATCGATCTGATCCACTCTGGCTGAGCCAATCAGTCCATTCAGTTCGCCAGCTCTTAGGGTGTCGCCGACCTCTAGTTTTTGTACTTCAAGCATGTGGCGGTGACGACGGTCACTGATGCGCACCTCAGTTGAGGAGGTGAAATCCTCTTTTTCTAGAATCAGTAAATTCACATTAAGCCCTGACAAATTTTGTAATAGTGTACTGCAAAGCTGGGTGTGCGTGGGAACCTAGGTTATAGTGCCCGCATGTCTAAAGCTGCAGATCTGACTAATGACCCGATAAGACCGACACTGGTGCGCATGACCGTGCCGATGATGTTCGGCATGATCAGTCTGATGCTGTTTAACTTGGCAGACGCTTGGTTTGTCGGTCGCTTAGGCACTTGGCCGCTGGCGGCACTGTCCTTTACCTTTCCGATTAGCTTCTCGCTGACCAGTCTGGCCATCGGTCTTGGTGTGGGGACTTCTGCAACTCTAGCTCGCCTGATCGGTCGCGGTGAGAAACAGCGAGTGGCACGTTTAGCGACTGATAACCTACTGATGGCAGTTTTGATTACTGCTGTGGTGGGCTTTATCGGGCAGTTTCTTTTGATTCCTATCGTAGAGTTGATGGGGGCTGCTGAGTATCTGATCCCTTATATAGACGCATACATGTCGGTCTGGTTCTTTGCGGCCATCTTTATGGTTCTGAACATGGTCTGTAACAGCACCTTCCGCTCGATGGGTGATACTCGCACCTCAGCCGCGCTGATGTTGGGCTCTTCAATTCTCAACTTTATCCTGGATCCCATCCTGATTTTTGGTTGGGGCGCTATTCCTGCGATGGGCATACAGGGTGCTGCCATTGCTAGCTTAATCGCTTGGGCGATCACCTCTGTGTTAGCGATTTGGGTGCTGTTCGTTCGTAAAAAGATGATCCTGCTGGGAGTACTAGACCCCAGTGTGTTGTTTAAAAATTGGCGTTCAGTCCTAAAGATCAGTCTGCCCGCGGCTCTGTCAAATATGATGACGCCGCTGGCTAACGGGATTTTGACAGCGATTGTTGCGCAGCATGGTGCAGCTGCGGTTGCAGCGTTTGGGGTAGGCAGTCGTATCGAATCTCTGGCCCTACTGGTCTGTTTGGCCTTGTCGATGACGCTGCCACCTTTCATAAGTCAGAACTTAGGTGCGAAACAGATCGCGCGTGTTAAGTCTGCCTACAGTGATGCGGTGTTCTTTGCATTGAGTTGGCAGTTGTTGATCTACCTGCTGTTAGCCCTTGGTGCAGGGCTTTTAGTGCCACTGTTTACTAACGACTCTGAGGTTGGTCGCTGGTTGGTTCTCTGGATGTTGATTGTACCGCTGGGCTTTGGATTTCAGGCGACTACTTTCCTCAGCTCGTCCAGCTTTAATGCTCTGCATCTACCTTATCATGCGATGCGTGTCAGCATCGTTCGACTCTTTCTCTTCTACATTCCACTCGGCTGGCTAGGTAGCACCCTGTTCGACCTTAAAGGGCTCTTTATCGGCCTAGTGGTAGCGAATGCGCTGACGGCGCTGTTCGCTTGGTTCTGGATGATCCGGACCCTAAAAAGGGTCTAATCAGACGTCATACCACTGTCATCTCTCTGGTTTAAATTGATCCACTACTTTGGTTCATTGTCTGACATTAAAACTTGTCAGGTTCTAAAAAGTAGAGTAATTACTTATCTAACGTAGGGTTTTTAAAGCCTCCATGGTCTATGTTTTTCCATTTCTTGTTTGCAGAGAGTGGAACGCAGAACGCAAAAAGAGAGGCCAATTCCCTGCATATCAATCGCCTCATTGAGAGTCGATCACAACACAAGGGTGAATAATATGAGTCAAAAAGTCGCACTTGTTACTGGTGGTACCGGTGGCTTGGGTGTCAGCATCTGTCGCAAATTGGCTGATGCTGGTTTTAAAGTCGTTGCTGGCTACAACTCAGGTGGTAATCACGAGAAAGCCAAAGCTTGGCAAGAGGAGCAACGCAAAGATGGCTACGAGATCGAAGTCGCTTACGGTGATGTCACTAATGCTGAGTCTTGTGCTGAGTGTATTGCGACGGTTGAAAGGCTAACTGGTGGTTCAGTTGATGTCCTAGTCAACAATGCGGGTATTACTCGCGATGGTCAGTTCAAGAAGATGAGCTGGGAACAGTGGGACGAAGTACTTAGCGCCAACCTCGACAGTATGTTCCACATGACACGCCTAGTGATTAACCCAATGCTTGAGAAAGGCTTTGGTCGTATCATCAATATCTCCTCTGTGAATGCGCAGAAAGGTCAGTTCGGTCAGGCAAACTACTCTGCAGCTAAAGCGGGTATCCACGGCTTTACCAAGGCGCTGGCGCAAGAGGTGGCTGCTAAAGGGATTACCGTCAATACGGTGTCACCTGGTTATATCCTAACTCCAATGGTGGCTAAGATTGATCAGGCAATTCAGGATAAAATTACCTCAACGATTCCGGTTAAACGTTTCGGTACACCGGATGAGATCGGTCGCACGGTAGCCTTTATTGCGGACGAAGAGTCGGGTTACATGACCGGTGCGGACTTCTCAGTGAACGGTGGTCTACACATGTTCTAATCCCTCTCTAATGCCTATCTAATAGCTTTAGGGATTAATCGATGTCAGACGCTATTTTGCTTAACAGGCCCACTCAATGGCCAAGCAGGTGCGTCTGACTTCTCTTTCACTTAATTGACTTCTACTTCACCATCCACATAGATCCATTTTTCTGCGTCGCGGCGAAAATTGGATCGTTCGTGCAGCACCCCAGCTCGTCCATCGGCCGATTTAAAGTGAGCATTGAACTCGACCTGTCCTTTTTGATGCAGAGGTCCACCCTCATGCGTATCCAGTATCTCCAGTTTCACCCACTCGGTTGAGCGAAGCTCTTGTGCCAGCATGTTCGCTTCACCTGGTGAGCGTCGCTCTGGCGCTAAAGTATCGATCAGATAGTCCACAGCACCGACAGAGAAAGCGGTGTAGCGTGAGCGCATCAGCTTTTCAGCAGTGGGTGCGACTGCGATGCCGGCTAGATAGGGTTGGCAGCACTCTGAAAAGGGGGCGCCACTGCCGCAGGGGCAGTTTGATTCAGTAGGATTGTTTAGCATTTTTAGAACTCTCTTAGCCAGAATGGAAAGGGCCTGTTACTCTTAACGCTATTATCAGCAATTTTCATCAAGGATGCGAAGATGAGTGCGCAAAACGAGACGTTTTTTTGGCACGACTACGAGACCAGCGGAACCGATCCACAACGAGATCGTCCCATGCAATTTGCTGGTATTCGGACCGATGCCGACCTCAATATCATTGAGGATCCTGTGATGATCTACGCTCGTCCTGCCGATGATATGTTGCCGCACCCGATGGCCTGTTTGATTACCGGGATTACGCCACAAATTGCCTTAGAGAAAGGGGTCAGTGAAGCCGAGTTTATCGCTAGGATTCATGCAGAGTTGGCTCGACCAGGTACCTGCGGTGTCGGTTACAACTCAATCCGCTTTGATGATGAGGTGACGCGAAATACCCTCTATCGCAATTTCTACGATCCCTATGCGCGTGAGTGGCAAAATGGCTGCTCTCGTTGGGATATCATCGACATGTTACGTCTCACTCGCGCACTTCGTCCCGATGGAATCGTTTGGCCTAGCTACGAAGATGGCACGCCGAGTTTGCGTCTGGAAGATCTGACCAAGGCTAACGGCATTGAGCATGGTAGTGCCCACGATGCGCTATCTGATGTCTATGCCACCATTGCGATGGCCAAGCTGGTTAAAGAGAGACAACCCAAGCTGTTTGATTATGTGATTCGTCATCGCTCCAAATTGGCGATTCAAAAACTGATCGATCCGCAAAGCATGAAGCCGGTGTTACACGTCTCATCACGTTACCCGGTAGAGCAAGGCAATATGGCGGTTGTTGCCCCGATTGCGGTGCACCCAACCAACAAGAATGCCAGCATTGTTTGGGATCTACGACACGACCCAGCCCCGCTTTTTGAACTGACTGCCGAGCAGATTAAACAGAATCTCTATCTCCCGCGCGATCAGCGTGATGAGAATACCCCTAAATTAGCTCTGAAGTTACTGCATGCCAATCGTTGCCCGATTGTGGCACCGGCCAACATGTTGCGCGGTGATGAACCGGCAAAATTTTCCATTGATGGCGATCAATGTCGGGCGCATTTGGCGCTATTGCGCAATGAACCTAATCTCCGAGAGAAACTGATGGCGGTTTACCAAGAGGATCGCGATGCGATTGCTGACCCTGATCTGCAGATCTACTCAGGTGGCTTCTTCTCCAATGATGACAAAAAATTTATCGATCGCGTGCGTGAGGCGGATGAAGAGAGCTTGTACGAATTACAGCTGCCGTTTCAGGATCCCCGTCTAGAGGAGATGTTACTGCGTTATAAAGCTCGAAATTTCCCAGAAACCCTAACCGATGAGGAACAGTTGAGTTGGGAGGAGTTTCGAGCGCAAAAGCTACTGAAAGGCACCGGTGGTTACCTCACCTTTGAAGCACTCTATGCAGAGCTGAATCGCATTGCTGAACTACCGGAGACTACGGCTGAGGAAAGGGCGATATTGGAAGATATCGCCCTCTATGCGGAGTCGATCTACCCCTTTGAACCTTAGAGAGTATGACTAAGATTGCTCAGGGTTAGCCTCTATCCAAAGTTTACGTTCAAGCAGCTGATCTGCGCGTTTGAGTATCTGCTCAGGCGTCAGATGGTCTAACGCGGTTAGAAGCTGCTCTCTGGTATCAAAGTTTAGGTTGTCACGATCAATCTCTCGCCAGAGTCTTTCAGTCTCATCCGCCAACCGCTTGGAGGGTGACGCAATTCGCGAGCGCAGACTTGCTCGATACTGTTCGATGTTTTGCTCTAGCTCTGCTGCTAACCCTGCACGCCAACCCGATAAGAAATCACTATAAGCCTGTTTCAGCGCTTGCGAATCAGCCGTCGGAGATTGCACGGTCAAACCGACTCCGGGTGTTTCACCTATAGGTAGAAGGTTTGTAAAGACCACATAGCCCAGTTGCTGCTCTGTTCTCAGCTGAGTGTAAAACGGTGTCGACAGAAGCTCGTTGATCAGAGCGGTTTCCACGCGTGCTTGAGCCGTGTCACTGTCCGCCTGAAGGTAGAGCAGCAGTGCGGAGTCGGTATGAGCGACCGAGATCGATTTAGTTGTCTCTCCATCATCTAGGCTGTTCGCTTTGATCGGGTTCACATTAGCGGGTTTCATCGCAGACAGTGCTGAGTGAACGGTTGAGCTGATCAGCTCGGCTTGTTCACGACTGATATTACCGTGGATAAACAGTTTTAACTGACCTTCAGCAAGCAGTTTCTCTCTCTGCTTGGAAAGATCAGCCAGTGTCATCGAATCAATTACCGCCAGTTTCTCTTCACTGCTCCAGCTATTATCCAATAACTCTTGGTAGAGCAGGGCAAAGGTTCGGTTGTAGGGTTTCTCTTTAAGGCTGTTGGCAAGATCCTCTTTAAGGTTCTGCTTCAATCGAGCAAACAACGCCTCATCCTGCAAAGGCATACTCAGAGACCTGAGCAGTGTTTCTAACAGACGATCCAGACGCTGGTTGTAGCCACTCACTTTAATGGATAGGCCTCGCAGGTGAGGGTAGATCTCGGCGTTCAGTCCAGCCAGTGCGGCATCGTAGAGCGCTTCGTTGAGCTGTTCATTGATCATGTCGGTCAACAGTGAATTGGCGACGGATGCGGCTGCATCAGGCTGAGCATTATTCGACAGTATCGCCAGATTGATTGCTCCTCTGGGCTGCTTGTAGCTGACATCAACCTTGTGCAGCGCAGTGAGATTACCCTCTTTAAAAACAGTCTCAGGCAACTCTGCTTGCGTCTCTTCGAGAAGATCGAACTGATCAGCAATATAGGGATTCAAGGGTTTAATGCTGAGGGCCGGAATGAGTTTTGGACTCTTCCAGCGCTCTAGAAGGGCGGAGTCGATCGTTTTAATGCTGTAGTCGATCTCATATCTAGGTTCTTGCTGATCGGTCTCAACCTGCTGTGAATAGAGGCCTAGCACTAAGTTGTCCGGCGTCATGTACGAGAGGTAGTCATTAATCAACGCGGCATCAAACTGATCAAAGGCGTAGGAGGCCCTGATCAATTCAGCCTCAGGGTAGTCCACCATCATCTTAGAAAGACGCATCACGTTGTGGATCGGTTCTGAACTCTGCTGGAATCGGAACTCATTCATCGCAAGAAGAGCTTGTTCATCAAAGAGTGACTGTTGAACACCGGCCTGTTTAATAAGCTCAAATTTGCTAAACACTGCCTCAATCACACGCTCTTTCTGCTCCAGACCTTTTAGGGTGAGATCGATATGGATATCAAAGGTCGATTGTTCGGGTTGATCGATGCCAATCCAAGCCCCGACGCTGTCGGCTAGACCTTCATCCTTAAGGTAAGAGAGGAGTGACCCTTTGCCCTCATAGCCGATTTGGTTTGCAATAAAGTAGAGCGGTTTTTTCTTCCAGTAACCTTCTCTGGGGGGAACAGGAAAAGTGAGCGTTAGTTGGCGGCTCTCTTTGAGGGTTTTGATGCGAATCTCACGACCTATCTCGTTCTCTGTGAACAGCGGCACCGCATCGCTGTAGGGCGTGGCGTTGCTGTTTTTAACCTTAGAGAAACGCTGAGTTACTAGCGTCTCTAGTTCGTCTAAAGAGAGCGGTGCGCTGACCACTAGTGTCATCAAATTGGCCGAGTAGTAACGGTTGTAAAAGTCGATCAAATCGGGGCGAATGGGGTTCTCTGGCGTGTTTTCCAGAGTATCGAGGTTGCCGACCGAAAACTGGGTCCAGTTGTGCTCTGGGTTCATCGCCTCTTTTTTAGCCACGTAGATGCGACGTCCATCATCCAGCCGTTTTGACTCGTACTCAGAGTGGACGGCATTTCGTTCACGATCCACGTAAGCCTCAGTGAAGAGTGGTGCTATGAAAAATTGAGCGAAACGATCGAGCGCTTCTGGGAACGCCTCTGCTCGGACATCAAAAAAGTAGTTCGTATCATCGTAGGCGGTGAAGGCGTTGTGGCTGCCGCCATTAGAGTTAATGAACGCTTGATAGGCGTCCGCCTCTGGGTATTTTTCGGTGCCTAAAAAGAGCATGTGCTCTAGGAAATGGGCCAGTCCTGCACGCTCCGGTGGGTTGGCGCTACTACCTACTTGTACATTCAAGGAGGCGGCTCCTTTGTCGCTCTGCATATCCGAGATCAGCAATGCTCTTAACTGATTGTCCAGTTCAAGAATTCGATACTCACGAGTGTCGTTGAGGCTTTTGATTACGTCGGCACCAACGATCGACGACAGTGATAAAAAAACGAGAAATAGAAGAGAAACGATCGATTTCTTGATCACGATGTGAAATACCCCCTAGATAAACAGTCACGATAAGTGTTAGCTTCAGTCATTAATATTAAGCCTAACTTAAACGTCGTTAAGATGTTGAACAGAAATACGTTTTAAGCTGACTAACTGGATTATTGGGAGCGCTTGTTGATGAACCGTGAAAAGGTTGTATTTGGATTCTTTATCATCTTAGCCCTGACGCTGAATGTCGGCTTTGTTCTTGGGGATATCGATAATCCTGCACATCATGAAGTGTTTGAGCTCTTTTTGGCCCTGGTAGTTAGTTTAATTTGTACGGTGTTGAAGTTTGGTGACCGCAGCCACCTTGGAGCACTGTTGCTGGCGACCAGTTTGGTTGCCGATTTGCAATTGATTGCAGCTGCGGTGGTCTGGGCCTATGCAGAGCAGATCTCGTCACTGGGAATGACGGATGGGACGATGGCGAGTATTGTGTCGCTTGCTGCTGGTGCACTGGTGGCGAATGTTGTGTCGGTGGTTCTGCTAGTGGTTGAGAGTGCGTCGATTCGTCGATGAATACACTGCTCTATATTCTACTTAGGCGGCTAAGACTGCCCCTGAGCGTTCTAATCGGCGTTTACGCCGTCTCTGTGCTTGGGTTTGTTTTAATACCTGGGCTTGATGATCAGGGTCAGCCTTGGCGTATGGATTTCTTCCACGCCTTCTACTTTGTCTCGTTTATGGGTTCCACCATCGGTTTTGGTGAGATTCCTTACCCATTCACCAGTGCTCAGCGGATGTGGACCCTGGTCTGCATCTACGCAACCGTCATTGCTTGGCTCTATGCCATCGGTGCCATGTTGAGTGTGCTGCAAGATCAAGGATTCTCGCGTCTGTTGCGCACTCGCCGTTTTGCTCATCAAGTTCGATCGATTCGAGAGCCCTTCTATCTAATTTGTGGCTTTGGCACAACGGGCCGAGATGTGGTGGCTGGACTGGAGCAACAGGGTATTAAATCGGTGGTCATCGATATCGATCAGAGCCGAATTGATGCTTTAGAACTTGAACAGTATTCACTGCCGGTGGTGGGTCTGTGTGCTGATGCCTCACTGCCGGAAAATCTCGATCTGGCTGGATTGCAGAACCCAAGTTGTCTGGGTGTGTTGGCCCTGACCAATGATGATAACGTCAATCTGTCGGTCTCGATTGCCAGCAAGCTGCTCTATCCGAAACGCATTGTGGTGAGCCGCAGCGAAAATGATACGACCACTGCCAACCTCTACTCCTTTGGCACCGATCTGGTAGTCGACCCCTTTAAGCAGTTTGCCGAGTATCTTGGCCTAGCGGCCCACAGTCCGCAAAAGCATCTTATCGTTGATTGGCTGATTTACTCAGAGCACCGCTCAATCGCATCAACCTATAAGCATCAATCGGGTCGATGGATTTTATGTGGCTATGGTCGCTTTGGTCGCGCGCTAGCCGGCTCCATGCGTGCCGAGGGGACAGAAATTACTTTAGTGGATCCTCATATGGATGGCTTCAGAGGCGAAGAGTCCGCAGCGGTAGTTGGTATCGGTACCGAGGCGTCTACACTGATTCAAGCGGGTGTTGAAGAGGCGGTGGGTATTATTGCTGGTACAGGTAATGATGCGGATAATCTGTCGATTATCATGACCGCTCGCGAATTAAATCCTAGGTTGCAGACGGTTGTTCGCCAAAACTTGGACTCTAATGAGTTAATTTTTGAGCGACTTAAAGCCGATTTTGTCATGAACCCAGGACGTACCATTGCCAGTCGCATTCTGGCTCATCTCCGTACACCCTTGCTAGCTGAGTTTTTAGACCAATCGATGGCGCTTGATGAAGTGGATGCCAGAGAGCTTATTCAGCGCCTCAATCGCTTGGTAGGTGATGGCCAGGTTCGCATTCAAGCCTTTACACTGGGCGATGAGACGCCTGCTGTAAAAGAGTGGATAGAATCTGGTCAGATCCTGACGTTACGATCACTACTCAAATCCCCAGCAGATCGAGCAAAGGAGCTGAAATGTTTGGCTCTGCTGGTGAAGCGTGGTGGTCAATTTATGATCGAGCCGGGTGAGCTGACTGAGCTGCAGTTGGGAGATCAGATCCTGTTTGCCGGGAGAGGGGCGGACCTGTCTCAACAGCGCTGGTTGTTTGAGAACGCTCGTACTCTCAATTACGTTGTGACAGGTGAAGAGCCGCATTACGGTCTGTTGAGTTATTTTGCTAAAGGAAATGCACGTTGATCGCCTATCTATTGTTGATCTTAACGCCACTATTTTGGGCGGGTAATCATGTCGCGGCTAAAGGAGTGGCTGATATTGCCGACCCACTATTGATGGCATTTTTACGCTGGGGACTCGCCTTTTTGATCCTATTGCCTTTCTGGCTGCCCAAAGCGATTCGACAGTGGCCGATTATAAAAGCGCATTTTCCACTGCTCTTTTGGTTATCACTCACCAGTGTCGGGTGTTTCAACACGTTCATCTATTTGGGGGTTGAGACGACCACCGCGACAAACACTACTTTGATGCATGCGATTATTCCCGTTCTAATTTTGTTGTTGAACCGGCTATTCTTCAAAGAGTCTGTGGGTGGGCTGCAGTGGTTAGGGATTGCGGCATCACTGATGGGAGTTCTGGTATTAATTACCCAAGGTGAGTTGCAGCGAATTGCCTCACTGCATCTTAACCCAGGGGATGTCTGGATATTGGCTGCGATTGTGACTTGGGCTCTCTATTCGATCACCTTAAAGTTCAAACCTAAAGAGCTAGAGCCGTTCACCTTTTTCGGGCTGTCGGTTTTGATTGGTTTGCTTGTGATCTTCCCATTCGCACTGTTTGAGCAGGGTGGCTTTGTCGTGCCGACTCTCGAGACGCCGGTCTGGGCGGTTGTGGTCTATATTGCTATCTTTCCCTCGATACTCTCTTACTCTTTCTGGAATCGTGGTGTGGCGCAGTTGGGAGCGTCGACCGCTGGGCTGTTTATCTATCTGATTCCGGTATTCGGTACCCTCTTGTCTATCTTGGTGTTGAATGAGACTATGCACAGCTTCCATTTAATCGGAATTGCCCTCATTGTGCTCGGCATCTGGTTGGCCGTCGTAAGACGAGTGATAGCAGGTATTCGACAAAACCGTACTAAAACCGTTAATTGATCTGAGGTTTATAAAATAATGAAACAACTCTTTACGCTCCTGTTTGCATTTTGTTTGGTGGCAGCTATTCCCCATCAAGCGGAGGCTAAACGTTTTGGTGGCGGTTTTAGCTTGGGCAAAAGCTACTCCATGCCTAAGAAGGCGGCTCCGGCTCCGACCAAACAGGTTGCCCCTTCTCAAACCGGATCAAAAACGGCACCGACCTCAACGGCAGGCGGTAAAGCGGGTATGGGTGGTTTAATGGGTGGACTATTGGCCGGCGGTATTCTGGGAGCTCTCTTTTTCGGTGGTGCCTTTGAGGGTATCCAGCTGATGGATATGCTGTTGATTGGTCTGGTCATCTTTATGCTGTTTAAACTGTTCGGGTCGCAAAGAAGGGCTGCTTATGCTGGCGCCTCTCAGGGAGGTTACGCCCCGAATGAAGTACCCATGGCTAGAAATGCTGAACAGGGATTGGGTGGTGCTTCAAACGCTTCAGGTATGAGCGCGACGTTCGCTAAGATTGATACGCCTGAGTGGTTTGATGAAGACGCTTTCCTGGCCGGCGCTAAGGATCACTTCAAAAATTTGCAGAGTGCATGGGATCGTCAAGATTGGCAGGAGATCTCTTCTTACACCTCACCAGAGCTATTGCAGTCGCTTAAAACCAATCGAATGGTGTTACCAGAAAACCAAGTAACTGAGGTTTTGTCAGTTGATGTTGAGTTGGCTAACTTCCAAACGCTGTTGGGTGAACACATTGTAAGCCTCTATTTTGAAGGTGAAATTCGTGAAAACGGTTCGGCCACCACTACACCGTTTGCAGAAGCATGGCACCTCAGTCGAGATGCGGATTTAGACTCTGGAAACTGGACTCTGGTCGGGATTGAGCAGGTTTCTTAAGTTTTTTTAGGTAGTCGCTTGAAATCCTTTAGCTCAGCCTATAGTTTAAGCACTATCCAATAGGACCAATAAAAATTTATTTTAGGAGATTGACGATGCGCGCAATCGCAATGACTCGAGTAGCAGCACTTGCAGCAGCCGTAGCGCTTGTTGCAGGTTGTAGTTCAACTAGCACAACAACGGATGGCGGTGCAGATGGTGCAGCTACCAATAATGCAGCAACCACTCAAGGCGCTGATGGCAGCAATGTGACTGCTGGCTCTTTTGCTGAAGTTGCTAAACTGCGCACCGTTTTCTACTTCGACTTCGATCAGGCTGTTGTTAAACAAGAAGGTTTCTCTGATCTTGAAGCGCATGCTAAGTATCTATCGAACAACCCAGGTGCAACTGTTCGTCTAGAAGGTCACGCTGATGAGCGTGGTACTCGTGAGTACAACATTGCACTGGGTGAACAGCGTGCTAACGCCGTTGCTCGTCTTCTGATGGTTAACGGTGCTGGTAGCAACCAGATCGAAACTATCTCTTACGGTGAAGAGAAGCCAGCTATGCTTGGCCACACTGAAGCTGAGTGGGCGCTAAACCGTCGTGTAGAACTGAGCTACACTAGCCGCTAATGAAATTGCGTCTACTGATTGCTCTACTGACTGCTGGCACTATTGCCAGCAGTTCTGTTTCTGCGGCACAACATTCCCAATCTGCCAACAGTGAACTGGTTCTTCTTTTGCAGCAGTTGCAGGCTGAGGTTCGTCAGTTGCGTGGTGAGATCGAGACACAGCAGTATCGTCTACAAAAGCTCGAAAAAGAGCAGTTGGATCGTTACCGTGATATGGATCGCCGCCTAAGCTCTTTAGTGCTTCAACAAGCTGACCCGCTTGCTGCGCCGGCTCCTGTTGTTGCTGACCAAGTTACGTCTAACCCTGTTGTTGCTGAGACAGCGTCTCCAAGTGTGGCTCTCGGTGAGAATCGGGCTGCTTCCGAAACAAATGCACCCGTATCAAGTAGCGCTGCTGCGACACAGCCAGTTGAGACGACCGTCGCTGGTTCTCCTGTTGAGGCGGAAGCACCTGTAGCCCCTGCTGAACCTACAGTCAGTGATCGAGTGGCTTACCAGCAGGCGTTTACACTGGTTCGTGAACGTAAGTTTGATGAGTCAGTTCAAGCCTTTGAACAGTTTATTCAGACCTATCCTAGCAGTGATAACCTAGCGAATGCCTACTACTGGATTGGCGAAGTGAAGCTTGCTCAGCAGCAACTAGACTCAGCCAAAGTCGCATTTGAAACGGTGGTTTCTCAGTTTGTTGGCCATCGTAAGCGCCCAGATGCACTCTATAAACTGGGTGTTGTGCAGGATCGTTTAGGTGATTCTGCTGCGCAACAGAGCAGTTTTAAACAACTGCTTGATGAGTATCCGAAAAGCTCAGCTGCAGGTCTAGCTCGTAACTACAAGCCTCGCTCATAACTATGAATCAAAAGACGAAACGTGCGGTCGTTCTGCTATCAGGCGGCCTTGACTCTGCTACGGTATTGGCGATTGCTGCTGATCAAGGGTATGAGTGTTACGCGCTAAGCTTTGACTATGGGCAGCGCGCTTTGACTGAGTTGAATGCCGCCAAAGCGGTTTGTGCCTCTGTTGGTGCAAAAGAGCATCGCGTATTTTCACTTGATCTTGCTCAGTTCGGTGGCTCTGCCCTGACCGATAGTTCGATTGAGGTGCCTGAGGGTGAAACCGAGGGCGTTCCTATCACCTATGTGCCTGCTCGTAATACGATCTTCCTCTCTATGGCGCTGGCCTGGGCGGAAGTTTTGCATGCGGATGCGATCTTTATAGGTGTTAATGCTGTGGACTATTCGGGCTACCCTGATTGCCGTCCAGAGTTTATTAAGGCCTACGAAGAGATGGCAAACCTAGCGACTAGAAACGGCGTCACGGGTGAGCCATTCAAAATTGAGACACCTTTGATTGATCTTACTAAAGCAGAGATCATTCAAGCCGGTCATCGTTTGGGTCTGGACTACGCTTTGACTGTCTCCTGCTATCAATCAGACGATGATGGCCGGGCTTGTGGTCGCTGTGACAGTTGCCGCCTACGAGCTAAAGGCTTTGATGATGCGGGTGTTTCGGATCCGACACGTTATATCCCAGTCTAACTCTTAACTAATTGACTCGTTACGACGTTGCTTTATACGTCACTTTTTGAGGTTGGTATGCAAACAAAAGCAGATCTTGATCAACGTATTATGGTGCAAGAGCATTTTGCTCAAGAGCATCTGCCCAGTGATCTTACGCCTGCTCAAGTCGCTGATCTTGAAGAGCAGATAGCGGTTGAACTGAAAGAGCGCGATGCATGCTTGGTCGCTCACTATTACACTGATCCTCTGGTTCAAGCACTGGCAGAGAAGACCGGTGGTTGTGTTGCTGATTCGCTTGAGATGGCGCGTTTTGGTGCTAATCACTCGGCATCTACTCTTGTGGTCGCTGGTGTAAAATTTATGGGTGAGACGTCTAAGATTCTTAGCCCAGATAAGCGCATCTTGATGCCTACTTTGGAAGCAACCTGTTCACTTGATATCGGTTGTCCTATCGAAGACTTTAGTGCGTTTTGTGATGCACATCCTGATCATGAAGTGGTTGTTTATGCCAATACCTCTGCCGAGGTGAAGGCCAGAGCGGACTGGGTGGTGACATCGAGTATCGCACTGCAAGTCGTTGAACATCTGGTTGATCAGGATAAAAAGATCATCTGGGGCCCTGATAAGCACCTGGGTAGTTACATCGAGAATCAAACGGGCGCAGAGATGCTGTTGTGGGATGGCTCTTGTATTGTCCATGAAGAGTTTAAAGCGAAAGGGTTGTTAGATCTTAAAGCGGTCTACCCAGACGCTGCGGTGCTTGTTCACCCAGAATCGCCCGCTTCTGTTGTCGAGCTTGCCGATGCAGTGGGCTCTACCAGTCAGTTAATCAAAGCGGCTCATGATCTACCAAACGATAGGTTCATTGTAGCAACCGATCGAGGCATCTTCTTTAAGATGCAGCAGGCTGCTCCAGGCAAAACCTTTATTGAAGCACCCACCGGAGGTTCTGGTGCAACCTGTCGAAGTTGCGCACACTGTCCCTGGATGGCAATGAACGGCCTTGAAAATATTTTGGATGGACTGCGTCATGGCCGTGAAGAGGTCTTTGTCGATCCAGAGCTTCGTCAACGTGCGCTTCGCCCACTTGAGAGAATGTTGAGCTTTCAAGCCCGCTAATCTCTAATTGAGTGAGTGACTCTCCCTGTTGCTCACATCAACCTTTATTTAAACAGTTCATCAAACCTCAGTTGGTCTGCTCGAATCTCTCTCTCCCTCTGTTCGAGCCAACCCAGTTGAACTCTATTGTTTCTAGCATCCCTGCGGGCAAACTCTACCTGTCTGAGCGCTAGATCAAACTCAGCTCGCTGAAAAAAGAACTCAATTCGGGTACGGTGAAGCTGCTCTATATCATTGATCAAGCCATATAGCTCGGCGAGATGGTAGAGAAACAGTGTATTGTTGGGGTGATCTCTAAGCAGTTTCCTGTAAAGGCTGATCGCTTGTAATACATTCCCCTGTTCTCTATAACTCTTGGCCAGTGTCGCTTGCACGGCAAGGTCATTAGGGTAGAGGTCCGTTAGCTCATCCATTAACTGTCCAGTCGCTTGCCCGCTGAGAGAGAGTTGAGTTAAACGACTGAGTTGCACCCAAGGGTGTTGTTGCCAGCTTTTGGAGAGTGCCTCCCAGTGGTTTTGCGCTTCCTCGTTGTTATTCACAGAGAGCGCTTTTAAGTAGTGAGTAAAATGCTTGGCTGACTCATCTAATTCTGAGTTGTTAAGTAGCTGATTTTCAGCGCCATACTTAACAGCCACTCTCGATTTGGCAATCATAAAGTTTTGGTGGTCACGATGCTCTGTACTAGCGCTCGGTAAATTCATGGCACGGTTAGTGGAATCAGCGATTCGCGATTCAGTCACTGGATGGGTTCGTAAAAACTCGGGTACAGCGCTGCCCGAAAAACGATTGGCTTGCGCTAGCTGTGCAAACATCTGTGGCATAGCTTGAGGGTCATACCCTGCGGCAACCAGCGTGCGCATGCCTGCTTGGTCTGCATCAAGCTCATTTTGTCTACTGAAGCTAAGTCTTGCATTTTCTGAAGCTCCAATAGTGCCTTGAAGTGCGGCCGCTCCTGCGTTGGGGTTGATGCTAGAGAGTAAAATACTGCCGACGATGCCAGCTAATACTAGTGGTTGTCGCTTCTCGCTGGCCGCCTGTTGTTGTGCAAAGTGACGCTGACTTAAGTGGGCAAGCTCGTGAGCGATCACCGACATTAATTGATCTTCTGTCTCTGTTGCTAGCAGCAGACCCGCATTGATGCCAATGATGCCGCCCGGTGCGGCAAAGGCATTAACCTCCTGTTGGTCGATGACCAATAGATCTAACCGCTTATCTTGTAGCTCAGAAAAGGGAGATAGGTACCATAATCGATCCTTGAGATAGCTCTCGACAATCGGATCGTCTAGAAGTTGGGCTTGGGCTTTCATCATGCGCATCCAGGCCTGGCCAAGTGCTCGTTCTTGCTCAAGCTGATAGCTCGAGTTGGTGCTGCCTGCTAGGGAGGGCAGCTTCTCTGAGCCTTGCACGTTAAAGCAGATAAGGCTGGATAGTAGAATGATTAAAGGGGTTCGCATCAGAGGTAGCATAGCCTTTGTTCTGTATATCAGTTACATTGCGCCGATAGATTCGCTTTTTACACTGACTTTAGTATGACAGAGATTCACATTGATAAAAGAGTCGACGCGACCGGTTTAGCTTGTCCGCTGCCGTTATTGAAAGCCAAGCAGGCGCTGAACAGCCTTGAAGTAGGGCAGGTGCTTGAGGTGATTGCGACGGATGCGGGTTCTGTACGTGACTTTAAAGCTTATGCTGATCTGTCGAATCATGAGTTGATCTCTACGACAGAGAACAACCAAACCTATATTCACCTTCTTCGCAGAGGTTAATTGAGCGATGCAAAAGATTTTTAGTAAATGGGTACAACGTTACTTCTCAAATGAGGAGGCACTGTTGCTTTTTTTACTGCTGTTTGTCTCTGGTTTGGTGATTTGGCACTTAGGTGGTGCGCTGATTCCGGTCTTTGCAGGGCTCATTCTTGCTTTCATGATGCAGGGCGGTGTCAATCGATTGAAAAGCATTGGCTTGGGTCACAAAAGTGCCGTTGCAACGATGTTTATCGCCTTTACCGGTTTTGTTGTAGCAATGTTCCTGTTCATTCTCCCTGCTGTTTGGACGCAGTTGGTTAACCTGTTCAATGAGCTGCCCGGCATGGTGACCAAGCTGCAGCAGGTATTGATGCTGCTCCCTCAGAACTACCCTGAATTGGTCTCTGCTGAACAGATTCGCAACCTTATCGGCACCGCTGCCGCTGAGCTGAGTCAGTTAGGGCAGTGGCTACTTAGCTTCTCGTTAAGCTCTCTAACGGGTGTGTTAACCGCGCTGATCTACTTCGTTTTGGTGCCTATTCTGGTGCTCTTCTTCCTGTTGGACGGTGATCGTTTGATCGCTGGTTGGACTGCATTTCTGCCTAAGAAGCGGGAGATGATGGATCAGGTCTGGAACGAGATGGACTCTCAGTTGGCTAACTATATCCGCGGTAAGGCGATTGAAATTTTAATCGTTGGTGTCGCTACCTTTATCTCTTTTGCACTGCTGGGTATCAACTATGCTGCGCTACTTGGTTTGTTGGTTGGTCTGTCGGTGTTGATTCCTTATATCGGTGCTGCGGTGGTGACTGTCCCAGTGGCGCTGATTGCCTTCTTTCAATGGGGCTGGAGCGATCAGTTTCTCTACCTAATGCTTGCCTATACGATCATTCAGGCGATCGATGGTAACGTGATTGTACCCTTGCTCTTTTCCGAAGCGGTTAATTTGCACCCGGTCTCTATCATTGTCGCTGTATTGGTGTTTGGAACGCTATGGGGGTTCTGGGGTGTGTTCTTTGCTATCCCGTTGGCGACTCTGGTTAAGTCGATCGTTTCAGCTTGGCCTACAGCGGATGAACTGCCCCCATCTGATGCAGGGTAAGTTGGATCGTCAATTTTAAAAAGAAGGGGTGCTGAGGCACCCCTTATCGTATCGATCAGTCGCCCAATATCTGAGCGGTGTGCTCTTTGGTTTTGACTTTGGCAATTACATCAGAAACCTTGCCCTGCTCATCGATGATGAAGGTGGTTCTGACCGTACCCATGTACTCTTTGCCGTAATTCTTTTTCAGCTGCCAGGTTCCGTAGAGTTCATGAACGGCATTGTCAGTATCGGCAATAAGTGGAAAGGGAAGATCATACTTTTCGATGAAGTTACGATGCTTGGCCTCTGAATCTGTGCTCACACCGATCACTTGATAGCCATTGTCCGCCAATCGCTCAATATTATCTCGCAGGTCGCAAGCTTGAGCGGTACAGCCAGGCGTGTTGTCACGAGGGTAGAAGTAGAGAACAACCTTTTTACCCTTGTACTGACTTAGCGTGATTGTCTCTCCATTCTGGTCCTTTGCTTCAAAGTCCGGAGCTGTTTGACCGACTTCAACCATCTTTATCTCCTAGTAATGCAATAAAAAGTTACTGTGCCTCTACGAATGTTACCCGGAAATCGTTTAAAATGGTTGGCTAAATAGTATTCTTGCTGATCATTAAAAGGATAACGCCTTAGAGATCAGCAACCGAGCCATAATAAGGTGAAATATATGATTCTTGGCAGCCTCGTTGCGCTGGTAACGCCGATGCACGATAACGGTGATATTGATTGGCAGGCTTTAGATCGCATTGTCGATATGCACATCGAACAGGGTACAGCCTCAATTGTTGCTGTGGGTACCTCTGGAGAGTCTGCGACACTGGATTATGATGAGCACCTAGAGGTGGTGGCTCGCGTTGTTGAGCGTTGTAAAGGCAAAATGCCGGTCATTGCCGGTACAGGCGCTAACTCTACTCGTGAAGCGATTGAGATGACTCGCGGTGCCAAAGATGCGGGTGCTGATGCCTGTCTTTTGGTGACCCCTTACTACAACAAACCGACTCAAGAAGGTCTCTACCAACACTACAAAGCGGTTGCTGAAGCCGTTGATATCCCTCAGATTCTCTACAATGTTCCCGGTCGTACGGCCTGTGATATGTTGCCAGAGACAACGCTTCGTCTGGCTGAGGTGAAAAATATCGTCGGAATCAAAGAGGCGACCGGTGATATCGAGCGTGCTCAATACCTGATCGATAACGCACCAGCCGACTTCGCAATCTACTCAGGCGATGATGCCACCGCGATCGAGCTCATTCTTGCTGGCGGTCACGGGAATATCTCTGTTACCGCTAACGCAGCGCCTAAGGCGATGGCCGAGTTATGCCAGCTCGGCTTGGATAAAAAGTTCGACGAAGCTCGAGCACTACAGCAGAAGCTGATGCCGCTGCATAAAGATCTATTTGTTGAATCCAACCCTATTCCAGTGAAATGGGCCATGTATGAGATGGGTTTGATTGGTCAGGGGATTCGTCTGCCTTTGACGCCGCTATCTGAAGAGAATCGCCCAACGGTTGTTGCTGCGCTGAAACAGACAGGTTTGATTTAAGGTCCCTACTATGAACGCTCGCTTTTGGATGCTGTGTGGAACGTTGGTTGTATCGGGTTGTACGATGCAGGATGCAATCAAGTCGAACCCGATATACGGCGAGAAGGGTGTTATCCGTGATCGCGGTCAAGAGTACGCTCTTGCACAGCCGGGTAAACGTCTTGTCATCCCTGAGGGTATCAATGCCAAGAGCACTGAAGATCTACTTCAGGTTCCTGAGATAAATGAATCGGAAGTTGTATCAAACGAACTGGTTCCTGAAGCGCCGCGCCCAGAGTTCTTTTTTGCCGTTGATGGCAATGATCGTGCATCGATTCGACCACTTGAGGGTGAGCGTGTCATTCTAGTCGATGAACCGATTGACCAGGTCTGGGTTGAATTAAAGCCATTTTGGCAGGATGCCAATATCAACCTGGCCATTGCGGACCCGAAAACGGGCGTGATGGAGTCAGAGTGGATAGAGGTTGCAGGCGAGGATCTTAACTACTTTCAGCGTCTTTTGAATACCGTCAAGTTTAACTCTGAAGCGAATGAGCCCTCACTCAACAAACTGCGAGTGCGTTTGCGTCCTGACCCGGATAACACCGAGAGAACAGCCATCAGCATGGAGCATGCTCAAATTGCATTGAGTGCTGATAAGAGTGAGCTCGATTGGAGCAGTGATGCGACTGAGTTGGCGTACTCCAACGAGATTATGTTTGCCATGTTGAACTATTTGGGTAAGGGGGATGTAGCTTCTACCGCGCCTACGCTTTCTCGCTTCCAAGTTGGTTCTGGGCCTACTGCTCAGATGGGCAAGGATTCAAGAAATCAGCCACTTCTCAATATCAGGGCCTCTGCTGACGAAGCCTGGGTTATGGTAAATGATGCTCTTGATAGAGCGGGTGTGGATGTCGGGACCCGAGATAAAGAGTCTGGAGCAATTTATCTTACCTTTAAGAGTACATTAAAAGAGCAAGAGTACAGTGGCTTCTTAGATTGGCTGAAAAACCGAGAATCTGGGCCTATTACACTTGATCTAGTGAATCCTAACTCTGTTGAAGATCCTATTGATAAAGACGTTGTTTACTCAAGTGATCCAGATGCCATCGTCAAAGGGGCCAAGGCTACTCAAGAAGAGCTGCAGGCAATGGATGGTTTTAAAGTGTGGGTAGGTAAGCGCGTTGTATACGTTTTTGGTCAAGATAATCAGAAGCGAGTTAACTCTGAATCTGGTGATTTAGAGCTGTATAAGCGTTTTCAGGTTCGCTTTAATCGCGCCAGAACTGGGGTGATCCTCTCTGTTCATAATGACAAGGGTGAGCCAGTTAGCTCTGAAAGTGCTGAAGAATTTTTGTGGACAGTTAAGGATAACCTGTCTTTGTAAGTTTCAAACCATCAGCATCGATGGTTACCTTGGAGTTTTGAATGGAAAAGCGTGAAGAGCTATATGCCGGTAAAGCGAAATCGGTATTTACGACTGATAACCCAGATCTAATGATCATGGAGTTCAGAGACGATACCTCGGCGTTTGATGGCAAAAAGATGGAACAGCTTGATCGTAAAGGTATGGTCAATAATAAGTTCAACGCTTTTATTATGACGGCTCTTGCGAATGCGGGTATACCGACTCATTTCGTTGAGCTGCAGTCTGATAACGAATCTGTGGTAAAACGACTCGACATGATGCCTGTTGAGTGTGTTGTTCGTAATATCTCAGCGGGTTCGCTTTGTCGCCGTATCGGCGTCGAAGAGGGGCTGGAGCTGAATCCGCCGACCTTTGAACTATTTCTTAAGAACGACGCGTTGGGTGACCCGATGGTCAATGAGTCTCTTGTTGAGACCTTTGGTTGGGCTGAGCCTGCTCATCTAGCCACAGCAAAAGAACTGACCTTCAAAGTTAACGATGTGTTGAAGAAGATGTTTGATGATGCTGGTATGTTACTGGTGGATTACAAACTTGAGTTTGGCGTCTTCAATGGTGAAGTGTTATTAGGTGATGAGTTCTCTCCAGATGGCTGTCGTCTGTGGGATAAAGAGACCCGTGAAAAGATGGATAAAGACCGCTTCCGTCAGGGGCTGGGTGGTGTCATCGAAGCCTATGAAGAGGTGGGTCGCCGTCTTGGAATGACTTTTTAATTCCAATCAAAACGCATCAAGAAGCCGGCTTAATATGCCGGCTTTTTTGTCTTTAGAAGGGAGCGGGGGATGAAAAGCTCAGGCGTTCTCCAGAAATAGGGTGGTGAAGCTCAAGTAGGTCAGCGTGGAGCATCAGTCTATCTGAACAGGTCAACGCTTCCCCTTCAGCATATAGGTTGTCGCCTAATATTGGCTGACCCAGGTATTGGCAGTGGACTCTAAGCTGATGGGAACGCCCAGTAATCGGGTAGAGTGATAATCGAGTGGCTGTGTGCCCATTGATTAGCTCCAGGCCTCGGTTACGGTAGAAGGTGAGCGCATGCTTTCCCTGTTCGTGATCAATGATCTGAAGGGGACGGCGATCCCAGTCACAACGAAGGGGTTGTTCAACCCAGCCATCAGCTTGACTCATTTCGCCGCTGACTAGGGCGGCGTATCGTTTGAATGGAATACGATTTTGAAACTGTATGCTGAGCTCGCGATGAGTCATTTTTGAGCGAGCAAGCACCATCAGCCCTGACGTTGAACAGTCGAGACGATGCACGATCAACGCATCAGGCCACTGTTCAACGGCACGACTCCATAAGCAGTCTTGCTTATCCTCTCCTCGTCCGGGGACAGAGAGCATTTCAGCCGGTTTTTCTAAGATCAGCATATCCTGATCTTCATAGTGACACTGGATCATGGTGTCGGCTCAAACAGTGCAATTGATTCGACGTGATGAGTCTGCGGGAACATATCAGCGACTGTGAATCGCGTCATTGAAAAGCCAATATCAGACAGTGTTTTACTGTCGCGCACCAGCGACATTGGGTCACATGCGATGTAGAGGATGGCTCTTGCTCCAAGATTTTGCAGGTGAGGAATCAGGTCAGCCGCACCACTTCTTGGCGGATCAAGAAGAATAAGATCGTACGGGCTATTCAACCAAGCTGTCTCTGTATTGACGTTGCTAAGATCTGATTTGATGGATGTTAAGTTGTCGATCACATTGAGTGCTGCATTGGCTTGTGAGCGTTCGACCATAGCTGAAACGCCCTCAACTGCCACCACCTCTTTGGTCAGTTTTGCTAAAGGTAGGCTAAAGTTACCGAGCCCTGAGAAAAGATCGAGAAGACGATCCTCTTGCTTAGGCTTTAGCCACTCAATTGCGCACTCAATGAGAGCTTCGTTGACAGAAGCATTCACCTGTATAAAGTCATTGGTATCAAACTGATAACGGATATCACGCTGTCTATTGATGAACTCCGGCTCTTCAATGCTATTCAGAGTCAGGGTTTGATCATTAAAACTCACTCGTAAGTTGATGCCCTCATTGACGGCTAGTGAGGTTAGGGCACCCATAATCTCGTCTGATGGGCGCTTTTTAGCACGTATCTCAACCGCCAGTAAGTTGTCGCCATCGCTCAAAGAGAGATGCGTTAATGTCTTAAGTTTATCCAGTCCATCCAGGCGTTCGCGCAGTGCGCCTAAAAAACGGTTACACCGATCGGTCAGGACGGGACAGCTAGGTATATCAATAAGCTTATTAGATTCAGAACGTCTAAAACCGATGATTAAATCACCACTTTCACGTTGATTAATACCGACACGAGCGGAGCGGCGGTAGTTGAGTTTTTGTTCCGAGACGATAGGGGGCTCAGTGATCTGTGGCTCAAGATTGGATTGACGCTTAAGTGTGCTGAGTATCTGGTCACGCTTCAATTCTACTGCACGCTCAGGGTCTAAATGCTGAAGATCACAGCCACCGCACTCACCAGCATAATCACAGCTAGGTTGGATACGGGCATCTGAACCCGTTTGAATCTCATTAACAACCGCCTCATCAAAGCGCTTACCTGCTTTAGTCAAAGTAGCACTGACCGTTTCACCTGGTAGTGCTCCCTGGATAAACAGTGCCTTGCCGTCGACTCTTGCGACTCCCCGACCTTCCAAAGAGAGAGATTCAATCTGAATACTCTCTGGCAGGGAGTGAGTGGCTTTTGCAGGGGCCTTTTTAGGGCCGCCATATCTAACGGTGCGTCTGCGCATGGGAACTTAATACTCTTAAATGTCGGCTTTTAGGCCAGTTAATCTTTTCTAAGCGAATCTTTAACCGCGATTGGTGAAGGGTAGTTAAAGATGACGATGTAGGTCGATAACAGAAAGCTTAAAATAGCGGTGGCCTGAATAACGTGGGATGCTTCAGTGCCAATTAAACCACCTGCAAAAGCGAGATAGGCAATCAGTAACGAAAACTCAGAGATTTGTCCCAAACGAAAGCCTATCTCCCAGCCTATTGAAGGTGATTCACTGATTCGACCTAAAAGCAGTCGGAAAATAACCGGTTTTAATAGCAGAACGGCGATGGTTAAGATCAGCGCAGGTACTATGATTAATCCAATTAGATTTAAATTGAAGCTGGCGCCGACTGAGAAGAAAAATAGAATTAGGAAAAAATCGCGCAACGGTTTTAGATTGGTTGCGATGTATTGCGAAATTGGGCTGGTTGCCAGAGCAATGCCCGCGATAAAGGCACCCATTTCGGCCGAAAGGCCACCCAGTTTTGCCGCCTCAGCCATGCCAAGACACCAGCCAATCGCCACTAAGAAAATGTATTCATGAAAACGGTCAAACTTCATCAGTAAGGGCAAAATGACATAGCGAACGCCTGCCCATGCAAAAATACCCAATGCCGGTAGTGCGATGGCCGATTTGACGAAACTGCTCATCGGATCGCTGTCACCTCCCGAGTTGAGTATCAACAGGACAATAATGGCGATCACGTCCTGCAACAGTAGAAGACCGACGACCAGTTCTCCGGTGTGTTTGTGGTGTAGGACGGTCGTGGGTAGCAGCTTAATCCCTATGATCGTGCTGGAGAACATCACTGCAGCACCGATGATAACTGACTCAGCCTGACTGAATCCAAACAGGCTACCCACGCTAAAACCTAAGCCTAAGAACAGTGCCGAACTGGCAATCGCCACCAGTGTTGCCTTCTTGAGCATATGGATCAGATGGGCAGGCTGCATATCCAAACCCAGTAAGAACAGCAGAAAGATAATGCCGATATGAGCGATATCGCTGAGTAGATTAGTATCGGAGACCAGTTCAAGACCGTAAGGTCCGAGCAGTGCCCCAAGCACAATATAAGCAACAAGCAAGGGCTGGCGTGTAAACAGTGCTACAGAGGCTAGCACCGCTGCGCCGGTAAAAATAAGAAAGAAAGATGTAAACAGACTGTGCTCTAGCATGAGTGCTCTCCGGTGGATGAGCAAATTGTAACAAGTGAGAGAGAAAATCGTTACGTTTAAATAATTGAGTGTTTTACTCGGAATTAATAACTCGCTATCCTATAGCGCATTATCGGTACGACTACTGGAGAGTTTTGATGTTAAATATTGAAGTGACAGAAGGTGCACAAGGTTACCTTGCCGAGCTTCTAGAGAAGCAGAACGTTGAAGGCATTGCGGTCCGTCTGTTTGTGACACAACCGGGCACAACCTATGCGGAAACTTGTCTAGCTTACTGCCGTCCTGATGAGGTCAATGATGAGGACGAGGTGATGCAGCTTGAACAGGTTCGCTTCTACATTGAGAAGAACAGCATTCCCTACCTTGATGAAGCGTTTATTGACTATGCTACTGATCGTATGGGCGGTCAGTTAACGATTAAAGCGCCGAATGCCAAAGTGCCTAAGGTGTCTGCCGACAGCCCAATCGAAGAGCAGATTAACTACATTCTCTACTCAGAGGTTAATCCCGGTCTAGCTTCACACGGTGGCGAAGTTAAGCTCGAAGAGGTCTCTGAAGAGGAGGCTGGACTTGTCGCTATCCTTCGTTTCGGTGGTGGTTGTCAGGGTTGTAGTGCCGTTGATATGACCCTAAAAGACGGTGTTGAGGCGACTTTAATTGAAAAAGTACCTGGTCTGGTCGGAGTTCGAGATGTCACAGATCACAGCCAGCGTGAACAGGCTTACTATAAATAACGTGAGATTGTTAACTAGACACCCAAAGCGCCTCATTAGAGGCGTTTTTCAATTTGTGGGCTGTTCTAGGGAGCTTACGAATAAGTCCATGACATCTCAGGCTTACAATCAAATTCAGCATCAAGGCGTGTTTTCGAAGGCCTAGCGGGCTAAGTCGAGAAAGCACAACGAAGAGGATGGGTTTGATTGTAAGCCCCGTAGGGCGCGACGTGAAACATCCATCTACAGCGTTGGATCGCTTATTAAGGACGACGGCCATTAATTGCTCAATCCGCCTCGTATCTGAATGTTTCAGATCGCGCTGAGAAATTATGGACTTGTTCGTAGGCTCCCTTGCTTGCATTTTCGTAACGGATCCCCATAAATGACTTATAGTCAGTTTATAGATCGGTAAAAGATTCACTATAGAGGTATGCATCATGGAAAATAATCAGAGCAGTGTTCAAATTGAACTACCGGTTCTCCCGCTTCGAGACGTGGTTGTATACCCTCACATGGTCATCCCTCTGTTTGTTGGGCGCGAAAAGTCGATCCAAGCTTTGGAAGAGGCGATGCAGCGTGACAAACAGATTCTGTTAGTTGCACAACGCAGTGCCTCTGAAGATGAGCCTAAGATGGATCATCTTTTTCATACAGGCACGGTCGCGACCATACTGCAAATGCTTAAGCTTCCCGACGGCACTGTAAAAGTGTTAGTTGAAGGTGAGTATCGAGCTTCTATTAGTGACTTCTTTGAAGAGGCGGAGCACTATGCGGCTCACCTTCAAGTGCTTGAAGAGGAGGAGGTTGCCCAGTCTGAGGCTGAGCTCTACAAGCGTTCGACGCTGGAACAGTTCGAGAAGTACATCCAAGTTAACAAAAAGATCCCCAATGAGGTCATGACCTCGTTGAATAACATCGATGAGCCAAGTCGTTTGGCCGATACGATCGCGGCTCATATGTCGCTTAAGCTTGATCAAAAACAGTCCATTCTCGAAATGCTGGATGCGAAAGCTCGCTTAGAGCATTTGATGTCACTGATGGAGTCTGAAATTGATCTAGTCGAGGTTGAAAAGCGCATTCGCGGTCGTGTGAAGAAACAGATGGAGAAGAGTCAGCGCGAGTACTATCTGAATGAGCAGATGAAAGCGATTCAGAAGGAGCTGGGTGATCTGGATGAGAATGGCGGTGGAGAGCTCGACGAGCTAGAAAAACGCATTGATGAAGCGGGTATGCCGCAAGAAGCGTTGGATAAAACTAAAGCTGAGTTCAATAAGCTAAAAATGATGTCACCAATGAGCGCTGAGGCGACCGTTGTTCGTGGCTACATCGATTGGATGCTACAGATTCCTTGGAGCAAACGCTCTAAAGTTCGTCTGGATATGAAGCGTGCTTCAGCAGTATTGGATAAAGATCACTTTGGCTTGGATGAGGTCAAAGAGCGTATTCTTGAGTACCTAGCGGTACAGAAGCGTGTACGTCAGCTGCGTGGTCCAATTCTCTGTTTAGTCGGACCTCCTGGCGTCGGTAAAACCTCTTTAGGGCGTTCTATCGCCCGAGCGACCAATCGTGAATACATCCGTATGGCGCTGGGTGGTGTGCGAGATGAAGCCGAGATTCGTGGTCACCGTCGAACCTACATTGGCTCTATGCCAGGTAAGCTAGTTCAGAAGATGGCCAAAGTCGGTGTTAAAAACCCGCTATTCCTTCTTGATGAGATCGATAAGATGGGTATGGATCAGCGTGGCGACCCTGCATCTGCTCTACTAGAAGTGCTGGACCCTGAGCAGAACAGCACCTTCAATGATCACTACCTAGAGGTGGATTATGATCTCTCTGAAGTGTTGTTTGTCTGTACCTCTAACTCGATGAACATTCCGGGTCCATTGTTGGATCGTATGGAGATTATTCGCATCCCGGGTTACACAGAGGATGAAAAGCTGAACATCGCACGTCGCTATTTGATCCCTAAACAGATCAAACAGAATGGCCTTAAGGTGAAAGAGTTGGAGATTGATGATTCAGCGATCATCGATATGATTCGATACTACACCCGTGAAGCGGGTGTGCGTGGCCTTGAACGAGAAGTGGCTAAAGTCGCTCGTAAAGTCGTTAAAGAGATTGCGCTCGGTGAATCAACCGCTAAATCCGTTCTTGTGAACAGTGATAACCTTGAGCACTACCTTGGGGTTCAGAAGTTTAACTTTGGCCGTGCAGAAGATGAGCATCAGGTGGGTCAAGTAACAGGGTTGGCTTGGACGCAAGTCGGTGGTGAAATTCTGACCATTGAGAGTGCAGTAGTTCCAGGTAAAGGCCGTCAGGTTTTGACAGGCTCATTAGGCGATGTCATGAAAGAGTCGATCCAAGCCGCTTTGACGGTCGTTCGGAATCGCGCTCAGTCTCTAGGCATCGCACCCAACTTCCATGAAAAACAGGATATTCATATCCACGTTCCTGAAGGCGCAACACCAAAAGATGGTCCCAGTGCTGGTATCGGTATGTGTACGACTCTTGTTTCAGCGTTGACAGGGATTCCTGTTCGCTCAGATGTGGCCATGACGGGTGAGATTACTCTGCGAGGTCAGGTTCTTCCTATCGGTGGTCTCAAAGAGAAGCTACTTGCTGCGCACCGCGGTGGTATTAAAACGGTGCTTATTCCAGAAGAGAACCGCCGAGATCTGAAAGAGATTCCAGATAACATTAAGGCAGATTTAGAGATTAAGCCGGTTAAATGGATTGATCAGGTGTTGGAAGTTGCATTAGTAGAGCAGCCTGTTCCATTGGATGATGCCGAAGTTGAAGAGCTAACCAGTGAGACTAAAGGTGAAAAATTAACTACTGGGTCAAGAACGGCACACTAGACTTAAGTGTCAATTTTATGAAACTCGCTGAAAACACCGTATTTTCTGGGTTTTTAATGTTGACACTGGTTTTAAACAGTTGGTATAAAGTGTTTACGGTTATTTCATAACACAAAACAAACAAAACATACTCTCTTTTAAGGGGCACAACGTGAACAAATCAGAACTTATCGATTCTATTGCTGCATCTGCAGATCTTCCAAAAGCAGCTGCTGGCCGCGCTCTAGACGCCGCTCTAGAAGCAATCACTGGCGCACTAGCTAAAGGCGACTCTGTTGCACTAGTTGGTTTTGGTACTTTTGGTGTTAAAGAGCGTGCAGCACGCACTGGTCGTAACCCACAGACTGGTCAGCCAATCCAGATCTCTGCAGCGACTCTACCATCTTTCAAGCCAGGTAAGGCTCTGAAAGATGCCGTGAATAAATAAGAAACTGTTTCAATAGCTGTTGATAGATTTCCAAAGGCTCCTGTTCATAGGAGCCTTTTTTGTTTCTTGCCTTTCTTGTTCTAAATTGAAGTGTTTCATTCTTCAATCGAAGTAAAAATATTCGTTCATAAACCGATCGTTTCAAATAATTTCTTAATTTTATACTAAGCTGTCTTAATCGAATCGTTTAATAAACAGGGTGTTTCATTAGATGGCAGAGATCAAAATTGAGGATGTTAGATTTGAAAAACTAGGTGGTATCACCTTACCAATTGTGATGGTAGGCGGTCTTGTTGATCCGCTAGCGGCTTCTTATACTTTGCAGAGGTTCCAATCAGGAAAGCGGGTTAATACTGTTAGAACGGATCAGCGAGCGATTCAACACCTCTATCGCTTCTATGATGAGCGTTCATTGAATTTTAAAGAGGAACTTAGGAAGCTTAAGCCGTTAACGGCAGGAGAAATTGAAGAATATTCTTCATCATGCAGTGTAAATTCGGTTACGGGTGAGCTTTATAGTTCTAGTTGGTATGCAATTCGTTTTCTAGGGGCTGAACGTTATCTAAAGTTTGTTTGGATGTTTTATCAATCATTAGAACATGACCCGGAGAAGCTATTAGTCAGTGAAAAGCATTGGGAAAGAATGAAAAGGGGATTTTCCCTTTATGCCAAGGCACCCTATAACTCTGATGGGAAGATGAAGGTAGCCGCTTCACAGATCGCCTCAGCATCATTGCGATCGTTCTTATCACTTTTACGATACGGCGCTACAAACTGGGGTGCCATCATGCGAACTTCATGTCCGAGCTTCTGAAGCTCTCTGGCCCAGTAGTGTGCCCCTCCGCAACTTTCCATGCCCACAATACAGGGCTCCTGTTGAGCGAAAAACTCTAATACCTTGGCGCGCTTGATCGTTTTCCGTACAACAGGCTTTTCTTGGTGATCGACAGCAAAAACTTCAAAGACGTTTTTGGCCAAATCGAAACCGATACGTATACTTTTCATGGTGGACTCCTGCTATTCGATTGATTATCTCACCTTCAATGTGGCACAAGATGCCGGGATTGGGGGAGTCCATCCCATTTCCCTAAGCTAGTGGAGCTTTTTCATTTTGCTTCCAGCTTTGTTGGTGTGGTTTCTATGCTGTTATCGGTTGTTTTTGGTTCCCTGATCGAGCAGTTATATAACCAGACGCTTCTGCCGTTGGTTGTTTTTTTTTTTGCTCTTATCGATTTGCTCCTATGCCGTCACTTGTTGGGCAGTTTGTCATAGGACTGGCGAATAGCTCCTCCCGGGTAAAAACATCTTCTGATTGAAATTGTCATTTTCTTTGGCTGTTTATGTAAGTAAACAGCCCCTCAATCCCTCGTAATTCTTGGCTTTAATGGTTTCTGAAATCTTTTGTCAGTAAAACTGGTGGGTTTTGTCATTGGCGGATCATGCCCTTTGAACCAAGCTTAATAAAACCAATAAAGCTTAGTTGGACCAGTAAAAAGGTTCAGCGAGACTATCAGTATTACCCTCTAAGAACTGGTAGTCATAACAAGAATGATGAGGATGATGTAATGCCAGAATATAAAGCGCCACTTCGTGACATGGATTTTGTGCTGAACGAAGTATTGAATGCAGAGCAGCACTATCAGAGCCTGCCTGGGTGCGAAGATGCGACTCCGGATATGGTGTCTGCGATCATGGAAGAGGGTGCTAAATTCGCGGAGCGTGTTCTTTCACCATTGAATCAGATTGGTGACCAGCAGGGCTGCCAGTGGAGTGATGGTGCAGTAACGACTCCAGAAGGATTTAAAGATGCCTATCAGCAGTTTGTTGAAGGTGGTTGGCCATCGCTGGCTCATGAAGAGGAGTGGGGTGGTCAGGGCTTGCCTGAATCCATCGGTATCATCATCAACGAAATGGTGGGTACAGCCAACTGGTCCTGGAGTATGTATCCGGGTCTGAGTCATGGTGCGATGAATACGCTGGATGCTCACGGCACCGATGAGCAGAAAGAAACTTATCTGACCAAACTGGTGTCTGGTGAGTGGACCGGCACGATGTGCCTGACTGAGCCTCACTGTGGTACCGATCTGGGTATGCTACGAACTAAAGCAGAGCCTCAGGAAGATGGCAGCTACAAACTAAGCGGCACCAAAATCTTCATCTCGGCCGGTGATCACGATATGGCAGACAACATTGTGCATATCGTACTGGCACGTCTTCCGGATGCACCTGAAGGCACTAAAGGTATATCCCTGTTTATTGTGCCTAAACATCTTCCACAGTCTCTGGGTGAGAACAACGGTGTGTCCTGCGGTTCGCTTGAACACAAGATGGGCATTCACGGTAACGCAACCTGTGTCATGAACTTTGATGATGCAACAGGTTATCTGATTGGTCCGCCAAACAAAGGTCTGAACTGTATGTTCACCTTTATGAATACTGCACGTCTGGGTACCGCATTGCAGGGCCTGGCTCATGCCGAATGGGGTTTCCAGAACTCTCTGGTCTACGCAAAAGACCGTTTGCAGATGCGTTCATTGAATGGTCCTGCAAGCCCGGATAAACCTGCCGATCCAATCATTGTTCACCCTGAAGTGCGTAAGATGTTGCTGACCCAGAAAGCCTTTGCAGAGGGTGGTCGGGCATTAATCTATTACTGTGCACAGCTCGTAGACCAGGTGAAGCTGACAGAAGGTGAGGAAAAAGAGAAAGCAGATGCGCTGCTCGCATTCCTGACACCAATTGCCAAAGCCTTCCTGACTGAAGTGGGTTTCGAATCCGCTAACCACGGTTTGCAGGTCTTTGGTGGTCACGGCTTTATCTCCGAATGGGGTATGGAGCAAAACGTACGTGATAGCCGCATATCAATGTTGTATGAGGGCACCACACAGATTCAGGCGCTGGACCTGTTGGGTCGCAAAGTGCTGATGTCTCAGGGTGAGTCTCTGAAAGGCTTTACCAAAATCGTACACAAGTTCTGTCAGGCTGAATCAGATAACACTGAACTGCAGGCGTTCATCAAACCTCTGGTTGAACTGAACAAAGAGTGGGGTGAACTCACTATGCAGATCGGTATGAAAGCAATGCAGAACCGAGATGAAGTGGGAGCTGCTTCGGTGGATTACCTTATGTACTCCGGCTATGTGGTACTGGGTTATTTCTGGGCTCGAATGGTAAAAGTGGCTCAGGAAAAACTGGCTGCAGGCGAGGGTGATCAGGCGTTCTACGAAGCCAAACTGGCAACCGCTAAATTCTACTTCGAACGCATCCTGCCGCGCACACGTTCTCTGGTGGTAACTATGCAGTCAGGCTCAGATAACCTGATGGCACTGGATCAAGAGAAGTTTGCGTTTTAGGGCGGCAGTATGAAAAGAGTTCTGAACAACCCAGTAGGCCGCACAATGTTGCGCGGCCTGCTCAAACTGAACGCCAAACGTTATCAACTTAAAAATAAAAACAGTTCCGGGAGTACACAAATGGCTGATATGAATTCAATCTTTACCGAAATGAAAAGTCGCTTTAATGCAGATGCTGCAGCGGGCACAGATGCAGTGTTCCAGTATGAAATCAGTGACGGTGGTGAATGGTTTGTAACTGTACAGGACGGCAGTTGCGAAGTGACAGAAGGTAGTAATGATGATGCGACCGTTACCCTGCGAATGGACACTGAAACACTTGAAGAGGTGATGTCAGGAGAAACTGACGGCATGCAGGCGTTTATGAGTGGCCGTATCCAGGCAGATGGCGATATTATGCTGGCAACTAAACTGGCTGCGATTTTCCCTGTAGCCTAAAATTTATTACAACAAATAAATTTGAACCTTCAGGTTCTCTATAAGAATAACTATTGAGGAGCCCACGATGGTGCAGCAGCTACCTGCGGCGGATACTATTCCGGCTGATATAAATTCATATGGCTTTCAGACCGTACCCGATGTCCTGCGGTACAGTGTCGAAAAATATGCAGCGCGCCCTGCATTCACCAGCTTTGGACGTACCATCGATTACCAGGAGCTGGATGAGTTATCGGATGCGTTTGCAGTCTATCTACAAAAAGAAACCAGTCTTCAGCCCGGTGACCGCGTCGCTATCCAGCTACCCAACCTGATTCAATACCCTATTGTGCTGTTTGGCATTCTCAAAGCGGGGCTGGTGGTTGTGAATACCAACCCGCTTTATACCTCCAATGAGATGGAACATCAGTTTTGTGATTCCGGTGCCAAGGCGCTGATCATTCACAAAAGCATGGCGCACAAAGCAGAAAAAATATTGCAGAACACCGCCATTGAACATCTGATCGTGACGCAGGTGGGAGACCTGCATGATTTCATTAAGCGTAATCTGCTTAATGCAGCCGTTAAATATCTCAAGAAAATGGAGCCGGATTACAACCTTCCGCAAGCCGTGCCACTGCGTAAGGCTTTAATGCAGTATGTGGGTGAATCACCCGAAGCAGTTGAGGTAAAAACGGCGGATGTTGCCGTGTTGCAGTACACCGGGGGTACAACTGGCGTGTCCAAGGGTGCGGTACTCACTCATGCAAACCTGATTTCCAATATGCTGCAAGCTGAAGAGCGATTGGTGATGCCGGGTGTGAACTGGGCTGAAACCGTTATTTCACCGCTGCCTCTTTATCATATCTATGCCTTTACGGTTGCCCAGGTGGTCTCCCTGTTGGGTGGTCACAGCGTACTTATTCCAAATCCGCGTGATATTCCGGGTTTTGTTAAGGAGATGGGCAAGTGGAATATGAGTACCTTTGTGGGCTTGAACACTTTGTTTGTTGCACTCTGCAATAACGAGGATTTTCCAAATCTGGATTTCAGCAGCCTTAAATTCACCGCATCCGGTGGCATGGCCCTGAATCCATCAACCGCAGCTTTGTGGAAAGAAAAAACCGGCTGCGAAATCATTGAAGGATACGGTCTGACCGAAACTTCTCCAGCCGTATGCTTCAACGATCCAAACCAGACTCATTTGGGCACTATTGGTAAACCAATGGTACATACCGATCTGCGTCTGATTGGCACAGATGGCGAGGATGTGCCAAATGGTGAAGCGGGTGAACTTTGCGTCAAAGGGCCGCAGGTAATGCGTGGTTACTGGCAACGTGAACGCGAAACCAGCTCCGCATTCACAGATGATGGTTACTTCATTACTGGTGATATCGCGACCCGGGATGATGAAGGCTATATCCGCATTGTGGATCGTGCCAAAGATATGATTCTGGTATCCGGCTTCAATGTTTATCCAAACGAAGTTGAAGATACTCTGACCCTGCACCCGGATATCGTTGAGTGTGCCGCCATTGGTGTACCTGATGATATATCGGGAGAAGTAGTGAAAGTCTTTGTTGTATCCAGTAATCCATCTCTTACCGCAGAAGAAGTGCGCGGATGGTGTAAGGATAAGCTGACCCGCTACAAGGTCCCTAAACAGGTTAAGTTTGCACAGGAACTGCCCAAATCCAATGTAGGCAAAGTTCTGCGTCGAATGCTGAGAACACCTGAAACTAAATCTGATGCTGCCTGAATAGCGAGAACATTGCTTATGCCGCTCTCAAAACCCGTTCGTCGTAAAAAGCATCATAATCGTAATGTGATGTGTAATGGCTTCGAACGTGATGATCAGCTATGGGATATTGAAGCAAGAATGACCGATATCAAAGCCTATGATATCGATAACCTTGAGCGGGACGGTTATGTCTCTGCAGGTGAAAACTACCATGATATGAGTATCCGGGTGACCATGGATCGCCGGTTCTTAATTCATGAAGTGGAAGCCTGTATCGACAGCAGCCCCTTTCGCATGTGCCCCAGAATTGCGGATGCCTTTCGTAAGTTAGAAGGTACCCGTATTGGTCCTGGGTGGCTAAGACAGGCAAAAGAGAAGTTGGGTGGCGTTTTAGGCTGTACCCATATGAATGAGCTGTTGCCAGTGGTAGCGACCACCGCCGTACAGACTCTATGGCCTGTGAGCAAAGAGGATGTTCTGGAAACCGGAGCTAAGCTAATGCTCAATAGTTGCCATACCTGGGGGCAGAGCAGTGAGATGGTAAAGACCTACGCGCCGCAATTTTACCAACCGGAAAGTGAAGTGAACGGATGACAGATTTGGTTCTATACAAGGTGAACGATGGTGTCGCTGAGATTGCGCTGAATCGACCCGATAAGAAAAACGCGATTACCCTGAATATGTACGAACAGGCCGTATCCTATCTGGATCAGGCGGCTTCGGATGAAAATGTCAGAGTGGTACTGTTCCGCGGTGAGGGGCAAAGCTTCTGCGCCGGAAACGATATTCAGGATTTCGTTTCAGGTATGGGCTCCCGCGAAAATCTGAAAAGCGTGGTCAGTTTTCTGCATCAGATAGCCACCTATAAAAAACCTCTCATGGCGGCCGTACAGGGCAATGCGGTTGGCATTGGAACCACCATGATGATGCACTGTGATCTGGTGATCGCCTCTGAGGATCTTAAATGCCAGATGCCTTTTGTACATCTGGGTTTGGTTCCGGAAGCCGGGGCAACTTTGATCATCCCCTCGATGTTAGGCCAGAGGCAGGCCTTTGAACTCCTGATTGAAGGCCGCCCATTTGGTGCGCAAAAAGCACAACAGAGCGGTTTAGTAAATGCGATAGCCGAAGTTGAAACCTATCTCGACGTTGCCAGAGAAAGAGCGCAAGCGCTGGCTCGTTTACCCAAAGAGGCGATTCTGGAATCCAAGCGTCTGATGAAAAAGCAGTATCAGGAAAACCTGCTTGCTGTGATTGATGAAGAGCTTGAGGTATTTTACGAGAGACTGTTTTCGGACGAAGCGCGTCAGGCGTTTATGGCTTTTTTACAGAAATCATAAAGGGGCAACAGCCCCTTTTCTGTTCCCCTAACTTATTTATTTTTCAGTGAATATTTCCGTTTATAAGGCGCTTTATGTCGCTAAGGATAACGGCCGAAACCGCTACGCTATTGCCAGCTATAGCGATAAAGATAGCAACCAACAGCCCTCGTTTTTCTGACTTTTCATACTTTATCTGCCAGCAGCAGATGTTGCTGTGCAGACCTTTCTGCCTTTTTTGGTGTTTTTTGATTGTTTTTGTTTGTTTGTAAACGCCTCTGTAAGCCACTATTTACGAGGCTTTGTTGCTTAATGCCATTTTTTGTCAGTTATGTAGCTGCTTTTTGTCATTGTTGAATTTTGGTCCGCAACTAGTATTTAAACATAACTAAAAACAACAGCCGGATAAGAAATAGAAGAGGCAGTTATGAAAGTACTGGTCGCTGTAAAGCGTGTCATAGATTACAACGTCAAAGTGCGCGTTAAAGCAGATAGCAGTGATGTTGATCTGGCCAATGTAAAAATGGCCCTGAACCCTTTCTGTGAAATCGCAGTGGAAGAAGCAGTACGTCTTAAAGAGGCGGGCACTGCGGATGAAGTTGTTGTGGTTTCTATTGGTAGCAAAAGCTGTGAAGAGCAGATTCGAACTGCACTGGCACTGGGTGCTGACCGCGGTATTCGTATCGAGACTGAAGATGCACCGGATTCACTTTCCGTTGCCAAGCTCTTGGAAAAAGTCGTTGAGAAAGAAGCACCAGGTCTGGTGATTCTGGGCAAACAGGCGATCGATTCAGACAATAACCAGACCGGTCAGATGTTGGCTGCGCTTCTGGATCGTCCACAAGGTACGTTCGCCTCTGAAGTTAACGTATCGGGTGACAGTGTTCAGGTAACCCGTGAAGTCGATGGCGGCCTGCAAACAGTTGAATTGGCCATGCCAGCCATTGTGACTACAGACCTGCGTCTTAACGAGCCACGTTATGCAGCCTTGCCAAATATCATGAAAGCAAAACGTAAACCTCTGGAAGTACTGAGCCCGGATGATCTGGGTGTCAGTGTCGGCAGTAATATCACTCTGCTTCGCGTAGAGCCACCTGCAGAACGTCAGGCAGGCATTAAGGTCGGCTCGGTGGATGAGCTGGTCGAGAAACTGCGCAACGAAGCAAAAGTGATTTAAGGAGGTTGAGTGATGACTACGTTGGTAATAGCTGAACACGATAACAAAGAACTTAAACCAGTTACCTTAAATACACTGGCGGCAGCACAAGCAATTGGCGGTGACGTGCACCTACTGGTGGCGGGTAGCGGTTGTGGTGCTGTGGCAGATACAGCGGCACAGATTCCTGCAGTAAGCAAAGTACTCACTGCGGATAGCCCGGCATATGAACATCAGCTGGCAGAAAATGTCAGCAAACTGGTTCTGAGCATTGCTGCAGATTACAGCCACATTCTGGCGTCTGCTACTACAACCGGAAAGAACTTCCTACCACGGGTTGCTGCGCTGCTGGATGTAAACCAGATCTCCGACATTATCTCTGTAGAGTCGGAAGATACGTTCAAACGCCCAATCTATGCAGGTAACGCAATTTCCACTGTGCAGTCCGCTGATGCTGTCAAAGTCATTACCGTGCGCGGTACCGCTTTTGATGCGGTTGAAAACAGCGGCGGCTCAGCTGAAATCTCAACTGTAGGTGAATCCTGTGATGCGGGCATCTCAAGCTTTGTCGGTGAAGAACTGGCAGAGAGTGACCGTCCGGAACTGACTGCTGCATCCGTAGTGGTGTCTGGTGGTCGCGGTATGGGCAACGGCGAGAACTTTGACCTGCTTTACAAAGTGGCAGACAAACTCGGCGCTGCGGTGGGTGCATCCCGAGCCGCAGTTGACGCAGGTTTTGTTCCTAACGATATGCAGGTAGGTCAGACCGGCAAGATGGTTGCGCCGGATCTGTACATCGCGGTGGGTATCTCCGGTGCCATTCAGCACCTGGCAGGTATGAAGGATTCCAAAATCATTGTTGCGATCAACAAAGATGAAGAAGCCCCAATCTTCCAGGTGGCAGATTATGGTCTGGTGGCAGACCTCTTTGAGGCAGTACCCGAGTTAGAGGGCAAGTTGTAAGCCCTTCATTAATATCAAAGAGCCTCGTTATACCGAGGCCATAAATAAAAAATAGACGGAGCAACTTAGATGCTTTTCGAAGGAAAATCGATTCAGGTTCAGCCGGTCGAAAACGGAATCTACGAAGTGGTTTTTGACCGCAAAGATGATGCCGTTAACAAACTTGACCGTACCACCACTGCAGAACTGCATGAAGCCGTGGCTGTATTGCAGGCGATTGATGACCTGCAGGGCGTTATTTTTACCAGCGCCAAAGAGAGTTTTATTGTCGGTGCCGATATCACCGAGTTCATGGGCTTCTTCACACAGGAAGACGATGTACTGATTGCCGGTTTAATGGAGACCCACGGTCTGTTAAATCAGATCGAAGACCTAAAAGCCCCCACCGTTACAGCAATTAACGGACTTTGCCTCGGTGGTGGGTTTGAGGTCGCCCTGGCGACAGATTACAGAGTACTGGGTGATCAGGCCAAAGTGGGCCTGCCTGAAGTAAAACTGGGTATCTTCCCCGGTTGGGGCGGCACCATTCGTCTGCCTCGTCTGATCGGTGTTGATAACGCGAATGAGTGGATCTGCGCAGGTGTCGAAAAACGTGCCGATGCAGCGCTTAAAGATGGCGCGGTTGATGCGGTAGTGACCACAGCACAGGTACGTGAAGCCGCGCTGGATCTGTTGAAAGGCTGTATTTCCGGCAAGTTTGATTATCAGGCCCGTCGTGATGAGAAGAAGAGCCCGATCAAACTGAATCAGGTTGAGCAGATGATGGCGTTTGAATCCGCTAAAGGTGTCATCGGTGGTAAGGCGGGTCCTCACTATCCAGCACCTATGGCAGCTCTGAAAACGGTTCAGAAGCATGCCAACCTGCCACGTGAAAAAGCCAACGAAGTGGAAGCGAAAAATTTCGTCAAAGTGGCTAAAACAGATGTCTGCGCATCACTGGTGGGCCTGTTCCTTAAAGATCAGTATGTGAAAAAAGTCAGCAAAAGCTTTGAGAAACAAGCAGAACCTGTTGCCAAGGCTGCCGTACTGGGTGCCGGTATTATGGGCGGCGGTGTTGCGTATCAATCCGCGGTTAAAGGCACGCCAATCCTGATGAAGGATATTAACGAGGGTGCCCTGCAACTGGGTCTGGATGAAGCCACTAAACTGCTGAACAAACGTGTATCCCGCGGTCGTATGGATGCCATGAAAATGGCAGGCGTACTGAACAAGATCACCCCAACACTGAACTACGGTGATTTCGGTAACGTTGATCTGGTGGTTGAAGCGGTAGTTGAACATCCTAAGGTTAAAAAAGCGGTTCTCGCAGAAGTTGAAGAACAGCTACAGGAAGGCGCGATCCTGACCTCCAACACATCAACGATCTCGATTACAGAGCTGGCTACGGCTCTGAAAAAACCTGAAAACTTCTGCGGTATGCACTTCTTTAACCCCGTGCATCAGATGCCGCTGGTTGAGGTTATCCGCGGTGAGAAATCTTCGGAAGCAGCCGTTGCGCGTACCGTCGCTTATGCAAAAGCGATGGGTAAAACCCCAATTGTTGTGAATGACTGCCCAGGCTTCCTGGTTAACCGAATTCTGTTCCCGTATTTCGGTGGCTTTACGGCCCTGATGGAAGATGGCGCAGACTTCAGGCAGATCGACAAAGTGATGGAAGGGTACGGCTGGCCAATGGGCCCAGCGTATTTGCTCGACGTTGTTGGCATCGATACCGCACACCACGCCGATGCGGTGATGGCGGTAGGTTATCCAGATCGCATGAGCCATGAAGGCGAAAACGTGATCGACCGTATGTTCAAACTGGAGCGTTTCGGCCAGAAGAACAACAAAGGTTTCTACCAGTACGAGCTGGACCGCAAAGGTAAACCGAAGAAAATTGTTGATGAAGACGTCCCCGCACTGCTGGAAGGCATTGCCAAAGAAAGCCGCGAATTCAGCGATGAAGAGATCGTTGAACGTATGATGATTCCACTGTGCATCGAAACGGTACGTTGCCTCGAAGATGGCATCGTAGACAGCCCGGCAGAAGCCGATATGGGCCTGATCTACGGTATCGGTTTCCCTCCATTCCGTGGCGGTGTATTCCACTACCTGGACCAGCTTGGCCTGGATAACTTCTGTGCCCTGGCAGCGAAATACGAATCTCTGGGGCCGTTGTATCAGCCAACAGAGAAAATGAAAAAGATGGCCGCCGCAGGCGAGACATATCTACCAGCAACTGCACAGGCTTAAGGGGTAAGACAAATGAACTTAAAACCAAATGACGTAGTAATCGTTGACGGTGTTCGTACCCCGATGGGTAAATCGAAAAACGGCTCGTTCCGTAACGTCCGTGCCGAAGCATTGTCAGCAGCTGTAATGAAAGGCCTGCTGGAACGTAACCCAGCGGTAAAAGCCGGCGAAATCGAAGACATCATGTGGGGCTGTGTAAACCAGACCAAAGAGCAGGGCTTCAATATTGGCCGTAATGCGGCGGTACTTGCAGGCATTCCACATACGGTAGGTGCGCAAACCATCAACCGTTTGTGCGGTTCATCCATGGCTGCACTGCACGCCGCAGCGCAGGCGATCATGACCGGCAACGGAGACATCTTTATCGCCGGTGGTGTGGAGCATATGGGTCACGTATCCATCATGCACGGTGTGGATATCAACCCGGAAATGTCTAAGCAGGTGGCAAAAGCGGCCATGATGATGGGCGTAACCGCAGAAATGCTGGGCAAGATGAACGGCATCAGCCGTCAGATGCAGGATGAGTTCGGGGCACGTTCCCATCGTCTGGCACACGAAGCTCATCTTAAAGGCCTGTGGGACAGCGAAATCATCCCGGTAGAAGGCCACGATGAAAACGGCTTTAAATCTTTGCTGGAAGCGGACGAAGTCATCCGTCCGGAAACCACCGTCGAAACTCTGAGTGCGCTGAAACCAGTGTTTGTACCTAAAGTGGGTACAGTCACCGCAGGTACATCCTCTGCTTTCTCTGATGGCGCATCGGCACTGCTGGTGATGTCAGCAGCCAAAGCAGAAGAGCTGGGGCTGACACCACGCGCCCGTATCGTGAGCATGGCAGTTGCTGGTTGTGACCCATCCATTATGGGTTACGGCCCGGTACCGGCTACTCAGAAAGCACTGAAACGTGCGGGTCTCTCCATCGACGATATCGACTATGTCGAGCTCAACGAAGCGTTTGCAGCACAAGGCCTCTCTGTCCTGAAAGGTCTGAAACTGCTCGATAAGATGGAAGACAAAGTAAACCTCAAAGGCGGTGCAATTGCACTGGGTCACCCTCTGGGCTGTTCCGGTTCCCGTATCACCAACACGCTGATGAACGTACTGGAACAGAACGATGGCACATTAGGTCTGGCGACCATGTGTATTGGTATGGGCCAGGGTATTTCCACCATCATAGAGCGTGTTTAACCCAGCCCTAACTCTTTCTTGCAACACTCGCTTTTCGCTATTTGCCCCGCATTTGCGGGGCTTTTCATTTAATATTGCCTAAAATCAGGCGATAGAATCAGAAAGCAATTTTAACCAACTCACACTCATGTAAGGATTACCCACAGTATCCAAGAGGAAGGCTAATGGCGCTCTACATTATCCCAGTTCATCGCCACTAGTTTGCTAGACACCTCTCAGCCATAGAAAATGGCTTTTAAAGAGGTGCTTATGAGCAACAAACGTTATCCCGAAGAGTTCAAAATCGAAGCGGTTAAACAGGTCACTGACCGAGGCTACAGCATTGCAGATGTGGCTAATCGGCTCGATGTTACAACCCACAGCCTTTATGCCTGGGTCAAGAAGTACGGCCCCGATTCAGCCGAGTATAAAGCGAAGTCAGATGAGCAGTTAGAGATACGCCGCCTCAAGAAAGAACTGAAGCGAGTCACTGAAGAGCGAGATATATTAAAAAAAGCGGTGTACTTCGCCAACCAGTCCGATTGAGGTAAACCTTTATCCGTGATCTTCATAAGGATTGGCCCGTACGCCAGCTCTATTCATTACTGGATGTGCATCCTAGTGGGTATTACGCATGGCGTAAGCAGCCTTCTTCCAGGCGCTATGCAGCAGATCAACGGCTCACTGGATTGATCAAGCAGTACTGGCTGGAGTCAGGTGGTTTGTATGGCTATCGGAAGATCCATAGTGATCTGCGCGAGTATGGTGAAACCTGTGGCCCCAATAGAGTTTATCGGCTCATGCGGTTAGCTGGGTTGAAGGTTCATATTGTTACTCCGAACCGACTACAGCAGCAATTCAGTGTCGCTGCCCCTAATAAAGCTTGGGTAACAGATATCACCTATATCAAAACCCATGAGAGGTGGCTGTATTTGGGTGTTGTCGTTGACCTGCTCTCAAGAAGGGTGATTGGATGGTCAATGCAATCCTGTATCACAAAGCAACTGGTGCTAGATGCGTTGCTCATGGCTGTATGGCGACGTAATCCTCAGTCAGAGGTAGTCGTTCATTCTGGTCAGGGAAGTCAGTACACAAGCTATGATTGGCAATCCTTTTTAGAGATACATGGCCTAAAAGGCAGTATGAGCCGACGAGATAACTGCCACGACAATGCCGTTGCTGAGAGCTTTTTCCAACTACTGAATCAGAAAGAATCCGCGGCAAGGTTTATGCAACCAGAGAAGATCCACGCAGTGATATCTTTGAATACATAGAGCTGTTTTACAACAGCAAACGATGTCATGGTTTTAATGATCAGCTATCACCGAAAGAGTATGAAAACCGATATGAAAAACGGCTGCTGAGTGTCTAAAGAACTAGTGGCGATTCAAATTTATATAAAGGGGAGAGCAAAATCATTTGGAGTTTGGTTTTCTATCCAAACTCTATCGTGTTTGATTTTGCTCTTTTCACCAGCCTGCACACCTTTAAACTCTAAATATTCTAGGGCTCTACTTTGTTGCTCGTCTTACCGTAAGGATTAAGCAGGCAGGCAATCGCCGGTAACAGAATCAGCGCACCCAGCATGTTCCAAATAAACATAAAGGTCAGCAGGATACCCATATCCGCTTGGAATTTGATGGGTGATAGTACCCATAGGACCACACCAATACCTAACGTTAGGCCGGTGAAGGCAACTGATTTACCGGTGCTCTGCAGGGTTTCCAGATAAGCTGCAGCGAGGCTATGGCCTTGTTCCAGATAGGTTTTCATCTTCGAATAGATATAGATACCGTAGTCGACCCCAATACCTACACCCAGAGCAATTACAGGCAGGGTAGCGACTTTAACGCCAATACCCAGTTGGGCCATCAATGCCTGACAAAGAACGGATGTCAGTGCCAGCGGCGCGATGATGCAGATCACTGTGCTGATGGATCGGAAGGTCAGCAGGCAGAGAATACTGACGACGGAATATACCCAGATCAGCATTTCGTACTGGGCGTCTTCAATCACTTCATTAGTTGCGGCTTCGAAACCCGCTTTACCCGCGGCCATCAGGAACTCGATACCTTCAACCTGATGGTTGTTGGTAAAGTCTTCTACGGCAGCGGTGATGGTTTTCAGGGTCTCGGCTTTGTGATCATCCAGGAAAACGATGACTGGCAGTAGAGAGCAGCTACTGTTCATCAGACCTGCCGGAACGTAAGCCAGAGAGGCGTTGATTACGAACTGGTTGCGGCTGACAGAGCGCCATTTCAGGTTCCATTCGTTAAGGCCCGCAGTTACCCGCTCAGAGACATCAGTTAAGGATATGCTGGATTGCACCCCTTCAATGCCTTGCAGGTAGAACTGGAAGCGGTCAACCAGTGACAGGGTCTGGAAACTGCTGCACTGTTCCTCTTCAGTTGCGACCATCACCACAAAGACATCGCTGGAAGTGGAGTAGTTGTCGGTGATAAAGGCGTTATCCAGATTGTAACGGGAGTCCAGCCGTAGTTCTGGTGCGCCTTTATCCAGATCACCGATCTTCAGATCTTGACTGAAGTATAAACCGCCAACCAGCATAAACAGGGCAACGGTAATCGCCATGGTGGCACCTTTAGGTGTGGCGAATACAGAGAACATGCGCCAGTGAGAGTTCTCTTTTGCAATATTGCATTTTGCCCGGGCGATCGCATTTTTACCCACACCTACATAGCTCATCAGCAGTGGCAGTAGCATCAGATTGGTCAGTACGATTACTGCAACACCAACCGATGCTGCGACTGCCAGATCCTGAATCACCTGAATCTGAATCACCATCAGTGTAATAAACCCAATACCGTCTGAGATCAGGGCTGTGAGTCCGGGAATATAGATGGTTTTAAATGCATGGCGCGATGCCTGAATCTTATCGGCGCCATTGGTTGCGGATTCCAGAGTGATTGTATTTACAATCTGCACACCGTGGCTGACTGCAATGGCAAAGACCAGAAACGGCACAAGCATGGAGTAGGGGTCGATGCCATAGCCGAGCATTTTGAGCAGCCCCAGCTGCCAGATAACCGCAGCAAGGGAACAGATTAGTGGCACAATCGTACCCATAACACTGCCGGAGTAGAGATAGAGCAGGGCCAGGGTAATCAGAATAGCCACGGCAAAGAACAGAGCCACTTCAGTCGCACCATCAATCAGATCACCGACGATTTTGGCAAACCCGGTGATGTGAATATCGACGGCGTCTGAGCTGTATTTATCACGAATCAGCTCTTCAACCTGTTCCGAAAAGCTCTGGTAGTTAAGGCGTTCACCGGTATCCGGGTGCTTATCAAACAGCGGCACCTGAACCATCGCAGAGCGGAAATCGTTAGCAACCAGAATACCTACCTGACCGGAACGCAGAATGTTAGTCCGTACCTGTTCCAGACTTTGCTCGGAACCGTCGTATTTGGCGGGAATAACCGGGCCGCCGACAAAACCTTCTTCGGTAACCTCGGTCCAGCGGACGTTAGGGGTCCAGATAGATTTCAGGGCGGAGCGGTCGACACCGGGAATGAAAAACAGATCATCGGTAACGTTTTTCAACGTTTCCTGAAATTCTGCTGTGAAGATATCCCCATCTTTTGCAGCCACCACCACACGGATACTGTTGCCTAATCCGGCAAGGTCATCGCGGTAGTTGATATAGTTCTCAACATAGGGATGCGAGGATGGGATCATCTTGATAAAGCTGGCATCCGGGCGGATCTGGCTTGCTTGCCAGCCCAGAATCACAGTAGCAATCAGGAACAGGCCCAGTACCAGTTTGCGATGTGTATAGAGAAAGTATTCGGCCAGGCGTTCACTGGTCTGGATAGGCCACAAAAGCAGAGCGGATAGCTTGTTCATTGTGCAGCCTCCTTACCAATAAGCGATAGGTGCACAATGCCGGTTTCACCGGTAATCACCAGTGAATCAGCCACCTGTGTCAGGGACGTAAATGTTCGCAGCTGACGTTTACCCAGAGGCTCAAATCCAGTGCCTTTCTGGCGCAACAGCGTGCCGCCCTGACCGACCATAATAATCTGATCTTCAACCACAATGGCATCGTTGATGGTGGCTGCGACCGGCAGCTGAACTCTTTGCCAGTTCTGGTTTTGATCATCAAAACGGAAGGTGTTGCCGCGTAACCCCATGATGTACAGAGCATCCGATTCTGCTGCTGAGAAGAAGGAACCATCGTAAGGAAAATCAAGGTTTAGCCAGCTTTCTCCTTTATCGTCACTGACGAGCAGAAGCCCGGCTTCACCGAGAATAAGCAAGCGTCCGGATTTAAGTTGATAGATGCGGTTAAGATGGAAACCTTCCGGGTTCGGTAGCATATGTCCGATAAACTGCCAGCTTTGTCCTGCATCTCTGGTTTCGAGCATCGTACCGTAGGCACCGACCAGGAAACCGTGGCTGGAATTCAGAAACAGCATATCCAGCAGGGGTGAAGTTGGTCCTTCTTCCTGTGCGATGACCGCATCATCCAAGGCATATTCGGTATCTTCAATCTGTTCGGGTGTGAAGTTATCGGTCGTCATGGAACCGAGCAGATTCTCAAGAGCCGAGATTCGTAACTGGTTAATGTCGTTACCGCTAAGAACGGATTTCCAACTGGAGCCACTATCGTTGGTTTTAAGCACCAGACCATCGTGACCAATCGCCCAGCCGGTCTGATTATCCGTGAATTTAATACTGGTCAGCAGTGTACTGGCGGGTACTGATGCCTGTTGCCACTTCTTGCCCTGATCATCCGAGTAAACTATGACGCCTTGCTCTCCGGCAGCAACCAGTCTTTTGCCTGTATTAGCGACGGATAACAGCAGTGACTTTTCAGCACCTTCACGGGTGAGGGCTGAAGTAGACAGGCGATCTGGCGTCAGTTGTTCTGAGGCCGAAGATGAAGATAGAGGTGTAAATAGTGAGCAGAGTATCAGTAACGAACTGCCAGTAATTCTTTTGAACATCTGATAACCAGTAATTATTTTTATATTTGGTGGCCTTTCTGGATCTGCCTGAAAGGTTACCTGAATCATGCTTTATTAGGTATAGAATCGCCAATAACAAAAGTCACCAGTTTTTATGACATTATTTTTCAAACCCTGCTTAGGTGCTTGAATTACTGTGAAAATTGATAGGGAAAAAGGTGGCGTTTACGGTCATAAAAAAGGGCAGGGTTGATCAAAACCGCTGCCCTTTATAGATGGAATGGGTGTTTAAATTGTTGCAGCCAACTGCGTGCCCTGATGAATCGCGCGTTTGGCATCCAGCTCCGCAGCCACATCAGCACCGCCGATCAGATGGACCGGCACATCTTTAATCTGGTCAGCCAGATCACGTTTAGGCTCCTGCCCAGCACAGATAATGACATTATCAACTTCCAGTAATTGCGGTTCGCCATCGACCAGCAGGTGTAAGCCCTGATCATCGATCTTCTGGTACTCACATTTGTTGAGCATTTTCACACCTTTCTTGGCGAGATCGGTACGATGTATCCAGCCGGTTGTTTTACCCAGACCGCTGCCGACCTTGCTTTTCTTACGTTGCAGCAGGAACACCTCTCGAGCAGCCGGTTCAAAGACAGGTTTCATGTTCTCTACACCGCCTCGGGCGTTCATGCTCATATCCACTCCCCATTCTTGCATAAAGGCGGAGATGTTCTGGCTGGTGGATTCACCCTGATGCACCAGTACTTCGGAGATATCAAAACCAATACCGCCTGCGCCGATAACCGCGACTTTCTGACCAACCTCAGCACCCTTCATAACATCCAGATAGCTGAGCACTTTCTGGTGGTTAACACCCTCAATATCCGGGGTGCGGGGGCTAATGCCAGTGGCAAGTACAACCTGATCGAATCCGCCTACCTGAAGTGTTTCTGCAGTTACTTTAGTGTTTAGCTGAAGGTTTACTCCCGTAAGCTCAATCTGCTTACCGAAATAACGCAAGGTTTCATAGAACTCCTCTTTGCCTGGAATGCGTTTGGCAATATTAAACTGGCCGCCGATCTCGGATGCTTCATCAAACAGAGAGACTTTGTGGCCACGTTGAGCTGCGGTGGTGGAAAAGGCTAAACCGGCTGGCCCTGCACCGACTACTGCAATGTTCTTAATATCGGTGGCTGGGGTAATCACCAGTTCTGTTTCATGACAGGCACGCGGGTTAACCAGGCAGCTAGTCAGTTTGCCAACGAAAACGTGATCCAGACAAGCCTGATTGCAACCGATGCAGGTGTTGATCTCATCGGCTCTGTTTTCGGCGGCTTTTTGCACGAACTCCGGGTCTGCCAGAAACGGACGGGCCATAGAGACCATATCCGCATCACCACGGGCCAGGACCTCTTCAGCCACATCGGGCATATTGATTCGGTTTGAGGTGATGACCGGAACATTAAGTGCCTTACGCACCTTGGCTGTCACCCAAGTGAATGCAGCACGAGGTACCTTTGTGGCAATAGTGGGAATGCGGGCTTCATGCCAGCCGATGCCGGTATTGATGATGGTGGCACCGGCTTGTTCAATCGCCAGTCCAAGTTGAACGATCTCTTCGTAGCTGCTACCGCCTTCAACCAGATCCAGCATGGAAAGGCGGTAGATAATGATAAAGTCAGTACCGACGGCTTCACGCACCCTTCGAACGGTTTCCAGAGCAAAGCGGATACGCTGGTCATATTCACCCCCCCAGCCATCATCGCGCTGGTTGGTGCGTGCGGCAATAAACTGGTTAATCAGATAGCCCTCTGACCCCATAATTTCGACACCGTCATATCCAGCTTCCTTAGCCAGCGAGGCACAGTTCACAAAATCTCTGATCTGTTGCTCAATATCGTCTTCCGAAAGCTCTTTGGGTGGGAATGGGTTGATCGGTGCCTGAATCGCAGAGGGCGCAATTGGCTGAGGGTTGTAGGCATAGCGGCCCGTATGCAGGATCTGCATACAGATCTTGCCACCTTCCTGATGTACCCGATCCGTCACGATGCGGTGGTTTTTTACATCTTCTGATGAAGCCATTTGCGCAGCATGACCATGCACAGCACCTTCCTTGTTTGGACCTATGCCTCCGGTTACGATCAGAGCTACACCGCCACGGGCACGTTCTGCGTAGAACTCAGCCATACGTTCAAATCCATTAGGGGCTTCTTCAAGACCCAGATGCATAGAACCCATCAGGACACGGTTTTTCAGAGTGGTGAAACCCAGATCCAGGGGCTGTAAAAGATTAGGGTAGGCTGTTGTCGTCATTCTTAGTATCTCTTTATCGTTATTGTTTTAGTCGGCAGCTTGAAGTGGCTGGGTTATTTTGCGTAATGGTTCAAATACAGCGGCTTTTCCAGAAACCTTCGCGCTGAAGCTTTGCATCATGTCATTAGGTTGAAACATGCCGGACTGCCAGGTAGCCATGTAACTGAGGCTGTCATGCAGGCTGTGATCCCGAGCATAGTTGATCATCTGCTTGGTGCCAGTGATTGCCAGAGGGGAGTGGGCAGCAATCTGTTGGGCAATGCCCATTACTGCATCCAGCATCGATGCCTGATCCGGGAAGGTCTGATTTACCAGTCCGGATGTTTGAGCTTCCTGAGCATGCATTTTACGTGCGGTATACGCGAGTTCTCGGGCGAGCCCAGACGGTATAAGGCCTGGTAAACGTTGCAGGGTCCCCAGGTCTGCAGTCATGCCCAGCGCCGTCTCTTTTACGGTGAAATAGGCATCCTCAGTGCAGTAACGCATATCAGTGGCACACACCAGATCCAGAGCGCCGCCTATGCAGCCACCCTGAATCGCGGAGATAACCGGAAAGCGTGCGGTTTCCAACACCATAAAACATTCTTGCAGTTGCATAACCAGACGGCGCACAGATTCTGCTCTGCGACCGGCTTCACCATTGAACAGGCTTTGGTCCGGCTGAGTAAAAACCTCCAGATCCATTCCGGAACAGAAATGTTTGCCCTGAGAACTGATGACCAGTACCCGGGTGTCTCCCTCAATATCCAGCGCTCTGATGGCTTCCGGAAACTCTATCCAGAAGTCCCTGTTCATGGAGTTGCAGGCTTCGGGGCGTTTAAATTCTAGCCGGGCAATGTGTTTCTCAACGTTGAGGTCAAAACAGCTATAGCTCATCTGAAAACAATCCTGTTTAGGTTTTTGTTATTAAACTAGACGGTGTCAAGATAGTGATCTATTTTGACACTGTCAAGATTGGTTGATAGATTGCGTTCATGAACAGTAGAAAAAAACCATATCACCACGGTGATCTCCGGATTACCTTGTTGCAGGCAGCCACGGATCTGATTGCTGAAGGGGGCGTTGAAAGCCTCTCTATCCGCAAACTTGCGGACAAGGCAGGCGTGTCTCGCACTGCGCCTTATCATCACTTCAAAGACAAAAATGAACTGCTTTGCGCAATAGCAGAACAGGGCTTCCATCTTCAGGATCAATTGATTGAAGCCTTGAACGAAAACGCTAAAGAGCTGAATCCTGTAGAGCAGTTTGAGCGCTATGTGATTACCTACATCCGCTTTGCTGATGAGCAACGCGAAACTTATGACCTGATGTATGGCCGCGATATCTGGAAAACCGGAGAACCTACGCAGACATTGCAGGAAGTGTCCCGAAACAGTTTTCGCGTTTTGCTGAACTGGGTTGAAGAGCTGCAAGCCGAGGGCGTTTTTGAACCTTCTTTACCTGCATTGAGGATCGCTCAGTCTGCCTGGGCTTCTATTCATGGTTTGTGTAGGTTGTTTAATGACGGTATCTATGTAAATCGTGAAGATCTGCAGGATATTGCCCGTACATCGGTGCAGTTACTGATTAATCAGAATTACCCGGCAGAGGCAGAAAAGTGATTCAGTTCAGCCATGCTAACGGATTCCCCGGCAGTTGCTATGGCCACTTGTTCAGCTTATTACCTGAGCATGAAGTCAGCTGCGTTGAAAAGATGGGGCACGGGGATTACCCACTGAATGGCAGTCTGCGTAATTACGCGGAGGAACTGATTGCTGAGATCGAACAGCAGCATAATAAGCCCGTAATTGGGGTTGGTCATTCAGCCGGAGCTGTTGTCACCCTGATAGCCGCTGCGTTAAAACCTGAACTTTTTAGACAGGTTATCCTGCTCGATCCGGTGGTATTCAGTAAACGCAAACGTTATGCCTTGAAACTGTGTAAGGCCCTGGGCCTTATGGATCGGATTACTCCTGCCGGAAGAGCCGCTAAAAGGCGGGCTCAGTTTGCCAGTCGTGAAGAAGCGGAAGCTTATTTTGCAGGTAAAAGCCTGTTCAAAGATTTTCATCCTGCATGTTTTGCTGACTATATCAAACACGGTTTAACCGAAAACGAGCAGGGTGTTGAGCTGAGCATCTCAGCAGATATCGAAGCGGATGTTTTTCGCAATGTCTTACTGGATGTACCCCGGTGCCTTAAGCGTGTACGCGGTACTGTCATCTACGGTCGTAAGAGTCATTTGTTTAACCGTCATGATAAACGCTGGTGGCAACGCAACTTTCCTGAAATGAATCTGGTTGCTGTTGATGGCGGCCACCTTTTCCCTCTTGAATCCCCGGAAATCACAGCTGAACTTATTAATTCAGCGCTTTCAAAATAAGCCTGCCCTCGATTCTCCAGTCACCTGTTTATCAGTCATCAGCTATCAGCCATTTGGACTTTGGTAGAGAGTGGTTCTAATTAGGAAAAACTCCTAAAGAAATTTCTGACACAGCGTCTACTATTATTAGATCACGTCAGTAGGAGTGGGTTGATGAAAGCGAGTGTGGATATCCCGGTTGAATGTAACCAGTGTTTAGAGGAAGTCATGCAAGATGCGATGGCAAAAAAAGAACTCGACTGGGAACGTTATGGTCGTGAAATGCCTCAATGCAAGGAATGTATACAAGCCCTGAAAGAGGATATGGTAAAAACCACTGGAACAGGATTGAGTTTTAACCCAAGTGAGCAAAGAAGTCAGCAAAGACTGCTGTTACAGCTAATACACTTCAGAATTCAAATGGAAAGCCCTCCATATGAGAGGGCTTTTTGTTGTTACCTTGCTGGAGATAACTTGTTATTTTCCCAGTCGACGGATCGACTGAGGGGTAAAGTCTTTATGCTTGAAGCGCTGGGTAAAGTCGAAACCATCACCCTCTTCATTTGTCAGACTGCCAACCAGATAACGGCCGGATTGAAGGTCGTACAACGCTTCAGCCGTCAACCAAGGCACGTTCGCATCCCGGTACTGGAACTGGTGTGCTTCACCTACGCGCCATAGCTCGCCACGACCATCATAGTGATCTACAACAGCGATCTGCCAAGTGTCTTCATCAATGTAGAAGGTGCGTTTGGCATAAATATGGCGTTCACCCTCTTTAAGCGTAGCTTCCACTTTCCAGACTCGATGTAACTCGTAGCGTGTTAGCTCAGGGTTCATATGGCCTGGCTTCAGGATGTCATCATAAGTCAGACCGCGATCTGCGAGTTTAAAACTGTTATATGGGATATACAGTTCCTGCTTGCCTACCAGGTTCCAGTTATAGCGGTCGGGTGCGCCATTGAACAGGTCTAGGTTGTCGGTAGTACGCTGACCATCACTCGCTGTGCCTGGTGCGTCATAAGCGATCTGCGGTGCACGGCGTACACGACGTTGACCCGCGTTATAAGTCCACGCCTGGCGAGGTTGGGTCACCTGGTTCATGGTTTCATGCACAAGCAATACGTTACCGGTCAGACGTGACGGTGCCTTAACCTGCTGGACAAAGTAGAAAAGAATGTTTTCATCTTTCTTCGGATCAGCGCCACCTTCCAGTGATGTAGGCCAGGTCATTTTCTCGTTAATCTTAACCGCTGTGTAGCTACCGTTTGCCTGGACAGGAACCTGCACAAATGTACGTTCCAGTGCGCCGCCTCGATAGCGGGTCATGTGGTTCCAGATAACCTCCAGACCATTTTCAGGAACAGGGAATGGAACAGCGGTAGTAAAACCGCTTAAGCCGTTACCCCCATCAGTAAGGTTAGCTTTAGTCGCATTCTCTTTGGCTGCAGCATAAACATCTGCAGGTAATGCGGCCGTACGATGAGATGGGTACACGGGAATTGAATAGCTATCCGAGTATTTCTTCAGCATCGCAATCTGCCCAGGGGTCAGGTTGGCTTTGTGCTGATCCATGTTTGCTGCCGTAATAGTGAACAGCGGTTGTTCGCTTGCAAATGGATTTGTATAACGATCTGCTGAGCTTTCTAATCCGCCAGTCCATGCCGGAATAGTACCCGCAGCATTACCGGCTTTTTCCGCACCTATAGGCGTAAGTGTATCGCCGAGCTTAGCGGCTTGCTCCGGTGTGGTTGCTGCGTACAGTGTTGACGATGCAACCATAAGGGCAGTGCTCAGCAGCAATTTCTTTTTATTAAACATAAATCTTTTCTCCATTAACTGCTGATCTTAGAACGATACAGATGCGCTGAGTGAAAGAAAGTCTCGGTCTTCAAGCTCGTTATAATCTCCACCGAAGTAATCCGTGTAACTAAGCTGTACAGAGTACTTATTCAGGTAATCAGCAGTAAGGCTTAGGCCAAGCGTTTTTTCTCCTTCACGGAAGGCTGCACCTGGGGCTGGGCCATAACCTTCAATGCCGTGCTTGAAGCTGATCTGAGGTGTCAAATTAACCCCTGCAAAAGCATTAGGGTAATTTAGATTTGCGCGCAGAACATAACCGTAAGAATCCTGAGTTACGAAGCCTTCGTTATCACCTGCGCTGTAACCGTATGCTCCATGGCGACCAAACTTGATAGCATTGGCACTTTCATCAAGTCCATGAACATGGGTCCAACCAAATTCCCCTACAAGCGTTAAGCGACTCGCGCCCAGAACTTGATCGTGAAAGCTGATAAGGCTTGTTTGTAGTTGGGTAATATCGAATAGTTTATAACCGTCGATTTCAGTCCCATTACCGCCTGCAACCCCTGCTTGAATATGTGCATCAAGTGCTGTGTTACTTGTATTGCCTTTACTCAACACCCCTGCAATAAGGGATGTCCCGTTGATCTGCATAGGTGCATCGATTTTATGGCTGATTTCCCCAGACCAGGCAACTTCACCAACATTAGTATTGAAGCTGAGGCCAACCATTTCTATATCTTCAGGGTATTCAACAAAGTAGCGGGAAGCCAGAGTAGTAAGCCCGGGTACTCGACTGCCTTCATCGTAAACACCACTGGCGATAGGCAATCGGCTATGGTACTTAGCCGCGTAAAAACCAAATTCTGTATTATTTAAATCTTCAGCAAAATAGCGGAAGGCAATACCAAACTGGCCATCATCGTCGGCTTCACGACGTCCATTCACATCACGGTAAACAACGGGGTCCAGACCACCTAGCGAAACTGGGTTATTGAAGTAGTCCTGATCATTTAGAAGGCTCAAAGGTCCGGCATTGATACGAACACCATTACAGCCTTCGGCGACGAAATCATTTGTTGAGAAGTAGGTACCACAGCCGTCAATTGCTGTAGGTTCCCATTGCAGTTGATAGAAACCTTCTACGCTGAGATTATCGGTCACCCCTAATGATGCAAAAGCCATGTTCACAGGGAGTAATCCCTCTTTTACCTCAGCGCCAGCTCGTCTAAATGCGTTGACATCAAATGGGTTGATGGCATTTAAACCGCCTTGAATGAAAGTGCTTTCACCCCAGTTAACTACCTGGCGTCCGATTCGAACATCTAAAGGCTTTTCACCCAAATCAAATGCGCCATACCAATAAGCATCTAAGATTTCGAAACCAGAAAATTTTGCAAAATCGTTAAAGCCTGAATCATCCAGCTCTGTATCAGGTGTGTAACTATTAGCGGTATGGCCGTGAGCACGTGCACCTGACTCTAGCTCAGCGTCATACCAATATTTTGCTCGGGTAAAGACGCCCATGTTTTCGTAGCTGAGTTCAAGATCATGCACACCTTTAACTATTTGAGAAAAGGTCTCACCTTTTTTGAAGTTCTGAGTGCCGTCGTCGTAACTGCCACCACCTTTACTAGTGCCACCATTGACACCTGATATCAGGTCTGAAGAAGGCGAATCCATTCTCCAACTGGCACCGACAGAGATCTGTGAATCGAAACGACCTTCAATTTCACCGAGGTTAAATTCGACGGCCTGAGCCTGATTGATGCTGATTGCAGTGCCTACCAGCAGAGGCAGAAGACGGCGTGTAAACACCGGGGAATGGTTTTTGCTGCGCTGCAAAACCCTGTTTTTTATTGCCATTTCGTTCACCTGACTTCTTATTTTTCTAAAAGGTTCTGACTATATATTTATAGATTTTAGTCAAAACATCCAAAAATACTGAATAAATAGAGGGTTAAAGCTCTATATGCAGGTTTTTGGATTTTAGTAATCATTGTCGGTCTTAAAACAGTTCTCAATGACAATTGCCGCCAAGCTTAGTAACAAATTTGTTCTTTAGGGTTGATAAAAATGACCTTAAGTGCCAAAAATAAAAATGGGAAGTGCGTTTCTGGTTAACAAAAAACAGGTTAGAGAAGCAATGGAACGTAAGATAACGGTTCCTGCTGGCTACGTGCGGCAGTTACTGAAACTGGTTGAAGAGCAGGGTTATAGTGTTGATGAACTGCTGAACTATGTTGGTATCGATTCAAGCATGATTGATACCCAAACAGAGTTTCCGGCGGATAAGTTTGGACTGTTGTATCAGCGAATCTATTACATTGCGCAGGATGAATATTTTGGCATGTTGAGTGGAGGAAAGGTGCCTAATGGTACCTTCCGGATGATGTGCCATTGCCTGATTCACTGTAAAACTCTTGAACACGCCATCTATCGTGCCAGTGATTTCCATGAAATTTGTCGTGGCACACAGGTCAAACCTTTTCTGGTGAGAAAAGGCCGATACGCCAAGGTTTCTTTCACCACTACTGATGCCTCTGGAATGGATCTGGAGGAACTGTTGAAGGATTCTACACCGGAAAAAATTCGGACCTCTTTGTCGATGTGGCATCACTTCTTATGTTGGTTGCTGGGCGCCCGACTGGACTTGAAAGCGGCCTATCTGTCATTTCCGGAACCTGAAGATATCTCCTTATACAAAACCGTTTTCCAGTCTGAAGTTAAATTCGATCAGCACGATAACGCAATTGTTTTCCCAGCAAGATTCCTCGATTACCCCATCGTCCAGACCCCGGATACGTTGCGAAGCTTTCTGAAAACGGCCCCTTATCAGTTGATTGTGATGGTAGATGACGATGCCAGTCTGAAGGCTCAGGTAGTTGCTCTGATTGGTAAGGATTTCAGCCAGGAGTTGCCGAGTGCAGAAGACATTGCCTACAGGCTGCACATGTCATTTTCCACCTTGAGACGGAGATTACTTGAGGAAGATACTTCCTATCAAAAAATTAAGGATGAATGCCGCAAAATGGCAGCTTTGAATTATATGAATTCACCGCAGCTTTCGATTAATGATGTGGCCGGCTTGATGGGCTTTGAGGAGCCATCGGCATTTTTCCGATCCTTCAAAAAATGGACCGGGATGACACCGGGTGAATATCGCCGCAGTGACACCTATTGCCAGCAATTAGAGCAAACATAAACCGCGCTGAGGCCTATAATTGCTGAGTTTTTATAGCGTATGAATTTTTTTGTCAGTAGATAAGGCTTGAATTGTTATTGTTTGGGGCGTGCTCTGAGAAGATCATGAATTAAGCATTTCCCAAATGTAAAAACGCTTTCGAAGAATAATAAAAGCAGGCCGGAATGTATTCAGGCTTGCGAGGAACGGAGCAACATGAGCGATGAGTGAGTATCGTTTTCCTTATCAGGATGCATTGTTTGTATTAAATGACTTGGTGGGTCTTGAACAGATTTGTCATCAGGCAGGGCTTGATGAATTCGCTGAAGGCCTTGGTGAAGCTGTGCTTGATGAAGCGGCTAAGCTGGGCGAAGAGCAACTGGCCCCACTTAACCGGGTAGGCGATCTGAAGGGTGCAACCCTTGCTGATGGTAATGTTCAGCAAACCGAGGGTTTTTCTGAGGCTTACCAGCAGTTTTGTGAGGGTGGCTGGCCATCTCTGGCGGGCAACCCGGAATTTGAAGGGCAGGGGTTGCCTTTATCACTGTCTGTTGCTGTGAATGAAATCTGGCAGTCTGCAAACCTTGGTTGGGCGCTTTGCCCGTTGCTGACTCAGGGGGCAATTGAAGCGATTGAAACCCATGGTAGCGAAGAGTTGCAGAATACCTACCTGCCTAAACTGATCAGCGGTGAGTGGACAGGTACCATGAACCTGACTGAACCCGATGCCGGCACCGATCTGGCCGCTCTGAAAACCAGAGCCGTCCCTGAAGGTGATCATTACCGTATCACCGGACAAAAAATCTTTATCACCTGGGGTGATCATCAGATGACAGACAATATCGCTCATCTGGTATTAGCCCGGTTACCGGATGCGCCAGCAGGCGTGAAGGGTATCTCTCTGTTTGTTGTGCCTAAGTTCATGCTGGATGCAGAGGGTAATATCACTGACCAAAGAAACGATGTGGCCCCTGTTGCTCTGGAGCATAAGCTGGGTATTCATGGCAGCCCGACCTGTGTCATGAGTTTTGGTGATAACGGCGGTGCAGTGGGTTATCTGGTGGGTGCTGAGAACAATGGTCTCGCATGCATGTTTACCATGATGAACGATGCTCGTCAGGCAGTAGGATTACAGGGGTTGGCAATATCTGAGCGCGCATACCAGCATGCGCTGGCGTATGCCAAAGACCGTATCCAGGGAACCCTTCGGGATGGTTCTCGCATCAGCATCATTAAACACCCGGATGTACGTCGTATGTTACTGCAGATGAAATCGGGTACTCAGGCAATGCGGGCCCTTGCATATGTGGCGCGAGCAGAAGCTGATCGCGCTAAAAATGCGCAGGATGAAGAGACAAAAGCGATTCACCATGCACGTACCGAACTCTACACCCCAATTGTAAAGGGTTGGATGACTGAGTTGTCTCAGGAGCTCACCTATCTGGCTGTGCAGGTTCATGGCGGTATGGGTTTTATTGAGGAAACCGGGGTTGCGCAGCATTACCGTGATGCACGTATCCTGACCATTTACGAAGGCACAACAGGCATTCAGGCTCTTGATCTGATTGGCCGTAAGACCCTCATAGATAAAGGTGCGGCGCTATCTGCATTGCTGGAAGAGATTAAAGCTGATCTGGATGGCATCAACTCCGAAGCCATGAGCGCTATTGTAAAAGCGGTAGATTCAGCTCTCGATGATGCTGATGTTGCGCGTAAGTGGGTACTTGATAAAGGAGCTAAAGACCCCGCTGCAGCAGGCGCTGCCAGCGTGAACTTCATGATGTTACTGGGTTACCTATGCGGTGGCTGGTTGATGGCGAAGTCCGCGGCTATTGCAGAAGGCAAGCTAGGGGCACCTGATGCAGATAAAGATTTCCTCGAGAGTAAAATCGTCTGTGCGCGTTTTTATGCTGAACAGTTATTACCAAGAACCGGCGCTCTTCTTAAGGCGATGCAGAGCGGTGGTGAAGCGGTAATGGCGCTTTCTGAAGATCAGTTTTAAGCAATAACAGCATAAGTGAGGTTTACGATGAGTGAGATAACGCGCGAATCCATGGAGTTTGATGTTGTTATTGTAGGTGCAGGCCCGGCGGGTTTATCCGCCGCCTGCCGACTGATGCAACAGGCAAACGAAGCAGAGCAGGAACTGACTGTCTGTGTAGTAGAAAAAGGGTCTGAAGTGGGCGCCCATATTCTCTCTGGCGCGGTGATTGAAAGCCGTGCTCTGGATGAGCTGTTCCCGGACTGGAAAGAGCTGGGCGCACCGCTCAATACTCTCGTCACAGAAGATCAGATTTTCCTACTGAAAAACGAAGAAAAGTCCGTTCAGGTACCGAATGCGTTTGTACCCAAAACCATGCATAACCATGGTAACTATATTGTCAGCCTGGGTAATGTTTGCCGCTGGTTGGCGGAGCAAGCGGAACAACTTGGCGTAGAAATCTTCCCGGGTTTTGCCGCTGCTGAAGTGCTGTACAACGATGATGGCAGTGTTAAAGGCATTGCCACCGGTGATATGGGCATCAGTGAATCCGGCGAGCAAAAAGACAGCTATATGCCGGGTATGGAACTGCATGCGAAATACACTATCTTCTCAGAAGGCTGTCGTGGTCATCTGGGTAAAGAGCTGATCGAGAAGTTTGAACTGGACTCAGAAGCGGATGCGCAGCATTACGGCATCGGTATTAAAGAACTTTGGGATATTAACCCGGAGAATCACAAGCCAGGTCTGGTTCTGCACGGTTCAGGTTGGCCTTTAAGCGATGGCGCCAGTGGCGGTTTCTTCCTCTATCACACCGAAGGTAATCAGGTGGTAGTGGGTCTGATCATTGATCTGAACTACAGCAACCCCTACCTGAGTCCATTTGATGAGTTCCAGCGCATGAAGCACCATCCAGTACTGAAACAGTACCTGGAAGGTGGAAAGCGCGTTTCTTATGGCGCTCGAGCAATCACCAAAGGTGGTTTCAATGCTCTGCCGAAGATGACCTTCCCGGGTGGTATTGTTGCTGGCTGTAATGCCGGTACGCTCAATTTCTCCAAGATTAAAGGCACGCATACGGCAATGAAATCCGGCATGCTGGCCGCAGAAACGATCTTTGAAGCTCTGATTGAGGGATGTGAAGGCGGTAAAGAACTTAACAGCTTCACCGATAAATTTGAAAGTTCATGGCTCTATGATGAGCTGTCCCGCTCCCGAAACTTTGGCCCTGCATTGCATAAGTTTGGTCCGATTATGGGTGGTGCCTTTAACTTTATCGATCAGAACCTGTTTAGCGGCAAGATCCCGGTCACCCTACACGATGATAAAGAAGACTATGCACAGATACGGCCGGCCAGTGAATGCACACCGATTGACTATCCAAAACCGGATGGTGAGTTGAGCTTTGATAAGCTGGGTTCAGTGTTCCTGTCGAATACTAACCATGAAGAAGATCAGCCTTGTCATTTGCAGCTTAAAGACAGCTCAGTGCCGTTGCAACAAAACCTGCCGAAGTTTGCAGAACCTGCTCAGCGTTATTGCCCTGCGGGGGTGTACGAAGTGGTTGAAGATGATGCCGGACAGCACTTCCAGATTAACGCCCAGAACTGCCTGCATTGCAAAACCTGCGATATCAAAGATCCGGCTCAGAATATACGCTGGGTAACGCCAGAGGGTATGGGCGGACCGAACTATCCGAACATGTGAGGATGTGTAGTGGTCAAGTAAAACTGGCCACCACTTTGTAGTCATTCCAGTATATTTCTTCTGCCAAATTCGGTGGCAACATCCCGTTATGCTGATGCGGCCTTTGCTGGCTGTAATATCCAACGATGTAGTCAGTAATTGAGTTCCTAGCCTCTGTTATTGAGGCGTAACCTATCTCTGGAACCCATTCGGCTTTCAAGCTGCGGAAGAAACGCTCCATTGGAGCATTATCCCAGCAGTTGCCGCGTCGACTCATGCTCTGTTTTATCTTGTGCCGCCACAGTAGCCTACGATACTTCACACTGGTGTACTGGCAGCCCTGATCGGAGTGGAACAGTAGGCCTTCAGGTCTACCCCTTAATTCAAAAGCCATCGTTAGGGCTTTACTTGTCAGGTCACTATCTGGATTAAGAGAAAAAGCCCAACCAACAGGTTTGCGAGCATATAAGTCCAGTACGACTGCCAGATAGGCCCAACGCCGCCCCGTCCAGATATAAGTAATATCGCCACACCATACCTGGTTTGGAGCCGCAGACTTAAATTGTCTTGCCAACAGATTGGGGGCAACGGGATGCTCTTGTGTTGCTTTCCTAATAACGGTGCTTGGGTTGCTGGCAACTAAACAGTTGTAACTCTGACATCAGTTTGCCCGCAACATAACGACTGAGCGGTGTGCCTGAGAGCGTCACCATAGCTGCTACACTTCGTGCACCTGCTGAACCCTCGCTAATGCTGAAGGCCTCTCTGACTTTCTCTTTCAAAAGGATGCGAGCAGGGTTTTCCCCTTTGGCATAATTCCGCCAGTATTTGTAACTGCTACGGTGTACGCCGAATAGATGGCATAGTCGTGTTGCAGAGTAGCTCCCTTGAAGTCGACGTATTACCGCAAACCTTTCAGCTCGTCGGACATCAAGAGAGCTGAAGCCTTTTTTAATATCTCTTTTTCCATCTCAAGCTGCTTTACCTGCTTCTCCAGCTCTCGAATACGACGTTGCTCTTCTGTCATCGGCGTGGCTTTGGGGGATTCTCCTTTACGCTCTGCTCGCAGCTGTCGAACCCACTTATCCATGGTGGATTTACCCACGCCCATTGCTTCAGCAGCCTCTCGTACCTTGTATCCTTGATCGACAACAAGTTGCGCTGATTCTAGACGAAATTCGGGGCTAAAGTTAGGTCGTTTTGGTTTTGTCATAGTGTCACCTGTGTAGTCAGGAGGCGATCATATCACCTCTAATCAGGTGGCCAAATTCACTATGCCACTACAGTCCGGCCATGTAGGATTAAGTGATAAAGCACTTTTAAAACTAGATTTTGAGTTGCCTATAAAGCGTAAAGCATTACTCAGTGATAACAGTGGCTGGAAAAGTTATGACATAAGCATTCAGGCAGAAGTAAGTAGTTCTAGTTTCACTTTTGATCTATCGGTAGGAGTTGATTATTCATCAACATGCCCCTGTTCTGCTTCATTGGCAAGACAGCTTTTGCAGGAAAAATTCTCTGCAGATTTTACTACCAGGGAAACAGTGTCAGTTTCTGAAGTTGAGGGATGGTAATTGAGTGCCAACGGTTCACATGCGACACCGCATAGCCAGAGAAGTAGGGCAACTGTAACCGTGAGACTGGGTAAAAGCTTCGAGCATTTCCCAATTTTTGAGCTGATAAATAAGGTAGAAAAAACCTTGAAAACTCCGGTACAAACTGCGGTTAAACGAGAGGATGAACAAGAGTTTGCGAAAAGGAATGGGCAAAACTTGATGTTCTGCGAGGACGCCGCGCGGAGAATTAAACGCGAGTTAAGTCTGGATCCAGTCTACACGGACTTCAAAATCAAAGTGGAACACTTTGAGAGCTTACATGCGCACGATGCTGTTGCCATGGTGGTAAAAGGGGTTCCTGGCGGTTTGAGCTATTCGTAGATCCTTGAGCATATGCTTTTTGTCGGCAATTTACGGCTGTTCTATCGGAAGTTAATTAACAGTGCATTTGCCAAACATTGTTTGTAGGTTCCAGCAGGTTATTATACGTAAACAGCCACCATGATTTGGACAGGAATTTCTTCTTTTGGACTCTAAGAAGACCTCCTCATAAGTCGGTTTAAAATCTTCATAAGTATGCTCATTTTGAAGCCTTTTGGCTTTTTGTTTTGTTTCAAAAAATTCTTTCTTGCTTATGGCATAAGAGATGTTATCATCCGTGCAATCGTTTCATTCTTGCCCAGACAATCGAGCTAATATGCGCTTGTAAGTAAGATTATATAGTAGTTTGAAACAATGGCTGTTTACTTTACTGAAGATATGCTCTCAAAGCGTTTGTTTACGTGGCTGCTAAGCATTCACATGAAATGAAACATTTCTCTTTGAACTTATTAAAAGACGCTGTAAACAAGTAATATCGGTTATTCCAGGGGTGCGCTTTAGCGCGTAAGAGTTTCAGACTCTCCCCACTAAAAAAGCGCATACCTCAGGTTGCGCTTTTTTTAATTCATAGGACACTCAGTCATGTTGCAATCAATGCGTGATAATTCACAAGGGATTATTGCTAAAGTTCTGGTTGGTTTGATCATTGTCGTTTTCGCTCTGTGGGGCGTTGACTCACTGGTCGGCCTAGCTACAGCCGAACCACCTCCCGCTGAAGTCAATGGTAAAGCCATTACTAAGAATGAGCTCTATCGTGGTATCGATCTGCAACGTCGACAAGTTCTAACTCAAATGGGCGACAATGCTGATCCAGCCATGTTAGACGATGTTGTTCTACGCAAAGTGGTTTTGGACAATCTCATAGATCGCAACGTACAGATCAGTGCAGCAGAAGAGCTAGGGCTTTTTGTGTCTGATCAAATGCTGGACCAGATGATCGTTGCAACGCGGGAGTTTCAGGTTGACGGTCGATTCGATCGCAACCAGTTTGAATCCGCTCTACGAGGAGCTGGTTTTACTCCTTTGACGTACCGTGAGCTTCTTAAGAGTGAAGCGCTGATGAATCAGGTGCGCGGTGCTTACGAGCAGTCAGCTTTTTTAACCGCTTCGGAACTTGATCATCTTCTTGCTTTGAATACACAGACGCGTGATATCCGAGTGGCGCGTTTCTCTGTTGACGCTGATTCACAGACAGTGAATGATGCGGATGTGCAAGCTGCTTATGACAGTATGGGCGATCAGCTAATGACCCAAGAGCAGGTCGTTGTTGACTATGTTGTACTGGACCAAGCGGATTTTGTTGACCCAGACAGTGTGACCGAAGCCGAAATTAACTCTGCCTATGATCAGTTAAAAGCCGGTTTTGAAGGTGGTGAAGAGCGTTCTGCTAGTCACATACTCCTTGAGATAAGCGATGCCCAGCCTCTGGATGCAGCGCTGGCAAAGGCTGAAGAGATTCGTACGAAGTTGGCGGCCGGCGAAAGCTTCGCCTCACTAGCTGCTGAGTACTCACAAGATATTGGTTCAGCTAATTCAGGCGGTGATCTAGGTTACCTGACGCCAGGCCTTTTTGAAGGTCCCTTTGATGATGCTCTGTTCTCATTAAATGCCGGCGAGTACTCTGAACCTGTCGAGACCGAGTTTGGTGTGCACATCATCAAGTTAAACGATGTACGTGCTAAAGAGGTGCCAGCACTGAGCGAAGTGCGCGAGGATCTCATCTATGATGTTGCTGAAGCGAATGCAGAAGAGGTTTATGTCAGCGCACTAGAACGTTTAACGGATTTGGCCTTCTCTTCAGGCGACCTTGCCGTGCTTGCTGAGGAGCTGTCACTCGAGATACAAACCTCAGAGCCTTTGACTCGTAATGGTGGGACTGGCGATTTTTCTGACCAGAAACTGGTTCGTGCAGCCTTCTCTGATGTTGTGACCAAAGAGCGTCTAAACTCTGACCCTATTGAGGTGAGCAGTGGTCGTACCTTTGTTCTTAATATGAACGAATTGCGACCAGCACGTCAGCTTGAGCTTGCTGAAGTGCGTGATGATTTAGTCAGCAGACTTAAATCTTCTCAGGCGGCTAAGCAGGCCTTTGAACAGGCTCAAAACGCTCTGTCTGCTGCACAAGAGGGTAAAGTTGACCTGGAGTGGACTGCAGTCAAATCGATCGCACGCGGTGCAGCCGTTGATCTTGAACCTCAGATTGTAGAAGCAGCTTTTGCTATGGCACGTCCAGAGGGTAGTGCAGACTATAAGGTTGTCCAGCTCTCTGATGGTACAGCGGCATTGATCACTGTCGATGCTGTTGGAACCTCGCAAGAGCAGATTGCTGATGAGCTTCAGACACAAATTTCAACAATGTTGGCTGCCGGTGAGGGTAGTCAGGCATTTAGAACCCAGTTTGAAACACTAAAATCAAAGGCTGAAATCGTCATTAATTAAGTCGACTTCAGTGAGATAGCCGCTCTTTAGCGGCTATTTTTTTCAGTTGCACGTCGGTGCGCCTTTAACGCTAAGGTAAAAGAGAATGAAATTGGATCAGGTATTTGGCATTCATGCTGTCACAACGCTGTTAAACCGTGACCCTGAGAGGGTAAAACGCCTCTTTATTGTTCAGGGACGCGTTGATCCGAAAGTAGAGAAAATTCTAGCCCTAGCTGCCCAGGCCGGTGTTCATGTTGAGACTATCAGCAAACATCGTTTGGATGAGCGTGTCGATGGTGTTCATCAAGGGGTGTTGGCCGAAGCTAAACCTCTACCCATTCTGGGTGATAAAGAGTTGTTTAAGCTGATGGATGAGGTTGACCAAACACCTCTTCTGCTAGTGCTTGATGGGGTTACTGACCCTCACAACCTAGGTGCATGTCTGCGTACCGCTGATGCGGCCGGTGTCGCAGCTGTCATCGCCCCTCGTGATAAATCGGCGCCATTAAATGCGACAGCGATTAAAGTTGCTTGTGGTGCAGCGGATGCAGTGCCCTATTTTCAGGTAACCAATCTCTCGAGAACGCTTAATCAGCTTCAAGAGCGTGGAGTGTGGATTGTCGGAACGGCGGGTGAAGCGAAAGGTTCCATTTACCAAACAGATCTAACCGGCCCATTAGCGCTTGTGATGGGCGCTGAAGGCAAGGGGATGCGCCGCTTAACACGAGAGCAGTGTGATCTGTTGATTAAAATCCCAATGGCGGGCGAAGTCTCCAGTTTGAATGTCTCAGTAGCAACCGGTGTTACCCTGTTTGAGATCGTCAGACAGCGATCAAACTAACTGCGTCGCGTATTTGGCTAGCATCCACTCCTCATCCGTAGGGACGACCTGCACTCTGACTTTGGATGATTTAGTAGCAATCTCAACTTGGTTGCTCTGATTTAGCTTGTTATCGATCTCTAGGCCTAGCCAAGCCAGTTGACTGCACACTTTTTCTCGAATGAGTGGGGCATGTTGGCCAACGCCAGCAGTGAAAATGACTCTGTCTAATCCACCCAATATTGCGGTTAACCGACCAATCTCTTGGGTAATGTGATAGCAGTAGTAATCGACGGTGAACTTCGCTTCCTCTAAATCTGATTCGAGCAGTGTTCGCATATCACTGCATAGACCTGAAAGACCCAGCCAGCCACTCTGTTTGTAGAGAAGTGTTTCGAGCTGATTTGCATCCATCCCTTCACGCATCAAATGAATCATCACGCCAGGATCTAAATTGCCTGTTCGTGACCCCATCGGTAAACCATCAACTGCTGAGAAGCCCATGCTGGATGCTTTCGACTCGCCGCCCAACATACCGCAAGCCGATGAGCCTGCTCCCAGGTGGAGAACGACAGTTCGCTCTTCTGGGTTTTCACAGAGTTGTTGGGAGTCTGCTATATAGGCGTACGACAGCCCATGAAAACCGTAACGGCGGATACCCATGTCACGAATCGATTTAGGCAGTGCATAACAAGTTTCTAGCTCCGGTTGATGAGCATGAAACATCGTATCGAAAGCGACCACATTAGTTGAGCCTGGATGTGCGGCTCGCACTTGTTCGATTAGACGTAGATTGAATGGCTGATGCAGCGGGGCCAGTGAGTTGAAAGATGTTAACTGTGCCATCAGGACGTCATCGACAAGGGCTGGTGCCGAGAAAAGGCCGCCTCCATGAACCACACGGTGAGAGACTATCAGTTCATTCTCTACTAAGTTGAACTGCTCAAAGAGTCTATCGACAACGGCAGCATGGATGCTGGCTGGATCAGTTTTGTCGAGGTCGGTGATCTCGATAGCCTTGCCATCAATGTTTAGAGCTAAATGGTCTGAACCTACGCCGGATAAGGAAGCTTCTCCAATCTTGGATAAAAGCTCGTTGTGTCGAGTGTAGAGAGCAGCTTTAAGGCTCGAAGAGCCAGCATTTAGCGTCAGTATGTTCATGACTATATCTTGCGGCCGTGGTGCACCATGTAGGAGGCCAGAGCGCAGCTTGCGAGCCGTGCGAGAACACCATCCGCTCGGCTTGTCAGAATGATCGGTACTCTAGCGCCTACTGCGACACCGGCTGACTGAGCTCCAGCTAAATAGATCAACTGTTTAGCAATCATATTGCCGGCTTCAAGATCAGGTGCTAGAAGAATATCGGCTTCACCGGACACTGGTGAGTTTATATGTTTATCGATCGCAGCCTGTTTTGATATGGCGTTATCAAAGGCGAGAGGACCATCCAAAATCCCACCAGTGATCTGGTTGCGATCGGCCATTTTACAGAGGGCAGCAGCATCAATGGTGCTCTGCATGTTCGCTTTCACCTTCTCGACAGCCGCTAGAATGGCTACTTTGGGGTGTTCATTCCCTAACGCATGCGCAAAGTCTATCGCATTCTGGACGATATCCTTTTTGGTATAGAGATCAGGAACAACATTGATCGCCGCATCAGTGATGATCAATGGTTTGTGATAGTTCGGTACGTCAAACACAAACAGATGACTCAAACGTCGCTCTGTTCTGATGCCACTCTCTTTGTGTAGAACGGCTCCTAGCAGCTCTGAAGTACCTAGAGAGCCTTTCATTAACGCTTGAGCGTCGCCCTGTCTAACGATGTTACAGGCGACCTCAGCCGCTTCATGACTGTGTTCAGTGTTGATGATCTGAATGCCACCAAGATCGGCGTTAATCTCCTCACTAGCCTGACGAATCTTATGCTCGGGGCCAATTAAAATAGGATTGATTAACCCCTGTTTAGCCGCTTCAAGAGCGCCGGCTAAGCCATTACCCTCCACAGGGTGGACGACGGCTGTGGTAATGGCTGTCGTCTGTCGTGCCTGTTCAATGAAGTACTCGAGTTGATTATTGGAGGGTAGATCTTTTATGACAGTCATCACACAGCCTTAAAGTGGTTGCTTAAGTGTATCGGTATAAGGTGGCCATCCCATCGCCTTGCCACCTAACAGGTGAAGGTGAATGTGGTAGACCGTTTGCCCTCCATGTTCGCGACAGTTCATGACAGTACGATAACCATCTGATGAAAATCCTTGGTCACGAGCAATCTCAGCTGCGGCTAATTGGAGGTGACCGAGGGCCTCAATATCCTCTGCAGTGGCATCATCTAAAGTTGAGATATGTTTTTTAGGAATCACTAAAGCGTGAAACGGAGCCTGTGGGTTGATGTCACGGAAAGCGATCACATGATCATTCTCAAATAGCTTTTCAGCAGGAATATCGCCAGCGACAATTTTACAAAATAGACAGTCCATCATTACTCCAATTTTTAAAGTGTTGCGGTAGACAATACCAGACCCGCTAGTATCAGTGCACTCCCAGATGCGCGATTGAGCCAAGCTCTGCCCTTAGGGTCTTGAACAAATTTTCTTAGGCGCGCAGCGATGCCTGAATAACCTGTCATTACAATCCAGTCGACCAATACCAGTGTCAGGCCAATAATCCACAACTGAACTGCTTGTGGCTCGTTAGGGTTCAAGAATTGTGGTACTAGTGCTAGTAGAAACACCATGCCCTTAGGGTTGGTGATATTAACTAAATAGGCGCGAATAAAGCGCTCTCGCTTCTTAAGAGGCTCAGCGTTATGAAGCTCGAGCTCAGCCTGCGAACGGATAATCTGAAAGCCCAGCCAGATAAGGTAGGCGGCGCCTATGTATTTAATGACTGTGAATAGAATAGGTGAGGTTGCAATGAGTGCCCCTAAGCCAAGTGATACCACCAGCATCTGGGTGCCATAGCCACAAATAAGGCCAAACACAGCTGGTGCTGCACCTCGTAAACCATTTGAGAGCCCAAAACTCACAGCGGTAGCAAAGCCTGCGCCAGGGGATAGCGAGATCATGATGGCTGCGCCTAACAGGGCAAGCCAGAGTTCAAAGGACATAGAATTTGCTCAGTCGTTAGAGCTGTTAATTTAGGCTGTCTCGCGACGGTAGTCGAGTACCCTGTCAGTGATGCCAGCACTTAGCCACATGAAGAAGAGTGCAACCCAAGCGGTGAGGGCCATTACTGCACCACCAGTAACACCAGCACCAACTGCACACCCGCCCGCAAGCATGCCGCCAAAGCCCATAAGACCGGCTCCAACCAAATAGCGTGAAAGGCCAGTCTCTTCGGTAAAGGTTTGAATTTTGAACTCTTTTGTTATCCAAGAAGCCAAGAATGAGCCCGCAAATACGCCGACAACAATGCCGATATCGAACGACAGAGGCACCTCTGGCTCGTTGATCAGTGCCATTAAGGTATCGGCTGATGGTCCAGTAAAACTAACGCTTTTCACCGCGATAATGTCAAAAGAGTTACTGGCATGCCAAGAGGTTAGTGCCCAGCCCAAAGCAACACTTAACCCGACCATGACGGCACCAAACTGCCAGTAGATTCTGGGTGAGGTTCTTTTTGCCAAATAGAAAGCGGCGACAAATAGAATAATACCGAATCCTAAAGCCCCAAATTCTGGGAGCCAAAGTGACAGATCACGTGATGATCCATCGATTAGCCACCAAGATGAGATCTCATTTCTGGCGGGAGATAGAATACCTCTTAGTGCGGCTTGCGAGACAACGGTGACCACCAGTCCTGCAATGAGTGCTCGTAGATTACCGGTCGCAGATAGGACTAGAAGGCGGCTTGCGCAGCCTCTAGCCATGACCATGCCAATACCAAACATGGATCCACCAATGATGGCCCCAGACATAGAGCCTGTCGTTACCAGCTGCCGAATACTGCTTTTCTCGAGATCACCGTTAAGCATTAGAAGTTGAGTCAGGATAAGCGCTGTCGAGAAGGTAAAGAGCCAAATGGCGAATTTAGGACCAGGCTTGTTGCGCCAGAACTCAATACAGGCCGCGCGAAGACAGAACCGACTTTGCTGCGCAAAGACACCAAACACCAATCCGGTGATCAAACCTAAAAGAACGGCAACCTCTCCGCTGGAGTAGGCCTCTAAAAACTCAGGCATAGTCGTCTCTTATAAAAGGGTAATATCATTATTTTGCCTTGATCAATACTGAAGTGCGAGTAGTTTGGTTGGATCTGTTGACTGACATCAATGATGATTTTAGGCAATAAAAAAGACCCCGAAGGGTCTTTGATAGGTTAAGTTGAATATCAACCGTTTTCGCGGGCGATCGCTCTGTAAGCGATGTCGGTGCGGAAGTAGGCGTCTTTCCAGCTAACTTGCTTTAGAAGTTCGTAAGCGCGTGCTTGTGCGTCGGTTACTGTGTCGCCAAGTGCAGTGACACAAAGAACACGACCGCCGGCTGTCACGACATCATCACCATTTAGGGCTGTGCCTGCGTGGAAGATTTTGCTGTCAGCTGGAAGTGATGCAGGAAGTGAAATCACATCGCCTTTGTTGTAATCACCAGGGTATCCACCGGCAGCCATAACAACGCCAATGGATGGACGAGGATCCCATTGAGCGGTTGTTTTGTCGAGTTCGCCCTTAAGCGCAGCTTCACAAAGTTCGACAATGCTCGACTGTAGACGCATCATGATTGGTTGTGTCTCTGGGTCACCAAAGCGGCAGTTGTACTCGATTACTTTAGGTGTGCCATCGGCTGCAATCATTAGGCCTGCATATAGGAATCCAGTGTATCGGTTACCCTCTGCAGCCATACCGCGAACGGTTGGGTAGATCACTTCGTCCATGATGCGCTGGTCGATCTCTGGTGTAACCACTGGAGCCGGAGAGTAAGCACCCATGCCGCCAGTGTTAAGGCCAGTATCACCATCACCAACACGTTTGTGGTCTTGGCTGGTTGCCATTGGCAGAACGTTTTCGCCATCGACCATGACGATGAAAGAGGCTTCCTCGCCATCTAGGAACTCTTCAATAACAACACGGCTACCGGCATCGCCAAAGGCATTTCCGGCAAGCATATCTTTGACAGCATCTTCAGCCTCTTCAAGTGTCATCGCGACGATAACGCCTTTACCCGCTGCTAGGCCATCCGCTTTCACAACGATTGGCGCGCCTTTCTCACGAAGGTAAGCAAGTGCTGGTTCGATCTCTGTGAAGTTTTGGTACTCTGCCGTTGGGATCTCTTGGCGTGCTAGGAAGTCTTTAGTAAACGCTTTAGAGCCCTCAAGCTGTGCAGCGCCTGCTGATGGACCGAAAATTGCTAGGCCTTCTGACTGGAAGTAATCCACGACACCATCGACTAGCGGTGCTTCAGGACCTACGATGGTCAAGGCAACGCCGTTCTCTTTAGCGAAGTTGGCAAGAGCAACTTTGTCCATGACATCGATCGCGACGTTTTCAATACCAGCTTCAATCGCTGTACCTGCATTACCTGGAGCAACAAAGACAGTATTTACACGTGCATCTTTAGCGGCGCTCCAAGCTAGCGCGTGTTCACGGCCACCTGAGCCAATTACTAGAATATTCATATCGTTCAATCCCTTTAACGCTTAGTGGCGGAAGTGGCGCATGCCGGTGAATACCATCGCCATGCCATGCTCATCAGCAGCATCGATAACCTCTTGGTCACGCATTGAGCCACCTGGCTGGATAACCGCTTTGATACCCGCTTCTGCTGCAGAGTCAATGCCATCACGGAATGGGAAGAAAGCATCAGATGCCATCACCGAACCAGCAACTTGTAGGCCTTCATCCGCCGCTTTGATACCCGCAATTTTAGCTGAGTAGACACGACTCATCTGGCCTGCACCGATACCGATAGTCTGGCCATCACGAGCGTAGACAATGGCATTCGATTTAACGAATTTAGCCACTTCCCAGCAGAACAGTAGATCGCGGATCTCCTGTTCAGATGGTTGACGCTTAGTGACAATTTGAAGCTCAGATGCGTTCACCATGCCTAGATCACAATCTTGCACCAGTAGGCCACCGTTGACACGTTTGTAATCGAAAGCTGCACCAGGCTGTGCCGCAAATTCACCACACTCAAGTAGACGAACATTGGGTTTAGCGGCAACGATTTCGGATGCCTGAGCGCTCACTTTTGGAGCAATGATCACCTCGACAAATTGACGATCAACGATCGCTTTTGCTGTTTCTGCATCAAGTTCGCGGTTGAATGCGATGATGCCACCAAATGCTGAGGTAGGATCTGTCTGGAAAGCGCGGTTGTATGCTTCCAGAATGTTGCCGCCAATGGCGACACCACAAGGGTTAGCATGTTTAACGATGACACAGGCAGGCTCTTTGAAAGGCTTAACGCACTCAAGTGCCGCATCAGTATCGGCTACGTTGTTAAACGAGAGCTCTTTACCCTGAAGTTGACGAGCGGTTGAAACGCTGGCTTCAGTTGCGTTCTCTTCAACGTAGAAGGCTGCACGTTGGTGTGGGTTTTCACCGTAACGCATGTCTTGAACTTTGACGAACTGAGTATTGAAAGTGCGTGGGAAGGTCTCTGGCTCTTCCACACCCACTCGAGCACCAAGATAGTTTGCAATCATGCCGTCGTAAGCAGCAGTGTGTTCAAACGCTTTAACAGCAAGGTCAAAACGGGTGTTGTAGTTAAGACCCTTGTTGGCTTTAAGGTCAGCGATGATTGAATCGTAGTCAGAAGCGTTAACGACAATTGCGACATCTTTATGGTTTTTGGCAGCAGATCGAACCATGGTTGGGCCACCGATATCGATGTTTTCAATGGCCATCGGAAGATCACAATCTGGACGTGCGACGGTCTCTGCAAAGGGGTATAGGTTGACAACCACCATGTCGATTGGGTTGATGCCATGCTCAGTCATCACCGCATCATCAGTACCGCGACGACCCAAGATCCCGCCGTGCACTTTAGGGTGAAGGGTTTTAACGCGGCCTGCCATCATCTCTGGAAAACCCGTGTAGTCTGAGACTTCAACGGCTGCGATGCCTTCATCACAAAGCAGTTTGTAAGTGCCGCCAGTTGATAGGATTTCAACGCCTTGAGCAGTCAGTTCACGGGCAAAATCTACGATGCCAGTTTTGTCTGACACGCTGATCAGAGCGCGACGAATAGGAGTGTATGAGTCGTTAGACATGAGGCTTTCCATTTTTCAGAGATTTAAAGAAGATCATACTGCTTCAACTTTTTGCGAAGCGTGCCGCGGTTCAGGCCAAGAAGCTCTGAAGCACGGGTTTGGTTATCTTTGGTGTAGCGCATAACAGCTTCAAACAGCGGTGCTTCTACTTCAGTCAACACCATTTGATAAACATCACTTGCGGGCTGTCCATCTAACGTCTTGAAGTAGGTCTCAAGTGAAGATTGAACACTCTCACGCAGTGTTGGTGTCTGGGTTTCTGTTGTTATTTCAGAGATATCGAGATGTTGCATTGTATCGTTACTACTCACTACTACGGTTACCTAAATATTAAGCAGCTTGGGCACGATCAAAATATTGATCGAGGGCGTTAAGCTGCTCTTCAGCTGTTTCCAACTGATTAAATTCTTTTCTAAAGCCAGTCACATCGCTAACTGATTGCAGATACCAATTAAGGTGTTTTCGGGCGATACGAACGCCCATTAACTCTCCATAAAACTCGTGCAGAGCTTTCAGGTGGCGATTAAAAATAGAGTGTATTTCTGAGAGAGTGGGTGGCGCTATTTTTTCACCATGACGCAGATAATGATCAATCTCTCGCAAAATCCACGGGGTGCCTTGCGCTGCACGACCGATCATGACTGCATCAGCACCGGTGTAATCCAAAACAAAACGCGCTTTTTCTGGGGTGGTGATATCGCCATTAGCAATGACAGGGATGCTGATGTTCTCTTTAACGGATTTAATGGTCTCGTACTCAGCGTCACCAAGGTACTTATCTGACCGGGTTCTTCCATGAACGGTCAGCGCGGCTATACCAGCTTGTTCAGCCATTTTGGCGATGGTGAGTGCGTTGCGATTGTCTGGAGACCAACCAGTCCGAATTTTTAGGGTCACTGGTATATCGACTGCATTGACCACGGCTTCCAATATAGATTCGACCAGAGGTTCATCTTTCAGCAGTGCTGAGCCAGCTGCTTTATTACAGACTTTTTTAGCCGGGCAGCCCATATTGATGTCGATGATTTGTGCGCCACGCTCTGCATTTAACTGAGCAGCTAATGCCATCATCTCTGGATCGCCACCCGCAATCTGTACGGAGCGAGGCTCCGCTTCGCCTTGATGGTTTAGGCGAAATGAGGACTTGCGTGTGTGCCAAAGATTTGGATCTGACGTCACCATCTCTGACACAACAAGGCCTGCACCCAGTTCGCGACAGAGTTGTCGAAACGGGCGATCAGTCACACCAGCCATTGGGGCTAGAGCAACTTGAGTGTCAAGGCTGTATGGACCAATCTGTAACATCAAAAACCTGCCACAACGAGGGTGTAACTCCAATGAATTGGAATGTCCGTCGTTGGTTATGAAGGGCGCATATAATACTCTTCACGGACCGAGGGTCCAAGACGTTTTTGAATAAAAAATGATCAATTTTGGGGTTGACAGGCTAACTAGGGAACCTGCGAACAAGTCCATAATTTCTCAGCGTGATCTGAAACATTCAGATACAAGGCGGATTGTGCAACTAATGGCCATCGCCTTTAGTCAGCGATCCAACGCTGTAGATGGATGTTTCAGGTCGCGCCCTACGGGGCTTACAGTCAAATCCATCCTCTGCGTTCTGTTTTCTCGACTTAGCCCGCTAGGCCTTCAAAAACACGCCTGGATGACAAATTTGACTGTAAGCCTGAGATGTCATGGACTTATTCGTAGGTTCCCTAGCGTTGGTTGAAACGGGCTTCAGAAAGGTTCGCTTCAAAAGAGGCGATCGCTTCATCCGGTTTGGTTAAGGTCAGTTGAATTTGAATGGGGAGTTTTGGGCTTAAGCGCTCAGCGTTGATGCCAAGTTCTAAATACTCATTTGGATCAAATGTGCGGCGGCTGATCAGTTTGCCTTGTAGATCTTTTAGAGAGAGTTCAACCGCCGGATAGGGTTGGTAGAGTGTGGATTGGTTGTTGATTCTCAGTGTCACTTCAAGTGCATTGGAGTAACGAGGATGCTCCCTCACTAGGGTCTGTTCAATCGTCAGTAGAGTCAGCCCCTCTTTAGCGCTTAAATCACAATTTATCTGACTGCACGCAATAATATAGAAGGGTCGTAAGCTGGGGTGTGCATTTAGCCTAGCTCGCTCAAACCAGAGATACTGTAGGGCGCCGAGTACTGCGCATAACAGAAGAATTAGAATCATTAATGCCGTTTTGAAAGGCGACTCGGGTTGAGAATTAAATCGCTCAAGTACGATAGGCTCAGCGTCTAGCTGCGCGAATTGTGCTCCAGTGGATGTCTGTTGAGGCTGTTCAGTTGCTGTAGTGGGTGTTCGATCAGTACGTCCATTTTCGGCATCAAAAATAGAGAGGCAGTTGCCGCAGCGAACGCGACCATTAGCCAGGCGCAGTTGACCATCAGTCACTCTAAACTTGGCTTGGCACTCTGGACACTCTGTTACAAACATCTATCCCTTCTCAACCTTAACGTTTGCGACCCGTTAAACGAACCCACTCCTCTTTGGTTGATGGGGGTTCCATATCAAACCACTCGGAGTAGGTACTAATCAATTCATCCGCTTGTTCTATCAGAAGCCCCGATAGAATTAACTGACCACCTGATTTAACCAATTCGGCTAGTGTAGGAGCAAGCTCTTTCAGTGGTCCGGCGAGTATGTTGGCAATGACTAGATCGACCGGTTCTGAATCAAAGCTCTCTGGGAAGAATACCGGTAAACGTTCTTTATCTAGACCGTTTCTAACAAGATTGTCTTGAGTGGCGGTTAATGCTTGCGGATCAATATCGACGCCTGACACTGCGCTTGCACCCAAAAGAATGGCAGCAATGCCCAAAATGCCACTCCCGCAGCCATAATCGATAACCGATCTGTTCTGTAGTGGCTCACTGGCGAGCCACTCTAGGCAGAGTGCAGTGGTTGGATGAGTTCCTGTGCCAAAGGCTAGTCCAGGATCGAGCATCAGATTGACTGCATTCGCATCAGGTACTTCAATCCAGCTTGGGCAGACCCAAAAATGGCTACCGAACTGCATCGGGTGATAGTGAGTCATCCACTCTCGTTCCCAATCTTTGTCCTCAAGAATTTCTGCCTTGAACTCTATTGTATCGCCACCCTCAACGGAGAGTTTTTGCTCGTTTAGAAAGGCAAGTGTCGACTCTAAATCATGCTCTGCTGCAAACAGACCGGTGATTACGGTTGTACCCCAGAGCGGAGTAGTCCCTAATTCAGGCTCGAAAATAGGTTGATCTTTTGCGTCCTCAAAGGTCACGGCAGCACAGCCCGCTTCAAGAAGTAGATCTTCATAAAACTCTGCAATATCAGGATTTGTAACAACTTTTATCTGTAGCCAAGGCATTCTTTTTAGCTCGTAATTTAAAGACAACAAAGCCCGCAACAGAGCGGGCTTTGATTAGGACGTAAGTTAACTTATAGGCCTAATTTCTTTTCTAAGTAGTGAATGTTAACACCACCCACTTCGAAATGGGTATCACGCATGATTTCATGGTGAAGTGGAATGTTGGTACGAATACCATCAATGACCATCTCATCCAGAGCATTGCGCATGCGCTGCATTGCCACTTCACGATCTTCACCATAAGAGATCAATTTAGCGATCAATGAGTCGTAGTGAGGTGGTACTGTGTAGCCCGCATAGAGGTGCGAATCAACACGGATGCCGTTACCACCTGGCGCATGGAAACCATTAACTTTACCCGGTGAAGGCATAAAGGTTTTAGGATCTTCTGCGTTGATACGACATTCGAAAGAGTGGCCACGTAACACGACATCTTCCTGTTTGATCGATAGTTTTTCGCCAGAAGCGATACGCAGCTGCTCTTTTACAATGTCGACACCGGTAACCATCTCTGTCACAGGGTGTTCAACCTGAACACGAGTGTTCATTTCGATGAAGTAGAAGCCACCATCTTCGTACAGAAATTCAAAGGTGCCTGCACCGCGATAGCCGATCTCAATACAAGCATCGACACATGACTGCAGTACTTTTGCGCGTGATTCTGGGTCTAGGTGAGGTGCTGGTGCCTCCTCAACAACCTTCTGATGGCGGCGCTGTAATGAACAGTCGCGATCGTAAAGGTGAATCGCATTCCCTTGCCCGTCGGCTAATACTTGGATCTCTACGTGGCGTGGGTTCTCAAGGAACTTCTCCATGTAGACAGTATCATCACCAAAGGCCGCCTTTGCTTCAGACTTGGTCACTTGCACGGCGTTAACTAGGTGAGCTTCAGTATGAACAACACGCATACCACGACCACCACCACCGGCAGCGGCTTTGATGATTACAGGGTAGCCAATACGTTTTGCAATTTTATAAAGCGTATCGTTGTCGTTCTCTGGCAGTGGTCCGTCTGAACCAGGTACTGTTGGAACACCCGCTTTCTTCATCGCTTCAATGGCTGACACCTTGTCACCCATTAATCGTATGGTTTCAGCTTTAGGGCCGATAAATGTAAAACCTGACTGCTCTACCTGCTCAGCAAAGCCTGCGTTTTCAGCGAGGAAGCCATAGCCAGGGTGGATAGCCACTGAATCAGTGACTTCTGCCGCTGCAATTAGGGAAGGGATGTTTAGGTAACTTTGAGCAGATTGAGCTGGGCCGATACAGACCGCTTCATCAGCAAGACGGACGTGCATCAAATCACGATCAGCCTGTGAATGAACAGCGACGGTTTTAATGCCTAACTCTTTACAAGCTCGCATGATACGTAGCGCAATTTCGCCACGGTTTGCGATCAGAACTTTATCCAACATGATGGAATATTCCTCTGTTGATTAGAGTTTAGGCAATGACAACGAGTGGTTGATCAAATTCAACCGGCTGACCATCTTCAACAAGGATGGCTTCAATCACGCCACTCTTGTCTGCTTCGATCTGGTTCATCATCTTCATCGCTTCAACGATACAGATGACGTCACCCGCTTTAACCGTTTTGCCCACTTCGATGAATGCCGGAGCACTTGGCGCTGGTGAACGGTAGAAAGTACCCACCATTGGTGAGTTAACGGTATGACCCGCTGGCGCAGCTGGTGCAGCCTCTGCTGCAGCAGGTGCAGCTACTGGAGCAGCAGCGGAAGCAGGTGCTGCAGCAACGACAGGTGCAGGTGCTGCTACTGGAGCCGCAACGATAGAACCACCACGGCTAATACGAACAGACTCTTCGCCCTCTTTGATCTCGATTTCGTTGATGTTTGACTCTTCGAGAAGTTCGATCAGTTTTTTAACTTTACGAATATCCATGATGTGCTCCTGTAGCGCAGTTAAGTAATAAATTGTTGGGATATGGCTGTTAATTGCATCGAATAGGCAGATATCTATTAACAGAGCCCTATAAGGTTAAGTTTGCATGAGACTAAAGGGGGTTGTCCAGCTGAAAGTTGCGAAAATGGTGTGAATTTCGGCAAATTTAACGCTATCTACACGTTAATTGTCTATTATTTGTGCAAAATGGCTTTTGATATTAAAACGAGGTTGTTTAAAGCAACTTATCGATGGATTGACCCAAGGGGCTGTACAGGTCATAGTGCAGTGCAGCATTTGTATTTTTGTGATGCTTATTTACGCAAAAGGTAGTGTATGAAAGGTCTATTTAGAACTCTGTTGGATCTCCTTGATCGTCTTCGGGAAGGGCTCGGAGTGAAGCGCTTTTATCTGTTGCTGGCGCCTCTGGCAGCCTACTCACTGGTGGTGGTTGTATTGGGCTTTCTCTGGAGCTGGACTCCAGCTGAATTTGATGTGAAGCAGTTGACTGAAGCTAGCGCTGCCGAGCGAAATGAAACGGTGGTGGTCGGCAGTTACACAACCGCTACACTGATCGAACTGACAGAGTCGCTTCTTAACAAGCCAGGTGGCTACCTCTCCAATGATCGTTTTCCGCCGGGTGTTCTTATGGATAACCTGCCTAATTGGGAATTTGGTGTGCTTGTGCAGATTCGTGACCTGAGTCGAGCAATGCGCAAAACCTTCAGTCGTTCTCAGTCGCAGTCGACTGAACAGAAGGATCTAGCCTCTGCGGAACCCAAATTACACTTTGATAATAACTCTTGGTTGATACCGTCAAGTGAAAGTGAGTATCGAGATGCGTTGGTTTCATTAAGAGCCTATCAAGGCAAACTCTCTAGTCAGGATGAATCACAGGCGCAGTTCTATGCTCGTGCCGATAACCTTCAAGATTGGTTGGGCGACGTTTCAACTCGCCTGGGTAGTATTTCACAGCGCTTAAGTGCCAGCGTTGGGCAGCGCCGTATTAATACCGATCTCGCCGGCAGTCAGGGGGGCGCCCAAGCAACGGCTCAGCCCTCAGAGTTAGAGATACAAACGCCTTGGAGTGAGATTGATGACGTCTTCTATGAAGCGCGTGGAACTGCCTGGGCTCTGATTCATATTTTACGTGCTATCGAGTTGGATTTTGCACAGAGTCTTGAGAAGAAGAGTGCGGTCACCTCGTTGAAGCAGATTGTTCGTGAACTAGAGGCCACACAGGGCACCATCTGGAGTCCCATTATTCTTAACGGCACCGAATTTGGATTTTTAGCCAACCACTCTTTGGTGATGGCTTCGTACATTTCCCGTGCTAATGCAGCCATTATTGATTTGAGAGATCTTCTCTCCCAGGGGTAATTTATGCGTCGAGTTATTTTCAACCAGAAAGGTGGCGTTGGTAAGTCGAGTATCGCGGTCAATTTGGCGGCTATCAGTGCAGCTCGCGGACTTAAAACGCTAGTGATCGATTTGGATCCGCAATGTAACTCAACACACTACCTGTTGGGTGATGACTCCGATGCGCCAGAGCTCGATGTACAGAGTTTCTTTGAGTCGGTATTGAGCTTTCAGCTGAACAAAGTGGCCGAACAAGATTACTGTTTTGCGACCCCATTCGATCATCTCGATATTATTCCCTGTAACCCGAATTTAGGTGATTTGCAGTCGAAGTTAGAGTCGAAACATAAGATCTATAAGCTTAGAGATCTGTGTGACGCTCTGGATGACCATTACGATGCGATCTACATTGATACGCCGCCAGCGTTTAACTTCTTTTCGCTCTCCGCACTTTGCGCCGCTGAGCGTTGTTTGATCCCCTTTGATTGTGATGAGTTTGCACGCCAAGCTCTTTACAGCCTACTGCATAACATCAACGAAACGCGTGAAGATCATAATGAGCAGTTGGTGTTGGAAGGGATTGTGGTGAATCAGTTTCAGCCACGAGCGTCGCTGCCTAGGCAGATCATTGAATCGCTCGTGGAGCAAGATCTGCCGGTGCTAAACGCCAAGCTACCTGCGTCAGTGAAAATGAAAGAGAGTCATATGCTGGCTAAACCACTGGTTCACATGGCAGCCAAACATAAATTGACTGAGGCATTTAACCTACTGTTTGATGAGATCAATCAGTAGGTTACTAAAGACCTTTGACTGCAAAGATACCGGGTGCGTTGCGCCAGTAGCCTTTGTAATCAAGTCCAAAGCCAAAAATGTAGCGATCCGGTATGGTTAGACCGGTGAAGTCTGCTTTCATCCCAGGCACGGCTTTGCGATCGTGTATTTTGTCGATCAGTACGACCGATGCCACGCTTTTAGCTCCACCCTCTTTGAGGTGATTCATCACTTCGTGAAGTGTGTGTCCCTCATCTAGGATGTCGTCGACCACTAACACATCGCGTCCCTGATAATCGATCATCGGTGGAACCTTCCACTCTAGTTCGTGGCCAGAGGTCGTGTTGCGGTAGCGAGTCGCATGTAGGTAGCCCGCTTCGAGAGGGAACTCCAAACGCGTCAGTAGCTGACCGCAGATAACAAGACCGCCGTTCATTATCGTGAAGATGACAGGATCGCGATCAGCATATTCGCCGGTGATCTCATCAGCAATCTTGTCGATCGCTTGGTTGACTTCAGAGTTTGAAAAGAGCAAGTCTGATTCAATGTAAACTTGCTTGATTTCGTTAATATCGGGGCGGCTCATGTTAGCTCCAGAGCGGTTAAACTTGACTGAATCGACAAGTTTAACCTGTTACATACAAAAAAGCCCGACCCGCAGAGCGGATCGGGCTTTTTAATTATCTAATTACTTAGCTGCTTCGTAAGCTTCAGCTGATTTGATGATCGCGTCGCGAGCTGCAGCAGCGTCAGACCAACCTTCAACTTTAACCCACTTGCCTTTTTCAAGCTTCTTGTAGTTCTCGAAGAAGTGAGAGATTTGATCTTTCAAAAGTGGCGACAGGTCATCAACGTCATGGATGTCGTTGTAAGCCTGGCTTAGTTTCTCGTGAGGAACAGCAACCAGTTTCGCATCTTCACCCGCTTCGTCGGTCATGTTTAGAATGCCGACTGGACGACAGCGAATAACAGAACCTGTCATGACTGGATGTGGAGTCAGTACAAGTACATCTAGAGGGTCACAATCGTCAGCTAGTGTGTTGTTTACGTAGCCGTAGTTCGCTGGGTAGAACATTGGCGCAGCCATGAAGCGGTCAACAAAGATAGAGTCAGAGTCTTTATCGATCTCGTATTTTACAGGCGAGCTCTCAGCTGGGATCTCGATGATAACGTAGATGTCGTTTGGCAGGTCTTTACCCGCTGGTACTTTTTCAAAGCTCATGTTGTTTCCCTATGAACGTTTCATTAATTTCTGCGGCGCATTATAGGCACCTTGGTAATATAACTAAATGCTACTAAGCGCTATTTTTCACTTTTCTTACGGTGGTAGGCTTTCAACATCTCTACCTCCTGTTTTGAACCTAGCGCGACGGATACACGTTGGTGAATGTGCTCTGGGCTAAGATCCATAATCTCTTCGTAACAGGTCGAAGCGACGCCACCAGCCTGCTCGATAAGGAAACTCATTGGGTTGCCTTCGTACATCAGGCGTAGTTTGCCCGGTTTGCCCGGATCGCGTGAGTCCCATGGGTAGGTGAAGATGCCCCCACGGGTCAGTAGGCGATGCACTTCGGCCACCATAGAGGCCACCCAGCGCATGTTGTAGTTCTTCTCGCGAGGACCCTCTTCGCCAAGCAGTAGATCGTCGATGTACTCTTGCATCTGAGGTTCCCAGTGACGCTTATTCGACATGTTGATCGAAAATTCGCTGGTCTCTTCAGGAATTTTGACCGACTCCTCTGTCAGGATAAAGTCACCGGTATGAGCCAGCGTGAACATGTTAACGCCGCTACCAGTGGTTAGGGCTAATACTGCAGAAGGCCCATAAAGCACGTATCCTGCCGCCACTTGCTTACGTCCTGGCTGGAGGAACTCATTGGTGTCCTGTTTAGCCCAAGGTTTTGGGGCTTCGATGATTGAGAAGATCGTGCCAACCGAGACGTTGATGTCGATGTTTGATGAGCCATCCAGCGGGTCAAAAGTTACAAGGTAGCGACCATCACGAGATCCCCAAACTGGCTCCTCTTCCTCTTCTGAGGCAACGCCACGAACAAGTCGATTATCCAGAAGGACTTTTTTAATGATGTCGTTAGAAACGATATCGAGTTTCTTTTGGGTCTCGCCCTGTACGTTAGTCAGAGTGCTGGTGCCCAAAACGCCGGCCAGAGCGCCTTCGCGAAGCTGCAATGCAACCTCTTTACAGGCGATCATTAAGACTTCGATCACCTCTACAAGGTCTGCATCGGTTTTGTTGTGCTTTAGGAAGGAGCTCAGTAACTGCATTAGAGAATCTCTTAGTCGTGTGAAATATGATGAAAATTATAGGCAAGTTGGTACGCTATTGCATGTGCGAAATGGGTTTTTCGGTTAATTAAAGCCCATCTTTATAATTTTTTGTGGGATACCACCGGTTTGCATCTTCATTTTCTTGGTATTTGTGGCACCTTTATGGGCTCTTTAGCGATTTTGGCCAAAGAGCTAGGTTATCGTGTCAGCGGTTCGGATCAGAACGTCTATCCGCCAATGAGTACGCAACTTGAAACCTTAGGCATTGAGATTATTCAAGGCTACGATCCCACTCAATTGGACTCCAATCCCGATCTAGTGATAGTCGGTAACGCGATGTCGCGCGGCAATCCTTGTGTTGAGGCGGTGCTTGAGAGAGGGATTCACCACACATCGGGACCACAGTGGTTACATGATCACTTGCTCAAGGATCGTTGGGTATTGGCTGTTTCAGGTACTCACGGTAAAACCACCACAGCGACCATGTTGGCATGGATTCTGGAGTACGCTGGGTTGAAGCCTGGTTTTTTGATTGGTGGCGTTCCGCTCGATTTTGACTGCTCAGCTCGTTTGGGAGAGACCGACTTTTTTGTTATCGAGGCAGATGAGTACGATACCGCTTTTTTTGATAAGCGATCTAAATTTGTCCACTACAACCCAAGAACACTGGTGATTAATAACTTAGAGTTTGATCATGCAGATATCTTTGATGATCTTGCAGCGATTCAGAGGCAGTTTCATCACCTCATGCGTTTGGTGCCTGCTACTGGGCGAGTGATCTACCCCTCGGATATTCCGGCAGTCGAGCAGGTGATAGAGCAGGGGTGTTGGAGTGAGTTAGAGTCAACTTCAATGAATCCTGGTCACTCTGGTGCTGCAATCGGTGAGCAAGAGTCTGGTGGTCAGCGTTTTCAAATTTGCGTCAAAGAGACGGCCCCTGTCTGGGTTGATTGGGAATTGACCGGTGAGCACAATCAACGCAATGCACTGCATGCTCTGTTGGCAGCAAGACACGTTGGCATTACCCCCGAAGTGAGTGCGGAGGCATTAAGCCAATTCAAAAGCGTGAAGCGCCGCATGGAGCTGTTAGGTCAGTTCTCAGGGGTCTCTCTGTATGATGATTTTGCTCACCATCCGACGGCTATTGCGACGACCTTGCAAGGTATGAGAGCGAAAGTGCACGATGAGAAGTTGATTGCCATCATCGAGCCAAGGTCTAATACCATGAAACAAGGCGTATTTAAGAGCCAGTTAGTTGAATCCGCCGCGCAAGCTGATACTGTTTTTTGGTATCAACCGGATTCTCAGGGGTGGTCTTTAGAGAATCAGATTGCTGGCTTTGACGGGCAGGCTGTATTTAATAGCATTGATCTTCTGCTTGAGTCTCTCGAATCAGAGCTACAACACAACAGTCATATCGTAGTGATGTCGAACGGTGGATTCGAAGGCATTCACGAGCGAATTAAACAACTCCTTATTTCGACGACACATTGAGGTGAACCGTGGCAGATTTTGACTCAAGAGTAACCCTAGCCATTACCGGAGCTTCGGGGGTTCAGTACGCACTGCGTTTGATGCACTGCTTGGTTCAGCAGAACGTTCAACTCTTTGTGATGGTCTCCAAAGCGGCTCAAGTTGTTGTCGCGGCTGAAACAGAGCACAGCTTGCCAGGGACTCCTGATGCTCAGCAGCAGTTTTTTACTGATTTCACGGGTGCTAAAGCGGAGCAGATTAAAGTCTTTGGTAAAGAGCAGTGGTTTGCTCCTGTCGCTTCAGGCTCAGGCGCTCCCAGTCAGATGGTGGTCTGTCCCTGTTCAACAGGAACACTGTCAGCCATTGCGACTGGGGCCAGTAATAATCTGATTGAGCGTGCTGCGGATGTTGCCCTAAAAGAGCGTCGATCACTTATTTTGGTGCCGCGAGAGGCTCCCTATTCTGAGATACATCTTGAGAATATGTTGAAGTTGACCCGCATGGGGGCGGTCATACTGCCGGCGTCACCAGGTTTCTATCATAAACCCACCACGGTCGAAGATATGATCGATTTTGTGGTCGCAAGGGTGTTGAGTCAGCTCGGTTATGATCAATCGATCATGCCATCCTGGGGCTCAGATTTAATTTAAGAGTAATATTATGACGAAGGTTCTAGCACTAGATACTTCAACTGATGCCTGTTCAGTCGCCTTACTAAACGGCGAACAGCGCATTTGTCGGTTTGAAGTGGTACCCAGAGGGCATACCCAACTGCTGTTGCCGATGGTTGAAAGTGTTCTTGAAGAGGCCAAGCTATCGGTAAAAGAGCTTGATGCGATCGCTTTTGGGCGCGGGCCAGGGTCATTTGCCGGCATTCGTATAGCAACAGGAGCAACACAGGGGCTAGCCGTCGCCTTTGATACTCCTGTGATCCCCCTATCGACCCTTGAGACCTTGGCTTATCAGGCGCTTGCATTATGCCCAGAGGCTGGCTTTATTCTATCGACTTTGGATGCCCGAATGGATGAGGTCTATTGGGCAGTCTATAAGGTGGAAAATGGCACAATCTTTGCTTTGACTGAGGAGCAGGTGACGGCACCCTCAGCCGTTGTTCTGCCTGAAAAGGTTTCTCAATGCGTAGCAATTGGCCCAGGCCTTAACTACTTGGATCAGTTGAATTCATTAGTTCAAAACGGTTTGGGTAGGGTGTTGTCTGATCAGTACCCTCAGGCTGAGAGTATGCTCAATATGGCAGTGTCAGCTCTAGAAAGGGGTGATCAAGTGCCGCCTGAAGAGGCTTTACCCGTTTATGTTCGAGAGGGCACTTGGAAAAAAAGGAGTGAGCAGTGACGCTCAGTGATTGGATACATACTCTGATATTGGCCCTGATACAGGGGTTAACTGAATTCCTACCGATCTCAAGTTCTGCACATTTGATTCTACCCTCCCAGCTGTTTGGTTGGAGTGATCAGGGATTAGCATTTGATGTTGGTGTTCATGTTGGCACGCTGACGGCTGTCATCATCTATTTTCGGCGCGAAGTGGTGTCGATTGTGGCAGCGTCAACATTAACTCTGGCTGGTAGAACCTCGGATGATGGGAAACTTGGTTGGTTTGTAGCATTTGCGACGATCCCAGCTGTCATAGCAGGCCTGCTGTTGGGCGACTGGATTGATACCTATGGTCGATCCATTTTGGTTATTGCTGGCACCACCATTCTATTTGGCCTTGCACTCGGTTGGGCAGACGCTACCAATAAGGCGACGCGTATTATGAAAGAGCTCGGCTTTAAGGATGCTATTGTGATTGGTGTAGCTCAGGCCATCGCTCTCATTCCTGGAACCTCTCGATCGGGTATCACCATTACAGCAGCGCTTATGTTGGGATTTGATCGTCAAAGTGCCGCCCGTTTCTCATTCTTGCTCTCAATCCCAGTTATTCTGGGGGCAGGGTTATTGAAGGGTAAAGAGCTTATCGATATCGGCGCAGACGCGCATTGGCAGATGATTGGTGTTGGTGCACTCGTAGCGGCCCTCAGCGCTTGGGCGTGTATTCATCTGTTTCTGAAGCTGCTTGATCAAATCGGCATGCGTCCTTTTGTAATCTATCGTTTGATTCTAGGTGTTACTTTGATCGCAGTTTGGGCTTTGACTCGCTGATGATTGGTCTTTCCGTTGAGTCTCATGAACTGCTTCCGGAAGCCGAAAAGCTTAGCAATGGCTTAAATCTTCCCTTGGTAAAAAGTGGTCAATCAGGTTCTGAGTTCGACTATCTACTTCAGGTGGGATTTGATGGTCTGTCGCTGGTCCAGCTTGGCCCTAAAGCGCCCGGTCCTATTCGAGTAGACTTTGAATCGGGTGCGGTGGCTCATCGTCGTCGTTTTGGTGGCGGTAAAGGGCAACAGATTGCTAAGGCTTGTGGCGTATCCTCTGCATTTACCCCTTACATAGCCGATCTGACCGCTGGGCTGGGTCGTGATAGTTTTGTGCTGGCGACCTTAGGTTGTCGTGTGGATATGGTGGAGCGGGTGCCAGTAGTTCATGCGTTGTTGAGAGATGGGTTGCACAGAGCTCAGTTCTCATCCGATCCAGAGTTGCAGGAGATTCTGGCCAGACTCTCATTAAGTCACCTCCAAGCGGTTGAGTTCCTTCAAACGACCTCTAATCAGTACGACGTGATCTATCTCGATCCGATGTTCCCTCACACGGATAAGTCGGCTCAGGTGAAAAAAGAGATGCTAGCCTTTCGCTCGCTTGTGGGTGCCGATCAGGACAGTGCAGAGTTGCTAGACGCCGCTTTGCAACATGACCCAGCAAGGGTTGTTGTGAAGCGACCAAGAAAGGCGCCTATTATTGAAGGACCGAAGCCTAGCTATGCATTAGAGGGTAAGTCTGGGCGTTTTGATATCTATGCGAGACGCAAGTTAGGCAGTTAGTTTGTTAACCGCTAAATGAGTCGATTAATAGTGTGGTGGTGGCACATCCGCCGCTGGTGAAAAGCCACTATTATCAGCGTTCTTAACTCGGTCGTTCAGAATCATAATCATGCGTCGCAGTTCATCCAGCTCTTTCGCTTGGCGAATGGTGATTTCACTCAGTTGATCGATCGCTTCCTCTTGAAACGCTATTCGACTCTCCAGATCATCTAAACGACTGTTCGATTCACTCATAATTTCGTGTTCTTCTTACTCTTTGGGTTAATTTATCCGCCGTAAACCCCTAAGTTGTTGAAAAAATATAACTAATACGTTATATCTCACTTTCTGTGCGGGTTTTTTAATGTCGTACAGAGTAATTTGTTTGTTCCAAAAAATACAAAGAAATATTTCCAATGGGTGGTTAATCAGTGATTAAAAATATCATTATCAGCGTAATTGCAGCCTGTGTTATCGCAGCTGCTGGTCACTTCTTTAAAGCGGAATCGCACTACTTACCAGTGCTTGCCGTTTCGTTTGTGGCTGTTTTCATCAGTACTCTTGTGGCTAGCTCTGGCTCCGCATCAGCATCTCAATCTTCACGTCGTGTAAACGGTGCGGATGAAGAGGATGACATCGATGATGGTCGTGAAGTCGGTACTGTTAAGTGGTTCAATGTTTCTAAAGGTTTCGGTTTTATTACTCGTGCCAATGGAGATGATGTTTTTGTTCATTTCCGTAACATTCGTGGCCGTGGACACCGTTCATTAAACGAAGGCCAACGTGTTCGTTTTAATGTGCACGACAGCGATAAAGGTCTTCAGGCTGAGGATGTCTCAATCATCCGTGAGTAATGAATAAGATGTCTAACACAAGGGTAGCTCAAGCTACCCTTTTTTATGTCCAGGAGGGACGGTATACAGCGATTCCATGGATGGAAATGAGCTGTGAATGTCCAGGACGGACGGTATGCAGCGATTCCACGGATGGAAAGGAGCTGTGAATGCCCAGAATGGTATGCGTATTCATTTTCTACTCAGTTAAGTGGGTTAGAATAAATTTTATGAAAATCTATCCTCTACTTTTTTTGTTCCTCAGCTCTTTGGCGTCGGCAGACACTCAATGTATGCAGAATTATTTTGCATCCAGAGTCGGCGAGACTCTTGAGTATCGTGTTGAAATTGATGGTATTCGGGCGAAAGGGGCTCGAGCGATCTCTCAATCAGATTCAGGTCAGTTCACATTGCTTCAGTCTGTCTCTGTTCTACTGGCTTCGCTAGAGGAGGAGAGCCATTTTATTGTTGATGAGCAAGGCATCGTTCCGATTAATTACCTCTTTGAACAGCAAGGGCTTGGGGCGCGTAAAACAACCATTCAGTTCAATGGCGCAACGGCTGAAGTGAATAGAAAAGGTAAGACGTCTCAGTTGGAGCTTCCGCAGGGTTTTCAGGATCCTTTGACCTTCATCCTTCAGCTTCAAGCAGCGACTAGTTGCGGTGAATCTATTGAAACGCTGAAGATACCTCTTGTGAAGTCGAAAGGGGTTTCGGAGGTTGTTTTTGTTAAAGGTGAGGACTCTTTAATTAAGAGCCGTGATAAGGATTTGGTTCTGGAAACTTGGCAAAGGGTCGATGGTGATAAAATTGAAAAGGTCGGCTTAATTCCTGAATTAAATAACCTTCTGTACTCATTTGAGCAACGAGAAGGAGAGAAGATCAATCGCCTTCAGTTGATTGATCTTCCTTAGTCTCTGCTGATTTTTGTGCTGCCTGCTGCTTTTGCCATGCGGCTCTATCTGCATAGTAGACATCCCAAACACAGGGTTCACAACCACTTTCGCAGCAGTCGTAATCCCCTGGTGGAATCGGTTCCTGAAGAGAGTCTATCGAGCTCATCAGCCAATAATCTTCCCAGGGTTAAGAATCCCTTTAGGATCCAGAGCGGCTTTAATACTGCGCATGACGGCGAGTTCAGCTTCACTTCGGCTTAGCTGGATATAGGGCTTTTTACTCAGTCCAATGCCGTGTTCTGCCGAAACAGAGCCTTTGTATTTCTCTAGGATCTTATAGACTACCGTGTCGATCGCTTTTTTATCGCTGACCGGACCTACACAGAAGTGAATGTTGCCATCGCCAAGGTGCCCAAAGGTCAGGCAGGTCGATTCAGGGAACTGTTCTGACAGTGCCTCTTTGACTTCGTTTGTGTAGGCTTCCATATGACGCAACGGTAGGCTGATATCGTAAGGAATCAGAGGACTGAAGGCTTGAACCATCGCCTCAATGTCATCTCGAACTGCCCAGAGTGCCGCTGACTGCTGCTGACTTTCGGCAATCACAGCATCGACAATGACCTCTTGTTCTAGAAGTTCGCCAAGCACCTCAATGAACTGCTCTTTTCCGCGAGTGTCATCGACACACTCTGACTCTACTAGGATGTAGTAGGGTAGGGAGTCATCAATAAACTTTTGATGATTACCGGTTTCGTTAACCATAAAGCTATAGAAACTGTTCCACATCGCTTCAAATGCCGAGAGCTTACCTTCGAGTTTCTGTTTCAGCGTGTTAAGCAGTAAGAGTGCGTTATCAAAACTCTCGACGCCGACCAGTGCGGTTTGACGTGCTGGCGCTGAAGGCCAAAGTCTCAAAACGGCGCGTGTGATAATACCTAGAGTTCCTTCTGAGCCGACAAACAGCTGTTTTAGGTCGTATCCGGTATTATCTTTCAGTGTCTCTTTAAGATTGGTTAGGACGGTGCCATCGGCTAGCACCACCTCTAGACCGAGAACTTGATCACGTGCCATACCGTAGCGAATAACCTTATTGCCACCGGCGTTGGCTGCAAGCATTCCTGCAACCTGTGCTGAACCCCGAGCACCCCAATCTACTGCAAAAAGGAGGTCGTGCTCGGCTGCTGCATTTTGAAGATCCTCAACAACCACACCGGCTTGAACGAGCACAGTGGCACCTTGGGTATCTAACTGCTCAATGGAACGCATGCGCTCAAGGCTTAGAACAAAATCCCCTTCAGTCGCTTTGGTCGCGTCCGCTAAGCCGGTCATGCCGGCTTGTGGAATGATGGTCTGATTTGCCTCGTGACACAGGGCGAGCACTTTTGAGACCTCTTCCGTCGACGCGGGTCGAATCACCGCTTTCGCCGGACAGCTGCCTTTACTCCAACTCTCATTAGGTCGTTGAGCAACACGCTCGTCGGTGATGAGACCTTTATCACCTACAATGGCGTGGATTGCATTCAGTAGTTCAGACATAGTGTTTACCTGTTAGTCGCAAAGAGCATCCAGTTTAGATTTAAGTATGCCGGTGACCGCACCTGGGTTGGCTTTGCCGCCGGATGCTTTCATGACCTGGCCCATAAAGAAACCAAGCATTTTGCCCCGTTTCTCTGGTTCAGCAGCTTTATACTGTTCAACCTGTGCTGTTGCATTGGCAATGACCTCGTCGATCATGGTCTCTATTGCACCGGTGTCGGTGACTTGCTTCAACCCTTTGGCTTCAATCACTTCGTCAGCTGTACCGCCTTCGTTCCATTGGATTTCAAAGACTTTCTTAGCAATGTTGCCAGAGATGGTGTTGTCCTTGATGCGAACTAGAAGACCGCCTAACTGCTCTGCGCTAACGGGGCTGTTATCAATGCTCAGATCGGCTGCGTTTAAGTTTTTGGCCAACTCTCCCATCACCCAGTTGGCAGCCAGTTTGGCATCACCACAACACTCAACCACTGACTCAAAGTAGTCCGCTTGGTTGCGATAAGCTGACAGAACACCAGCGTCGTATTCAGATAGAGCCAGTTCACTGATGAAACGCTCTTTTCGTGCGTCGGGCAGTTCTGGAAGCGTTAGACGAATGGCTTCTACATAGGCATCATCGACCACGACAGGAAGTAGATCTGGGCAAGGGAAGTAACGGTAGTCGTTAGCATCCTCTTTCGAGCGCATGCTTCGAGTCTCGTTTTTGTCTGGATCGTAAAGACGAGTCTCTTGTACTACTGTGCCGCCATCTTCTATTAGGTCGATTTGACGCTCTACCTCGGTGTCGATTGCACGCTCAATGAAGCGGAACGAGTTGATGTTCTTCAGCTCGGTGCGAGTACCTAGGGTGTCACTGCCTTTAGGGCGAATGGAGACGTTACAGTCACAACGCATTGAGCCCTCGGCCATGTTACCGTCACAGATGCCCAGAGTAGTTACTATCGCATGAATCTTGCGAGCGTAAGCAGCGGCCTCTTTAGAGGTGCGCATATCGGGTTCAGAGACAATTTCGACTAGAGGTGTACCGGCTCGGTTAAGGTCGATACCGGATTGGCCGTGAAAATCTTCGTGTAAGGATTTTCCGGCATCTTCCTCTAGGTGAGCGTGATGAATACGAACACGACGTTCGCCATCTTCCGTTTCAATATCGACGTAACCTTCGCCAACAATAGGTGCTTCTAGTTGGGTTGTCTGGTAACCCTTGGGAAGATCTGGATAGAAGTAATTTTTGCGCTCAAAAACGGCACGTTTACCGATTTCGGCATTAATCGCTAAGCCAAACATGATGGCCATTTTCTGTGCGCCATCGTTGAATACCGGCAGTGTGCCCGGCAATGCCAGATCAACGGCGCACGCTTGTGTATTGGGTTCGGCACCGAAGGCAGTGCTAGCACCTGAAAATATTTTCGTATTGGTCGCGAGCTGAACGTGGATCTCTAGACCGATAACTGTTTCCCATTCCATATCGATCTCCTTATGCCGTAACCGGTGACAGGGTGTGCCACTCTGTATTTTGTTGGTATTGGTGAGCTACGTTCAATAGGCGAGCTTCGTCAAAGTAGTTCCCTATCAACTGAAGGCCAACAGGCAAGCCGTTTACCTGTCCACAAGGTACGGACATACCGGGAAGACCAGCCAGGTTTAACGACAGTGTGAAGATGTCCTCCATGTACATTGCGACAGGGTCATTCACTTTTTCACCAATGGTAAACGCAGGGCTTGGTGTTGTCGGCCCAACAATGACATCGACCTCTTCAAAGATGCGCATGAAATCTTGTTGGATTAAACGGCGAATCTGTTGAGCTTTGTTGTAGTAGGCGTCGTAGTAGCCGGCACAGAGTGCGTAGGTTCCAACCATGATGCGGCGTTTAACTTCAGAGCCAAAGCCTTCGCCACGAGTCCGTTTATAGAGGTCTTCCAAATCTTGTGGGTTCTCGCAACGGTAGCCATAACGTACGCCATCAAAACGTGACAAGTTTGACGATGCCTCCGCCGGAGCAATGATGTAGTAAGCCGGAATCGACATGCGTGTATTCGGAAGGCTAACCTCTTTGATTGTGGCGCCCAGCGATTCAAGCTGTTTGATCGCTGTCTCAATCTGAGCCGCCATTGCACTGTCTAAATCGGCACTCATAAACTCTTTCGGAACTCCGATTTTTAGGCCTTGAAGCGAGTTGTTGAGCGACGCAGTGTAATCCTCAGTCGGTTGTGCCGATGAGGTTGAGTCCATTGAGTCCTGTCCCGCCATGACGTTCAGCATAAGAGCACAATCCTCAGCACTGCGAGCCATTGGACCGCCCTGATCAAGCGAAGAGGCGTAGGCAACCATGCCGTAACGAGAGACGCGTCCATAAGTTGGCTTGATGCCGGTAATGCCACAGAACGCTGCCGGTTGGCGAATCGAACCACCTGTATCTGAACCTGTTGCTGCAGGTGTTAGTCGTGCTGCGACTGCAGCAGCAGAACCACCTGAAGAGCCTCCTGGTACACGGCTTGTATCCCAAGGATTTTTACAAGCACCATAGAAAGAGCTCTCGTTGGTTGATCCCATCGCAAACTCATCCATATTGGTTTTACCCAACATAACGGCGCCCGCTGACTTAAACTTTGCTACTACGGTAGCGTCATAGGGGGACTCAAAGTTATCCAACATTTTGGAGCCACAACTGGTTTTGACCCCCTCGGTGCAAAACAGATCTTTGTGCGCGATCGGAAGTCCTGTGAAGGTGCCCGCTGTGCCCGCTGCAATACTCTCATCAGCTGCTTTTGCTTGCTGCAGAGCCAGTTCAGGGGTGGTGGTGATGAACGAGTTGTACTCGCTGTCACAACGGTTGATGCGATCGATAAACGCTTGGGTAAGCTCAACACTGCTCACAGTGCCATTGCGAAGGTCTTGAGCCAGTTCGCTCAGTGTTTTTTCAAACATATCTCTAATCCGAATCCTGTTACTCAATGACTTTAGGGACAAGGAAAAGCCCCTCTTCAACAGCTGGTGCAACCGCTTGAAGTTTATCTCGTTGATTCAGCTCGGTAACTTCATCAGCACGCAAGCGTTGGACTGCATCCAGTGGGTGTGCCAATGGCTCCACACCGTCTGTATTAATCTGCTGCATCTCATCAATAAGATTTAAAATGCTGCTTAGGTTTTCGGTGTAGGCCGGAATATCCTGCTCGTTCAACTCTAAACGGGCAAGATGGGCAATACGTTCAACATCGGAGCGATCGATGGACATGCTTAACCTTCTTTCTTTAAATGGTGTGATTGAAACTATTTTGCGGCTGTAAGAAGTGGAAAATAGTTTCGTAAAAACATTGTGATGGCGCGTAATCTATCACATTTGCGCCTTGCCCAAAATCCCCGTCGTTGCTAACATTCTTTGATTAATGAATTGGCTTCTAAAGTCATCGCTTATAAGGTTTTAAATCCAATGTTTAAAAAGATTCGTGGTCTCTTTTCTAGCGACCTTTCCATCGACCTGGGAACTGCCAATACGCTGATCTATCTTCGAGATAGTGAGATCGTGCTAGATGAGCCATCTGTAGTGGCTATCCGCCAGCAAGGCAACCAGAAGACCGTAGCGGCTGTCGGTACCGATGCAAAAAGAATGTTGGGTAGAACGCCAGGCAATATTACCGCTATTCGTCCATTGAAAGATGGTGTCATTGCTGATTTCCACGTGACTGAAAAGATGCTTCAGTACTTCATCAGTAAAGTTCACAACAACAGTTTCCTTCGTCCATCGCCTCGCGTTCTGATTTGTGTACCTTGTAAGTCAACTCAGGTTGAGCGTCGAGCAATCAAAGAGTCTGCAGTAGGTGCAGGTGCTCGAGAGGTCTACCTAATCGAAGAGCCAATGGCGGCTGCGATCGGTGCTGGTCTCCCAGTTGATGAGGCAACTGGTTCGATGGTGGTCGATATCGGTGGCGGTACCACTGAGATTGCGGTGATCTCGTTGAGCGGTATCGTCTACTCTGAATCTGTTCGTGTCGGCGGTGACCGATTTGACGAGGCGATTGTTACTTACGTTCGTCGGAATTATGGAAGCTTGATTGGTGAAGCGACAGCCGAGCGAATCAAACAAGAGATAGGTACAGCCTACCCAGCACCTGAAGTGCTAGAGATTGATGTGCGTGGTCGTAACCTTGCTGAAGGTATCCCACGTATGTTCACGCTTAACTCGAACGAGATTCTTGAAGCCCTTCAAGAGCCTCTCCAGTCGATTGTTCAAGCCGTTAAAGGTGCACTAGAACAGTGTCCACCTGAATTGGCAGCGGACGTTGCTGAGCACGGTATTGTTTTGACAGGCGGTGGTGCACTGCTAAGAAATCTTGATCGCCTTCTGACGGAAGAGACCGGCCTTCCAGTGATTGTGGCAGAAGATCCATTGACCTGTGTGGCTCGTGGTGGCGGTAAAGCACTTGAGATACTGGATAAACAGGGTTTTGAGTTACTGTCACGTGACTGATCTTTAATAACGGCAACGCGAAGGGTTTAAAGTCATGATCTTTAAAAGTGGTCCGTCGCGTTTGCTGTTTACTCTTCTCATAATCGTAGCGCTCTCTATCGTTGCGCTCGATCTTACCTCCAATAAATTTCGTGAAGGCAAAGCCTATCTAAACCTTGTTGCTACCCCCTTGCAGTGGTTGGTGGATTTGCCAGTCAAAATGGCAGGTGGCGTTTCAGATGTGGTGGTCAGTCGAGCCACACTGATTGCAGAGAATGATGAGTTGCGAACAGAAGCCATTCTGCTAGAACAAAAAGTGCTACAAAACGCGACTCTTGCCAGTGAAAATCGCCGTTTAAGAACTTTGCTGAATGCTCGCCAAAAGGTGGAGGAAGAGGTTCAGATGGCAGAGTTGATAGGCGTTAGCTCTGACCCTTTTCAGCATGAAATATTGATTAACCGCGGTGAACAGGATGGAGTTGTTATTGGGCAACCTGCACTGGACTCCGGCGGTATCATGGGTCTTGTCGTTGATCTTGCGCCCGTCACCAGTCGAGTCATGTTGGTGACTGACTCTAGATCCTCTGTTCCTGTTCAACTCTTACGTACGGGTTTCCGTACCCTTGCGCTCGGTAGTGGATCCACTACTGAGCTCAAACTGGACCACATCCCCAATACTGAAGATATTCGTATTGGTGACCTACTTGTTACCTCTGGGTTGGGCGGCGTCTTTCCAATGGGTTACCCCGTCGCTGAGATAACCGAATTTAGACAGGAGCCTGGTCGCTCCTTTGCAGTGGTCAGAGCAAGGCCAACGGCAACGCTTGATAAGAGCCGCTATCTGCTTTTGGTTCAGCAGGTGAATGGATTAAAGAGGTTGGAGAGTGAGTGATCAAGCCTCTGGTGGTGGCTTTTTTGTCACACTGGCTACTTTTCTGCTAGCAATAACGCTGAGTCAATTTCCTTTGGACAGCTCTCTGCAGTGGTTCCGGCCAGACTTCGTTCTGTTGGTTCTTTTCTTTTGGCTTATTTGGGCCCCCAATCGTGTTGGCTTAGTCTATGCGTTTTTTATTGGGCTATTACTGGATTTAATGCGAGGCTCAGTGCTCGGTTTAGGTGCTCTATCTCTGACTCTGATTGCCTTCATTACACAGTTACTGCACAGTCGGTTAAGAGTGTTTCCAATGCTTCAGCAGTCCTTTGTGTTGCTGCTGTTGGTGGGGCTGAATCAATTGATCTACTATTGGATGCAAGGTCTGGTTGGAAATTCTGCTGATACACTGCTGTTTCTTTTGCCGGCTTTGACCAGTGCGCTTCTCTGGCCATTCGTGTTTATGACTTTGCGTCGCTTGGCACGATCCTTGGATTTGAACTAATGAACGTGGTTTTGGCCTCTCAGTCACCTAGACGACTGGAGTTATTAAAACAGATAGGGATCTCTCCAGAAGTGCATCCGGCTCATATCGATGAGACACCGTTGAGCGAGGAAACACCTGAGGATTATGTAAACCGCCTGGCACGTAATAAAGCCGAAGCCGTTGCACAACACTACCCAGGGGCTCTGGTAATAGGGTCCGATACCAGTGTAGTGATCGATAATCAGATATTAGGGAAGCCTGAAAGTCCTGACCACTTCTTTACTATGTTTAAACGCCTGTCGGGTGCCCAACATCAGGTTATGACCGCAGTGGCTATTTCTGATGGTCAACAGACTCGCAGCGAAGTGGTGATTACTCAGGTCAGCTTCTATCCTGTAAATAAGAGAGAGATGGAGCGCTATTGGCTCAGCGGAGAACCTCAGGATAAAGCGGGTGGCTATGGCATTCAGGGCATGGGTGCACTGTTTGTCAAAGAGATTAAGGGAAGTTACAGCGCAGTCGTGGGTTTGCCGATCGCTGAAACTGGAAAGATTTTAGAAAAATTTGGATTCTCAGCGTGGACCCAAGGGTCTGTTGAGTAAGGAGTAAGGTTTTGGGTGAAGAGATACTGATTAACTTCACACCGATGGAGACTCGAGTCGCAGTCATTGAAAATGGCATGCCGCAAGAGATCTATGTTGAGCGTGCAAAACGTCGCGGGATTTTAGGCAATATCTATTTAGGACGAGTGGTACGAGTACTTCCAGGCATGCAGGCTGCATTTGTCGATGTGGGACTTGAGCGAGCTGCTTTCATACACGTTGATGAAGTCGTTGATCAATCTCTGACACCGGATGAGCGTGCTGCTCTCTCCATTGCTCAGGTGTTGCGTGAAGGCGAATCACTGCTAGTACAAGTGACTAAAGATCCTATTGGCAGTAAAGGAGCCCGCCTGACGACCCATATATCTCTTCCATCACGCTATCTGGTCTTAATGCCAGATGCCTCTCATATTGGGGTCTCTCAACGAATTGAAGATGAAGAAGAACGAGATCGCTTGAAGCAGATTCTCAGATCTGAGTTGATCAATTCTGACGATGAGACAGCTGAGCCTGAGTATGGTTACATTCTGAGAACTGTGGCTGAAGGCGTGACAGAATTGGAATTAAAAGCCGATATCAGTTTCTTACATCGCTTGTGGGAGAGTATTCAGAACCGAGTCAAAGGGGCGAAAGCGCCGGCAACCGTCTATGAGGACCTGCCGCTCAATATGCGAGCACTCAGAGACATGACTCATTCTGAGATTGAACGTATCAGAATTGATTCTAAAGAGACCTTTCAGCGTGCACAAAGTTTCGCTCGAACACTAGTCCCTGAAATTGAATCAAAGCTGGAATACTACCCAGGCGAACGTCCCATTTTTGACCTCTTTAACGTTGAAGAGGAGATTGAGAAGGCACTGGGCCGCAAGGTTGAGCTTAAGTCAGGTGGCTACCTCATCTTTGACCAAACCGAAGCGATGACTACGATTGATATCAATACCGGCGCTTTTGTAGGCCATCGCAATTTGGAAGAGACGATTTTTAAAACTAATTTGGAGGCTGCGACAGCGATTGGTCGCCAACTGAGGCTTCGTAATTTGGGTGGCATTATTATTATCGACTTTATCGATATGGAAGACCCAGAGCACCAGCGTCAAGTTTTGAGAACTCTTCAGCGACAGCTAGATAAAGATCACGCTAAATGCAAAGTGACCGGCGTATCCGAATTGGGGCTAGTTGAGATGACGCGTAAGCGTACTCGAGAGAGTTTAGAGCAGGTTCTGTGTGAAACCTGTGAGACCTGTTCAGGTCGAGGCATGATTCGTACGCCTGAGACGGTGTGCTATCAAATCTTTCGAGAGATCTTGCGTCAACATAGGGCCTACGATACCGACTCCTATTTGGTCATTGCGGCTAAAGCCGTGGTTGATTATTTGCTGGATGATGCATCAGACCATGTCGCTGAACTGGAGTCGTTTATTGGGAAAACGATTCGATTCCAGAGTGACACTCACTACAACCCAGAACACTTTGATGTGGTTCTGAGGTAGCGGGGAATTCATGGTTCGGCATACGCTTTGGGTCAGTTGGTGGGTTTTGATGGTGGCAGCACTGTTAGCCATCCTGCTAACGGCTGTGCGTCTAGCATTCCCTTTGCTGGGCGATTACCGAACTGATATTGCGGCTCAGCTTAGTCAATACCTTGGTATTGAAGTCACCATAGGCGAGCTAGAGACTGGCTGGCGCGGTCCCTATCCAACCTTTGAGTTCAAAGAGATCCATTCGGATATTGACTACCTCAAATCAAAGCAGATCGAGTTTCACCTCCAAAACATCTCGTTTGAATTGGATCCATGGCGTTCATTGATTGATGCTGCGCCTATTTTTCAACGGGTCACGGCACAGGGTCTGAATGTAAAGTGGCGTCAGTCTGAAGGGCGTTGGCTGGCTGACTCGAATCAATCAGAGACCGATAATCGCGCATTCGATACGTTGATTGCTATTCTATTTGAACAGCCCTCCATCGAATTTTCTGAATCACAACTTCATCTGATTCCAGAATCAGGTCGCTCCCGCTTCATCAATCTGGACAATATGTCTCTTGAGAGCAGTGAAACAGAGCATCAATTGAGCGGTAGTTTTTGGATGCCAGTGTTGGGTCAAGATAGTCGCATGCGTTTTGCGATTCAGCACCAAGGTCAATCCTCAAACGGTCAGCTACTATTACCTTTCTATGTTGAACTCGATAACATTGGCTCAGAGTTGGCCGATCTTGCAGGGGTCGAACAGCGCTTCTCTATTAGTGCGAATGCGCGGCTATGGGGGCAGTTGCGTGGCGCCAGTCTGGATTATCTTGTCGGTAATTTATCAGCCAATAGCTTGCAACTTGTACTGCCCGATGAGCTTGGTGAGCTGGCACTAGAGCAGCTTTCAACAAATTTCTCTGTTCAGTCGGTTGATCGTGATTATCAGCTGCAACTTCAAGACTTTTCAACCCTCTATCAAGGCAGTGAATTCTCACTGCCACCGACTGCGATCGATTTAAGTACTGGCGTCAATGGTTGGATGGCTAATCGAATTCAACTGGCTGAGCTTAATCTATCAGACCTGTCGGCTCTTGCGCTTAACCAGCCTTTGGGTGATCAAAGCAGAGAGGTGATTAAATCGCTCTCTCCCGGTGGTTTAGTCAAAGGGTTAACCGTTGATCTTAGCCAGGGATTTGAAAACCTCTCTGTGGTCGGTGAGTTGTCAGATGTGTCGGTCAAATCCTGGAAAGGTTCACCTGCTGCATCACAGTTGAATGGTTCGTTTTATGTTTCAAGTGACCGCGGCTGGGTAGATATTGACAGTCAGCAGCTTGTCATGGAATTTCCAACGGTCTACGACTGGGCATTGCCGTTTAATTCTGCGCAAGGACGTGTTAATTGGCAACTTCACAGTGATTATGCGGCCGTTGGATCTGATCTATTAGAGCTGGGTCTGAATAACATCCGAACACGAGGGCAGTTCTCGATCGATCTACCCTATGATAAAGAGCAACAAGCGCTACTTAATCTATCGATGGGGCTTAAGGGTGCAATAGCCCGAGAGGCACTCCTGTTAACTCCGCCTAAGGTAGTCGGTGAAGGGCTTTATAGCTGGCTAAACAGAGCGCTGATTCAAGGTGATGTCAAAGAGGCTGGTTTAGTTCTGGTGACTCCGACTAGGTCTGTGGCTGATAGACCTAAGCCATTGAGCGAGCTCTACATTGCGGTAGAGAATACAACACTAGATTATCAATCACCCTGGCCCGTGTTGAACCGGGCCGAAGCCATCATACATGCTCGAGATGGGTCCGCTCGTGTTCAGTTAGAGCAGGGCAGTGCCGCAGGCACTGAGATCGGTTTTGCAGATCTTTGGATGGGGAGCGGCTCTGGGGAACTCAAGACCTTGTTGGCGATTGAGGGTTCAGCGTTTGAATTGAACAGCCTATTTCACAGTGAGGCATTGGCCAACAGTGTTGGCAATAAGCTAGGGGATTGGCAGCTCTCGGGTAGTCATAAATCACTAGTGGATCTATACGTTTCTCTCAAAGGAGGATCTCCTAAACTGCAGGTTCAATCCGAGCTGAATCGTGGTGTCTTTATATCTGAAACCCAACGGGTTGCCGTAACGGATATAGATGGCACAGTTAATTTTAATTTGGCAAGTGGACTGTCGGCTGAGGGTTTGAAAGCAAGCTTCTTAGGTCGAACATTTGATGTTGATATCTCAAGTGACTCAACCGCTACTGATATTCAGATCGCGGGTCGAATTGATTCTCAAAGATTAATGCACTGGGCTGGTATTCCGTTGTCAGGTGTCATCTCGGGTGAAATTCCACTCAACTCGACATTAAAACTCTGTACTAAACAGTGTCAATCGACTCTAAAAGTGGAGTCTCAATTAACCGGTACTCGAGTAGATGCTCCAGACTATTTGGCACATCAATCTTCCGATATTAGCCGTTTGAGCCTTTTGATGAGCTTGCAGCCATCACCATCCTTACAACTTAATTATGCGGATCGTTTAAAGGCTCACCTAAATTTAGATTCACCCTTAACCGGTAATATTCGTCTGGGTGGCAATCAGGCGAGCTATAAAATATCTGATCGCCTTCACATTGATGGATCCCTTCCTTCGGTTGAAGTTGATGAGTTACTTGGCTTTATTGATGCTCTATCAGAGTCAAAAACTGGAACTAAAGAGGGGCTTTCCGTTACGACAGCAATCGAGATCGGACAGCTGAATGTTGGAGCTCTTAAATTTGAGTCAATCCTTGCTGAGGCGAGCAATCCTAATGATCGGTGGTCTATTGCACTGGATGGTCGAGATATTCAGGGTGTTTTAGATTACAAGCTTGCTGATTCCAGCTTGAACTTAAATCTTCGCCACCTTCACCTGCGCACACCAGAGAGCGATCCATCGATAATAGAACCAGAAGTTCCATTGCCTGATCCGACACCCATCGAGGTGATTAGTAAAATACCTTCAACCAACCTTCTGATAGAAAATCTTGTGTGGAATGATGATCATTGGGGTCGTTGGACAACCCATCTACTTCCATCCGGCAATAGCCTCTTGATCGATCAATTGGAGGCTGATGTCGCAGGCATTAGCTTAACTGGACAGGGTATCTGGTCCGTCGGTGAGGGCGAGCAGAGTCGCATTGCCCTGAGAGCAAAAGGTAGTAACCTTGCCGACTATCTTGAGTCGATGGGTGATCCAAGGGCGATAGAGACGAAAAGTCTCTCCGCTGAGTTTGCACTGAGCTGGCCTGGCGCACCTTGGTCATTCAGTCGTTATCGCCTAGGAGGTGATCTGCAATTTGACCTTCGAAATGGGCAGATTTCCGAAGCAAAAGGTAACTCAGCGCTTCTTCGATTGTTTGGAATACTCGATTTTAACAATCTATTTAAACGTCTGCGCCTCGATTTCAGTGACCTTTATAAATCCGGTATTACCTTTGATAAGCTGGTCGGTAAGTACCATTTAGAGGATGGGGTTGCAAAGACTCAAGAGCCACTCATTATGAGAGGCGCTTCGGCCGATTTGACTGCAGAAGGCTCTTTAAATCTTATCAATAGAACGGTGGATAAACGGGTCGATGTGATTTTGCCGTTAACCGGTAACTCACCGCTGGCCGCCGTTCTACTTGGGGCCCCTCAGGTGGCAGGAGCCCTGTTTCTTATCGACAAGTTGATTGGGGATAAGATCAACGAAGCGACTAAACTGAGCTATTCAATGACAGGCCCTTGGAGAGAACCTGTGCTTGAAATCATTAATAAGAGAGATCGTTAAGATTTATCCTCAAGACTCGTCATCTAAGTCACGAAGGTACTGAAATACCTTTCTGAAGTTGGCCGGTGGCTTGTTCTCTTTGCGCTCTTTTTGAGCATTTCGAATCAAAGCTCGTAGATGCTGCATATCACAGTTTTCAAACTTCTCCATCACTTCAGAAAGCGCTGACTTGTCTCCGGCTATCAATCGTTCACGCAACTGCTCAAGTGCATGAAATTTCTGGTTGTGAGCAGCGCTAGCCGAGTCAAATTGGTCAATGGCGACACGAATCGCATCGGCATCCTCTGTGCGCATCAATTTGCCGATGTACTGAAGTTGACGTTTTTTCGCACCATTAGAGGTGATTCTTGCCATCTCTGCACAGGCCTCTGCTAGGCGTTCAGACATGGGGACTTTCGCTTGTTGATCAAGTCGTAACTCAGTGATGCGACCACCCAGTTTTTGAAGCTCTTCAGCTTCCCGTTTAACTTGGCTGCGGCTGACGAGTTCGATCTCTTGATCACTCTCTTTTGAAAAATCTTTACTGCTCATAATTAACCGTAGAAAAAGGTGGCTAGTCCGAGGAAGGCAAAAAAGCCTACCACGTCTGTAATGGTGGTGAGTAGAACACCCCCGGCTAGTGCTGGGTCGATTCCCGCTTGCTTAAGGGTCAGTGGCAGAAGGCTGCCTGCCATAGCGCCCGCGACTAGATTGATCACGATGGCCATTGCGATCACTATACCGATGGTCATATCTTGAAACCAGAGGACAGCAATGGCGGCCACTACAACAGCCCAGAGTGACCCGTTGATGATGCTAACGATTAACTCACGGTTAAACAGCCAGCCAATATTGTGTCTTTCAATGTGTCCAAGTGCTTGGCCACGAATGACAAGAGTGAGGGTTTGACTGCCGGCGATGCCACCCATTGAGGCGACGATTGGCATCAGTACTGCCAAGGCTACAACCTGATCGATGGTGGCTTCGAATAGGCCAATGACGGCCGAGGCCAAAAAAGCGGTAATAAGGTTAATTCCCAGCCAGACTGCACGACGCCGACTGGTTTTTAGTACCGGAGCAAAGGTGTCTTCATCCTCGTCCAGACCGGCCATGCTCATCAGTGAGTGATCGGCGTCTTCTCGAATTACGTCGACTACGTCATCGATGGTGATACGACCTAGAAGCTGTCGATCCTCATTGATAACAGGGGCCGAGATCAAGTCGCGCTGTTCGAAGATGCGAGCTACCTCTCGTTCAGGAAGATCGGCAGGGATCGCATGGTCATTCTCGGTCTTCATGATTTCACGAACCAGCATCTGTGGGTCTGAAATGAGAAGTCGAGTAATAGGAAGTACACCTATTAGTGCGTTGCGTTTGCGACTCACCACGAAAATACTGTCGGTACTGTCAGGTATCTCACTGTGTCGACGTAGATAACGAAGCGCCGTCTCAACCGTGATATCAGGTCGAATGGTTACCGTATCGGTATTCATCAGACCGCCGGCCGTATCATCGGGGTAGGAGAGTACCGCTTCAACCCGTTGGCGATTCTGCAAATCCATGTTTTGCAGCATCTCTTGCATGACCGTGTCAGGAAGCTGCTGAAGAATATCGGCTAAGTCATCGACATCGAGTGACTCTGTCATCGCCAGAATTTCTGCCGCGTCTAAATCGCTGACAATTTCAGCCTGAATATCTTCACCGAGGTGCTGTAGAACCTCACCCTCTATCTCTGGGTTGAGCAGGTTCCATACAATGCGACGTTCGCGAGGAGGGGTTTTCTCTAAAAGGTGAGCAACTTCAACAGGTCTCATGCCCTTATTGAGCATGTAGCGAATCTGTTTAAGATTGTCTGACTGAAGGGCTTCGCTTAACGTATCTAGAGCGATCGGTGCTTCGTCCGTACTCATGCAGCCCTCCTTTACGAGTAGGTTAGTCTCTACTCATCTTCGTCAAAACGGTTATTTATGATCTCAATCACAGCATCCATCGCGGCGGATTCATCCGCGCCATCCGTTTGTATGATTAGATCTGTTCCTTGGGATGCAGCCAACATCATAATGGCCATAATGCTTTTAGCATCGACTGTTTTGCCATCTTTTGTGATTTTGATGTCACAACCAAACTTACCTGTTACGCCAATAAGTTTAGCCGCTGCACGCGCGTGTAGTCCCAATTTGTTGATTATAGTAACGTTTTTTTCAATCATTGCGAAACTTATTCTGATAATTCTCGATGGCGTACTTGGATGTTATCCATTCTGTCAGCAAAGCGAGATGCAAGGCTCTCAGCAATATATACAGAGCGATGTTGGCCTCCCGTGCAACCAATACCTACAGTAACATAGCTTCGATTATTGGTTTTGAATTGGGGAATCCACTTCACAATGAACTGCTCTATATCATTAATCATTTCATTCACTTCATCGGAAGCGTTGAGAAATTTTTTAACCGGTTCATCTTTCCCAGAGAGAGGGCGCAACTCTACAAACCAGTAGGGGTTAGGAAGCACCCTGACGTCAAAGCTGAAATCAACATCTAATGGAACGCCGTGCTTGAAGCCAAAGGATTCAAACTGCAAAGAGAGCGCTTGCTCTTTACGCTGTGCTACCCTCAATTTAATGGTGTCACGCAGTTCATAGAGTGAAAGCCGAGTGGTATCAACTCTCATGTCTGCAGAACTTGCAATGGGCTCAAGCAGATCTCGTTCTAAGGCTATTGCCTCTTCCAGTCCAATATCTTGGTTGCTCAGCGGGTGTTTTCTTCGAGTGGCGCTGTATCGTTTCAATAGGGTCGCTTCTGATGCGTCAAGATACGTGATCTCGATGCCTATGTCTTCTCTAACCCTCAAGGATTCCATGATCTCTGGGAAGGCTTTTAGGTCGGTATGCTGGTTGCGGGCATCAATGCTCACAGCAATCAGGGGTGCGTTATTCTGGTCGTTAAGCATCTGCTCGACCAACGCTGGCAATAGCGTCGCTGGTAGGTTGTCTATGCAATAGAACCCAACATCTTCAAGTGCTTGCAAGGCGGTACTCTTCCCTGAACCACTGCGACCCGAGATAACAACGACTCTCATGATTAGACCTTTGATAGCTCAGTTGCTTTATTGAGTAGGGCCTCAGAATTCGTGCAGTCTCTGAGTGAATTAAGGGCTTCGGGCTTGCTGAACAGCTCGGCTAAACCAGCCAGTGTCTTAAGGTGCTCATCATTTCCATCATCGGGCACGATCAGTGCGCAGACAAGATCGACCGGCGCTGAATCGATTGAATCAAAATCGACACCGCCATCGAGTGTGATTAAGCAGGCGGATGCTGTTGAACAGCCCGGAATTCGACAGTGGGGTATACCCACGCCAGAGCCAATTCCTGTACTGCCTAATCGTTCACGATTAAGAAGGCCTGTAAAAATTTCATCTTCTGTTACGCCATCAACTGAAGAGGCCAGCTTTTCGCTGGCCACTTGAAGAAGGCGTTTTTTACTGGCGACTGACTCCCGGCAGGCGGTTGTTTCAGTCGTCAGTAGGTCACCTAGTTGCATGTTGTCGTTCGTTTATTTGTGAGATTTCATTTTTTCTTTATGCTTGATGATTTGGCGATCAAGCTTATCCACTAAGCCATCAATCGCTGCATACATGTCATCATGCTCATCAGAAGCGACCACTTGGCCACCGGCTAAGTGAATATCAGCCTCGGCTTTTTTACCCTGCTTTTCGACACTGAGAGTAACTTGTACATTCTGAATGTTGTCGAAGTGACGTTCTAGCTTATCGAACTTGTTACGTACGTATTCACTTAGAGCTTCAGTCAGGTCTACGTGATGACCAGTAATATTTATCTGCATATGACTTCTCCTCGTCTTAGGCGGAGTGAAAAAATGAGGCCGCCTACCTCAATTAAACCAAACGCTTTCTCTCATTTGAAGGTGGAATGTTGAGAACTTCGCGATATTTAGCAATGGTTCGTCTTGCAACATTCACCCCCTCTTCATCTAGTAGTGTAGCAAGCTTACTGTCACTTAGTGGCTTGCGAGGGTCTTCTTCTGAAATTAATTTTTTAATGATTGCTCGAATCGCAGTTGATGATGCACCACTGCCGTCACTGGTAGCCACCTGACTCGAAAAGAAATATTTCAATTCAAAGACACCGCGCGGGGTGTGCATGTATTTTCGAGTTGTAACACGGGAGATGGTGGATTCATGTAGATCAACGGCTTCAGCAATGTCGTGAAGAATAAGAGGCTTCATCGCCTGTTCACCCTGTTCAAGAAAACCGATCTGTCTGGAAACGATCTCCGTTGAGACCTTTAAGAGGGTCTCGTTGCGGCTTTGTAAACTCTTTATGAACCAGCGTGCATCCTGGAGATGGTCTTTTAAAAATTGGTTCTCCGCGGAGTTGTCTGCACGTTTAATCATGCCTGAGTAGACATCATTGATACGTAACTCAGGAACTACGTCGTTATTTAAAGTGAGTGTCCACTCCCCAGCGCGTTTACGCACGATCACGTCCGGTACGATGTAATCAGTATCACCCAGATCTAAAGAGTCTCCTGGTGTTGGGTTAAGTGATTGAATCAACCTAACCACCTCTGACAGTTGCTCCTCTTTGAGCCTCATACGGCGCATCAAAGATTTAAAATCTCGACTGCCCAACAGGTTTAAATAGTCGGTCGCTAGGCGCAGTGACTCTGCGCGCCAAGGTGTCTCTATGGGTAGCTGTCTTAACTGGATTTTCAAACACTCTGCAAGATCACGGGCACCGACACCGGGTGGGTCAAACTGTTGAATGCGGTGAAGTACTGTCTCCACCTCATCTATTTCCACTTCAAAAAAGAGTTCAGGTAGTTCCTCTTGGCAGTTAAGAAGAATGTCCTGCAGATCGGTGATCAGATAGCCACGATCATCGATAGAGTCGATAATCATCTCAGCAATGTATCGATCAACATCGCTGAAATTAACCAGATTCAGTTGCCAGTTAAGGTGGTCTTGGATGGTTTCAACCGCAGCGTCATTATCACCTGGCATCCAATCATCATCACGATTGGAATTTGAAGAGCTTTGGTAAGTATCGTCCCATTGACTGTCGGTTGAAAGCTGTTCAGGGATGTCATCAGTAGACCAGCTATCTTCCGGCTGAGACGATTCGAACGTCTCTTCGATCTCTGAATTAGATTGGGTCTCATCTAAGGTTGATGACTCTTTTTGCTCAATGCTTTGAGAGTTCTCTTCACTCTGATCTTCTTCATCGGCTACCTCCAGTAGTGGGTTACTATCGAGTGCCTCTTGAATCTCTGTCTGTAGCTCTAAGGAGGAGAGTTGCAGCAATTTGATCGCTTGCTGCAATTGTGGGGTCATGGACAGGTTCTGTCCGACTTTGAGCTGTAAAGAGTGCTTCATTAAAATGATAATTACTTAAAAGTGTGAGAGTTACAAGCGAAAATCATTGCCCAGATAAGCCTCTTTAACGGCTTGATTCATCATGATCTGCTCAGGCTCACCCTCTGCAAGAATGTTACCCTCACTAACGATGTAAGCCCGTTCGCAAATGTCGAGAGTCTCTCTGACATTGTGATCTGTTATCAGGACGCCAATACCTCGATCTTTAAGGTGTCTGATGGTCTGTTTGATGTCGCTGACAGAGATGGGGTCTACACCAGCAAAAGGCTCGTCCAGTAGGATGAAGTCAGGATCGTTTGCTAGGGCTCTTGCAATCTCAACTCGGCGTCTTTCACCTCCGGATAGGACCATCCCTTTGGACTCTTTGATGTGAGTGATATGAAACTCTTCAAGCAGTGACTGAGCTTTCTCGTGTTGTTGATCTTTGGTCAGGTCTTTTCTCTGCTCCAGTATGGCCATCAGATTGTCGTAGACACTCAGCTTTCTGAATACAGAGGCCTCTTGCGGAAGATAGCCTAAGCCGCGTTTTGCGCGCTCATGAATAGGCATTCTAGTGACGTCGTCGCCATTGAGACGAATGTTGCCTCGATCCGCTCTGACCAGACCTACAATCATATAGAAGCAGGTTGTCTTACCCGCTCCGTTGGGCCCAAGCAATCCTATAATCTCACCGGGCTCAACAGTGACGGACACATCTTCAATAACAGAGCGTCCTTTGTAGCTTTTGGCTAGGTGGAGGGCTTCGAGTGAACTCATGGTTAATTATCTTTTTTAGGCTGAAGAACCATTTTGACACGCTGGCTTCCGCTCTCACTGCTAAAGGCTTTTACTTTAGAGTTCGCCATGTCGTAATTAATTTTAGCCCCAGTGAACTCGTCACCACCCTGAGTCACTCTAGCGTTCCCCGTAATTAACAGCAGTTGAGAGCTTACTGTGTAATCCAGAGTTGAACCGGTTGCATAGGTAATCTCTTGGTCCAGTTGAGGGCGTTGTTCGAAGTAGGCTGGAGCACCTTTTGAGATGATCTGATTGATGGTGTCATCATTACCACGTAACAGATCGACGGTTTCACCTTTAAGCACCATTGATCCCTGGGTGATGATGACGTTGCCTGTGTATCGAGTGACTCCTTTGGCCTCATCAATATTAGCTGAGTCTGCCTCAACGTAGATAGGCTCGTCTCTATCGGTTGGCAGCGCTAAAGCTGATCCACTAAGAACAACTGTAAAGGCTAGAAATAGGTTACTGGTCAGTGCTCGAAGCGACATAGGCCCCCCTCACGGTTGAATGAAGATCTAAGGTGTTTAATTCCGTATTCAGTGTCATGCCAACCCCTTTGGTTGAACCCTGGTTGTTCAGAAATTCGACGGCTACATCACTGGTCGCCAGATTCTGTTCTGGAAAGTAGCTCAACTGCTCTGTGAAGAGTGCAGTGTCTTTCTCAGAATCTGGATTATGGTGAAGCTGTACACTGCCTTCAAGGTCTAGTTGACTGTTATCGTCCGCAAAATAGCCTAGACCAGCATTGATGGTGTGTTCAGTCGTGCCATCTTGGCGATAGCCTACGGAGAAAGGTGTTGTTAACTTCATCTGTTCTGAGTTAACTAAATGCTCTGCTCGCGGGGTGTGGGTGACAGAGCTTAGATTGCCCTCTTCAGACCAACGAGTGAGAGTGGCGTCAGTTACAAAAAAATCAATTCTGTTTGGGTTCTCTTTAAGGAGTACGCCCTCTTCAATATCGCCTTGATTCAATAACAGTGTGAAGATCAAAAAAAGAGCAATCAACGTCGACGCAATGGCTAATCGAATTTTCGCTCTGAGATTAGTGATCACTTAAATCGCTCCAACGCGTTGTCTAGCGTACCTTGGCAAGCCATGATCAATTCACACAGCTCACGTGCAGCTCCGCGACCACCTGATTGAGTTGTAATGTGATCAGCGTTCTCTTTTACGAGCCAGTGACCGTTCGGAACGGTGACCCCAAAGCGTGCGGCTACAATGGCAGATAGGTCAGGTAAGTCATCGCCGATATAGGCCGTGTTTGAAGCGTTGTAACCGGTGTTTTTCCAAAGCTCTTGAAGTGCTGTTAATTTATCTTCTCGACCTTGCTGTATGTAATTAATACCCAGTGACTCAGCGCGTTGGATGACTTGATTAGATTGTCTACCGGTAATGATGGCGGTTTTTACGCCGGATTCCATTAACAGCTTTATGCCAAGGCCGTCCAATATATTGAAGCTCTTAATCTCACTGCCATCGGCTAGGAAGCTAAGATTACCCTCGGTCAGTATACCATCAACATCCATCACCAGCAGTTGAATGGGTTTGATTAGTGCTATCTGATCTTGTGTTGGATTGGGACGCATTAGATGACCCCTGCTTTTAACATATCATGCATGTTCAATGCCCCAGTAACTCTCCCTGCCTCATCTAAAGCAATGAGTGCATTAATTTTTTTATCTTGCATGATCTGTAAAGCTTCGGCGGCCAACATCTCAGGCGTCACCGTTGTGAAGCTCTTTGTCATGACCGTGTCGATTGTCGCTTGGTTAAGATTCACGCCCTGGTCAATGGCACGGCGGAGGTCCCCGTCGGTAAAAATGCCAAGAGGTTGGAGTTCTTCATCCACAACGGTTGTCATTCCCAGGCGTTTTTGGGTGATCTCCAAAAGCGCTTCTTGAATGGGAGTGCCTGGTGCAACTGAGGGAACTTCGTCTCCAGAGTGCATTAAATCACTCACTTTCAACAGCAGTCGACGACCCAGCGCACCGCCGGGGTGTGAAAAGGCAAAATCTTCTGCACTAAATCCTCTCGCCTCTAAAAGAGCCGTTGCGATCGCATCGCCAAGCACCAGTTGTGCGGTTGTACTGGAGGTGGGGGCAAGATTAAGTGGGCAAGCTTCGCGTTCAATAGGGGTCACAAGGCTGATATCAGCACTGGTTGCCAACGCTGAATGGGGTTTAGAGGTGATTGAAATGAGCGTAATCCCTTTGCGTTTAAGCAGAGGTAAAATAGTAACGACTTCGTTGGATTCACCCGAGTTGGAGAGGGCAATGACAACATCTTCTTTCGTGAACATGCCAAGATCCCCATGGCTCGCTTCGCCTGGGTGCACAAAAAACGCGGGTGTTCCGGTGCTTGCTAGAGTTGCTGCTATTTTGGTGCCAATGTGCCCTGATTTGCCCATGCCGGTCACAATGACACGCCCTTTGCAGTTCAAAAGAGAGTGGCAAGCTTGGTTGAACGCCTCTCCAAGAGAGTCATTTAGGGCTTGTATAGCCTCTTGCTCAATCGAGATGGTCTGTTTGCCTGCGCTCACGAAATCGAATCGAGTGGTATTGGAGTCGGACAAGGGTCGAGATCCTTAAGTTCGCGTTAATACTGATTAATTTACAGTATATTACTGTTTTTATAAGTGACTGTCCGGTAAAGAGTCTCGATATTTTTCTCTTAATCTAAAGGTCTGCTTGATAAGCTATGTTTTTAGACTAGAATTCCACCAATATTTTCTATTTCTTCATCGATAGGCACTGATGGCTCAATTAAATGACACACATATCGAAGTGAGTAATCTCAGTTTTTGGCGTGGTGAACGAAAGATCTTTGATGATCTATCGTTAACCATTCCTTGCGGCAAGATCACAGCGATCATGGGGCCCTCAGGAACGGGAAAAACGACCCTTCTTAAATTGATTGGGGGACAGCTTAGGCCTGATCAGGGCTCAATTAAAGTCGACGGTGACAATGTTCACTCACTTTCACGTCGCCGTCTCTTCGAGTTACGGGCAAAAATGGGGATGCTGTTTCAAAGCGGTGCTCTATTTACGGATATGACAGTAGCTGAAAATGTCGCCTTTCCTTTGAGAGTTCATACAGATTTGCCTGAAAGCGTTATTCGAGATCTGGTTTTGATGAAGTTGAACGCTGTCGGCTTGCGAGGTGCCGGTGAACTAAAGCCAGCTGAGTTATCAGGCGGTATGGCAAGGCGAGCCGCATTGGCTAGGGCAATAGCCCTTGATCCGGATTTCTTGATGTATGACGAGCCCTTTGCAGGACAGGACCCTATTGCCATGGGCGTTCTAATTAATTTGATTTCTCGTTTGAACAGGGCGCTTGGTCATACATCCGTCATAGTTTCGCACGATATCCAAGAGACCTTGAGCATTGCAGACTACGTCTATCTTATCTCTGATGGTAAGGTGCTGGCTCAAGGTGCACCTGATCAACTCAATGGTTCTGAAGATCCGCGCGTTGAACAGTTCATGAAAGGTCGACCAGATGGCCCCGTTCCTTTCCATTACCCGGCGCCCTCTTTTGAAGGTCAGTTGTTTGGTGGCTCACAATGATTCAGTTCCTGCAACAATTGGGTGCTAAAACCCTTAATCGCGTGGCTGCAGTGGGTCGTGCAGGGCAGCTATTGAGTCAATCTCTGATTGCCAAGCCGGCTCCTATGATGATGTTGCCGCTGTTGGTTCGCCAGCTCTATTTTATTGGTGTGCTATCGCTGGTTATTATCATCGTTTCGGGTCTATTTATCGGAATGGTACTCGGTTTGCAGGGCTACACTATTCTGGTTGATTATGGTTCAGAACAGGCTGTTGGTCAGATGGTGGCGCTGTCACTGGTTCGTGAGTTGGCCCCTGTGGTTACAGCACTGCTATTTGCTGGACGAGCAGGTTCCGCAGTCACAGCTGAAATTGGTTTGATGAAGGCGACCGAGCAGTTAGCCAGTTACGAGATGATCGGTGTCGATCCTATGCGACGCATTATTGCTCCGCGTCTTTGGGCAGGATTTATCAGTATGCCATTACTGTCTATGATCTTTGCAATCGTGGGTATCTGGGGTGGATCTTTAGTCGCTGTTGACTGGCTAGGTATTTTTTCTGGGAGTTTCTGGGCCAATATGCAGGCTTCAGTCAGCTTCTCTGAAGATGTTTTAAATGGTGTAATCAAATCGTTGGTATTTGGTTTTGTAGTGATCTGGATAGCTGTTTTTCAGGGTAATGATTGTGTGCCAACGTCAGAAGGCATTTCGCAGGCGACCACCCGAACAGTTGTCTACTCTTCGCTGGCTATATTAGGGTTGGACTTTCTTCTAACCGCAATGATGTTTGGAGATTTTTAATGCGTATTCGTGCCCTCGAAATCAGTGTTGGCGCACTTATCCTCGCCGGTATGTTGGCTCTTGTCGCTCTGGCAATTAATGTCAGCGGTTTAAACCTCTCTCAGAAGGGAGGTGGTTACACCGTCTATGCTCGCTTTGATAATATTGGTGGTCTAACTGAGCGTGCAAAAGTCTCCATGAGCGGTGTTCAAATTGGTCAGGTTTCAGCTATTCGCATTGATCCTAAGCGCCTGATGGCCGAAGTGGAGATGCAGATCTTTGATGATGTTGACTACCTAAGCATTGATAGCTCAGCGCAAATTCTAACGGCAGGTCTTTTAGGGGAGAAGTACATCGGTATTACCCCTGGATTTGAAGATGATCTGTTGGAAAATGGTATGACTATTGAAGATACGCAGTCAGCATTAGTGCTTGAAGAGATTGTAGGTAAGTTTCTGTTTAATAAGGTGAGTGAGTAACATGTTAGGTCGTTTTATTTTTCTGACCGCGCTCTGGTTGGGGTTGTTATCTCCTGCGCAGGCTAATTGGGACTCTGCCAGTCAGATCATGGAGACAGCGACAGCGGATATGCTCGCCTTGGTTAATGATGAACGCCTTCGACAGCCAGAGAATATTGATGAGTTGATTGGCGAGATCGATAAGCTGGTCGGTGAGTCGGTTGATTTTGAGTACATTGCGAAATCGATCATGGGCAAATATTACCGCCGCGCCAGTGACAGTGAGGTTGCTGACTTCTCTGTCGTCGTGAAAAACACTCTGCTTAGGACTTATGCCAAAGCAGTCGTTGGGTTCAACTTTAAAGAGTTTGAAATCATCCCTCCAGTTGAGCAGAGCCCAGATCCCGACAAACAGATTGTCAACGTGAATGTCTCTGCGGAAGATGGAACGGTTTACTCGCTTCTTTACTATATGGTTTACAAAGATGACCGTTGGTTATTGGTCAATGTGGTTGTCGATGGTATTAATCTGAGAATCACCTTCCGTAATCAATTTGCTGGCTTGATGGAGCAGCATGGAAAAATTGCTAAAGTGATCGAGCAGTGGTCCGAAGCGATGTCTGATAAAGTGTCAGGTGCCTAATGGATCCGGTGTTTAAGATTCAAGGTGAGTTGACTCGTAACACCTACAACCAAGTTGTTGAACAGGTTTGCTCTGCTATTGCTGCAGGAGCAAGCGCGATCGATCTATCTAATGTAACGAAAGTCGATAGTTGTGCGGTCGCCTTGTGGGTAGAGATCAAACGAAATAACGCCAATATTGAGTGGGCCAATCTTCCAACTCAGATGGAGACCATTGCGGACCTAGTGGGCGTTGATATTCAATAATCTGTAGTGTTCGTTTTGAATGCATTTATAGGGCCTTGATAGATGATATCAGGGCCCTTTTTCGTTATTATACGCGGCTAAATTTAAGGATTATCTGGAGATTACTATGCACGCTGATGAAGTGAAGCAACTGGTTGAGAGTCAGCTTGAGGGTTGTACGGTCCATACGGCGGGCGAAGGCTGTGATTTTCAGGTAACGGTTGTTGGTGAAATGTTCTCCGGAATGAGTCCGGTTAAGAAGCAGCAAGCGGTATACGCTTGTTTGACTGATCAAATTGCATCAGGTGCTATCCATGCTGTTTCCATTAAAACGTTTACTCCAGATCAGTGGGAGTCACAGCAGTAATTAATCTGCTTAGGTAATCAGATGGATAAATTAATCATTGAAGGTGGCGCTCGTTTAGACGGCGAAGTGTGGATCTCTGGTGCAAAGAACTCTGCGCTACCGATTCTTGCTGCAACCTTAGTCGCCAGTGAGCCGGTCACTATATGCAATCTGCCGCATTTGCATGACATCACCACCATGCTTGAGCTGCTGCGTCGTATGGGCGTTGAGCTTACCGTGGGTGAGAAGATGAGTGTTGAGCTTGATCCCACTACGATCACCGAATTCACAGCACCTTATGAGCTGGTAAAAACCATGCGTGCTTCAATTCTCGTATTGGGCCCTCTGTTAGCGCGACATGGTCGTGCACAGGTTTCCCTGCCTGGTGGTTGTGCCATTGGTAGTCGTCCGGTCGATCTTCACCTGCGTGGATTGGAAGCGATGGGGGCTCAGATTGAAGTCATGGATGGCTACATTGATGCTCGTGTTGATGGCCGCTTAAAAGGGGCTACGGTCTTTTTTGATACTGTGACGGTAACCGGTACTGAAAACATCCTATCAGCTGCAGTTTTAGCTGAAGGTGAAACGATCATTGAAAACGCGGCACGTGAACCCGAAGTGGTCGATCTAGCCAACTGCCTTATCGCTATGGGCGCTAAAATTTCAGGTGCTGGTACAGATACGATTCGTGTTCAGGGTGTAGAGACTCTTAAAGGGTGTACTCACTCAGTTATGCCGGATCGCATTGAGACCGGTACTTACCTAGTCGCTGGCGCTATCACTTCTGGTCGAGTGCGTACCCGTAATACTCGCGGTGATATTCTTGAAGCGGTTTTGAAAAAGCTTGAAGAGGCTGGTGCCAAGATTACACAAGGTGATGACTGGATCGAGCTGGATATGGAGGGCCGCCGTCCGAAAGCGGTCAGTGTTACTACAGCTCCATACCCGGCGTTTCCGACCGATATGCAAGCTCAATTTGCAGCGCTTAACAGCATTGCTGATGGTGTGGGTCGCATCAAAGAGACTGTCTTTGAAAACCGCTTTATGCACATTCAAGAGATGATTCGTCTTGGAATGAAAGTAGTTATTGATGGTAATACCGCCACGATTGAAGGGGTCGAAAAACTTAAAGCGGCACCGGTTATGGCGACAGATCTACGAGCATCAGCAAGTCTTGTACTTACAGGGTTAGTTGCAGAAGGCGAGACTCCAGTGGAGCGCATCTACCACATTGACCGTGGATACGAGTGTATCGAAGAGAAGATGCAGTCCTTAGGCGCTAAAATTCGCCGTGTTCCTGCTTAATAATTGGATTAGTGATGAAAGAGCAATTAACCATAGCGTTGTCTAAAGGTCGAATTCTTGAAGAGACCCTACCGCTTTTTGCTGCAGCGGGCATAGAGCCGACTGAAGATATTTTTAAAAGCCGAAAGCTCATCTTTGATACTAATCACGAGAACATCAAGCTAGTGGTGATTCGTGCGACCGATGTTCCAACCTACGTTGAGTACGGTGGTGCTGACATGGGTGTTGCCGGGAAAGATGTTTTAATGGAGCACGGCGGGGCCGGACTCTACGAACCTTTAGATTTAGAGATCTCAACCTGCCAACTACGCGTAGCAGGAATGAAAGATGCTGAAGCGGTTGAAGGTCGCATGCGTGTCGCTACCAAGTTTGTCAACGTGACTCGTGAATACTTTGCCCGTCAAGGACGTCAGGTTGACATTATTAAGTTATACGGCGCGATGGAGTTGGCTCCTATCATGGGTTTGGCCGATCGTATTGTAGACATCGTCGATACCGGTAACACATTACGTGCCAATGGCTTAGAAGCGATGGATCACATAGCGGACATCAGCTCTCGTCTCGTAGTAGGGCAGCCCTCTATGAAGATGAAGTACGATCTGATTCAACCAATTCTTGATCAACTAACACAAGCGGTTATTGATAAACGTGGAAAGTAATATGACTTCTCAAGTTAAACGTCTAAAAAGTTCACAAGCCGATTTCGATCAGCAACTTGATGCGATGTTGGCTTGGGAGAGTGTCTCAGATAAAGCCGTCAATGAGCGTGTTGATGACATCATTGCGCAGGTTCGAGCTATGGGTGATGAGGCGGTAGTTGAGTTAACCAATCGTTTTGATCGCACGTCTGTATCTGAGATCTCTCAGTTAGAGATGTCAAAAGCTCGTTTGCAGCAGGCACTTGAGGCTATTTCGCCAGAACAGCGTAATGCACTTGAAGTGGCTGCTGATCGTGTGCGTTCATACCACGAACGACAGCTCTCTCACTCTTGGCAGTACGAAGAGGCTGACGGCACGTTGTTAGGCCAGAAAGTAACCCCTATGGATCGCGTAGGTATCTACGTTCCTGGTGGTAAGGCGGCATACCCCTCTTCAGTTTTGATGAACGCAATGCCTGCGAAAGTAGCCGGTGTTGAAGAGATTATCATGGTTGTGCCGACACCGGATGGTGTTATCAATGAGATGGTTTTAGCCGCCGCAGCGATTGCTGGCGTCGATCGTGTCTTTACAATCGGTGGCGCACAAGCCGTTGCTGCTCTCGCTTATGGAACACAGACAGTGCCTCGAGTCGATAAAATAGTTGGTCCAGGTAACATCTATGTTGCTACAGCTAAGCGTGCGGTCTTTGGTGCTGTTGGTATCGATATGATTGCAGGACCTTCGGAAATTCTTGTGATTTGCGATGGCAAAACGGACCCAGATTGGGTTGCGATGGATCTCTTTTCTCAAGCGGAACATGATGAAGATGCTCAGCCTATTTTGATCGCAACCGATGCTACTTACATTGATCGTGTTGAACAGAGTATTGCCAAATTACTGCCTACTCTTGAGCGTGAGCAGATTATTTCGGCATCTTTAGCAGATCGTGCTCTATTGATTGAAGTTGCTGATTTGGATGAAGCGGCTGCTCTATCCAATCGAATTGCACCAGAGCACCTCGAACTCTCGGTTGAAGACCCTGTCGCCTTAACTGAAAAGATTAAGCACGCTGGTGCCATCTTTATGGGTCGCTATACGGCAGAGGCTCTAGGTGATTATTGTGCGGGGCCTAACCACGTTCTGCCTACTTCAGGTACTGCGCGATTCAGTTCACCATTGGGAGTCTACGATTTCCAGAAGCGCTCATCACTGATCATGTTCTCTGCTGAGGGTGCATCAGAGATGGGCAAGGTGGCTTCTGTTCTCGCGCGAGGAGAGGGGCTAACGGCTCACGCTCGTTCTGCTGAGTATCGAATCAAGGACAACACTTAACTTAGTTCTCCAAGCTGATGGTTATCGGCTTGGAGGTCTCTCACTGGTTGTCACCTCAAGTACCAACTCTTTGTTGTCCCTAAAGATCTTCATCTCTGTTACATCACCCGGTTTAACGCGAGCAATCTGATTCATTGATGCAACTCCGGATCCTTTAACGGGTTCACCGTTGATCGCTAATAAAACGTCACCTGGTTGTAGGCCTGCCAGCTCCGCAGGACTATTGCGATAGATGCCGGTTAACAACAAACCTTTGATCTCTCGTTTCAGACCAGCTGCCTCCGCCTCATTAGGAAGCATCGGACGAGCTTCCACGCCTACCCAGCCGCGAATGACCCGGCCATAACGGACTAGATTGGATAGCACATCTATGACTTGCTCCGTTGGAATGGCAAAGCCAATGCCCTGTGAGCCACCTGACTTTGAAAAAATGGCAGTATTGATGCCAACCAGATCGCCGGTGGCCGTGATCAGTGCACCACCGGAGTTGCCTGGATTAATAGCAGCATCGGTCTGAATAAAGTCCTCGTAGGTATTCAGCCCTAAACTGTGTCTGTCCATGCCAGAGATAATTCCCTGGGTAACGGTTTGCCCAACGCCGAAAGGGTTTCCGATGGCCAGCACAACATCACCGATCGCTAAACTGCTGGTTGGAAGCAGTGTTATGCCGGGTAGATTCTCTAGGTTTACTCTTAGCAGTGCCAAATCTGATTCTGGATCGGTGCCGACAATGGAAGCCACTGCCTCACGTCCATCAATTAACGAAACGATGATCTGTTCAGCAGCAGCTACAACGTGGTTATTGGTCATGACGAAACCATCTTTGCTGATAATAACGCCAGAACCTAAACTTTGAGGAAGTGAAATCTGGTTGTTCTCATTAGTCTCTAAAGAGCGTCCATAAATACTGACAACCGATGGCGCTGCCTTCTTAACGGCTTCAGAGTAGCTTGTAATCAATTGCGGCCCAGCTTGATCTGCGGGTGTGTTGATCAGCTTAATTTCGGTACTGTTAGAGCCGCTGAGCTGTGGGAAGAATTGAACGATCAATACTGCCGCTAGAATGCCAGCCAGTGTTGGCCAAACCAAGGTGTTCAGATACTTGCCCATGTTAAATTGCTCTTACCAGGTTGTAATGATTACTGATTATAAGGCGATAGCGGGGTAAGATGTAACTTGAACACTATTTTTCTAAGAGGTATCCAGTGTCTGTCGCGTTGAAAGATCTTGTCAGTTACTGCAACGACTATTTATCCGTTGATCGGTTTAAAGACTACTGCCCCAATGGATTGCAAGTTGAGGGTAAGAGAAATGTCTCGAAAATTGTCAGTGGTGTTACAGCAAGCCAAGCGTTGATTGATGCGGCAGTTGAGGCCGGTGCTGATCTTCTGTTGGTCCACCATGGCTACTTTTGGAAAGGGGAGGCAGAGTCATTAACCGGCATTAAAGGCAATCGTATTCGTACCCTGATGAAAAACGATATCAGCCTATTGGCTTATCACCTGCCACTCGATGCGCATCCTGAAGTGGGAAACAATGCTCAGTTGGCTGAGATCATCGGCATACAGATAGAAGATGGCATGGATCAGGGTAACCCGTTTAGCGTGGGAAATGTTGGGTCAATATCTCAACCAATGAGTGCTCAAGCGTTTTCAGATTTAGTCTCCACAAAGCTGAGCCGTCAGGCTGAATTGGTGCTGGGTGACGATCGTTCTGTGCAACGCATTGCCTGGTGCACCGGATCGGCAGAACGCATGATAGAGCGTGCTGATCAGCTTGGGGCTGACCTCTTCATTAGTGGCGAGATCTCTGAACCAGTGGTTCATTATGCAAGAGAAGCGGGTATTCACTACCTGTCAGCTGGGCATCACGCGACGGAGCGTTACGGTGCAAAGGCACTGGGAGAGCATTTGTCGAATGCTTTTGGTATCGAACATCAATTTATCGATATCGATAACCCCGCCTGATTTTGACTGGCTAATTAGGCAATAAAAAAGAGCGCTTAGGCGCTCTTTTCGTCTCGGTTGTAAACCTTGGCGGGGTCCGCTGGGTTCTCAACTATCTCAGAGTGAAGTCCAAAGCTATCTGACAGGGTGCCAGGTTCATCCTCTCTCTTCGGAGCATAGTCTAGTGGCATAGAGAGAGTCGGTGGCTCTGCTTGAGTGCTAGAAGCTGTAGACTTGTCTTCCAGTTGACTGCCTGCACTGCTCTTTAGACTAGCAACCAATTTTTCATCACGAACCAGTGTTTCAGCACTTTCGGCTAAATGCTGATGCACTTTTTGGTATTGGTTGGTTAAGCCGTTCACAAGTTCAGCCGTCTTGCTGAAATGTTGGTTAACTTCATCACGGTAGCGCTCTAAATCAAGCTGAGCCCTCTCAAGATCGTTCGCAAGTTGTACTTCGCGTGAACCGTTACTGCCACTACGGCCAAACAAGAAACCCAATAAAGTACCGATAATAAGCGCAGCGATTGCAATAACCCAAACAGTATTCTGATCCACGTTAACTCCTTTGTGTGACTCGAACTCTATCCGATAAGAATAAATGAAAGTCGCGCTAAAGCCCATGCTAAACTTGAGGCTTAATTCAATTATTGCTCAGTAATAAGTATTAATGAGGCTAGTTTTGCTGCTGCGCTTTCTGATTATTCTACTCATTCCTGCTTCGGCTCTAGCAGACCTTCGGTTGGTGGTGTTGTCGCCGGACCTGACTGAGAATATTTATGCACTGGGAAAAGGGGATTCGGTTGTTGGTAGGGTTTCTGCCGCGGATTACCCTAAAGAGCTTTTAGATGTTCAAGTGATAGGGGACTACCAATCACTCGATGCCGAAGCGATTTTGAGGTTGGATCCCGATTATGTATTGGCTTGGCAGGGGGGAAATCCCGAACGGCAGTTAACTTACCTTGAATCTCTGGGTCTGAATTTGATCAGGATTAAAGGCGATACTCTCACTGAGATACCTGCTCAGTTAACGGAATTGGGTATTTTGCTCAATGCAGAGGCAGAGGCGAGTAATTTGATTGCCGAGTTTAATCGCCGCTTGGCCATCAGCGCCGTCAAGGTAAAAGAGCCTAAGAGAGTCTTTTACCAACTATGGTCAGATCCGATGCTCACGCTTAACGCCCATTCGGTGGTGTCAGAAGCTGTGGACCATTGCGGTGGAGTCAATGTATTCAAAGATCGGCCTGAAATGGCACCGCAAGTCAGTATTGAATCTGTTATTAGTGTGAATCCAGAACTGATTTTAGCATCCGATGGTCTACCCGATACTTGGCAAGAGGCTTGGCAGCAGTGGCCATTTCTTGATGCGGTTAGGCACCAGAATCTCTATAAAATCAATTCTGATTATCTACATCGTTTGACGATGAGAACCCTGGATGGAGTGGATGAGGTTTGTGAAATTTTGAGTCGCTTGGATTAGCCACTACTCAGTTGCTTCACTTTTAGGTTTGTCGATCATGCCATCGATAAACGATTTGGTGTTTTCCCAAGCCTTTTTACCCAGATCTTTTGCTTGATCAGCCGTAAAGCCTTCAATAAAGGATTTTGACTCTTCTAGTGCTTCTTCACCAAACTCTTTCGCTTTACCCGCTCCGATTTTAGCCGAACAGAGAGTTCTTTCAGCTACGCAACGCGAGATACAACCCGCTTTCTCTGCATCATTGGTAATGAAGCGAAGTTTACAGGATGCTTCGCACACATCTTGATCAAAGGCACAGTCTGCATAACTGGTTGTGCTGAACGTAAGAAACATAAGAAGAGCCAGAAAGCGCATGGTTCAGTTCTCGATAGATTAACTTGTAGGTGAACGTTGTTGCCAGAGTATCTCTTCTTGTCCATCGCGTCGAGCTAGGACTCTGCCTAGTACAAACAGCAGATCCGAAAGGCGGTTGATATAAGCTATTGCTTGCGGATTGACGCTACTCTTCTGTGCGAGCTCTACCAAGCCGCGTTCAGCTCGTCGGCAGACCGCTCTGGCAAGGTGAGTATGGGCCGCGTCGGGTGTTCCACCTGGAAGAATGAAATTCTCTAGTGATGGTAGCGTGTCGTTGTAGTGATCCAGCACCTCTTCAAGCCAATTAACCATCTCGGGTGAAATAACCACATAGCTGTCATCAGCAATGGCAATCTCACCACCAAGGTCGAACAGATCGTTTTGAATTCTGCGAAAGATTGGCGATAGATCATCAGCTTCTGAAAGGTGTGAATCGACCACACCAATCAGACTATTTAACTCATCAACAGTACCCATCGCTTCAACACGAGGATGTGTCTTATGCACTTCTGCACCAGTGGCGAGTCGGGTAGTTCCTTTATCGCCAGTACGTGTATAGATTTTGGTGAGTCGGCTCATTGTTTACTCAAAGTAATGTTTTGCAGTAATTGAAAAGTTTCTTTCAGTATTTGGATAATAACCAATAGTGCTTCCAGATAAACTAGCAGTATTGACCGATTTTTTGTCGAATATGTTGTTTAACTTAAAGCTGAACTCCCAGCTTTTTTGTTTCAATAAACTGCTGAAATTGAATGTGTTATAGCCCTTAATTTTATCGTAATTATTGAGGAAGTCTGCACCAATGTAACGGTCCCCGATATATTTCCAGTTTAAGTTATTAATCAAACCGTTGTCGGTTTTCCATGTGATTCCAGCATTTGCTGAGTGTTTTGCAGTTAAGGGAATTGTTTTGTTGGTGAAGTTGTGCTGATTTCCTAGATAGTCGGTATAAATAGCGGCTTGCTTTACTTTTGAATCTAAATAATCGTAACCCACGCTAAGGTCAGCTACTGCGTTAATATTTTTCTTAAGTGAAATGGATATGCCATTTCTCTCTGTTTTATCAAAGTTAGTTGTTAGATAGTTAGCACCATCATAAATTAGCTCATCATTCAGTATTAACGTATAAGCTTGAATTTGAGCAGTAGTACCTTGATCTTCAAACGTCAACGCTGCCTCATAAGAGTCGCCGGTTTGGGTTTTAAGTGCACTTGTTGAACCAGCATAAAGGTAATTGTTGTGCTCATCTACCAATGCGAATCTATAATTTTGGTCAGCCCTTAAATCAACACTCCAGTTTGGTGTTAGGTGTAATGTTAATCCAATGTTGCCAACAGTTTGATTGTCATTATTCTTTTGAGAAATCGGAGATAAATGAGTGTTGCCAACATGGGTGTATTCCATATATGCATGGCGTAATCCAGTGTTGATTGTGACTCTGTCGTTTATCTTTTGATCAAGAACAGCGTAAATGGCATAAATGTTTTGATCAATGTTCATCGGACCATAAGAAGACGAAAAAGCATAGTCTGTGTATGTGTAGTCGATGCCTGTTAGAAGGGTTGTGTCTTCGTTTAGATTGCTTGTAACTCTTGGGCTAAACGAGACGCTCTTTCTATCTTGATTGGTGTTATCAACAGAGCCGCCAATGTAAGCATTCGCATTAGTTTTTTCATTGTTTACAAATGCATCTAGGGTAATGGTATTAAAAGTGTCTATTGATTTTATGTGATTAAGTTTAATTGAGGTCCCTTTTTTATCGTACCAATCATCGGCATAAATATTCTGTGAAACTGTAGGATTGTTTAGAACATCGTCCACAGAACTTAATGGACCGCTGTTCAACCAGTAATCTTCAATTCGTTGAATTGAAATTTGTGTATCACCTAGCTGACTATTTTTCTCAAAATTAATATTCAATTTCTTCAAGTTAGAGTCGTTGTGGTCTCTAAAATTATTAGCCTCTGTTTTTTCTAGGGTGAAGTTGAATGAACTATCTTTTGATAAATAGTCACCAGCTGATGCTCTAATGGTGCTTCTTTCAAAACTGCCAACTTCTACTGATGCGCTGTTATGGCGTCTATTGTTCTTTTTTGTGATGATGTTAATAACTCCACCAACAGCTTCATGTCCATATAGGACTCCAGAACTTCCTTTTATGATTTCAATTCGATCTATCTGTTTTAGGTTGAACATATTTATATCTATTGAAGATTGGTCAGCAGCGCGGTTAATTTTTTGACCATCAATTAGAATGACAGTATTGAAAGAGCTGAATTCTCCAAACCCTCTCATATCTATATTCCCTTTGCCGTTCACTCCAGAACTGTCAGTGATTTGAATGAAGCTCTGTTGGCGGAGAATATCGGTTAAAGTAGAAGCGCCACTATTCAAAATTTCATCTGCGGTTATAACAGTCTTAGCAGCAGGAAGTCCGATTGTTGATGATTCCATTCTGCTCCCTGTGACGAAAACCTTCAGTGGATTCGCCAAGGCACAAGAAGAAGCAGTCGACGCTGCCAGTAAAAGGGTCGTAAATAATTTCATGATCTCTCTCGATGCGCCCACCGCGCATGGTTGGATGGAATTGAGAGTGGGCCGGTATCCGGGCTTGGAGGTCTCTATTTCAACGCCTTCCCAGCTGTCGCCAGTGGCATGATGTTGAAATAACCGTCCTTACCGTTGCGGGGGCAGCGTCAGTTTTTCACTGAACTTCCCGTTTAACCCCATTAAAGGGCACCTACTCCGATGAGTGACGCGCATTGTATCAGCGCGACTAGGTTAGGCAACTTGAATCGATTCAAGCGATGTTGAATGGCATTCACTCTGTTAACGTTCAGCAAGCGTTAGGCTTTGGATGGTATTAAGCATCTTTTTGTTACAGGGAACTTCGACTGCGTACTTTTTAGCGAGATCCACAATGGCCCCGTTAATATGCTCAACTTCAGTGCGTCGACCCTTTGTGACATCCTGCAACATGGATGATCGGTTTTTAGAGGTTAATTCAGCAACGCTTCTAACTTCATCAATGAGAGGGGTTTGACGATCAACCCCTATCTTGATCTCAAGCCGCTCAATTTCCTTTGCCAGATTGGTTGTCACTATTACCCGCTCGTCTGTCGAAAATATTTCGCCATTGGTGCATTGATGTGTAGCAGTAACTGGATTTATACAGCAGTTTATCGCGACTTTTCGCCATAAGATGGTATCGATATCATCGATCCAGTCGGCCCCACAAAGCGGTGATGCTTTACTATCTACTTTTTTATTAAGGCTTCCGATAAGCGTAGAGCCATTTGCCGCATGAACCGTATGGAAAGGTGCTAGATTAAAAGCACCATCGGTCGTACTGGCAAATAGAATGTTGTGATCTGGAAAGGTCTCTTGAATCGTCTGTTGTACACCGTAGCCATTAATCATAACGATGATGGTGGCATCACTCGCTAACTGATTCTTAACCCTGTTAATGGCATCAAGTGCATCAAACGCTTTAGTAGTGATTAGTATATGTGTAATGGTGTCTGAGAGATTTTCTGTGCAGGTCGCTTTGCATTGAACCACTCTCAACTCTTTATTAGGGCTCTCAACACGAAGTGATTGTCCATTGCGATTGAATGCGTCGACCTGCTCAGAGGAGCGGAGTACTAGTGTAATCGCTTCGCCTTGTCGATGTAATCGATCAGCCCAAAGGCTGCCAATCGCACCGGCACCAATTATATGCCAAGTCACACGTACCACTCCTAATGAAAAAAGGTATTATATCGACCATTCATTCGTTTTAAGAGAGGAGAGGGCGATGCCATCGTTCGATATTGTTTCTGAAGTAGATTCTCATGAAGTGGCTAATGCGGTCGATCAAGCGAATCGTGAGATCTCAACACGTTTTGACTTTAAGGGCGTGGATGCCAGTTTTGAGCTAGACGGTGAGTCGGTTAAAGCGGTTGCTGAAGCGGACTTTCAATTAAAGCAGATGATCGATGTGCTTCGAGCAAAATTGGTTAATCGAAAGATCGATCCAAACTGTATGGACATTCAAAAAGCTGAGCAGAATGGTAAACAGGCTCGCCAGACGATTGTTCTTAAGCAAGGTCTAGATCAGGCAGCGAACAAGAAGCTAGGTAAATTGATCAAGGACTCAAAGCTAAAAGTTCAGACTCAAGTGCAAGGCGAACAACTGCGTGTCACCGGTAAGAAACGTGATGACCTTCAAGCGGTGATGGCGCTGTTGCGTGAGTCAGATTTTGAGCTGCCTCTGCAGTACAAAAACTTCCGCGACTAGAGTTTACGCTCAATAAAAAAGCGACGTCTGAAAAGAGGTCGCTTTTTTGTTTCAGAAGAGTAGTGATCAGCTTTGCTCACGTTGATTCTGTTCTAGAGTCTGAGCTTGAGCTACCTCCAGTTTGTCGCGCAGCATCCACAACATGACCAGTGATGGAATGACCATCAAGAAGGTAATGACAAAGAACAGTGACCAGTTACCATCAAGACCATCTACCATGGTGCCACTGAAGCTCGCCAGCGTTGTGCGACCAAGGTTACCAAACGACGCGAGTAGGGCGTATTGAGTCGCACTGAATGCACGCCCTGTCAGTGCCGTTAGGAAGGCCACAAAGGCAACTGTTGAGAAAGCGGTAGTAAAGTTGTCGACGATAATGGTTGCTGCAAACAGCCACTCTACCGGCCCAACTTCTGCTATCAGTGCGAACATTAAGTTAGAAGCGCCCATTGCAATACCACCAATCATAAGCCCTTTAAGCACACCGAAGCGAACGTTGATGGCGCTGCCGATGAGTGTGAACACCACCGTCGCGATCCAGCCTAGCATCTTGGTGTATTCACCAATCTGCTCGTTGGTGAAGCCAACCTCTTTATAGAAGACCACTGACATCCGGCCCAAGAAAGCCTCGCCAATCTTAAACATAAAGATAAAGGCAATTAGGGTGATGGCTACCGATAGACCGTTTCGGCGAATAAAATCGGCAAAGGGTTCAATGACCGTAACTGCGAACCAACTGGCGAAGCGACCTAAACCAAAGCGGTTTTGGTAGTTCTCTTCCAGTTTGCTCTGAAGGTTGGAGCGGCGATCGACCGGTTCACTCACTAACAGAGTAAATACCATTAGTAGCCCCATTATTACTGCCATAACACCGTAGACACCGTTCCAACCCATTGAGTCGGCATTAACGAAGGCTAGGTAGCCTGGAAGCGAGTAGCCAGTCCACCAGCCGACAACGGCCATAGCTGAAGCGGGCGGCATCTTCGTGGTTTCATTGATATCAAACTGGTCGATACGAAAGGCATCGACTGCAATATCTTGGGTGGCCGATGCGATGGCAATCATCAATGCGATCAGAGAGATGTAGAGCATGCCCGGCACTTTACCAGACTCTGTGGTTGGTTCTCCCATCGCGGAATAGGCACTGCTTGGGTCTGCCTGAGTGATTAGCAGAATCATAAACAGCATGATGCCCTGACATAAAAATATCCAAGAGCGGCGTTGTCCTAAACGGCTTAAAACCGGCAGGCGAACACGATCGACCAAAGGGGCCCATAAAAAGTTAAATGCATAGACGGCAAAGATCGAACCGAAGAAACCGATGGCGGTTCGAGATAGGCCCTCATCTTTGAGCCAACCGCTCATGTTGGAGCCGATTAGAACCCAGGGGAAGCCGGAGCTACACCCCATCAAGAAGACCCAAAGTAGGCGCTTATCTTTATAAACTCGAAGGGTATCGATCCAGTTTGTTAACATTTTTTATAGCATCCTTAAAACTTAAAGTTGATGCTATCAATTCGTGTATGAACGGTAAATGAAGCAATAAAAAAGCCGGCAGAAGCCAGCTTTTTTAGAGAGCGATTCGAATTAGATTCGAAGACCGCCATCAACCTCGAAACAACGACCTGATACATAGTCGTTTTCAAGGATGAAAGAGACTGTGTGAGCGATCTCTTCAGGTTTACCAAGACGTTTAGCCGGGATGCCCGCAGCGATTTTCTCGCGTGCTTCCTCTTTCATCGCCATAACCATCTCAGTACCGATGTAGCCTGGTGCAATCGATGCTGCACGGATACCGTAGCGAGCAAGTTCTTTCGCCCAAGTAACGGCCATCGCTTCAACACCTGCCTTAGTAGCGGTGTAGTTGGTCTGACCCATGTTGCCACTGCGCGAGATAGAAGAGATGTTGATAATGCAGCCCTCTTGCTTGTTTTTGATCATTTGTGCCGCAGCTTCACGGGCACAAAGGAAAGTACCAGTAAGGTTTACATCCATTACTAGGTTCCACTGATCCATGCTCATTTTCGAGACGATTTCGCCATCTTTTACTTTGATGAATAGACCGTCACGTGTGATGCCAGCATTGTTAACAAGACCGTTTAAGCCACCCATATCAGCAACCACCGATTCGAATAGAGCTTCAACTTCAGCCTCTTTAGAGACATTACATACGTAAGTGCGGCCATCGCTGCCAGCAGCTTTTACTTGATTGAGAGTCTCATCAAGGTCTTCTTGGTTAAGGTCTACCAGTGCAAGACGTGCACCTTTGTTTGCTAGCTCAAGTGCCATTGCACGGCCAAGACCACGACCACCACCAGTGATCACTACTACTTTATCTTTTAGATCCATTTCCGGACTCCTACCAACAATCTAATATTTTCAGCGCTTAACGCTGATTGCTGCCTGTTTTTATTTTGCGTTGCAGCTAGTGCACTGCACAAACTAAGCCTTCTGCAGTGCAAAATCCATAGCTTTTGTGGAGTTTTTTAAAAATTGAAAAAAATAGTTAGTTGAGGGGCTGGTGAGTTCCGTTTTTGTGCATTTAAGTCATTGAATTTAATGTTTATTCAAGTTGGTTATACCCATCATTATTGGTATTAGACATAGGTAAAAGGCCACTGCACAAAAGTGATATTGCGCTGCAAAAGCTTGGTTGTAGTCCGGCTGTAGCTAAGTTGTAGTCTATATGTAAAAAGTTGCTTGAATGTAAATTTAAGTTAAACCACCTGTTGTTCTCTTTAGATTTCTTTTAAGCCTTGATAGCCTTTGTTAAAACAGAGCGAGAACAGCATGCCAATACTCTTTATTATCTTTGTCGTAATCCCCGTTATTGAAATCACCATCCTTATAAAGGTCGGTCAAGCGATTGGTGGCTGGTATACCGTGGGCCTGGTTCTGCTGTCAGCTTTTATCGGGGTAAATATGTTGCGTTATCAGGGTGTGACGACTCTGTTAAAAGCTCGCAGTCGTATTGAGAGTGGAGAGATTCCGCTATCAGAAATGAGAGATGGGATATTGATAGCGATAGGCGGAGCCCTTTTGGTTACTCCTGGGTTTGTGACCGATGTAATTGGTTTCTCCTGCCTGTTGCCATTCACTCGTGGCCTGTTTTTTAATCTTTTCGGACAACGCATAAGTGATGCGTTTACTAAGAGTGGTGGGCAAGCACACTTTTACTCATCGACCCAGAACTCCCAGGATCCCTTCTCTCAAAATAGAAGTGACATCATTGATGGTGATTTTGTTGAGGTGAATGACCCATCAAGCAATAACGACGACAAACGGTTGCACTAATTTACACTGGGTTGTCCATTAATAAGTCCTGCACTTTCTGCTTATGGCTTGCTAAGACCTAAGTTGGAAATTTAAATTTTTTTCAGCTTGGGTGTTGAAATCTTTTCCCCCCTCCCCAATTAAATATTTCACCTAAGAATTGTCGGTGAATTATTGGTTCACTGGCTTTAAACAAAAAACCAACATCGTATTGGATCCTAGATTCAGGAGAAGAACCAGATGAAAATTCGTCCACTTCATGACCGTGTAGTAGTTCGTCGTAGCGAAGAAGAAGCTACTTCGGCTGGCGGTATCGTATTGCCAGGTGCAGCTGCAGAGAAACCAAACCAAGGTGAGGTTGTCGCAGTAGGCGCTGGTCGTGTCACTAATGATGGCCAGGTTGTTGAGCTGTCTGTCAAAGTCGGTGACAAAGTGATCTTTGGTCAGTACGCGGGCACTAACACTATCAAAGTAGATGGTGAAGAGCTGCTGATCATGCAAGAGAGCGAAATTTACGGCGTACTAGAAGCCTAATTCGTTTTACTGGTAAAGAATTGAATAAATTTAAAGGATTCTAAGAAATGTCTGCTAAAGAAGTACTCTTTGGAAATGATGCTCGTCAGGGCATGCTTGCTGGCGTAAACGTTCTAGCAAATGCGGTTAAAACAACTCTAGGCCCTAAAGGTCGTAACGTTGTACTAGAAAAATCATTTGGTGCACCAACAGTGACTAAAGATGGTGTCTCAGTCGCTAAAGAGATCGAACTTAAAGATAAGTTCGAAAACATGGGCGCACAGATGGTTAAAGAAGTAGCCTCTAAAGCTAACGACGTTGCTGGTGACGGTACTACGACTGCAACTGTTCTAGCTCAAGCGATTGTTAATGAAGGTCTTAAGTCTGTTGCAGCGGGAATGAACCCAATGGATCTTAAGCGTGGTATCGATAAAGCGGCTGCTGCTGTAGTTGCTCAGCTTGCTGAAATGGCTGTGCCATGTGCTGATTCTAAAGCGATTGCTCAGGTTGGTACTATCTCTGCAAACTCTGACGCTGAAGTGGGTAACATCATTGCAGAAGCGATGGAGCGTGTAAGCCAAGATGGTGTCATCACTGTTGAAGAAGGTTCTGGTTTCGAAAACGAACTAGACGTTGTTGAAGGTATGCAGTTCGATCGCGGTTACCTATCTCCTTACTTCGTAACTAACCAAGACTCTATGGTTGCTGAACTAGAAGATCCATTCATTCTTCTAGTTGATAAGAAGATCTCTAACATCCGTGAGCTGCTTCCAGCACTTGAAGGTGTTGCTAAATCATCACGTCCACTGCTTATCGTAGCGGAAGACGTTGAAGGTGAAGCGCTAGCGACTCTTGTAGTGAATACTATGCGCGGCATCGTGAAAGTGTGTGCTGTTAAAGCGCCTGGTTTTGGTGATCGTCGTAAAGCAATGCTAGAAGATATCGCTATTCTTACTGGTGGTCAGGTGATCTCTGAAGAGGTGGGTCTGAGCCTAGATGCAGTTGAACTTGAGCAGCTTGGTCAAGCTAAGCGCGTAGAGATTAGCAAAGAGAATACTACCATTGTTGACGGTGCTGGCGCTAAAGCAAACATCGACGCTCGTGTTCAAGCGATCCGTGTACAGATGGAAGATACTACATCTGAATACGACAAAGAGAAGATGCAAGAGCGTGTTGCTAAGCTAGCAGGCGGTGTTGCAGTGATCAAAGTGGGTGCTGCGACTGAAGTTGAGATGAAAGAGAAGAAAGCTCGTGTAGACGATGCACTTCACGCAACTCGTGCAGCCGTTGAAGAGGGTATCGTTCCTGGCGGTGGTGTTGCTCTGATTCGCTCACTTCAGGCTGTCGAGAGCCTAGAGGGTGACAACCATGATCAGACGATCGGTATTCAGCTAGCACTACGTGCAATGGAAGCACCACTTCGTCAAATCGTAGCAAACGCAGGTGGTGAGCCATCAGTGGTTGTCAACGAAGTTCGTAACGGTAAAGGTAACTACGGTTACAACGCGGGTACAGAAGTCTACGGCGATATGCTTGAGATGGGTATCATCGACCCTGTTAAGGTAACTCGTTCGTCACTTCAGGCGGCAGCGTCAATTGCGGGTCTAATGATTACGACTGAAGCGATGGTTGCTGAGATCCCAGAAGATAAGCCAGCTATGGGTGCACCTGATATGGGTGGCATGGGTGGTATGGGCGGCATGATGTAATCATCCCCCCCAAATGTGAAGCCCCGAGCGGTCAGCCGCTCGGGGTTTTTTTATGTCTATAATTCAGTAGTTGAAGAGGTTCTTTATACCGCTAAGTTTTTGTATTTACTTTAATATTTTTACTTTGGTTATAGGTTGGTATGAGATTTCATATCTTGAAAGAGTTTTCCTAGTACATTGGTCTAAATCAACCTTTAGTAGGGTAGTCACTCAGTGTTGACTCTAGTAGTTTGCAGTTTCCGATTGTAATAAAAACAAACCCAACAACGGAGTTACAAAGTAATGACTGATAAGACTCAAGGCGTTTCACGCCGTACGGTACTTAAAGGCACTGCAGCTTCTGCAGCGGCTATCGCAGTACCAAGCTTCTACATCCCAACTGCTTCTGCTGCAGGTTCGTTCCGTAACGACCCTAAGGCTTCTGGTAAGTGTGTCCTAGGTTTTAACGTACCTCAATCAGGCGCTTACGCAGATGAGGGTGCAGACGAACTACGCGCATTCAAACTTGCTGTTAAACACCTTAACGGCGAAGGCGATGGCGGCATGATGCAAACCATGAAACCAATGAACCTTAAAGGTAACGGTATTCTTGGTATGAAAGTTGAGTACGTAACTGGTGATACTCAGACTAAGTCTGACGCAGCACGTGCATCGGCTAAACGTATGATCGAGAAAGATGGCGTTATCATGTTCTCTGGTGGTTCATCTTCAGGTGTAGCTATCGCAGTTCAGGCTCTAGCTGAAGAGATGGGTACCATCTTCATGGCAGGTCTAACACACTCAAACGATACAACTGGTAAAGACCGTCGTCGTCACGGTTTCCGCCACATGTTCAACTGTCACCAATCAGCACTAGCGCTACGTCCAGTACTTAAAAACGAGTACGGTACAGATCGTCAGGTTTACCACCTAACAGCTGACTATACTTGGGGCTGGTCTCAGCAGGACTCTATCGAGAAGGGTATGGCTGCTGAAGCAAACTGGAACACAGTTGCTAACGTTAAAACACCAGTAGGTGCAGGTGACTTCTCTCAGTACATCACACCAATCCTAAACTCTGGTGCAGATACTCTTATCCTTAACCACTACGGCGGTGACATGGTTAACTCTTTGACTCAGGCGATTCAGTTCGGCCTGAAAGATAAGCAAGTTAACGGTAAGGACTTCCAGATCATCGTTCCTCTATTCTCTCGTCTAATGGCGAAAGGTGCGGGCGACAACATGAAGGGCATCCTAGGTTCTACAAACTGGAACTGGAAGCTAACTGACGAAGGTTCTAAAGCATTCGTTAAGTCGTTCGGTCAGGAATACGGTTTCCCACCATCACAGGCAGCTCACACTTGTTACGTTCAGACTATGCTTTACGCAGATGCTGTTGAGCGTGCAGGTACTTTCGATCCACAAGCAGTTATCGCTGCTCTTGAAGATCACGAGTTCGATGGCATGGGTAACGGTGCTTCTCTATACCGTAAAGCGGACCACCAGGTAATGAAGAATGGCCTAGTTGTACGCGGTAACATGAACCCAACATCTGACTTCGACCGTCTTGAAGTATTGGATGTGGTTTCACGTGAGAAGCTTACATACGATCCAAACGAAGGCCCATTCGCCGGCGGCGCTCAGTGGTCTTAATCCAAGTGTAATTTTAATTACACCTTGGCACGCGAAGGGGTCCAAGGGACCCCTTCGTTTTTTATTAGCTTTTTTGGAGATTCATAGCTGTGGATGCAATAATCCTCCAGATCTTGAACGGTCTAGATAAGGGTGGTGCTTATGCACTGATTGCCCTAGGTCTAACGTTGATTTTCGGTACCTTAGGTGTCGTGAACTTTGCTCACGGTGCTCTTTTCATGTTGGGTGCTTTCGTCGCAGTTTCAGTTCGCGAAGTACTTACTATTTCAACAAAAGTTAAAGATGAGTCGGTTACTTTCTTTGAAGCATTCAAAGAGATCCCATACCTAGAGCTCTGGCTCGGTGATACGGGTAGAGCCATAATCGACTGGTCTGTTCCTATATCGATTTTAATCGCTATACCTATCATGCTTGTGATTGGCCTGGTGATGGAACGTGGCCTCATTCGTCACTTCTACCGTCGCGCACACGCTGATCAGATCCTTGTAACCTTCGGTCTTGCGATCGTTATTCAGGAGATCGTCAAAGCCATTTACGGTGCAAACCCGATTCCACAGCCAGCACCAGAGATGTTTGAGGGTACAGCGAACATCGGCGCACTCTTCGGTCTAGGCGACAATATTGTCTATCCGAAATGGCGTCTTGTTTACTTGGGCTTTGCTGCGATAGTCATTGCTGCAGTGTTTGCCTTCTTGCAGTTTACAACCTTTGGTATGGTGGTTCGTGCCGGTATGGCGGATCGTCAAACGGTTCAGTTGTTGGGTATCAACATCACCAAACGTTTCAGTATCGTCTTCGGTCTAGCTGCTGTCGTCGCAGGTTTGGCAGGTTTGATGTACACACCAATACTCTCTCCTAACTACCACATGGGTATGGACTTCCTAGTTCTGTCATTCGTGGTTGTAGTAGTAGGTGGTATGGGTTCACTACCGGGTGCGGTAGCGGCAGGTTTCCTACTCGGTATCCTCCAATCGTTCGCATCGATGAACGAAATCAAACAAATCATCCCAGGTATCGACCAGGTAATTATCTACCTAGTTGCAATGATCGTACTGCTCGTTCGTCCACGTGGTCTAATGGGTCGCAAGGGTGTAATGGAGGACTAAGATGCATATTGATAAATTTACACCTAAATCTGACATGATGATGCTGCTGGGCTTTGCAGCAGCCGTCCTGCTAATGCCACTTTGGCTTCAGCCATTTGGCGCAGCCTACCCAGACTTGATGCAGCGTTTCGCTATCTTCGGTCTGTTCGCAATTGGCTTTAACATTCTTTTCGGTCAGACAGGTTACCTGTCGTTTGGTCACGCAGCGTTCATCGGTGTGGGGTCTTACACTACGGTTTGGATCTTCAAGCTGTTTACACTGAACATCCTTCCAGCGATGGTTGCCGGTGTTGTGGTGTCAGGTATCTTCGCCCTAGTTATTGGTTTCATCTGTCTTCGTCGTACAGGTATCTACTTCTCGATCCTGACACTGGCTTTAGCTCAGATGAGTTACAACCTTGCTTACTCTGTACTAACACCTATTACCATGGGTGAGACAGGTCTGCAGGTTGAAGCGGCTGACCCACGTGCTTGGGATGCGCCTCTAGCTGAAGGTGCGGTACCTCGTACCAACCTATTCGGAATTGAGATGACAGACTTTGGTGGCCTAGCAGGCTTCTACATCTGTGCAGCATTCTTGATTGTTGGTTTTTATGTCGCTCTACGTATCACTCGTTCACCTTTCGGTTCGATGCTACGTGGCCTTAAAACTAACCAAAACCGTATGTCATACACAGGTTTGAACACTCGCCCATATGCACTGGCAGCGTTTGTAATATCAGGTATGTATGCGGGTCTTGCTGGTAGCTTAATGGCAGCGATGGACCCTCTAGCGGGTGCGGAGCGTATGCAGTGGACTGCATCAGGTGAGGTTGTTCTTATGACAATCCTTGGTGGTGTCGGCACATTGGTTGGCCCGTTCCTTGGTGCGGTAGCTATCAAGTACTTCGAGAACATCTTCTCTGCTATCGATGGTGCAGTTCTGACTAGTGCTCTAGATTTCCTACCAGACTTCTTGGTTTCTGGCCTTGTTCCAGTACTGTCTCTGTTCGTAGGTAAAGGTTGGCACCTAACGCTAGGTCTAATCTTCATGCTGGTCGTTATCTTCCTGCCTGGTGGCATCATGGAAGGTTACCGTCGAATCAAAGCTCGCTTCTCGAAGCAGGGCGAAGAGTAACTCAAGCTAACAGGATATTTATATGTCAGTACTAGAAATCTCTGGCGTAAACAAAACATTCGGTGGCTTGAGAGCACTGGATGACGTCAACTTAAAAATTGAAGAGAAAACCGTTCATGCGGTCATCGGTCCGAATGGTGCCGGTAAATCAACACTGCTGAACGCAGTCATTGGTAAGTTGATTCCAGATAACGGCACGATTTCGTTCTCTGGTAACAGCATGATTGGCCTTAAGCCACATAAGATTAACCAGTTGGGTATTTCACGCGTATTTCAGACTCCTGAGATCTTTGCTGATCTTACGATCATGGAAAACATGATGATCCCACTGTTGGCTCACCGCGATGGCGAATTCAAGCTAAATGCTTGGAAACGTTCTGATCAGGATGCAGACCTGCAAGAGAAGGCTGCTAAATACCTAGAGTATGTGAACATGCTAGGTAAATCTGATACTCACGCGGGCAGCATGAGCCGTGGTGATAAGCGTCGTCTTGAGTTGGCAATGTGTCTCTCTCAAGAGCCAAAACTACTACTTCTTGATGAACCAACCGCGGGTATGGCACGTGCCGATACCAACAACACCATCGATCTGTTGAAGAAGATCAAAGCGGATGGAATGACGATGGTCATCATCGAGCACGATATGCATGTAGTCTTCTCACTCGCTGATAAAGTGAGTGTAATGGCAGCAGGTCACGTGATCGTTGAGGGTTCTCCAGATGAAATTAAAGTGAACCCTAAAGTTCGTGAAGCATACTTGGGAGGAGCGGAAGTATGACCAATACAGTCGCAACTGAAGCCGTTAGAACTCAAAACCTGGGTACACCGGTTACCTACTGTTCTATCCACGATATTCATGGTTACTACGGTGAGTCTTACATCGTTCAGGGTGTGAGTTTCAATATCCATGAGGGTGAGATTCTTGCTCTACTTGGCCGTAACGGTGCCGGTAAAACATCAACGTTGCGTACCATCGCACGTTGTGATGACCCAGTATTAAAAAGCGGTGAGATCTGGTTGGATCACCAAAATATTCACGACATGACAGCGTATGAAGCGTCACAAGCGGGTATTGCACTGGTTCCTGAAGATCGCTGTATCATTCCTGGTTTGACGGTAGAAGAGAACCTGCAGCTGGCTCAAATTGCGCCTCCTAAAGGTTGGAATATCGAACGCATCTACGAGCTATTCCCTCGTCTGGGCGAGCGTCGTAACCAAGAGGGCGTCACTCTGTCAGGTGGTGAGCAGCAGATGCTTGCGATCGGTCGCGCGCTCTGTCGAGACATCAAAGTTCTTCTTCTTGATGAACCTTATGAAGGTCTGGCTCCTGTTATCGTTCAAGAGATTGAGCGTACTCTACGTGAGATCAAAGAGCTGGGTATTACTACCGTGATTGTCGAGCAGAATGCAATTGCTGCACTGAAGCTTGCTGATCGCGCAGTAATCCTTGATACCGGTAACGTTGTATTCGACGGAACCGCTCAAGAAGTTCTTGATAACGAAGCGCTTCGTAACGAGTACCTAGCGATTTAATCGCGCTCTTATCAGTACTCCACCTGTGCCCAGCTTTGCTGGGCACTCTTTTTTGGGGGGGATAAAACTGGTAATGTATCACTTTCTAATTGAGTAAGAACCCTCTTCAATGTCTGAACGTCGCGAACCAGGATTCAATTTAGATCAACTGGCCGAGCCAGTGCCCACTCTTGAACCTGAAAAGCAAAAACCTCAAGTGCCTAACAACCCCACTAATGCCGCCGTTAAGCCCTCTTCTAAAAGTAGTGGTTTAGCAACGGGTGTTGCTGTTATTGCACTGTTAGTGGCTGTGGCTATGGCTGTATGGAACTACCAACTGACTCAAAAGATGGATCAACAATCCGTTCTTCTGGAACAGATGAACTTATGGCTTGAGAGTACCGATGCAACGCTGACGAAGACAACGACTTCAGCGTCACAATCAGGTGAAACCCTCTCTTCTCGATTAGAGCAGCTAAATGGTCGTGTTGAAGATCGTATTAAGCATTTTGACTCTGAGATCGCTAAGCTTTGGACCGTGTCATATCAACGCAATAAGCCTCAGCTAGAGAAGCAGGGCAAGACGATTGAAGCACAGGCTAAATTGATTAAATCTCAGGCTGAATCGATTAAAAGTATTCAGTCGGGTGTGGATCAAGTTCAAGCACAAGCTAAAAAGAGCGAAGGGTCTGTTAATAAACTGTCCAAATCAGTATCAGAATTTGATAGCAGTTTGAAAAAACGTGACCAGCAACTATCAAAACTTAATGACCTAGTTGCCAGTAAAGATAAGCAGATCGCTCAATTAAGTGAACGGGTAGCTCAACTCAACAGTGACCTTGAGTTTCAGCTCTCTATTGAACGGGACGAGAGAGCAAGGCTTTCAGAGCAGCTTGAACAAGTTAAGGCAGGTTCCAATTCCAGTGATCTTGATGGCCGTTTAGCGACCATTGAAGATCGTCTACGCTCCATTGATTCTAGTCGCCAGTCGGTCAATGCCGAACTATTGAACATCAAACAACAGCTCAATACGCTGCTGCTTGAAGGAGCTATTCGTTAGTTGAATTATTCGCAACTGATCAATACTTGTCCAAATCCTTGCCAATGGGCACAATACGCGCCACATGAAATGGAGCTGAGTTAAGACGTGAAGCTAAGAACCTTTTTTGCTTTACGCATTCCTGATAGAACGGCTCGAGAGCTCGCTAATCTTTCTGATGAGTTGTGTCAGTTTGATTTAGGGCTGGACGCAACCTGGTTTGATTCATCTGGCTATCACCTGACGCTCTGCTTTTTAGGAGATGTCAGCCTAGAACAGATAGAACAGCTCGAGAAACGTGCCACTCAAATAGATTTTGGTAGTCGTTTTACCGTTCAGCTAGATCAGGTCAGTTATTACGCCGTTAATCCGAGACTCTCCCTGATCGCGGCGATGACCGCGCAGAATAGTCAGCTAACGATGCTCCATGAGCAGTTAGTGGCGTTAGCCGAAGAGGTTGGCATTGTTTGTAAAGATCAGAACTTTATGCCCCACGTCACCTTGGCACGCTTGCCAGCGGACAATCGATTTGCTGTCGACAGAGAGTTGCCGCCTATCGATCATAGCCTGCCGGCTGACTCGATTGTGCTTCTTCAGAGCACTGAGGGTGATCATGGCAGTGTCTATAAGCCGCTTTTCGAAGTGCCACTTACACGCTAAACCGTTTAACCAATTTTGAGAACATGATGCGAAAACCCGAGCTATTGTCCCCTGCAGGGACCTTGCGAAATATGAAGTATGCCTTTGCCTATGGTGCTGATGCGGTCTATGCCGGTCAACCGCGCTATAGCCTTCGTGTACGTAACAACGACTTTACTCTTCAGAACCTTGAAGAGGGGATCAATATTGCGCATCAACTGGGTAAAAAGTTTTTTGTCGCCAGTAACATTCTGCCGCACAATTCAAAGTTGGGTACCTACATGAAGGATATTGATCCTGTTGTAGCGATGAATCCTGATGCCATGATCATGTCCGACCCTGGCCTGATTATGATGGTCAAAGATAAGTATCCAGATCTTCCGATTCACCTCTCTGTTCAGTCGAATACTATGAACTGGGCTGCAGTGAAGTTCTGGGAGCGAGCAGGTATTGAGCGAATCATCCTGTCACGTGAACTCTCGCTAGATGAAGTGGCTGAAATACGTCAACAGTGTCCGGATATTGAGCTTGAGGTCTTTGTTCATGGCTCACTCTGTATCGCCTACTCAGGTCGCTGTCTGCTATCGGGTTACATCAACCACCGAGATCCAAACCAGGGTACTTGCACAAATGCTTGTCGTTGGAAATACGATGCTCATGAAGCTCAGGAAGATGAGTCCGGTGATGTGGTTCCCGTTCAGAGCTTTGATCCAGGCGAAGAGAAGCAGCCTGCCCTAGGTGAAGGTAAGCCATCAGATCAGATCTACCTGCTCCAGGAGGAGACTCGCCCTGGAGAGTATATGCCGGCCTTTGAAGATGAGCACGGTACCTACATCATGAACTCAAAAGATCTGCGCGCCATTCAGCACGTGCATCGCTTGACGGAGATGGGCGTCGACTCTCTGAAAATTGAGGGACGCACTAAGTCGCACTACTACGTTGCCAGAACCGCGCAAGCTTACCGTCAAACCATTGACGATGCAGCGGCTGGTCGCCCATTCGACAAGGGGCTAATGGATGTCCTTGAGAATCTTGCAAACCGAGGATACACCGAAGGTTTCTACCGTCGTCATGTTCACGACGAATACCAGAACTATGAAACGGGTAACTCTGTGGGTGTGCATCAGCAATTTGTCGGTGAAGTGGTTGAGCGTGACGCGGACTCTGGCAAGCTTGTTATCGATGTGAAGAACAAATTTGAGGTGGGTGACACACTTGAGTTGATGACCCCTCAGGGTAATCGTCGCTTCAAGCTTGATGAGCTGTATGACAAGAAAGGTGCTCGAGTCCATGTTGCCCCAGGTTCAGGACACCGTGTGACACTACCACTCGATTTTGATACTGATATGGAATACGCGCTACTGATGCGTGATCTTCCAAACGCTCCAGAGAGGGCGTAAATGATAGCCGGCGACTGAGCCGGCTTTTTTGTCTCTACAGGTTCTGCTTAGCCGTTAGACAAAGTGTGGTCATCCCATCTCGATTGGATGATGTATAATCTTGCAGCACTGCAGGGGTGGAGCCCCCTGATCATCACTATAAATGGAGTTTTCCAATGAGCGTTATTCGTCAAGACGACCTTATTGATAGCGTTGCTGATGCGCTACAGTTCATCTCTTACTACCACCCAATCGACTTTATTGAAGGTGTGCACGAAGCCTACCTGAAAGAGGAGAACCCAGCCGCTAAAGATGCGATGGCGCAGATCCTAATCAACTCACGTATGTGTGCCGAAGGTAAGCGTCCTATCTGTCAGGACACCGGTATCGTTACCGTATTCCTTAAAGTGGGTATGAACGTTCAGTGGGATGCTTCAATGAGCGTCACCGATATGGTCAATGAAGGTGTTCGTCGTGCCTACATGCACCCTGATAACGTTCTACGCGCCTCGATTCTTGCCGACCCTGCTGGAAAACGTCAGAACACCAAAGACAATACTCCTGCTGTTATCCACTACGAAATTGTAGAGGGCGATGAAGTAGAAGTTCATGTGGCTGCTAAAGGTGGTGGTTCAGAGAATAAATCGAAGATGGTGATGTTGAACCCATCTGACAGCATCGTGGATTGGGTGGTTAAAACGGTACCGACTATGGGTGCTGGTTGGTGTCCACCAGGTATGTTGGGTATTGGTATTGGTGGTACTGCCGAGAAGGCAGCAGTCATGGCCAAAGAGTCTTTGATGGACCCAATTGATATTCATGAGCTACGTGAGCGTGGCCCGCAGAACCGTGTCGAAGAGCTTCGTTTAGAGATCATGGATGCGGTCAATGAGCTAGGTATTGGTGCACAGGGTCTTGGTGGTCTGACAACGATTCTAGACGTTAAGATCATGGACTACCCAACGCACGCGGCATCTTTGCCAATCTGTATGATCCCTAACTGTGCTGCGACTCGCCATACTCATTTTACTTTGAAAGGTGATGGGCCGGCCGTTCTCACACCGCCAAGCTTGGATCAGTGGCCAGAAGTGACCTTTGAAGTCGGTGCTAATACACGCCGCGTCAATCTAGATGAGATCACACCTGAGTCGGTTAAAGAGTGGAAGGTTGGTGAGACTATTTTGCTTAATGGTAAAATGTTGACCGGTCGTGATGCCGCCCATAAGCGCATGGTAGAGATGCTTAACAACGGTGAAGAGTTGCCAGTTGATCTGAAAGGGCGATTCATCTACTACGTGGGTCCTGTCGACCCTGTCCGTGATGAGGTTGTAGGCCCTGCTGGCCCAACAACGTCAACACGTATGGATAAGTTCACACGTCAGATTCTAGAGTCAACGGGCCTACTGGGCATGATTGGTAAATCAGAGCGTGGTCCAATCGCTATTGATGCGATCAAAGATAACCAAGCTGTTTACTTAATGGCTGTAGGTGGTGCAGCGTACCTTGTATCTAAAGCGATCACTGACTCAAAAGTGCTAGCCTTCCCAGAGATGGGCATGGAAGCGATCTATGAGTTTGAAGTCAAAGATATGCCGGTGACTGTGGCTGTAGATGTGAATGGTGAGTCTGTTCATACATCTGGTCCAGCTAAATGGCACGACATAATCGTTAAAGCGAAAGGCTAAACGAAAACTCACATTAAGGGCCGCGTTTATCGCGGCTTTTTTGTTTGTGGAATATAGAAGGCTTGCCGTGTGTCACTATTCTCGCTAAAGTCCCTTGATTACATGACTGTTTGGTTAAGTTTTAATGTCTCAAGATTCACAACCCGCTACTGCGCTTCGCATGATCGATATTCATAAATCCTACGGATCCCTGAACGTTATCAAAGGGGTCTCACTGGAGGCGAAAGATGGCGATGTGATCTCTATTCTCGGTTCGAGTGGCTCGGGTAAGAGTACGCTACTGCGCTGTATTAACCTGCTTGAAAATCCAAGCAAGGGTGAGATCTATCTTGGGGATGAGAAACTTGAGTTGGTGCCATCTAAGAGTGGCGAGTTGCAGGCTAAAAGTCGAAAGCAGCTTGAAAATATGCGTTCGCGTATCGGTTTTGTATTCCAGAACTTTAATCTCTGGCCGCACCGTACTGTGTTAGAGAATATTACAGAAGCTCCCATTCAAGTTTTAAAACAGTCTAAAGATGAGGCGGTGGGGCAGGCAAAACTGATCCTAGAGCAGGTCGGTCTCGTAGATAAGATCGATGCCTATCCTAGTCATCTTTCAGGTGGCCAGCAGCAGCGTATTGCGATAGCACGTGCTTTAGCGATGGATCCACAGCTGTTATTGTTCGATGAGCCAACTTCAGCGCTTGATCCTGAGTTGGTCAATGAAGTGCTGGCGGTCATGCGGGATCTGGCCTCACAGGGACGCACTATGCTGATAGTAACCCATGAAATGCGCTTCGCACGTGATGTTTCGAGCCAGGTTGTCTTTCTTCATGAAGGACATATCGAAGAGCAGGGAACACCAGAGAAACTATTCGAAAATCCTTCATCTGCAAGGGTGAAGGCCTTTATGTCGAGTCATCAATAGGACAGTAGATCCTAATAGGAGAAAATAATGAAATTAAAAAACCTCGTCGTTGGTCTTACTTTGAGTGCTGTTGCAGCCTCTTCAGCTTTCGCAGGCGATAAAATCCGTATCGCTACTGAAGGTGCATACGCGCCTTTCAATATGGTCGATGACAAAGGTCAGCTTCAGGGCTTTGACGTAGATATCGCTAATGCACTTTGTGCTGAAATGAAAGCAGACTGTACGCTAGTGGCACAGGATTGGGACGGTATTATCCCTGGTCTTATGAGCCGTAAGTACGATGCAATCATCGCATCAATGTCGATCACAGAAGAGCGTCTAAAAGTTGTCGACTTCACTAACCCATACTACTCAAACGTTCTCGCTTACGTGGGTCCTAAAGTTCAGTCTATGGGTGACATGAAGGGTAAAACGCTTGGTGCGCAGCGTGCGACTATCGCTGGCCAGTACCTTGAAGACAACATGTCAGGAAGCGCGAGCGTAAAACTGTACGATACTCAAGATAACGCATACTTAGACCTTGCTGCCGGCCGTCTTGATGGCATGCTGTCAGATAAGTTCCCAGCATACGACTGGCTACGAACTGATGACGGCAAAGGCTTTGAGTTCAAAGGCCAGGATATCGACATCGACGATAAGATCGGTATCGCAATTCGTAAAAACGATGCTCTAAAAGAGAAGTTCAACAAAGCACTTCAAGCGATTGTTGATAACGGTACTTACGCGAAAATCAACGCTAAGTACTTCCCATTCTCGATCTACTAATCGGGACAGGCTGTGCCTAAATGGCGCAGCCAATATCTTACTCTATGTTTGATCTTCACGGCTTCGGTCACCTTCTTTGGGAGGGTGCCTGGATAACTATTCAGCTTGCGCTCGCTAGCCTATTTTTTGGCCTTATTATTGGGCTTGCTGGTGCCTCTGCGAAACTATCCTCGATTGCGCCACTTCGCTGGTTAGCAACCGGATACACAACGCTGATTCGTGGAATACCGGAACTGCTTTTAGTGCTCACCATCTACTTTGGTGGCTCGATGCTGTTGATGGCTATCGCAGAGCGTTTTGGTTATACAGATTACATAGAGGTGAGTGCTTTTGCAGCGGGTGTCACGGCGCTCTCTATTGCATTTGGTGCCTACGCTACTGAAGTTTTTCGAGCGGCTATTCAAGCGCTCCCGAAGGGCCAGTGGGAGTCAGCCTATGCTTTGGGCTTGCCTCGCCTGACGACCTTCTATCGAATTATTCTGCCCCAGGTTTGGCGTCTTGCGCTGCCAGGTCTTGGCAACCTTTTCCAAGTACTTCTAAAAGATACCGCACTCGTCTCTGTTGTTGGTTTGAACGACATTATGCGACAGGCCTACGTTGCGACGGGGTCTACAAAAGAGCCGTTCACTTTCTACATGGCAGCCGCACTGATCTATCTTGGTCTCACGGCAATATCTACTTTGATAACTACTTATCTTGAGCGCGCATCAAATCCTGCTGAGAAGAGGGTTGCAGCATGAACTGGTCATGGGATGTGATCTGGGAATATTTTCCACGCCTCTTTGATGGCGTTTGGTTAACACTAGAATTGGTTCTCTATTCAGCCTTAACGGGGCTAGCGATTGCAGTGCCTCTTGCGCTGATGCGTGCCTCTAAAAATCGCTTAGTTTCTGCGCTTCCTTGGGCATACATCTATTTCTTCCGTGGCACGCCGTTATTGGTCCAAATATTTTTGATCTACTATGGCTCAGCTCAGTTTGATCTCATTCGAAATACATCCCTTTGGGAAATTTTCAGTGAACCCTTCTGGTGTGCACTGATAGCGTTAACGCTGAACACTGCAGCGTACAGTGCTGAGCTTGTTCGTGGTGCAATCCAGTCTATTCCAAAGGGGGAGATTGAAGCTGCAGAGGCTTTTGGTATGTCGAAACTGGTTCAGATACGACGTATCGTCCTGCCTCGTGCTTTCGGTATTGTGCTTCCTGCTTACGGGAATGAGTTAATTCTGATGTTGAAGGGTAGTGCGCTCGCCTCAACCATTACTCTGTTGGATCTTACGGGTATGGCGAGAACCATTATTGCTCGTACTTATACCCCGCTGGAGATCTTTTTTGCGGCAGGTATGTTGTATCTTGCTATCGCTGCGCTATTTATTTTGGCGTTCCGGTTTATTGAGCGCTGGCTAAATCGCTATCAATACCCGCGATAACTTTTATCGATTCTGAGCAGATCTTCTAACTGCTCTCACGTATAATTTCACCATACTCATTAGATCTCTGGATTGATCATGCAAGCCACTCCAACAATCACCTCGATTGCTCAGCGTAACGATGCTCCGCACGCACCGTTTTTGCCGCTGTCTAAAGCTGAGATGAAGAAGTTGGGTTGGGACCAGTGTGACATCATTATCGTGACCGGTGATGCCTATGTTGATCATCCATCGTTTGGTATGGCCATCATTGGCCGTCTGCTGGAGTCGCAGGGTTTCAAGGTAGGTATTATTGCTCAGCCAGATTGGCAGAGTGCTGAGGCCTTTAAAGTATTGGGTAAGCCTCGCTTATTCTTTGGTGTTGCGGCGGGTAACATGGATTCTATGATCAACCGTTATACGGCCGATCGTAAAATTCGTTCTGATGATGCCTATACGCCGGGTGGTAAAGCCGGTAGCCGACCTGATCGTGCCAGCATTGTCTACAGCCAGCGCTGTCGAGAAGCTTATAAAGAGGTTCCCATTGTATTGGGAGGTATCGAAGCGTCACTGCGTCGTATTGCTCATTATGACTACTGGCAAGACAAAGTTCGTCGCTCAATACTGCTCGACTCCAGGGCGGATATATTGCTCTACGGTAATGCTGAACGTGCCATTGTTGAAGTGGCTCAGCGAATGTCAGCCGGCGAATCGGTTGGCGACTTGACCGATGTCCGAGGCACCGCTTTTATTCGCACGGATACGCCCGAGGGCTGGATGGAGATAGACTCCACTCGTATCGATAGACCGGGCAAAATTGATCGAATGATCAACCCCTATGTTAACACCCGAGACCTTGAACAGTGTGCGTTGGAAAAGGGTTCCAAAGAGGAGCCTGAGGCTGATGAAGTTCAGGTTCTGCATATTGAACCTAAGGTGCACCTTGATCGCAGTAAAACAGTCATTCGCATTCCCCCATTTGAAAAAGTCTCTAAAGATCCTGTTCTCTACGCTCATGCGAGCAGAGTACTCCACTTAGAGACAAATCCCGGTAATGCTCGCGCGTTAGTCCAACAGCATGGTGATCAAGAGGTGTGGTTGAATCCACCTCCGATTCCATTGACCACTGAAGAGATGGATTTCGTTTTCGGGCTTAACTACGCACGTGTTCCACACCCGATCTATAAAGGGCAAGAGATCCCTGCCTACAAGATGATTCGGTTTTCGGTGAACATCATGCGCGGCTGTTTTGGCGGTTGTACTTTCTGCTCCATTACAGAACACGAAGGGCGCATTATTCAGAATCGCTCTCACGAATCGATTTTAAATGAGATTGAAGAGATCAGAGATAAAGTCCCAGGCTTTACAGGGGTTATCTCAGATTTAGGCGGGCCCACGGCCAATATGTATCGCATCGCCTGTAAGTCACCGGAGATCGAAAAGTCCTGTCGTAAGCTCTCTTGTGTCTACCCGGAGATATGCCACAACTTAAATACTGATCACTCCTCATTGACGGAGCTTTATCGCAAAGCACGCAAAACAAAAGGTGTGAAGAAGGTGATGATTGCGTCAGGTCTTCGCTACGATTTGGCTGTGGAAGACCCTGAATACGTGAAAGAGCTGGTGACCCATCATGTTGGTGGTTATCTAAAGATCGCGCCTGAACATACTGAACGAGGTCCGCTCGATCATATGATGAAGCCGGGCATTGGTACTTACGATGCGTTTAAGAAGATGTTTGAACGCTTCTCTAAAGAGGCAGGGAAGGATCAGTATCTGATTCCTTACTTCATCGCTGCGCACCCCGGTACCACTGACGAAGATATGATGAATCTCGCTGTCTGGTTAAAGCGCAATGACTTTAAAGCGGATCAGGTGCAGGCGTTTTACCCTTCACCGATGGCGACCGCTACCGCCATGTACCATACCGGTCGTAACCCTCTGAAACGTCAAAGCTACAAAAAGTCTTCAGAGCGGGTTGAGACGGTCAAAGGTGAAAAACAGCGTCGTTTACACAAAGCATTCCTACGCTACCACGACCCTGAAAATTGGCCGCTGTTACGTGAGGCTCTGAAGTCGATGGGACGTGCTGACTTGATAGGCGATGGCCCTAATCATTTGATTCCTTCAAACAATTCAGAGGGTGATCAATATAAGAGTCCGCGCCGTAAGAACGTTAATAAGCAAAGTAAGAGTGTTAAAAAAGGTAGATTATTGACTCAGCATACAGGCTTGCCACCTCGTGGTAAGGCTAAAAAAGGGTCATCTAGCGTTAAAAAGCGGCAAAAAGCGTAACATTGATAAAAAATAGTTGTATTCGGCACTAACTGGATTAAACTTAACTCAGTTGTTTACGTTGTGGCGTTTGAAACGTCCAGAGAAACAAGTTGCACTAGAGCTTAACCCTAGGGTTGGCTGGAACACCGAAAGTAAAACTTCGCATCTGATCTTCTGCTCCTTTTCCACTCTGAACTAAGCACTAATTTTGTTAGTTTTGAGTGTTGTGTCATCGTTTTGTCACTTCATCCTGCTAATAAATAACTGGGTTACAAGATAGGCTTGTAATTTAGTTCGCGGCACAGGTCGCACTCAGGCCAAGTCATTGACTTGGTAGATAACTCCCCTCGGGGATGCACTAAAGTTCCTAAATGGGACAGGATTAAGAGGCAAGAAATGTCAGAGCAGCTAACTGGTACAGTTAAATGGTTTAACGACGAGAAAGGTTTTGGTTTCATTCAGCAGGAGAACGGTCCAGACGTATTCGTTCACTTCCGTGCTATCAACGGTACTGGTCGTCGTACACTAGCTGAAAACCAGCAGGTAACTTTCGAGGTTACTCAGGGCCAGAAAGGTCCTCAAGCTGACAACGTAACTGTTGTAGCATAAGAGTAAGATTCTTAGAAAAAAGCGCCATATGGCGCTTTTTTTGTGCCTGTCAGATTAATTACAGACTTTAACCCGACTATAATCTAACGGTCTTTTTCTGGAGCCTGATATGGATCTCGATCCTCAAGTCGATCAACTGATTGAGTGTTTTAATACTCTCTTTTTGGAATCCCTTAATACCGAACTGGTTCGCGGTGATGGGGAGCCTATCTACTTGCCTGCCGATTCCGATTATCCTCATCATCGAATTATCTTTGCACATGGCTTCTTTGCAAGCGCATTGCACGAGATTGCTCACTGGTGTGTGGCGGGTCCAAAAAGACGACTGCTTGAAGATTTCGGTTACTGGTACAAGCCAGATGGCCGTACAGAAGAAGAGCAAGCCGAGTTTGAGCGAGTGGAGGTATCCCCTCAAGCTTATGAGTGGATTCTAACGGTATCGGCGGGTCGAAAATTTCATTTCAGTGCCGATAACCTCTCTCAAGGGTTAGGAGCTTCAGATAGCTTTAAAGAGGCTGTTCTTAACAGGGTGCATCAACTACTCGACAATGGAATGAACCCACGCTTGAAAGCGCTCAGCGAAGCTCTGAGAACACTCTATGCTGTGGAGCCTCTGAGTGTCGATCAGTTCCAATTAGAGAGTTATTCGTGCGCCAGTTAAGTATCACTGCAACCGATTGGCTTTTACAGGCCAAAGGCGATGACTGGTCTCTCTTTGCTAGCGTTACTAATCGCTTTAACTATCTAAGATTGACGCTGCCGACAAAAGAGTATCTTTACGCTGAAGGTGAGCAGGAACTGGGTCAATCAGATCGAGGTGTGTGGGTGCTCGGTGTATTTGATCATGTCGAGCAGTTACAGTACTTTCTTGCGTTGCATAACGACAACCCATTAAAAGTGCCGGCGCTGAAAATTGAGCAGAGTTGGCCAGTGGTGGCATACCAAGAGCAATCTCTAATGGATTATCCACACTACTCAGGGGTCTATCGTGTCGGTTTCAAATCCTATCGGGTGACTCAAGAGATAGACGGATATCGGGTGGAGTATATTGACGGTTATAAAGCGGCACTGCTGGGAGTGTTGGAGTCAGAGGTTGATGCCTGTCTAGCACTCTACAGCCACTTCGACAGTCGTACCCGTGGCTGTAAGATGTGCTGATCGATCAATGCTGCATATCCTGCTTCATCTCTTTTTTCATACCAGGCTTTTGAATCATTTTGACGGGCACTTCTAATGCTTGGCTAGTTCCATCACTGAAATTTAATTTCAGATCGATTGTCTGATCGATGGAGAGTGGCTCCTTTAGTCCGATAAACATCACATGTAGGCCGCCTGGTTTCAAATGAGTGGTGCTGTTTGCTGGCAGATCAATGGCAGGAATTTTTCGCATACGCATCACTTCACCATCTTTGATATGAGTATGCAGCTCGACCACTTTAGAGATAGAGGACTCAGCTGAAACCACTTGAAGATCGGCACCACTGTTTTTGATATCCATGAATGCGCCGGTCATTTTCTGGCCCGGTGGAACAGCACGCACACGCGCATCTGAAATCTCGACCTCGGCCTGGGCAAGGGTGCTTGTTAAAAGTGACGCGATTAACAGTTTTTTCATCTTAGTTTCCTACTGCAAGATGGAACGGATTTTCTCAACAAGTTGGTTGGGATTGTTGTGTGAGACGCTTCCTAGAAACTCACCTTGTTGATCGATTAGATAGATTTTAGAAGAGTGGTCGACGGTGTAGCCCATCGCTGAATCAGGCTGCTCGACCATTCGATAGTAAGCCCCGTACAGTTTAATCGCGCTGTCGATCTGCTGACGGCTGCCGGTCATACCAAGAATGAGAGGCGAGAAAAACTGAGAGTAGACCTGTAGCTGTTCCAGTGAATCCCGATCAGGGTCGACGCTGTAAAAAATGGGTTGAATTTGGTTTAGTTGCTCATCATCGAGTTCATTGAAAGCAAACTTCATACTGGTTAAAGAGGTGGGGCATATATCGGGGCAAGAGGTGTAGCCAAAATAGAGCAGTACCAACTTGCCTCTGAAGTCACTCAGTGACAGATCGCCATCAATACTTTTACCCTGAAACTCACCACCCAGCTGAATCGGTTGGTAACTGTTATTGGGCTTTAGGTAAACCAAGCTAACAATGACGGCTGCCAATATCAGCATCACAATAACGAGTAGATTTTTATTGCGAGTCTTCATCGTGCGTCAAACCTCAATTCAACAATCTCTTGTTTCGAATCCGTTTCAAAAATCACCTTTGCTAGCCAGGTCATCGTTCCAGTGGTACAGACGGCTAACTGAGTCTTACCCTGCCATAGGTGTTCACTCTTTTGCATTTCAAACTGGTTAACACCCATGTACATATCGGCACCTTGCAGATCGACCCAAACTCGATTGACTTCAGGTAGATCAGTTTCAGCCGTCAGTGTCATACTGTTTAAAGACCGGGCTGGCATCGGACCCAGTGTAAAGCGGTACCGAATATCATCGTTAACGACTTCGCATCTGCCGCTGTTGATATCACAATGTGACACCGGTTTTGGTCCCAAAAAGAGTTGCGAAGCCCAGATTAACAGTACTACGGAACTGAGCAGAAACAGACTGATAACGATTCGCTTAGGTGGATTAGTCACTTAAATTCCTAACTCTATTGTGCGTATGTTTTCATGCTCGAGTCTAACAGTGAACCAACTTTACGTTTATTTACACGGCTTTTTACACAGCCTCAGTGGTATCAGTTCAGATCGCACTTTTATCGATAGACCGTATAATACAGCTCTTCAAAAGGGGTGTTCATGATAAAGCTCAAAAAAGTCATTGTTGCAGATGAGAATATGCCGGCCGTTGAGGCACTGTTCTCCTCCTTCGGTGAAGTTCGCCGTGTGGCGGGTCGCTCAATAGAACCCAGTCAGTTGGCTGATGCTGATACGCTTCTGGTACGTTCTATTACCCAAGTTAATGCACAGTTATTGAGTGAGGCTAAACCGTTAGAATTTATCGGTTCGGCGACCATAGGTATGGATCATATGGATTCTCACTACCTGACTGAGCGCGCAATCCCCTTTACTAACGCAGCAGGCTGTAATGCCGATTCGGTTGTGGATTATGCGCTAGCAGCTATTTATGAATATGCCGAACAGAGAGCCTTAGATCCACTGAGCCTCTCATACGGGGTGGTCGGTGCCGGTAATGTAGGCTCTCGGTTAGTTAGCCGTTTAACTGCACTGGGGGTTAATGTCCTTGTATCAGATCCCCCTCGTGCTCTTCGGGATCATTCCTTTATAGATACCCCTCTCGCAGAGTTAATGGCCCAGTCGGATGCTGTCTGTTGTCATCTGCCGTTAACCACCAGCGGTGAGCATGCAACCCATCACTTGATTGGCGAGTCGCTTCTGCAGCAGCTGAGTCCAGGAGCACTGCTTTTAAATGCTGGACGGGGGCCCACCATCGATGGTGAAGCACTCTTAAAGTTTGCCAAGCAGAGAACTGACGTCACACTGGTGATGGATGTGTGGGAAGAGGAGCCGACAGTCGACCGTGAATTGGCCTGTCGTGTGTTGATCGGTACGCCCCATATAGCGGGTTACAGTTTAGAGGGTAAGTTACGCGGAACCTATATGCTGTACGAGCGTTACTGTGAGATTTTGGGTCTTGAGGTTTCTGTCTCTTTCGACAGCCTATTTATTGATTATCCAACCCCAATGCTTGAATTAACTCGACAAACAACCGTTCAGCAAGTGATTCAATCTGTCTACTCCATAAAAGAGGATCATCAGCATTTTATGGACTCTTTGACCCCTGCGAAAAATCAACCTAAAGCCTTTGATCAATTGAGAAAGAGTTACCCGGTGCGTCGAGAGTTTTCATCGCTGAAGCTGACCGGTCAGACGACAGGCGCGATGAAAGTTCAGCTTGCAGCTTTAGGGTTTAAGGTGGATGAGGTGCAGGTATGAAGTTTCGCTTAGGCGTATTGGTCAACCCTTATGCCGGTATTGGTGGCAGTGTTGCATTGAAAGGGAGTGATGGTGAAGCGATCAGAGATGAGGCTTTAAGCCGAGGTGCTCAGCAGCTTGCTCCGGTCAAAATGCGTCACGCCCTTGAGGCCATAAAGAGTGATCAAATTGAGCTGTTTACCTGGGGCGGTGCCATGGGTGAAGAGTCAATTAAAGAGTTAAAGTTAGAGTGCCTTGTCTTAGGTTCACCGCAGCACTGGCCGACCAGTGCAGAGGATACGTTGATCGCTGCTAGAGCAATGGTTGACGAGGGTGTCGATCTCATTCTGTTTGCGGGTGGTGACGGTACGGCACGCAATATTTATGAAGCCATTGGGCAACAGGTGCCTGTCCTTGGCGTTCCGGCGGGTGTGAAGATTCATTCAGGCGTCTATACCCTGACCCCTTCGCTAGCAGGGTCATTAATTACTGATCTTATCGAAGGGCGTCTGGTTCGCATGGAGCAGGCTGAGGTTCGCGATATTGATGAGTCTGAGTTTAGGCAGGGCCGAGTTCGTGCAAAATATTATGGCGAACTGCTTGTGCCTGCAGAGCATCAGTATGTGCAGTCTGTGAAAGAGGGCGGCAAAGAGGTTGAAGAGCTTGTAGTCGCTGATATCGCGGCCGATTTTGTTGAGCAGATGGATCCCGAACTTCTCTATGTGATGGGATCCGGCACAACCGTCGCGGCGATCATGGATGAGTTGGGACTCGAAAATACGCTGTTGGGTACCGATCTTATTAAAGATGGAGAGGTTGTCGCTAGTGATTGTTCAGCACAGCAGTTACTTGAGCTAGTGGGGGATGCGCCTTTCAAGATTGTCATCACACCGATTGGCGGGCAGGGGCATCTTCTTGGTCGCGGTAATCAACAGTTGAGCCCGCAGCTGATTCAAAAGGTAGGTCTACCGGGTCTCTATGTCGTTGCGACACGCTCTAAAATCGTCGGACTTAATGGGCGCCCGCTTATTATTGACAGTGGTGACCCAGAGCTGGATCGAAAACTAACCGGTGTGGTGGCGGTGCACACCGGTTATCGAGACGCCGTTATCTACCGAGTCGGAATTTAACGGCGGTTTTGCAGAGCCTCAATACGAGCTGCTAGAGGAGGGTGGCTCGCAAACATCTCCATAAAGCCCTGCTTCTTGATGCTGCTGATGCCAAAGGCCGTGAGCTGTCCGGATAGCTCTTGCGCTTGACCCGATTCAGCCTGCAGTCTTTGCAAAGCATTAATCATGCCCTGCTTGCTCGCTAGGTCTGCACCCGCTTCATCTGCCCGGAACTCACGGCGACGCGAGAACCAAGCCACAATCATATGAGCAAATACGGCAAAGACCATCTCAGCGATAAAGGTCGCGATGTAAAAGCCTATACCAACACCGCCTGAGTTATCGCCACGGCGCAAGAAGCTATCAACGGCGTAACCGACGATACGAGCTAAGAACATCACAAAGGTATTGATAATCCCTTGAATCAACGACAGAGTCACCATGTCGCCATTCGCAACGTGACCTACCTCGTGTGCTAGCACCGCTTTCACTTCATCGGCTTTGAATCGCGAAAGCAGACCGCTACTGACCGCAACCAGTGCGTTGTTCTTATTCCAGCCAGTCGCAAAGGCATTCGCTGCATTGGATGGGAATACCCCCACTTCTGGCATGCCAATACCGGCTTTTTGAGCCAGTTCTGCCACCGTTTCAACCAGCCATTTCTCCTCGGCATTGCGAGGTTGCTCAATAATTTGAGTGCCCGTTGTTCTCTTCGCCATCCACTTAGAGATAAACAGAGAGATAAATGAGCCGGCAAAACCAAACACTGCACAAAAGGCTAGTAGAGCGCCAAGGTCTAGGCCGTTCGATGTTAGGTATGGACCAACGCCAAGGATGTTAAGCGTCAAGCTGGCCACCAGAATGATGGCAAGGTTGGTCGCTAAGAAAAGGATTATTCTGAGCATTTAGGTTGCTTCCTCAAACAATTTATCTATTAACACAAATTGTGGCGAAGCAACCTAAATTCAACCTTAAAGGTGAACTCTTAAAGGTTAACGACGCGAGCTTCGATAGCGTTACGCAACTCTTGGTAAGAGTCGATGTTCTCTGGTGCGAAATAGAGTTTGTAGTAGACCTTTTCACGCACGCGGTTGATCCCTTCACGACTATCACCGGTCATCGATGCGTAGGTGTGAGCCATTTGCAAGTGAATGACCAGAGTGCCTGCCGGTTGAGTAAATGAGTGTCCCGCTAGGTCAACGCGCTGGCGCGGTTCATGTTGTGAGTAGAAAGAGATCTCACCAATGTGCGCCATGTTGATTAGAAAGTTTGATGTGATGTCCACAACCAGCTTCTTATCCATGCCGTTGTGGTTCATCTTAATACCGCGATCTTTTTTGATCTTTAAAAACATAACTACTCCTGTTAGTTAGTCGCACTATAGTCGCTAATTGTGACAGTGATACGACATGACTCCATTCCGTAGAGCTCGGGTTACTGTTTGTAGGTTTTCAGGAAGGTGCCAATTCTAGAGATGGCATCTTCCAAGAGTCTTGGTTCCGGTAAAAATACAATCCTAAAGTGCTGAGTATCCGGAAGGTTGAAACCGCTACCATGCACAATTAGCACCTTTTGCTGCTGAAGTAGATCCAGTGCGAATTTCTCATCGTTGCTGATGGGATGGATCTCGGGATCTAACTTCACAAAACAGTACATTGCCCCTTTGGGTTTAACGCAGCTGACACCGGGGATCTCATTTAGCATCTTGTAGGCGATATCTCGCTGATCGCATAGGCGACCACCAGGAACAATCAGTTCATTGATCGATTGGTATCCGCCAAGTGCAGTTTGAATGGCATTCTGCGCCGGTACGTTTGCACACAGACGCATGTTCGCCAGCATCTCTAAGCCTTCGATGTAGTCGGTTGCCGTGTGCTTAGGACCACTTATAAACATCCAACCTGAACGGAAGCCCGCCGCACGGTAAGTCTTGGATAATCCGTTAAACGTACAGACCAACACATCATCTGTCAGTGATGCGATCGAGGTGTGTTTCGCTTCGTCGTAAAGAATTTTATCGTAGATCTCGTCAGCAAAGATGATCAGATTGTGTTCACGCGCTAGTTCGATAATCTCCATAAGAACCGATTCTGGGTACAGCGCACCAGTTGGGTTGTTGGGGTTGATCACCACTATCCCACGGGTGTGCTCAGAAATTTTGCTGCGAATGTCTTCAATGTTTGGAAACCACTCGCGCTCCTCGTCACACTGATAGTGAACCGGTGTCCCGCCCGCTAGGCTGACGGCAGCGGTCCATAGCGGGTAGTCTGGCGCAGGGATTAACATCTCGTCGTTATCGTTGAGAAGCCCCTGCATTGCCATCACGATCAGCTCAGAGACACCGTTGCCGATGTAGATATCTTCGATGGTGACATCTTTGATGCCTTTGCGTTGTGACTCCTGCATGACTGCTTTACGAGCCGCAAACAGCCCTTTTGAATCACAATAGCCCTGCGCGCTTGGCAAGTTGTAGATAACGTCTTGAACAATCTCGTCAGGGGCATCGAAGCCCCATGGGGCCGGGTTACCGATATTCAGTTTTAAAATTTTGTGGCCATCCTCTTCCAAGCGTTTTGCTTCTTGAAGGACAGGTCCACGAATGTCGTAACATACATTGTTGAGTTTGTTGGACTTTCTAATCTGAGACATCGGTAGAGCTCTTCTCACGGGGAGATTAATTTAAAGGGGATCGATTTGAGTAGAATACGTCGTACTTCCAACGTGTTGATAAGCAAACCGTGTTAGTAGTAACTATACGACTTTGCTCGGTTTGGGTATAGAGTTTACCGAGCTCTTAGAGAGGTTTTTCATAATGCAATATGATGATTTAAAAGACGATGAGTACTGGCGGGATAAATTGTCACCTGAAGAGTTCTACATATGTCGCCAGAAAGGGACAGAACGTGCCTTCACTGGTGCCTATTTTGATGAGAAGCGATCAGGTTTATACCGCTGTAAATGCTGCGATGCTGAACTCTTTGATAGCTCTCTGAAATATGATTCCGGATGCGGTTGGCCTAGCTTCTTTGATGAGTTGGGTGAGGGTAGGGTAGATCAGCATCCTGATCACTCACAAGGTATGGTGCGTACTGAAATTACCTGCAGTCAGTGTGGATCTCATTTGGGCCATATATTCTCGGATGGCCCACAACCAACCGGTGTTCGTTACTGTGTCAACTCTGCATCTCTTAATTTTGAACCGGATCACTGATGAAACCTTTTTCACACCTTCTGCAACAGGCTAAGCATTTTTACCCCGATTGGAGTGAGGCCGAGCTGCTAGGTCCACGGGCGGCTAATCGGACAGAGCTTATGGCCACTCCGGATGATCGCATATTGTCCGCAATGACCTGGCGTATCTTCTGTGCAGGGCTCAAGCGCTCGTTAGTGGATGGTAAGTGGCCTGCTTTTGAAAAAGCATTCTTTGGTTTCGATCCTGAAAAGGTCTCGTTGATGAGTGATGATCACCTCGATGCATTAATGCAGAACAGGGATCTCATTCGCCACTTTGGAAAAATTAAAGCAACTCGTATCAACGCTTTGATGATTCATGAAGTCAGCCAAAAACAAGGTAGCTTTGGTCAGTTTTTGGCTGATTGGCCGGTCGAGGATACTGTCTTAGGGTTGTGGAGCTACTTGAAAAAAGAGGGGGCACAGTTGGGTGGTAACTCAGGAGCCTATGCACTTAGAATTATTGGTCGTGACAGTCCAGTCCTGACAGATGATGTGGTGGTCGCGTTAAAGGCGCAGGGCGTTGTTGATAAGCGTCCCACGGCTAAGCGTGATCTACTTCTGGTTCAAGAAGCATTCAATCAGTGGCGCGGTGAATCTGGCGTTGATCTGTGCCAAATCAGTCGTCTTTTGGCTAGGTCGATTGGTTAATCGACCTCCTAATCAGTAGGGTCACTGGTGATGGATACAAGTCACCTGGCTGAGAAAGCTCTCTAGATCTTCAGCAATGACACTGAACTTTTTCTGTCCTGGCTTCTCTAGAAGCACACGACCTGTGTCGCTCTCCACCGAAAGAATCTGATCGCCATCCGGTTCAGTAGTAGCAAAGAAGAAGCTGATGTTTTGTCGCAAGCGTCTTTTGTTCAGAGCATGGCCAATGAGGTTCTCTCTTAAGCGCTCCAGATCCTCAGGGTTCCAGACAAAGATGAGACTTAATTCGCCCTCGGTATGGGTTGCTAAGATGGGTTGTGACCAATAACTGGTGTAGTAATCAATGATCGATTGGGGAATCTCTATCTCTAGAGCTTCTGAAAGTCGCTCAAACATGTCCAGAGTCGAGTTATTGATAGGGCTGGGTAACCACTCAGACTCTTGGTCAACCTCATAGCCTGGCAGCAGTGCAGGGCTCAACCAATCCTCTTCAACCAGAAGTGTTGGATTACCCTGTTGTTTGCATTCGGTTTTGAATTCGTCGAAGAGGCGAGTCAATTGAGCGGTAACGGCGGACATGTCATTTCTCTCTAATTTATCCAGCGCGTAGGTTAACAAATAATCAACCTTCAGTTTGGTTTAAAAAAATCGCTATTTTTTAGAAAAATATCGGATAAAGGTTTGACTCTGATCGAAAAGCCATTAAAATTCGCACCCTGTTCTTGAGCAGCAATGCTCAGTTACTGCTGGAGCGGTAGTTCAGTTGGTTAGAATACCTGCCTGTCACGCAGGGGGTCGCGGGTTCGAGTCCCGTCCGTTCCGCCATTTATGAGATTGCAGTCCTCTAATTCTGCACTTCTTGTAGGAGCGATCTTGCAAAGGTCGCGATTTTCGCATCGTCTTCGACAATGCTCCTACAGATACGGCGCAAGCCACCGTTATGGGCGAATAGCTCAGTTGGGAGAGCATCTGCCTTACAAGCAGAGGGTCGGGGGTTCGAACCCCTCTTCGCCCACCATAACGGAGCGGTAGTTCAGTTGGTTAGAATACCTGCCTGTCACGCAGGGGGTCGCGGGTTCGAGTCCCGTCCGTTCCGCCATTTTGAGATTGACAAGTTAGAATACCTGCCTGTCAGCTCATGTGGGATGTTCAGGGTCGCTAAGTCCCGTCCGTTCCGCCATTTACGAGTTCGCAGTTCTCTGATTCTGCAGCTTTTGTTGGAGCGATCTTGAAAAGGTCGCGATTCATCGCATCGTCGATGACAATGCTCCAACGAATTAGCACACGCCTACGATATGGGCGAATAGCTCAGTTGGGAGAGCATCTGCCTTACAAGCAGAGGGTCGGGGGTTCGAACCCCTCTTCGCCCACCATATCGAGTTCTGATTCATGCAGACACCTTCAATCTCTATCGAAACTATAAATCTACCTAACGGCTTTAGTTTTGATTTATTGCGTCTAGATCAAACTGATCGTCTGATTTCGGGCAATAAGTGGTTCAAACTGCTCCCTAATCTCTCTAAACTCAACCTTGGTGATCTAGTGGCCAGCTTTGGAGGTCCTCACTCCAACCATATTCACGCACTGGCCTACGCGGCACAGAATCTAGAGCTTAAGTCGGTTGGTTTTATTCGCGGTGAACCTCAATCCACACCAACACTTGAGGATGCTAAAGCCTGCGGCATGCAGTTGATATTCATCGATCGTGACACCTATCGTGAAAAGCCTACTCAGTCGCTGGCGGATCAATATCAGTTAATCAATCCCTACTGGATACCGGAAGGGGGAAGTAATCATAGCGCCGTCGAAGGCTGTGCCTCTATCTGGCATCAAGCCTGTTTGCAGAATCGCGTCTACGATCAGGTCTATGTGGCGGTGGGATCTGGGGGAACTTTGGCGGGTTTAGTCGCTGGAGCGCCTGATGGAGTCGAGCTGATTGGGTTGTCTGCTCTAGGAAGCCTCGCCGACCTAAATGAACGTGTCAGTGAGCTGCTGACACAAGCAGGTCATCTTCAAACGGAGCAATCCGTGCAGTGGTCTATTGAGGTGGCTCTGCAGCAACGCTATGGCAAGGTGACTGCTGAACTAGCGGCCACTCAGGTTCGAGCTCAGATTCTAGGTCTACTGCTAGACCCAATCTATACCTTGCGAGTATTCCACTATCTGAATCGTCAGTATCTCAAGCATCGTTTAACAGGGAAGCGTCTACTGATGGTTCATACCGGAGGTTTGCAAGGTCTTAGGGCTCAGCAAGAACGTATCAACCGTCTGGCAAATGAGTTTGTCGGCCCTCTCCCTTTTTAACGGCTTTTAACACCTAGGTCGGCTAACGTTCTCCCTCTACAAGCTTTATACTGCTGTCTAATCATTCATTGATATCCGCAGGGAAACGCACAGGGTATGTATCAATTTCGCAATATTGGTCTTATAGGCCGCTTAGGAAGTAAAAAAGTCATCGATACCATGAAGCAGCTCATTCGCTTTCTTGAGCAGCGTCATTTGAACATTGTCATTGACGATAAGATTTCAGAGCTAATGCCTGGCCATGGTCTGCAGGTCTCGCCGCAAAAGCTGATGGGCGAAGTGGCTGATCTGGTGATCGTAGTGGGTGGTGACGGAAGTCTGCTTGGGGCTGCACGCTCATTGGCGTCGTCAAATGTGCCTGTGTTGGGTGTTAACCGCGGTAATCTTGGCTTCCTAACGGATATTAAACCTGAAGAGATCGAAGAGATGGTCGATCAGGTTCTAGAAGGCCACTACGTAGTTGATAAGCGTTTCTTGCTGGATGTCACCGTGAAGCGCAATGGCGAACCCATCGCCGAGACAACGGCCCTTAACGACTGTGTGTTGCACCCAGGTAAAGCGACTCGAATGATTGAGTTTGAACTCTGGATTGAAGGTCAGTATGTCTACACCCAGCGTTCAGATGGTTTGATCGTCGCAACACCAACAGGATCTACCGCCTACTCACTGTCAGCCGGTGGTCCTCTGATGCACCCTAAACTGGACGCGTTGGTCTTAGTTCCAATGTTCCCGCATACACTATCAAGCCGCCCAATTGTGGTAGACGGTAACTCTGAGCTGAAACTGGTGATCAGTGAAAATAATGAAACATACCCGTCCGTAGCCTGTGATGGCCAAAGTAACATCGCTTTGGCGCCTGGTGATACCGTGACGATCAGTAAGAAGCCACAAAAGCTGCGCCTGCTCCACCCAGAAAACTACGATTTTTACAGCACCTGCCGGACCAAGCTCGGTTGGAGCTCAAAGCTCTGGGATAAGTAGTTTTGCAGAGACAGGGTATAGATTTAATTGGCGATATCCACGGCTGCGGCGAGAGTTTAAAGCTTCTGCTCAACCGCATGGGATACAGGGAAATTGATGGTGCATACCGTCACCCTAACCGCCGCGTTATTTTCCTCGGTGATGTAATCGATCGTGGTCCACGCATTGTTGAGACCTATGAGATCGTTCGGGCCATGGTGGAAAAGTCGGGCGCCGAAATTGTCATGGGTAACCACGAATACAACTACTATTGTTATAAAACGCCTAAGGGTGATGGTAGTGGTGACTTTCTTCGTGAGCACACGCCCAGACACCAACGCATTGTTCAAGAGACTTTAGATCAATTTGCTCATCGTCAATCGGATGAACAAGAGCTGTTGGATTGGATTGAGTCGATTCCACTGTTCATCGAGCATGATGATCTGCGAGTGGTGCATGCCTGTTGGCACTCAACCTTGATCAACCGTTTAAAAGAGCGAGTAGGTTCTGCTCCAGTCGTGGATAAGCAATTTCTTTTGAACTCTGTCAAACCGCACAGTTTTGAGCTCTTGGTCATGGATCGATTGACCCGTGGCACCCATTTGCGACTGCCCAACAATGAAGTGATGATCAGCAAAGATGGATTTAGACGCCACTTCTTCAGAACTCGTTTCTGGGCGCAAGAGCCTAAACGAATGGGGGATGTGGTGTTTCAACCTGATCCTTTGCCGGAGCATATAGCTCGTACCGAGCTAACACCCGCTGATTACGTGGATCTGCAGTTCTATTCGCGCGATGAGCGGCCACTGTTTATCGGCCACTACTGGTGTGAAGGTGAACCTAAACCGGTTGCCGATAACATCGCCTGCCTAGATTACAGTGCGGTTAAATACGGTAAGTTGGTGGCCTACCGATTCGATGGTGAAAAGACGCTCGATAGCAGCAAGTTCATCTGGGTCGATGTCGATGCGGAGTTCCCGCGCTAGTGGTTCCTGTGGTTAAAACCGATCTAACGGTCGATCTAACAGAGTTCACCCAATTTTTATGGGCTAACGCCATTCCTCATCGGGTGGTGGAAGAGGGTGACAGCCAAACACTCTTTGTTGCGGCCCACATTAACCGCGAAAAAGTCCTCGAACTCTTTCAATATTGGCGAGAGGGTGGGGATCTCGCTAGCATCAATGTGCAAGTTCACAACCCTAAAAGCCGATCCCCCTTTAAAATTTCAGAGCTAAAACAACTGCCTGCGACGGCTTTACTGATTTTCCTATCGGCCATCATCACGCTGCTCATCGATTTCGGTGGCAATGCCAGCTGGATGGTGAGATTCAGTTTTGCCGACTTTACACTCAGCTCCAGCCAGATTGAGTATCACACACTGAGTACTATGCTCTCATCGGGAGAGTTGTGGCGGATTTGGACTCCGATGTTTATGCACTTCTCTCTGCTACATATCTTGTTTAACCTGCTTTGGGTCTGGATGATCGGTGGTTCGATAGAGCGCCTTCAGGGGACGACCCACTTCTTGCTGCTGGTGCTTTTCTCGGCAGCTCTCTCTAATCTGGCTCAGTTTTGGGTGACGGGCCCGCTCTTTGGTGGCCTCTCTGGTGTCGTCTTTGCTGTGTTGGGTTACACCTGGTTATGGGATCAATTGAGCAGTAGGCCATTGTTTAGGCTCCCTAAAGCGCTGTTTGGGTTCATGATTTTTTGGTTGGCTCTGGGATATACCGGAGCGCTGGAATTCATAGGTTTAGGGGCTATTGCTAATACCGCTCATTTGGCCGGTCTGCTGTCGGGTTTGGCCTTCGCACTGATTAGCCGAGTTTGGCTGCCCAAATCCTCTTAAAAGCCAGTATCAAAAGCCCTCTCAAACGATCCTCTCTATGGTATTCTGAACGCTTGAAATTTGAATGAATGGGTAGCGGTTTGAATTACGAAAAAATGATCGAAACCATGACGCCTGATGTCTATCAGGCGCTCAAAGTGGCCGTTGAAATTGGTAAATGGCCCAATGGTGAAAAACTATCTCCTGAACAGCGTGAGACCAGTATGCGTGCGGTCATTGCCTATGAGGTGGCGCGTGATATTCCAGAGGATCAGCGTGTAGGTTTCATCGATCGTACTCGTCCTGATGGAAAACAGCATGGTTCGGATCCAATGCAGCCTGACGTGTTGAGAATCCTAACCGATGACTAATGACGCTTTATCGCTGCGAGCAGAGGGTATATTGGAGAAGATGCGAGTGCATCTCGACTCTCCTGTCCGTTATGAGCTATCCCTGAACGGCGAGGCTGGTCCGTTAGTGAATGATTTTATTGGCCAACCCATTCGCCTTGAATACATCGGACAAATCAACTGCCTCTCCTGTGGTCGTAAATCCAATAAAAGTTTCAATCAAGGTTTCTGTTACCCCTGTTTCAAAAAACTTCCGGGCTGTGACACCTGTATCGTTAAGCCTGAAACCTGTCACTTTGCCGAAGGAACCTGTCGTGATGAAAGCTGGGGTTTGAAGAACTGTTTTGCCCCGCATATCGTCTATCTTGCCAACTCTTCAGGGCTCAAGGTGGGCATTACTCGCCAAACCCAGATCCCGACTCGCTGGATTGATCAGGGTGCTGTGCAAGCACTTCCGATTATGGAGGTCGATAACCGCCTGCAGTCAGGTCTTGTTGAAACGATATTTGCTAAACAGGTGGCCGATAAAACCAATTGGCGTGCCATGTTGAAAGGCGATGTTCTGCCTCTTGATCTGAAACAGGAGCGCGATCGTCTGTTTGAACTCTGTGATGAGCCCTTGCAACAGCTCATCAGTGCTCAATCTGGCGATGCGATCCGTAAGCTGGATGCAGAGGTCGTTGAAATTAACTTCCCAGTGCGTAACCACCCCACCAAGGTAACCAGTTTTAACTTTGATAAAACGCCCATTGTAGAGGGCATCCTAGAAGGGGTTAAAGGCCAGTACCTCATGTTAGATACGGGCGTGATCAACCTGCGCAAGTTTGGCGCGTACAACATTAAATTTTTCGCGTGATTGGAGAGACAATCTTGAGTGAACAACCCAACACAATTTATCTAAAAGATTACCGTGTTCCTGAATTTTTGATCGACTCAGTAGCGCTTCGTTTTGAATTGGATGAAGAGGAGACGTTAGTCTTTGCAACATTGCAGATGCGCCGTAACCCCGAATCTCATCTTCGCAACGCCCCTCTGATTTTAAATGGCGATAAAGACCTTCAGCTCAAACGAATCTGCATTAATGACCAACAGGTGCCTGAAGGCGAGTATAAGGTCACGGATGAGTCACTGACGATTGAGGTTGTTCCTGATCAATTTACTCTGCAAACGCTCTGTCGCATTCAGCCACAGCTGAACACTGCATTGGAGGGTCTCTACCGTTCGGATGGTGTCTTCTGTACCCAATGTGAGGCAGAGGGCTTTAGACGCATCACCTATTACCTTGATCGCCCTGATGTGATGTCCCTGTTTGAGACAACCATCATTGCTGATCCCGAACAGTATCCCGTGTTGCTATCAAACGGTAATGCCGTTGATAAAGGGGTCACTGATGACGGACGTCATTGGGCTACTTGGCAGGATCCACACCCCAAACCCGCCTACCTGTTTGCTTTAGTGGCGGGTGATTTAAGCTGCATTGAAGATCAGTTCACAACAGCCTCTGGACGTGAAGTTCAGCTGCAAATTTTTGCTGAACCTAAAGATCACGACAAGCTTGCCTATGCGATGGAATCCCTAAAGAGATCGATGCGCTGGGATGAAGAGGTCTATGGCCGTGAGTACGATCTTGATATCTACATGATCGTGGCCGTCGACTTCTTCAACATGGGTGCGATGGAGAATAAAGGCCTCAATATCTTCAACACCAGTTGTGTATTAGCCAGTCAAAAGACCACTACAGACCTTGGGTTTCAGCGAGTAGAGGCGGTGGTTGCTCATGAGTACTTCCATAACTGGTCAGGCAACCGTGTCACCTGTCGTGACTGGTTCCAGTTAAGTCTTAAAGAGGGCTTTACCGTCTTTCGTGATGCGGAGTTCTCGGCCGATATGAACTCGCGAACCGTGAAGCGAATCGAAGATGTGACACTGCTGAGAACGGCACAATTTGCTGAAGACGCTGGCCCCATGGCGCATGCGGTGAGACCGGAATCGTTTATCGAGATCTCAAACTTTTACACGCTGACCGTCTATGAGAAAGGCGCAGAAGTGGTGCGCATGATCCATCAGCTTTTGGGTGAAGAGACCTTCAGAAAAGGGACGGATCTCTACTTTGATCGTCATGATGGCCAGGCCGTTACGACGGATGACTTTGTGGCCGCGATGGAAGAGGCTTCAGGGCGCGACTTAACACAGTTTAAACGCTGGTATTCCCAAGCAGGTACTCCTGTGGTTGAGGTCTCTGATCAGTGGGATGCTGCATCAGGAACCTACCAGCTGACCTTTAAACAGAGCTGCCCAAGCACTCCAGGTCAAGATCATAAAGCACCCTTCCATATGCCCATCCGTTTTGGACTGCTCACACAGGAGGGGACGGAACTCTCTTCAGGTGTTTTGGAACTTACGGAAGAGGTACAGAGCATTAGTTTCGAAGGCCTTTCTGAACAGCCAACTCCGTCTCTGCTTCGCGGCTTCTCAGCACCGATTAAGTTGCGTTTTAACTACACGGATGAGCAACTGCTGCATCTGATGCGTTTTGATACTGACGGCTTTAACCGTTGGGAGTCGGGACAGCGCTACTTAGTGAACAAACTGCAAGCAGGCATTGCGGGTGCGGCGGTCGAATCCAACGCAGCGCTTTTAGATGCTTGGCGAGCGTTACTGGAAGATGAGTCCTTAGATGAGGCGATGCTCGCTAAGTTATGCACCTTGCCGAGCGAAGCCTATCTGAGTGAATTAGCTGAGGTCATTGACGTTGAAGCGATTCACGCGACTCGTAAAGCTTTTGTCAAAGCCCTAGGCAAAGCCCTAGCACCAGAGTGGTTGGCAGTCTATCAGCGTTGCACCTCTAAAGAGGCTTACCAACCAACTGCAGATCAAGTGGCTAAGCGCAGTCTGAAAAATTTAGCCTTGAGTTACCTGATCGCGGCTAACTATGAAGGCGCCATTGAGTTAGCAATGGAGCAGTTCAACAGCGCTGATAATATGACCGATCAACAGTCTGCACTGGCGGCACTGGTTCACTCTGAAGATGCCCAAGCAGCTAAACAGGCGCTTGCGGCATTCAAGCAGCAGTGGTCAGGTGAAGCGCTGGTGATGAACAGTTGGTTCTCACTGCAGGCCTGTGACTCCAAAGAGGGCGCTCTGGATCGAGTTAAAGCACTTGAAAACGATGAGCTATTTGATGCAAAAAACCCCAATAAACTGCGCAGTCTGATTGGTGCTTTTGCCAGTGCAAACCCAGTTCAATTCCATGCGCCGGATGGCTCGGGTTACCAATACTTGGCTGATTGGATCATTCGCTTGAATGAACAGAACCCTCAAATTGCATCGCGAATGTTAACGCCTTTAACTCGCTGGAAGCGCTATACTAGTGATAAGCAAAAGTTAATGAGAGCTCAACTGGAACGCATCATGAAGCAGAAGGCGCTGTCGCCCGATGTTTATGAAGTCGTCAGTAAGAGCTTGGTGTAATAGGAGTCATCGGTATGGCTATCTCTATCGATTCTGCGATTAAGTTTGATCTGCAACAGAACTACCGTCGTTACCTGAACTTTCTAGATCAGTACGGGGCTGAAAACGATGCACTGAAAAATGCGCGAAGCTCTAAGGTCTGGATTGTTGCATTGGTGCTACTGATTTTCGCTCTAGCCTCTGATTTCTTCTTAGGCGCGAGTGCTGCTCTGTTTGGTATCTACTTCTATCGAGTCGTGATGGCTTGGTTGGAGGTGAGAAAAGCGGAAGAGGGGCGTGAACAGGCAGAACGCTGGTTCTCGACTAAGGGGTTTAAGTTCGAAGGACGCGTACTCTTCTTCAAAGAGGACGAAATGCTGGAAGAGCCTGTAGATCCTTTTGATGAGCGAATCTACAAATAGTCTCAATCCCAAAGGGGCAGATCATTGATCTGCCCCTTTTAGTTTAAGCGTTATCCTCAAGGATCATGTCAGACGCTTTCTCTGCAATCATAGTGATCGGTGCATGAGTATTACCCGAGGTAAGGGTTGGCATCACTGAACCATCCACTACGCGCAGACCGTCAATGCCGTGCACTCTCAATCGCGCATCCACAACGGACATCTCATCACTGCCCATTTTTGCGGTGCCGACCGGGTGGAATATTGTTGTACCGACATCACCTGCGGCCTTCGCGAGCTCTTCATCCGATTGAAGCTGTGCGCCCGGTTTTAACTCAATTGGATTAAATTCACGTAAACGCTGAGTCGCCATTAGCTTGCGAGCGTGGCGTAAGCTATCTGCTGCAACCTTGCGATCGCCGTCCGTCGAAAGGTAGTTCGGTTTAATTGCTGGCGGAACATTAGGATCGGTCGATTGAATATGACAGGTACCGCGGCTCTCTGGACGCAGGTTACAGACCGAGACGGTGATAGCCGGAAACTCGTGCAGATCCTCACCGAATTTCTCAAGCGATAGAGGTTGAACGTGATACTCAATGTTCGCCGTAGCATGCTCATCCGAGGATTTAGTAAAGATACCGAGCTGACTGGGGGCCATTGACATTGGGCCTGAACGTTTTAAGAAGTATTCAGCCGCAATTTGCGCTTTACCCAACAGGGTTGACTGCCACTCATTCAGAGTTTTTGTGTTTTCAACGGTGTAGATGGTTCGCAACTGTAGGTGGTCCTGTAGGTTTTCACCGACACCAGGGAGCTCGTGCACCATCTCGATTTTGTGCTCCGCTAAAACCTTGGCAGGGCCAATGCCAGAAAGCTGTAGAATTTGTGGCGAATTGATCGCACCGGCACTGAGCAGTAGCTCTTTATCGGTCGTTACGCTCGCAACTTGCCCGTTAACGATGAGATCAGCACCCACAACGCGTCGGTTTTCAATACGCAGCTTGGTGACTTGAGCGTGAGTCATAATGGTGAGATTAGGACGTGCTTTAACGGGGTTGATAAAGGCTTTGCGTGCATTCCAGCGAATGCCATTTTTTTGGTTAACTGGGAAATAACCTGAACCCTCATTATCACCACGGTTGAAGTCTGAGGTTTTCGGTACATCAACCTCTTCAGCCGCCTCTCGAACGGCTTCTAGAATCGGCCAGCTCAAGCGCTGCTCTTGAACGAACAGTTCCCCTTTATCATTGTGGAACTCATCAGCGGGTTGGTAGTGTCGTTCAGAGCGTTTGAAATAAGGAAGAACCTCTTGCCAGCTCCAGCCTTCATTGCCTAATGATGCCCACTCATCATAGTCACGCTCTTGCCCACGCATGTAGATCATGCCGTTAATCGAAGAGCAGCCCCCCATTACTTTACCGCGAGGGTAGATAAGTGAACGACCATTAAGCCCCTCTTCGGCATCGGTTGAGAAACACCAGTCAGTTTTTGGGTTGCCTATACAGTAGAGGTAACCCACTGGAACATGTACCCAAAACTGGTTGTCACTGCCACCCGCTTCAAGCAGAAGCACACGAGTATTTGGATCTTGACTCAAACGGTTGGCTAATACACAGCCGGCAGACCCAGCGCCAACGATGACGTAATCGTAAGTTCCAAGATCTTTGACAGTAGACATGGCGTTATCCTTTCTATGCTTATTAGTGTGTGCACCATCTTATGATTATTTGTGCAGTAATTTTTGATTATTTTGCTGGTTTGTTGTGCTAAATTGCACAGATGATGGATGATAAATTGAATTGGAACGATCTGCGTTACTTTCTCGAGGTCGCTCGCGCGGGTCGTTATTTGACTGCAGCAAAACGAATGGGCGTGAACCATACAACGGTGTCGCGTCGAATAGCCGCTCTTGAAGATGCGTTGCAAACCCCACTGTTTGAGGCGGATGATAAAGGCTTGCACCTCACTCCGGCCGGTGAAGCTGTTTTGCCTCTGGCTCAACAGTGTGAAGACATTACTGTCTTGACCAAAGAGAGAGCGGCTTCAGATCAGCGATCCCTATCCGGGAACCTAAGAATTGGGGCGCCAGATGGTTTGGGAAACCTCTTTATAGCAAATCAATTAACCCATTTTGTCCATCGTAACCCTGATCTAAACCTACGCTTGGTACCCGTTCCACAGAGCCTTAACTTGATGAAGCGTGAGGTGGACATAGCGATCACATTGGAGCCCTCTGAGAGGCGGGATATTCATTGTAAGAAACTGACGGACTACCAGCTTTTTCTCTATGTAGGTCGTGAGTATCTGCAGAATAATTCCGTAGATTTAGAGGATATTGAATCGGTTAAACAGCACCCGTTTGCCGGTTATATTCCCGATATACTCTACACTGAGCAGTTGGGGTTTAACCGATTGATCGATGACCAACTGATTGAGCGCTTTCAGGGGGCAACCGTGATGTCCCAATTCCAGTTTATTGCTAATGGTGGAGGGTTTGGGGTGTTACCCCATTATATGGTGCAAGATGACCCGCGTTTTGTTCAGGTTCTGCCAAAGGAGATTAGCTTTATACGAAGCTACTGGCTGCTGACGCCTCTAGAGCTGAGGCGTCGCGCCAATGTTCGTTCTATCTCAACTGAGTTAGAGCAGTTAATCGCGCAGCACAGAGATCAGTTTTTGCCGCGCTCCTGAAGGTATCGTTCGACCGTATCGACAATCGCTTGCGTTTGAGGGTCGATCTCTAGGTTGATCAGATCACCTACCTTAGCTTTGCCAAACAGTGTGCGCTCCAAGGTTTCTGGGATTAGCCAAACAGAGAAACGGTCATCCGTTACTTGCGTCATCGTCAAACTACAGCCATTCAGTCCGACAAACCCTTTATCCAATAGATAGGGTGCCCATTGGCTCGGACGATCAAACTCAACTCGGCAATTGGTCTCTGTCTTTTCGATCGCTGTTATCGCTACTCGGTCGCAAATATGGCCCGACATTAGGTGCCCACCAATCTCATCGCCAATCTTAGCGGCACGTTCAAAATTGACCAGTGACCCGACCTGCAAATCGCCAAGGTTGGTCAGTTCTAGTGTCGATTGGATCGCATCAAACTTGGCTCTGTTACCTTCAAATGAGGTAATCGTTAAACAAGTACCATTAAGTCCGACACTGGCTCCGATCTGGAAGTTATCACAACAGTTTTCCGGGAACTCAAGCTGCAATGTCATAAAATTATCGGCTGGGGTGAGGGCAGTGACTGTCGCCACACCTTGAACAATACCAGTAAACATTATCGATTCTTCCTTTAGCTTTAGCAGTCCGAACGCTAGCATGGGACGTAGATAAAGCAAACAGTTAAGGGTTTAACAGCATGCACATTCTTTTGACAGGCGGTACAGGGTTTATTGGTGATGCAGTCGCTAGAGCGCTCGTCGCTCGAGGTGACCGAGTCACTCTATTGATACACAAACGATCCTCGAAAGTGGCCGGTGTTCAAACAATCTCAAATTTGTCTGACTTGAACACCGCTGTCGATGCCATTGTCAATTTAGCAGGCTTACCGATCGCTGATAAACCTTGGACTCACTCGCGAAAAGTGGCCCTGCGTGCCAGTCGTGAAGGAGTTACGGGGCAGTTAGTGCGTTGGATTGCTCAACAAGAGGTTAAACCCAAGGTGCTAGTCAGTGGCTCAGCGATCGGTTTTTACGGGGCGACTCGCAGTAATCAGACGCTTTCTGAGGCGGATCAACCTCTGGTTCAAGACTTCTCCAGTGAGCTTTGCAAAAGCTGGGAGAACATTGCCTTAAGTGCTGAACAAGAGGGTGTCAGAGTGGCGCTACTCAGAACGGGCATCGTGCTTGGTAAGGGTGGCGCCCTGAAGAAGATGCTACCTGCCTTTAAACTGGGCTTAGGTGGTCGCATTGTCGACGGCCAGCAGATGATGTCCTGGATTCATCTAGACGATCAGGTCAACGCCATTCTATTTTTGATTGATAACCCTGATGCGAGTGGGCCATTCAATTTGACCTCACCTAATCCAGTCTCCAACCAAGTATTTACAGAAGAGCTTGGCAAAGTCTTGAAGCGTCCAACCTTTTTGCCAATGCCAGCTTTTATGCCTAAGTTGATGCTTGGCAAAGAGGGGGCTGCACTGCTGACTGAAGGGTTGGCTGTGATTCCTGCGAAGTTGACTCAGCACGGATTTGATTTCAAATACCCTTCACTCGATCAGGCCTTAACCGCTGTTATCTAATCCGTTAACTTTTTGGTGAGCGTTTTTCAGACTCGAGCGTTTGAATTTGCTCCAACGAAGTCACCGCTTTATTGAGGTTTTGTTCTATTCGCTCTAAACGAGCTTCAAGCATCTGAAGGCGTCGCACCATAGCGTCTTCCCGGTCATTTTTCTCCTCTTCATCTTTTTCGATAAAAAAGACAGAGAAACTAGCGGTCAGCATTGAAAAGATCGCGATGCCAACCAAAATCAGAAGCATGCCAACGATACGCCCCTCAAGGGTGGTTGGAACAAGGTCGCCGTAGCCGACGGTAGTCATCGTGACCCAAGCCCACCAGAAGCCATCGATCGGGTTTTTAAACGCAGGATCCAGTCCAGAGATGAGGAAGGCGGCTAGGATCAGAAATCCCAGTGCGATCGCCAGAGTTACCCCTAGGTTATGCCGGCCCAACACCGAGCGAAGATCGCTAGATAGGCGTGTGAATATACTGGCAAAAATCAGCAGTCTCAGTGATCTTAAGACGCCACTTTGCAGGCCTAAAGCGTTTAATAAAATCGGAATTCCGGTCAGCACGATGACCAGGCTCATCCAGTTGCCTTTTAGGTATCGCAGTCTGTTGTCTACTAACACCAACATAACTACCAGATCTAAGGTAAAAAAGCCCCAGATCACCCAGTCGTTGAGACCGATAATGGCGAGCTGTTCGTGATGGTTTGTGGTTTGAAAATACCAGTCGATCAGTATCCAAAACGCCAGAAACAGGAGCGGCCACTCAAAAATACTCCCCCACTGTTTGGCTCTGTGGTTCTCTCGAACATCAACGCCTTGGACCCCTAAAATGCCCATTAAACGGTTGTGCTTATTGTGCTGAGTCACCGGCTGATCTCCTGAATAGATAGATGAATATTATTTATGACACCAGTGACTTAAGCAAACTGTCATTCAGAATGACCACTCTGTATAATTCGCCCAACTAAAATTTCGATTGGATAATCATGTTATACGACCTAGCCCGCTCTTTGATGTTTCGCTTAGATGCTGAGAAGTCTCACGACCTTGCACTGAGCAGTATGAACTTGGCTGCCGATCTGGGTATGCCGAAGCTTCTTGGTGCGAAAATGGTGGAAGCACCAACAGAAGTCATGGGCATTCGTTTTCCAAACCCCGTTGGATTGGCGGCTGGTCTGGACAAGAATGCGGGTGCTATTAACGGTTTGGCGGCTATGGGTTTTGGTTTTGTTGAAGTCGGTACCGTGACTCCTCGTCCTCAACCGGGCAACCCTAAACCCCGTCTATTCCGCATACCTGAGCACAGCGCGATCATCAATCGCATGGGGTTTAATAACCTGGGTGTAGATCGACTGATCGAGAATGTTGAGGCGTCGAACTTTAAAGGCGTACTGGGTATCAACATTGGTAAGAACAAAGATACCCCTAATGAAAATGCGGCCGATGATTACCTAATCTGTTTGCGTAAGGTGTATCCCTACGCTACTTACATAACGGTTAATATCTCTTCACCAAACACGCCTGGTCTTCGTGACCTTCAGCAGGGTGATAGTCTCAACTTGCTTTTGGACATGCTGAAGAATGAACAGGCCCGCTTGGCAGGTATTCACGGCAAATACGTCCCGATCGCGATCAAAATTGCGCCCGACATGGATGAAGAGGGTTTTGTAACAACTGCTAATCTACTTAAAACCTACGAGATGGATGGGGTGATTGCGACCAATACCACCATTGAACGAGGTGGTGTAGAGAGCTCTGAATTTGCCAAAGAGGCGGGTGGTTTGAGCGGTGCTCCAGTTCGCAACCTATCGACTCGTGCGATCCAAATCTTGGCGCGTGAGTTGGATGGTGCTTTGCCTATCATAGGTGCTGGTGGTATCACTGAAGGTTTTGACGCTGTCGAGAAGATCGAGGCGGGTGCTAGTTTGGTTCAGGTCTACACAGGTTTTATCTACCGTGGTCCTAAACTGATCACTGAAGCGGCTGAAGCGATTCGTGATCGTCGTTTATTAGGACACCGTTAAGCTCAACGCTTTGACACTGAATAGCCGCTATCGATTAGCGGCTTTTTTGTATTTATAGAGCAGTGCTAGCGGGATGTGGCAGAAACTATGATCCTCTGGATGACGTGTCAGTCGGTCCTGGTGCTCGTCATCACTTTTGACGTAGTTGGATAGGGGGAGTACCTCAATAGCCAGCTGTTTATAATCTTCGCGGCTTTTCAGAATTCGTTTTGCCTCGTCCAAGTGTTTGCGTTCTCGACTGTAGATCCCTGTTCTGTATTTAGGCCCAACATCTTGGCCTTGTTGGTTGATGCTGTAGGGGTCGATTATTTCAAACAAGCACTCTATCAGCTCGACTAGGGCTATCTGTTCAGGGTCGAAGTCGATCTGTACACACTCCGCATAGCCATCATACTCAACGTCTGTCCTGTTAGACGTGCCATTGGCTCGACCTGCTTGCGTGGAGATGACGCCAGGAACATGCCGCATGAACTCTTGGACACCCCATAGGCAGCCCCCAGCAAAGTAAATCTGTTCCATTAGCCCTGCTTAACATTGGTGTTTAACTGTGAAGAGAGGATCTTAAAACGAAAAAGGCTCCTATGGGTATCATTAGGAGCCTTACTTGATTAAATGTTGTTAGTGATAACTTGGATTGACCTGTATCGCTGAAACACCTGATTGGCCATTCCAGTGGGCTTCTCGCCCTTCGCGCCATCCTGTCATCCAGTGGCTGCGTAAGTCTGTCGTTGATACCGGACAATCTGACTGTGATTTACCCTCCAGTCCGGCAGTAAAACCGCGTTTGTATAGTGAATTGCTACGTTCTCGTTTCTGTCTTTTCATATATACGCCTCGTATTGAGTGAGTATCTGCTTTCGCAGTGATGTTTTGGCGACAACAATTGGTAGTCACAACCTATTAATAGACCAGATTGGCAATTTTAAGTAATTGTATTGCTCAATTTAAATTCACCTTCTAATAGGTTTAACCTTTTCGCGTCAGCAGCAAAGTCGGCTGAATCAGTGACTTACAGATGAAGCGTAATGCTTTAAAATAGGGCCAATATAGCGGATGAAAATTTTTCATTTCATTCGGCGTTAACCAAATTGAGTGTTGAAATGAAATTATTCGTTACCTGCCCCAAGGGCGTTGAGTCTTTACTGCTAGCCGAGTTGAAGTCGATCGGTATAGAGGGGTTAAAAGAGACTCAAGCAGGGGTTCAGGTAGAGGGTGATCTCGCCACAGCCTACACGATCTGTTTGTGGTCACGTCTTGCAAACAGAGTACTGTTGCTATTGAAAGAGGCTGATGCGACTTCGACAGAAGCACTCTATAACGATATTAAGTCGATTAATTGGCTGGAGCACATCCGGGCTGAGGGGACTTTGGCCGTTGATTTTAACGGCCGTAATGAGTCGATCAATAACACCCATTTTGGCGCTCTTAAAGTGAAAGATGCGATTGTTGACTCCGTTCGTGAAGAGACCGGCAGTCGTCCCTCCGTTGCCAAACAGTACCCTGATCTGCGCATCAACGTTCATCTGCGCAGAACGACAGCTCAGGTAGCAATTGATCTGTCCGGTGAGAGTCTGCACCGCCGTGGATACCGACTTCAAACCGGTGCTGCGCCGCTTAAAGAGAACCTTGCAGTAGCGCTATTGATGCGTGCGGGTTGGCCCAATCAAGGTGACTTTAAACAGCTAGTTGATCCTATGTGTGGTTCTGGAACCTTAATCACTGAAGCTGCATTGATGATGGCGGATATTGCGCCGGGTCTGTTACGTCGTCGCTGGGGCTTTGATCGTTGGTGCCAACACCAGCCGTCTATCTGGCAAGAGATCTACCAAGATGCAAAACAGCGCCGTGAAGCAGGGCTAAACAGAGAGGGTTACCCTCGTCTAACTGGTTTTGATGCCGATTCAAATGTTCTGCAGCGTGCAAACAACAACGCTCAAGCCTTAGGTGTCGAGTCACTCGTCCATTTTGAACGTTGTGATCTGGCTAGCTTGTCACTTCCTTCGCCAGAAGATAAAGGGTTGTTAATTACTAACCCCCCTTATGGTGAACGATTGGGTGATCGTTCAAGCCTAAGATTTTTGTATAGCCAGCTGGGTGATTTCTTAAAAGCCCAAGCGCATCACTGGCGTGTGGGGGTGTTTACTTCGAACCCTGAGCTTGGCAAGGTGATGGGTCTGCGTGCAGACAAGCTCTACAAGCTCTTTAATGGCGCACTGCCCAGTCAATTACTGCTATTTACCGTCTACCCGCAGGAGGGTGTGCCGCAAAACAGTGCAGATTCCGATTCGGATGTTGTGCACCAAGATAGTGCACCCCTGTCTGAAGGGGCGCTGATGTTAGAGAACCGACTTAAGAAAAACCTTAAACAGCTCTCTAAGTGGGTGAAACGTGAGTCAATCGAGGCATACCGAGTCTATGACGCTGATTTGCCAGAGTACGCGGTCGCAATCGATCGATACGCTGATCAGATTGTGGTTCAGGAGTATGCGCCGCCTGCGAAAGTCGATCCTGTAAAGGCCTTTAAGCGACTTCAAGATGTGATGGCCGTTGTAGGAAGAGTGTTTGCTTTGGGCACAGACTCGATTGTATTGAAACAACGCAAGCGTCAGCAGGGCAGCGATCAGTATCAACGACAGACCGAACAGGGTGAGACGCTGACGGTACAAGAGCATGGCTGTCTGTTCGAGGTCAACCTAAGAGATTACCTAGATACAGGTCTTTTCCTAGACCATCGTCCTGTTAGGCAACAGATTCAGTCTCTCGCTAAGGGTAAACGTTTCCTAAATCTTTTCTGTTACACCGCTACCGCCAGTGTCCATGCGGCTGCCGGTGGTGCGATCAGCACGACCAGTGTCGATATGTCGGCAACCTACCTCGATTGGGCCCGACGCAATTTTGAACTGAACAAACTGGACGCTAAACGTGCTGATTTTGTTCAAGCGGACTGTATTCAGTGGCTTGATCGCCCTCGTTCAGAGACCTTCGATCTCATCTTTATGGATCCACCCACCTTCTCTAACTCTAAGAGAATGTCTGACATCCTAGATGTGCAGCGTGACCACGTTATGCTGATTAAAGGGGCAATGGCGTTGCTTGAACCCGGTGGGCTTCTGATCTTTTCAAATAACTATCGCCGCTTTAAGTCGGACTACGAGCAGCTCGACGCTTTTGAGATTGTGGATACTTCTCATCGTACGATTGATCCTGATTTCAAACGTAACTCGAAGATTCACTACAGCTTTGAGATCCGCCATAAGGCATAAAATTCGTTTAATGCCCAAAGTTGGTACGTTACTTGCTAACTAATGCACAGTCTTGCAGCACGGAGTTTGCTGAAAGTGAGTGATTAGTTTTTAAGTTATTGAAAGTAGATAGAAAAAACATTTTATCTTTTTTTATTAAGCCGTCTAAAACTCATCGCATAGTCATTAAATGCACCAAAAGTGTGCATGAAATATAGAGCTGCACCCTATATGTGCATTTCTAAGCAATTTGAGGAGATTAAGGGTGGAAACGATCAACAGTGCCGTTGAAACACTGGTACAAAGTTCCAATACACTATTCATTTTGATGGGTGCCATCATGGTATTCGCGATGCATGCTGGCTTCGCATTCCTTGAGGTAGGTACTGTCCGTCATAAAAACCAGGTCAACGCACTGGTTAAGATCATGACCGACTTCGGTTTCTCTGCAGTGGTCTACTTCTTTGTTGGCTACTGGATTGCCTACGACGTCACCTTCTTTGCCGATGCAGCCACTTTAGCGGAAGGTAACGGCTATGAGTTGGTGAAATTCTTCTTCCTAATGACCTTTGCGGCAGCGATTCCTGCAATTATCTCGGGTGGTGTGGCTGAGCGTGCTCGCTTCTACCCAATGCTTATCGCAGCTGCACTCTGTGTGGGTCTAGTCTACCCGTTCTTCGAGGGCATCATCTGGAACGGTAACTACGGTTTCCAGGGCTGGCTTGAAGAGACCTTTGGTGCAGGCTTCCACGACTTCGCTGGTTCTGTCGTAGTCCACGGTGTCGGTGGTTGGATCGGCCTAGCGGCTGTTTTGGTTCTAGGTTCACGTAAAGGTCGTTACCGTAACGATCGTGTTGTGGCGTTCCCACCATCAAACATTCCATTCCTCGCTCTAGGTGCATGGATCCTATGTATCGGTTGGTTCGGCTTCAACGTGATGTCGGCTCAAACACTGGACGGTATCTCTGGTCTGGTTGCAGTCAACAGCTTGATGGCAATGGTCGGCGGCATCATCGTTGCGACCCTTCTTGGTAAGAACGACCCAGGCTTCATTCACAACGGTCCGCTTGCGGGTCTTGTTGCGATCTGTGCTGGTTCTGACGTTCTACACCCAATTGGCTCGCTGTTTGTAGGTGGTATTGCCGGTGCACTATTTGTTTGGCTGTTCACACTGGCTCAGAATAAGTGGAAGATCGATGACGTACTGGGTGTATGGCCTCTACACGGTCTATGTGGCGCCTGGGGTGGTATTGCAGCAGGTATCTTCGGTAGCCAAGCACTAGGCGGTCTTGGTGGCGTAAGCCTAGGTGCTCAGGTTGTGGGTACTCTTGCAGGTATCGCAGTGGCCTTGATCGGTGGCTTCCTGGTTTACGGTATTGTGAATGCAGTAGCGGGCATCCGTCTGGATGAAGAGGACGAGTTCCGTGGTGCGGATCTAAGTATTCACCGTATCGAAGCCACTTCGGATGATCGCAAATAAGCGATTGATCCCGTTGCTCTAGGGAACCTGCGAATAAGTCCATGGCATCTCAGGCTTACAGTCGAATTCATCATCAAGGCGTGGTTTCGAAGGCCTAGCGGGCTAAGTCAAGAAAGCGCAACACAGAGGGTGGATTTGACTGTAAGCCCCCAAGGGCGTGGCCTGCAATATGCATCTACGGCGTTGCTCCTCTTGCTAAGGGCTACGGCCATTAGCGGCGAGAAGCGCCTTGTATCTGCACATTTCAGGTCTCGCTGAGATACTATGGACTTGTTCGCAGGTTCCCTTGCAACAATCACAAAAAAGCCGAGTTATTTAACTCGGCTTTTTTAATGTTAGATCGATGGTGGATTAGTGGTGGTGACCGCCAGCTCCATGAACATGACCGTGCTCAACTTCTTCAGCGGTTGCTTCACGTACTTCAACCACTTCAACGTCAAAGTTGAGCGTTTCACCAGCAAGCTGGTGGTTGCCATCAAGAGTGATCTGGTCGCCTTCAACTTTAACAACGGTTACAGGCTGCTCACCCCAAGGTGTTTGAGCCATAAACTGCATGCCAACATCGATATCATCAACGCCCTGGAACGCACTGCGATCAACTTCTTGGATCAATTCATCACGAATCTCGCCATAGCCTTCAGCCGGTTCAACGGTAACCTGAAGTGCATCACCAACCGCTTTGCCAGTTAGGGCGTTTTCTAGACCGGGAATGATGTTTTGAGCACCTTGTAGGTAGACAAGAGGATCCTGTCCTACAGAGCTATCAATCGTCTCGCCCAGAGCATTGGTAAGAGTGTAGTGAATAGAGACAACAGTTTTGTCAGCGATTTGCATCTTTCTCTCCTTATATTGGAGATGCAGACCATTAGTGAATCGCAGTGCTCCGTGAATGTAGGCGACTATGCTAACAAACTACAAGGGCAGGTTGTAGGGTAAATCACCGATGACTAAGAGCCGATGACAGGCTGAAGCCAGTCACGGTTACTCCGTAGATAGTTCAAAGCACCGGTGACAGTAATTTGCTCCTGCAATTACCGCATACAGCACATCCGTGTACTTAACAGGTTTCAACCTGTCATCCTCTGTATCGGTCATCCGAAACCTCTATCTGAGCGTAAATATTGAAGTAAAAATCAACACCGAGGCGCACAATGAAGCTTATGAAAATATTAACCCTACTGGCAGCCGTTTTTGGCTTTAAAACAGCCTCAGCTGATACTTGCACTAACGTGCTGAATCATACCGTTCGTGAGCTAGCCGGTGAAAAAGAGGTCAACCTCTGCGAAGAGTACAAAGACAAAGTGGTCTTGATCGTCAATACAGCCAGTAAGTGTGGTTTTACCGGGCAGTATGAAGGTCTTGAAGCGATGCATGCTAAGTACAAAGACCAAGGCTTTGCAGTGTTAGGTTTCCCTAGCGGTGATTTCGCCAATCAGGAGTATCGTGAGGAGGGGCAGATCAGAGAGTTTTGTCGTTTAACTTACGGTGTTAAGTTCCCGATGTTTGAGAAGTCAGTGGTTCGTGGGGATCAAGCGAGCCCTCTATGGGCGGATTTGATTGCTGCGACAGGAACCGCCCCGAAATGGAATTTCTACAAGTACCTGATTGGCCGTGATGGTAAAGTCATTGATGTCTACTCAAGTGTCACATCGCCCGAAAACAGAGGCTTCATTAATACCGTTGAAAAGGCCATTGCGGTAGAGCCCAATTCATAGGATCAATATGCCAAGGATAGCTATTATCGGCGCTGGTTTAGCCGGTGCTACACTCGCCAATAGACTGACCACTTCAGGTTTTACTGTTGATCTGTTTGAGAAATCACGAGGAACGGGTGGGCGTTTAGCCTCTTCTCGCGTGGGTCAACTCTCTGCTGATCTAGGTGCTCCCTATCTAGATGGCTGTTCCAGCGAGTTTGAGCGTTTCTTAAATGCCTATGTCGACACCGGTGTGATTGAGACCTGGAGTACCACGCGCTCGGATTTTAGCCTCACACAACATGAGTCCGTTGAGTACAAGATCGGCGCGGGTCGTAACAGTCTGTTTACTCGTGAACTTCTCAAAGGTACTACTCTCCACACTGAAACCCGTATAGGTGTCGTGTGGAGCGATAAGCAGGGTGTACTGATTCGAGATGATCAAGGTGAACTGATCGACTATTTTGATGCGGTAGTTGTTGCCGCGCCCGCGCCACAGGCGGTGCCACTTCTTGAAACCTCACCACGCTTTGCTCATCGCGCTGAGCAAGCAGCAACCTCAGCCAATTGGATTGCACTGTTTCAGTTAGAGACGCGACCATCGCGCTTAGACGGAGTCTCTGTGATTGAGGGAGAGCATCCAGAGTTCTACCGTATCGTGGTCGAGAGTGACAAACCTGGCCGAGAGGGGCTGTTGGTTCGAGTTGAAATGCGTGAATCTTGGAGCGAATCACACATTGATGATGATCGGGGGGCTCTGCTGAAAAAAATAGAGGGCTTATTGTCTGATTGGCTGGGTGAATCGATAGAGCCTAGCGCCTCAAAAATTCACCGTTGGCTCTACAGTCGAACTCTGCAGAGTGCTCAATTAACGGAACCTTTGTGGGATGCTGAACTTTCGATTGGCGCCTGTGGAGACTGGATTAATGAGCCCGGTTTGGCAGGAGCTTGGAAGAGTGCCAATGAATTGGCCGATGTCATTATTGACTCTTATAGTACAAGCGGTAGTCTGTCCTAACACCCGCATAGTTAAGATGGCACAGATTGATTGAGTTCGAATATACCCTAGAGCGATCCAGTAGACGTCGAACTCTGTCGATTCAAATCGACAGGGGTAGAGTCGTTGTCAAAGCACCACTATTCATTAGTGAGGCTGATATTCAGCAATGGGTTCTGAGCAAACAGGCCTGGGTCACTCCTAGGCTAGTACAACAGCAGAAAGCATTGAGTAAGCACTCCATTGATCTGCATTCAGAGACTCTGGTCGTTAATGGCATCAACTACCAACTTGAGAAGGTCTCTCAATTAACACCCGAAGAGAAAACAATCTGTCACACTGGCCGTTCCGTCAGGGTTAAAGTCAATGCGCGCTCAACAGATCAGTCAATCAGACGACAGCTTCAATCTTCACTAAAGGGGGCTGCCCAACAGCAGTTAATTGCACGTTCTGAGCAGTTATCGAGTTTCACTGGTCTAAAGCCCTCATCCGTCAATATAGGCAGCTATACGAGTAAATGGGGGCAGTGTTCCAGTCGCGGTGAGATCACGCTTAACTGGCGATTGATACACCTTTCACACACTCTGCAGGACTATGTGATCATTCACGAACTCTGTCATTTGAAAGAGATGAACCACAGTCCACGCTTTTGGGCCCTGGTTAGCCGCTTCTTTCCAGACTATCAGTTGGCCAAACAAGAGATAAAAGATCGCTTCGCCTACTTAAACTGGTAGAGGTAAGTTGTTAGACTGGCGTGACTGTTTATTAGAGGTGTACGGTGCAATCGTTTCTATTTTCGACTGAAGATGATCGTGGTGGTGTGATTTTGTGTGATATCGACACCCTTGAAGAGGTCGTACCTTACCTTCAAGCACGATTCAAAGGTGTTATTCGTGTCGAGCAGGGGCGTCGTGCATGGACCATTGAAAATGGGATCGCAGACTTTACGCCACGTCCCATTACCGATGAAGACTTAGCTTAGCGGCGACGCTTTTTCTGGCTGCGCTCTTCGATACGAATCGGCTGCAGAACAGGCTTTTTAGACTGAATATTTGTGCTGATGATGTACAGTGCTGCAGCAATACACAGAGCGCCTAGAATAACCATTTCCATACTCACTTCTCTCTGTTTTTGTTAATTAAAACCACTCATCCTGTCTCTTCTTACGACGAGGAAGGTGGGGAAGGATCAATCCAACGATCAAACCTGCTAAGGCGATCAGTCCGCCATGCGTTAACCAGCGCATTAGGTTTGATTGATCCATATTAGCGACTTGAAACTCAAGTTCGCGAATCCGTTTATCTTTGATGACAAGCTCTGTGGTCGAGTCAGTCGCTTCATCGCGGTAGCTTGCCAACTCTGTTTCGAGTTGGGCGATTTGATCGTTTTTCTTTGCCAAATCTTCACTAAGCGACGCTAGCTGCTGTTTTAGATCCGGTAGCTCAGTCTGCAGAACTGTCAGTTTGCTTTGTCCCTCTGCTAAGTAGCGAGTGAGAACATAACCCTCTTTGCCATCGGCCAGTTTGATCTTGGTGTAATCTTTGCCGCGCTCTAACAGAGTCACGGGATCGCCACTGCGAACTCTAGAGACGATGCGGTATTCGTAAGAGGGGCCGCTGTGCATGAAGAGCTGAACATCATCGGCGATATGGTAATCAGCCGCATAGAGGTGGCTTGACATTAGAAGAGCAAATAGAGAAAAAACTGAACGCATAGCTGGGAAACTGCTTTACCTAGGTTATAGTGTAGATATGGGGGTGATTTTATCACTATCAACCTTACCCGCAGCTTAAATTTAGCCTTTTTGGACGTTTAACTATGCCTGATTTGCAATCTCTTATGGATACCTACTTAGTCCCATGGTCTATCAATATCGCCACGGCTTTGGCCATCTTTGTGGTGGGTCGTTGGTTAGTCAAATTTGCAACCCGACTGCTTGAGAGAGGGCTGCACCGTACATCAATGGACAATATGCTGGTCAACTTTGTCCGCTCCGTCATCAGCATTCTGTTGACGCTGCTGGTTATCGTTGCCGCGCTGGGTCAATTGGGTGTTGATACCACCTCATTGATCGCTCTGGTCGGTGCCGCAGGTTTGGCAATCGGTCTGGCACTGCAGGACTCGTTGAAAAACTTTGCTGCGGGTGTCTTGCTGATCTTCTTCCGCCCATTCAAAGAGGGTGACTTTGTCGAAGTGGCTGGCATATCCGGCGTAGCTGAAGAGATCACGATTTTTAATACGGTGATGCGTACCGGAGATAACCGCGAAGTGATTGTGCCAAATGGTTCGATCTATTCAGGGATCATCACGAACTACAACCGTAGACCGACACGTCGTATCGATATGATCTTTGGTATCAGTTATGACGATGATCTGCGTAAAGCAAAACAGATCTTAACAGAGGTTGTGACGGCCGATAGTCGAGTCTTGGAGGATCCTGCCCCTAAAATTGCGGTATCAGAATTGGCCGATAGCAGCGTTAATTTCATTGTGCGCCCATGGGTTAAAACCGAAGACTATTGGGAGGTCCGTTGGGCACTGACCGAAGAGATTAAAGTGCGTTTTGATGCGGAAGGCATCTCTATTCCTTACCCGCAAATGGATGTTCATCTCAAAAAAGAGGAGGCCTAAAGCCTCCTCTGATTCTTTACTCTGCGGGTACTAACTCTCATCAGTTGAGAGCCCCAATCGTGCTTTCAGTGTCTGGTTTTCATGGGTTAGCTTCTGTATCTCTAAGCGATGCCCATGAATCACTTCGTACTGACGATCAACCTTCTCCTCTAACACCTTGTTCGCATTTTTTAGCTTAGCGAGCTCGTTGTTAAGCTGTTCGTTATTATCTTGCAGCGACTCAAACAGAGGACTGTTTTCGGTTTCTGAACTGCTCAATTTTAATTCGCTGGCAATGTGAGAGAAGAGCGCTTTCAGATCGGCGGATTCTCGGTCGGAGTAGCGAATAGACTCTTCAATTGCTGAATGTGCACCTGCTGCGCCAATAGAGCCGGCTAATCGTTGCTCGAGTAGTCGATGAAACTCCATCAATTCGACAATGGTGAAATGAGTGCGAGCACCTAGCTGGAGGTCCGTCAAAATGCTGCCAAGTACCTGATCCGCCGCATCACTGCTTAGAAAACGGTTGAGAAGAAGCTCAGCCTCTTGGGTTTTCGGCTCACGCTCAATATAGGCTTCAAGCCCAGTGGGGCGGGCATTGCGATATCGGTCCGTTAACATCTCGTTAGTGGCGTTAAACAGCTCTTCTGTCTGAGCTCTCTCAACCTTACGAGGCTTGTAGAGTTTACTGCCAACCACATACAGCGTGATGTTAAACAAGAGTGACCAGAATACGCCGTGGGCGAGTGGGGGTAAAAATTCCAGTCCAAACAGTGCATTAGGACGCAGCCATGAGTGGCCAAACAGTCCATTCGTCATAACACTGGCATCGATCCAGCCCTCACCAACCATAGGCGGTAGCACTAAGGTGAAGCCCCAGAGAATAAAGCCAGACAATAAGCCCAGTGCTGCGCCTAAACTATTCCCTTTACGCCAAAATAGACCGATTAACCCAGCGGGTGCTAACTGCAGAACTGCCGCGAACGAGATTAAACCCAATGCAACTAACAAGTAAGGTGCATCGAGTTGGTTGGCAAACAGATGGGCAATTAACGCAATGCCTAGAATGAGTATCCAGCGCAGATGGAGCAGTGAGGCGCCTAAATTGAGATCCGGTTTAAAACGACGCCAGATGGGAATCACCAAGTGGTTTGATGTCATCGTCGCTAGGGTAATTAGGGTAACGATGACCATACCCGTGGCGGCGGCGAATCCGCCTAGGTAACCCACCAGGGCCATCACCTCACTATTAGCGAGCTTAGGTATCAATAGAACGAACTGATCACCAGAGCTTTTTGGAAGCCCGAGCAACAGCCCGGCCAGTGCGATAGGAATAACAAATAGGTTGATGCCAAGCGTGTAGATAGGAAAGAGCGTCAGGGCGCTCTTGATGTGTGTCGTACCCGGATTTTCAACGACCGTGACATGAAACTGTCTTGGCAGCATCAGGATGGCGGCTGCGCCTAGTATGATTAGGGCAACCCAGGTTAAGAAACTGTCCGATCCACCAAAGCTGTAAACCGACTGTAAGTTGGCCTGCTCCGCTTGCTTGAGGAGATCGTCAAACCCATCAAACAGACCAAAGGTGACAAACAGACCCAGGGCAATGAAGGCAAACAACTTTACCAGACACTCGGCGGCTAACACGGCAATAATGCCCTGGTGACGTTCAGTCGGATCAATTTTTCGGGCACCGAAAAGAATCGTAATAAACGCGAGCGTCAGTGTGATGATGGCAGCCGACCAGCTACCTTGGGTTGCTGAGTCGTTGGTCAGTACATCAAACGCACTATTGATCGCACGCAACTGAAGAACGATGTAAGGCAGCAGCCCTAGAATCGCAATGATGGTCACCAGAGCGGCAATGCGCTGAGAGCGTCTGTAACGCGTTGATATGAAATCGGCAATGGACGTTAAACGAAAACTCTCTTTGGCCAGAACCATTTTTTTGATCGCTTTGGCACCAAAGAGTAGACCTAAAATGGCACCGATATAGATGGCAAAGAACTGGAGTCCGTTCTCGAGCGCGAATCCAACGCTGCCATAGAAGGTCCAAGAGGTAAAAAAGACCGCTAATGAGAGGGCGTAGATGGGTCCCTGGAAGCTAAGACCAGACTGTTTCCTTACCTTACGCTCAACAAAAATCGCTAATGCAAACAGAAGAGCCATGTAGAGCAGAGCAATGCCTGTAAGGCTGGCAGTAGAAAACACGATCAGTGCTCCTTGTTCTCAGGGTGTGAACAGCCGCAGCTTTGTTCGGCAAGTTCTTGTTGATAACTGCTCTCAAGCTCACTGCCTGGAACCGGATCTATCCCACCATCAGACCCTGGATGGCAGCGTCCAATGCGTTTTAAACCGAGCAGTGTGCCTTTGAGGGGGCCGTACAGTTGAATCGCTTCGATCATATAGCTAGAGCAGGTTGGGTAGAATCGACAGCGCGGACCCAGTACAGGACTGATGAACAGTTGATAGAACCGAACCGTCAGTACGAGAAGATGTTCAAAAAAATGTTTAACCACACCGGACTCCTTATTGACGCAATGGTAGTCCTTTAACGCCAATAAACCAATCCGGTGGGGTCCCAGAAATAGAAAGAGTTAGGCCGCTTGAGAGGCCTTTTTCTCATCCAGTTGTAGTGTCTCAAGCGTTTTAGCCCGCACCGTGCGAAGAAGATCGCTATTGGTCGCCAATGATTCACCGTAGGATGGAATCATCTGTTTTAGCTTCTCGGACCAGTTCGACTTCTGCATGCGCTCAGCAAAGCACTCTTCGATGATCGAGATCATCGTGCTGGTTGCCGTTGATGCACCCGGTGATGCGCCCAATAGTGCCGCTATCGAACCATCAGCTGCAGAGATCACCTCTGTACCGAACTCTAGCTTACCCTTGGTTTCATTGCCCGGTTTGATGATTTGGACACGCTGACCGGCGTAAGAGAGTTCCCAATCGTTCTCTTCAGCATCTGGGAAGAAGTTGCGAAGTGACTCTACACGTGAACCGTGCGTCTGCATTACTTCACTGATTAGATATTTGGTCAGATCCATGTTGTTGCGGGCAACTGACATCATTGGCATCAAGTTGTCTGGGCTCAATGACATCGGCAGATCCATCAACGAGCCATTTTTTAGGAACTTAGTAGTGAACCCTGCAAAAGGACCGAACAGCAGTGCTTTTTCACCATTGATAACACGGGTATCCAAGTGGGGTACTGACATGGGTGGCGCACCAATGGGGGCCATGCCGTATACCTTGGCTTGGTGACGCTCGATGACCTCTTTGTTCTTACAGATCAACCACTGACCACTAACTGGGAAGCCGCCGTACCCTTCACCTTCAGGGATGCCAGATTTTTGCAACAGAGGTAGAGCTCCACCACCGGCACCGAGGAAGACAAACTTCGCACGGACTTTGTAGGTGTCTGGCTTAGCAGAGTGTTTCAGTTTGACGCACCAACGGCCATCCTCTTCCTGTTTAAGATCTTGGACTGTTGACGACAGTTTGAGTTCGAAGTTGCCACTAACTTCAAGGAAATTGACCATGAAGCGCGCAAGTTCACCAAAGTTAACGTCCGATCCATATCGCACGCGAGTAGCAGCAATCGGCTGGTTATCTTCGCGGTTTTGCATCACTAGAGGCATCCACTCGCGAATTTGCTCAGGATCTTCGCTGTACTCCATCGCCTCAAAAAGAGGGTGCTGTGAAAGTGCTTGGTGGCGCTTACGAAGGAAATCGACGTTATCTTCACCCCAGACAAAACTGCAGTGGGGCGTTGTGTTGATGAACTTCTTAGGATGAGGAAGCGCACCTTTATTCACAAGGTATGACCAAAACTGCAAGCTGATCTCAAAACATTCGTTAATTGAGAAAGCTTTGCTGCAGTTAATTGAGCCGTCAGCCTGGCGAGGGGTGTAATTCAACTCACAATAGGCTGCGTGCCCAGTACCCGCGTTATTAAGACCATCGGTGCTTTCGCTAGCCACGTGGTTGAGACGTTCGACCATCATCATTTTCAGATTAGGGTCCAGCTCCTGGAGCATAACGGCAAGCGTCGTACTCATCGCTCCTGCGCCAACTAACAATACATCTACTTCTGAATCCATAACTCGACTACCATCTGTGTGTTGAACAAATGTGCCTTACGACTCAATCTCCTATAAGCTTTTGGCAAATAGGCCTTGGAAGTGAGGCGGTGGGTAACAGATAAATGTGTCACCCATATTTCAGTGGTGCCAATTATATTGCGCCGCATCATGGTTTCTAGTCTCTATCGCCTAACTGTTTTGTTATACAGCTATGACAGATAACTATAAGCCACGTAGTTACTGGACTTCGGCGAAATGGACGGTTTTTCAAGATAGACCAATGTCTCAGATGGATGTATCCAATGATCGACTTAAAAAGTCTAAAACCCCTTGAATTGTGGGGATTTGTTGAAGATGCGCTGGTGGAAAAAGGGCACCCTTGGAGGGTGTTTACTCTCTCTACAGTGGATGATGCTGGTCGACCGCAATCACGCTCTGTTGTCTTAAGAGAGATCGAATCGAATAACTGGCTTTTGCGTTTCTATAGTGACTCCCGATCACCAAAAATTTTGCAGCTGCAACATAATCCAAATGTCTCACTCTGCTTCTGGAATCCACAGTTAAAACAGCAGTTACGAGCTGAAGGGTTAGCGACGTTAATGAGTGACAAGGAAGCCATTGATGAACGTTGGGATAGGGTCAAAGAGGGGCCGACGGTTGCGGACTACACGACCAAGTTACCACCGGGTTCAGAAATTGATCCACTGGTGGAATTTGTCGAACAGAACTGGTTCTGTGTGGTGGAGATTAAGATCAGCTCGTTTGATCTTCTGCAGCTAAATCGCGAGGGTCATCAAAGAGTGGCCGTGACCCCAGATGGAGTCACAGCACTGGTACCCTAAAACGGGATGTTTAGAGATGCTCTTCGGCGTATTCGGCCAGTTTAGAGCGGAAGATTCCCTCAAAGTGAACGCTGGCAGAGCCCTCATAGTCTCTAAAGCGTTCAACAATGTAAGTTAAGCCTGAAGTGAGTGCGGTTAGGTAGTTTGAATCAATCTGGGCCAAGTTTCCTAGGCAGACCATCTTGGTGTTTTTACCACAGCGAGTCAGGATCGTTTTCATCTGTTGCGGCGTTAGGTTTTGGGCTTCATCAATCAAAACAATGGCGTTCTGAATGCTTCGCCCACGTATGAAGTTGAGAGACTTGAACTGAATGTTAGCCTTCTCAATCGCATACTTAACACTGCTTTGCGGGCGTTCGTCCTGTTCGTGCATCGCTTCTAAGTTATCGTTAATCGCACTCATCCATGGAGTCATCTTCTCCTCTTCGGTGCCTGGTAAAAAGCCGATATCTTCAGCGACCGGTGGCGTCGAGCGAGTGACAATAATTTTATTGTAGCGACGCTGTTCAATAACCAACTCCAGAGCACTGGCTAGGGCAACCAAGGTTTTACCCGAACCGGCGGACCCAAGCAGAACGGCTAGATCAATATTAGGATCCAGCATCGCTTCCATGGCAAAGGCTTGTTGAATATTGATGGGTGAAATGCCCCAGCAGTTTTGCTGCATCAGGTTTTGGTAGCCCAGATCCTGAAGGATGACCTTGTCACCTTCGACACGGCTGGTTTTAGCGGCAAAATCCTGCGAGTCGTCCCAAATATATTCATTAGGGTAGGTCTCTGGCAGCACCTCGCGGTCTACTCTGTGACAGGTGTGCTCGTTTTCGTGATAGCTTTCAACGGAATCAACCCCCTCCCAAAAAGGGGTCTCTAAATGAAGATGGCCCGCAGGGAGTAGATCGATGTCCGAGACGAGCTGGTCGGTACGGTAATCCTCAACGCGTTTTAAGCCAGCTCCCATCGCCTTAAGACGCATATTCAAATCTTTAGTGACCAGAATCACCTGGCGCTTAGGAAGCACTCGCTGTAAGTGAAGGGCGCAGTTAATGATTCGGTTGTCTTTATTGTGGTCTGCTGGCAAGAACCCTTTGTCATGAGCCAGTTCATGATCAGGGTAGATGGAGAGCTTACCAAATACGATCTCGCGCTCTTTACCATCCAATAAAATCTGCACACCGTCTAGAATCTCTGAAGGGTCTTTGGCGTTGCTCAGAATTTTATCAATTTCGCGAATCGCAGCACGCGCTTCTGCCGCTACGTTCTTCTTCCGATCTTTGATGTCGTCGAGCTCTTCAAGCACGGTCATCGGAATGGCAATATCTTGCTCTTTAAATTCGACAAGACACTTGGGGTCGTGCAACAGCACGTTGGTATCAAGGATATAAAGCTTGGATGCGCTCATTGGCGGTTCCTTCTGCAGCAGAGAGGGATCGATGAAAAACTCACCGATAACTTTAAACTAATCGATGCATTCGCCTTTGGCAAATATGTTCTGCCGATTAGCTGAATGTCATCTATCCTTCATGTATAAACGTAAATAATAACATCGTGATTACGCGAAGGAGAGTGTTATGAGCGATCTATTTGTCAGTGCCAGTGTCAAACCTCTTGAGAGTTTGGATATGCTCTCACCCTATGAAGTAGAGCGTATTCGGGATCGAAGCGATTCTGGGCTATACCCTCTATTTCGCCAATGCGCTTTGGCGGTACTCAACTGCGGTAGTGAGATGGACTGTACGGCCGAAGTGCTTGAGAAATACCAAGATTTTGATGTGCACATCGTCAATAAACACCGTGGTGTGCAGCTGGATCTGATCAATGCACCAGCGTCGGCTTTTGTGGATGGTGAGTTGGTCGATGGTATTCGTGAGCACCTTTTCTCGGTGTTACGAGACCTTGTCTATGTAGTAGACGAGCTTAATGATGTCTGTGAGGGCTTAACGCCAGGTGAGAAACTGACCAATACAGTATTTCACATTTTAAGACACGCTAAATCGCTAAGACCCAACATTAAACCCAACATTGTGGTCTGTTGGGGCGGTCACTCTATTGCTCGCCATGAGTACGCCTACACCAAAAAAGTGGGTTACGAACTGGGCTTAAGAGGCCTCAATATCTGTACCGGCTGTGGCCCGGGTGCTATGAAAGGTCCAATGAAAGGGGCCACCATTGCACACGCTAAACAGCGCATTAGCGACCCAAGATACATAGGCATTACTGAACCCGGCATCATTGCGGCTGAATCGCCCAATCCGATTGTCTCTGAACTGATTACCATGCCGGACATTGAGAAACGCCTAGAAGCTTTTGTGCGACTCGGTCATGGCGTCATTGTATTCCCAGGCGGAGCGGGCACAGCAGAAGAGATTCTCTACATGCTTGGCATCTTGCTTCAAGAACAGAATCGCAATGTAGAGATGCCCTTTATCTTTACAGGCCCTGCAGGTAGCGAGGCCTACTTCGAGCAGATCGATCAGTTTGTTAAAGCGACGCTCGGTGAAGAGGCCAGCAAGCTGTATCAGGTTGTGATTGATCATCCGTCGAAAGTGGCTGCATTGATGAAAGAGGGTCTCAACCGAGTCACCGAACAGCGTAAAGAGTCCGGTGAGGCTTACCACTTCAACTGGCAACTGCAGATACCTTACGAGTTGCAACTGCCTTTTGAACCGACACACGACAATATGGCCGCGCTGAATCTTCACAAAGGTCAGCCGATCTCTGAACTGGCGTCAGAACTTCGTAAAGCACTATCGGGTATTGTCTCAGGCAACGTTAAAGAGCCTGCTGTTAAAGCGGTTGCGGAAAAGGGGCCTTTCATCCTAGATGGCGATCCCGAGGTGATCACTGCACTCGATAAATTGTTGAATGGATTCATTGAGCAGCGTCGAATGAAGATTGATTTTGCGGGTTACGTTCCCTGCTTTAAGCTTGCTAGTTAACTTAGAAGGATGACTGGCTTTAGCCTGTCATCCGCAATCTAGTTAATCTCCAAAATAGAGGTCAGCCCCCGGTCGTTTAATCAGTTATACTTCCACTAGCTTAAAGACAGGGAGTCGCTATGTGTGAGTTAATGGGTATGAGCGCTAATGTACCCACCGATATCTGTTTCAGTTTCGCCGGCTTGATGCAGCGTGGCGGTGGTACTGGACCGCACAAGGATGGATGGGGTATCGGTTTCTACGAAGGAAAGGCTCAGCGAGCCTTTCATGACCCGCAACCCAGTGTCGACTCACCCATTGCTCAGTTGGTCTGTCACTACCCGATCAAAAGCAAGAACGTCATCAGCCATATTCGCCAAGCCAATGTAGGTTCAGTCAATCTAGAAAATACCCACCCATTCAGTCGCGAACTCTGGGGTTTTACCTGGACCTTTGCCCACAACGGACAGTTGGATCCGGTGATTTTTGATTGGCCTCTACGCTTTTACAAACCAGTGGGTACCACCGATTCGGAGTATGCCTTCTGTTGGTTGTTGGATCAGGTTCGACTAGCCTTTCCAGAACCTCCCCAAAAATCGGAACCTCTGTTTGAATTGATTACCCAGTGCTGTCATAAGCTTCGTGCGCTAGGGGTTTTCAATATGCTGCTGTGTGACTCCGACTGGCTCTTCTCATACTGCACTACTAAATTGCATTGGATTACCCGGCGCGCGCCTTTTGGTGTCGCTCAGCTAAAAGATTGTGATTTGACGGTCGATTTTAGAGGGGAGACACAGGAGAACGATATCGTCACAGTGATCGCGACAGAGCCACTGACCGATAACGAGGTATGGCAGCCTATTCAGTCAGGTGAAGCTCGGGTATTCAAAGAGGGAGAGACCTGCTTCTATCGCAGTGAATAAGATGTCTCAATTGCCCCTCTCAATAAACAGCCTTTCGCAACTGCCTCAATGGTTATCAAACCAATACGCCAATGCACCTGCCGTACGGGAGGGTAATACACAGCTATCCTTCTCTGAGCTGAATGGTCACTGCCGCGCCGTGTCACAATGGTTTGTCGAGGTTCTAAACCTCTCAGCAGGGGATAGAGTCATTGTTCAGATGCCCAATGGTGCTCACTACCCGGTGCTGTTAATGTCGCTTTGGCGTGTCGGTTTGGTTCCAGTCTGTTTGACAACCTCCGCTGATATCACCGAGTTAGAGCGGGTCGCGAAACTGACGCAAGCCAAGGCACTGATTGCCTGTCACTCACACTCTAACTTAGCCGAATTAGCAGTCCGTCGAGGCCATGGCCTAACCACTGTAAGCTGCTCCCCTGAAGACTTTTCAAATTGGTTTCTGTTTCCACTTAAGCGACTTTGGCGCCATATATGCAAACGCTCACCCAATTTGGCGGATTTTCAATTTCGTGAAGCGATTGTCTATCACTCAGACTCCTTGATGCTCAGTGCACGATCAGAGGTGGATGAGGTGGCAATGATACAGCTGACCAGCGCTACCACGGGGCAGGCAAAAGCGGTGCAATTGAGTCACAGAAACCTGCTCAGTAATGTTGGGCAGTTAAATCATCGGCTTGTAGATATCGGTATCTCTGGCCCGCAAAGATTACTGATGCCCTTGCCGATCTATCATAGCTACCCCTCAATGATCTGTTTAATGACCTGGTGTCAGGGTGGGGTGGTTGAGATGGCATCGGATGTCAAAGAGATCAATCACATTGCAGAGCTGTTTGATCGTTTTCGCCCGACCCTGTTTGCCGGTGTGGCTCCACTCTTTATGGGCTTAGTACAGCATCCGCTCTTTCCTCAACTCGACTTCTCAATGCTCAAATGCACTCTGTCAGGTGGTGCACCACTCAATCAAGCCATTGGTGATCAATGGCAAGCGATCACTCACTGCGTTATCTCGCAGGGCTATGGCCTAACCGAGTGTTCACCCGTTGTGACGCTGGACTCGAGTGGCAGGTTCGTGACCGGCGCAGTCGGTCGACCGCTGCAAGAGACTGAGGTACGTATTCAAGATGAGTCTGGCAGTGAACTGCCTCAAGGCAGTGCAGGAGAGATCTGCATTAGAGGCCCCCAAGTGATGTTGGGGTATGCCGGTCAAGTTGACACCCAGTTTGAGCAAGGTTGGTTTAGGACAGGTGATATAGGACGTGTGGACCCAGATGGTTCACTGCATATGATTGAGCGCCAGTCTGATGTCATCTCACTGGTTGGAAACTTTAAGATTTACCCCTCTGAAGTCGAAGCGCTCATCTCCCAGCACCCTGACATCACCGATTGTGCCTTCGGCAGTTATCAGGAGGATGGCGAAATCAAGCTCCGTCTATTCGTAGTGACCAACAACCGTCGTTTGACGCAGAAAATGATCCGTAACTACTGTCGTCAACGTTTAACGGCCTATAAAGTCCCACATCTTATTGAGCTGAGACGGGCTCTGCCCCATAGCTCTGTCGGTCGAGTATTACGATCGGGACTGGTTGATTAACCCTAACCCTTGGGCCAAACCAACTATTTAATCGCTTCTCTGGCAGCCTTTTTACCAGTTGGGTAAAATTCGCGGCTATCAAAAATTATGAGTCCCATTGTGCATCCGACATTAAAACCGTTTATTGACCGCCTCGAGCGTTGCCAAATACGCGACCAATACCCTATTCGTCGTGCATTGGAACGACTCTCCGAGGCAGCAGAAATCGATGAAACGGCACTGCAAAAGGCGGTTGAACGCATAGAGCGATCGGAAGCGATAGTGGCGCAGAAGACCGAAAAAGCTCTGCTACCGATCGACTACCCAGACCTGCCGGTGACGGGTGCACGCCAAGAGATACTCGATGCAATCCAGCATAACCAAGTGGTGGTGGTCGCAGGTGAAACCGGGTCCGGTAAAACGACCCAGTTGCCAAAACTCTGCCTAGAGTTGGGGTTAGGCTGTAAAGGGTTGATTGGACATACACAGCCACGACGATTAGCCGCGCGCACGGTTGCCAGTCGCATTGCTGAAGAGTTGAAAACTGAACTGGGCTCTAGAGTCGGTTATCAAGTTCGATTCCACGATCAGATTGGCGAAGAGACTCAGATTAAACTGATGACGGACGGTATCCTTCTGGCCGAAACTCAGCACGATCGATACCTGAACAAATACGAAGTCATCATCATCGATGAGGCGCATGAGCGCAGCCTCAATATCGACTTCTTATTGGGCTACTTCAAACGAATTTTGCCTAAACGCCCCGATCTTAAGTTGATCATTACCTCTGCAACCATCGATGTGCAGCGTTTCTCGAAACACTTTGGTGATGCACCTGTGATAGAGGTCTCCGGAAGAACCTTCCCGGTAGAGACACTCTACCGCCCATTGAACGAATCCACGGATGAGGATGATGAGGCGAGTGGTGATATTCAGCAGGGCATTCTCAACGCTGTCGATGAACTCATTGCCATCGACAGAGCTAAACCGAGTGGTATGCCTGGCGACATTCTGATCTTTTTACCGGGTGAACGAGAGATTCGAGAGAGTGCAGAGAAATTGCGCAGGGCTGATCTCAGAGATGTCGAGATTATGCCGCTCTATGCAAGGCTGTCGTTAGCGGAACAGAACAAGGTCTTTACCTCGGGTCGCTCAGCAGGGCGTCGTATCGTCTTAGCCACCAACGTGGCAGAGACCTCCGTGACAGTGCCGGGGATTCGTTATGTCATTGACCCCGGTCTGGTTCGCATGTCGCGCTACAGTTATCGATCTAAGGTACAGCGCTTACCGATTGAGCCAGTGTCACAAGCGAGCGCCAACCAGCGTGCAGGTCGCTGTGGGCGAGTAGCTCCCGGCACCTGCATTCGACTCTACTCGGAAGAGGATTTTCTCTCTCGTCCTGAGTTCACCGATGCGGAAATTCGTAGAACCAATCTCGCCTCCGTTATTCTGCAGATGCTGCAACTTCGATTGGGTGATATTGATCGTTTTCCCTTTATCGATCCACCCGATAAACGCTTCATCAATGATGGTTATAAACTGCTTGAAGAACTGCAAGCGGTCGATGCAAAGCGTTCAATCACCAATTTGGGTAAACAGCTGGCGCGCTTGCCTGTCGACCCAAGGATTGCACGTATTATTGTTGAAGCGGGTCGTCAGCACTCACTGCGTGAGATATTGATCGTTACCAGTGCACTGAGTGTCCAAGACCCTCGCGAGCGTCCGCAGAATAAGCGCCAAGCAGCCGATGAAAAACACAAGTTGTTCCATGACGAGAAGTCCGATTTCATCACTCTGATTAATTTGTGGAATGCCTTTGAGGAGCAACGCCTTGAGCTGAGCCAGAATCAACTGCGCAAGTGGTGTACTAAACACTACCTTAGCTACCTAAGAATGCGAGAGTGGCGAGATCTGCATCGACAGCTGCATCTGAGCATCAAGTCGCTTGATCTGAAAGAGAACAGTGAACCGGCCAGTTACGATCAGGTTCATCGAGCAATTATCTCGGGTTTCTTGGGACACCTCGGTTTCAAGCAGGAGCGTGGTGAGTATCTTGGTGCGCGTAACCGCCGCTTTAAAATATTCCCTGGCTCAGGCGTATTTAAGCAGGCACCGAAGTGGGTGGTCGCTGCAGAGATGATTGAGACCAGTCAGCTGTTTGCTCATACCCTTGCCGAGATTAACCCAGAGTGGGTTGAGCCCTTGGCTAAGCACCTCATCAAACGTAGCTACTTAGAGCCGCATTGGGAGAAAAAACGTGCTCAGGTAGTGGCCAGTGAGCAGGTCAGACTTTACGGCCTAGTTATTGTGCCTAAACGTAAGGTGCACTATGGTCCGATCGATCGCGAAGTCTCCCATGAAATTTTCATTCGAAGTGCACTGGTCGAGGGTGAATATCAGACTAAGGCGCCGTTTTTCCAACACAATCGAGATCTTTTAGAGTCCGTTGCCGCGCTTGAGGATAAGTCGCGCCGACGCGATCTGTTGGTCGATGAAGAGACACTGTTTCAGTTCTACTTAGAGCGTCTGGATCAACACGCGGGATCAGATATCGTCAACGGAGCTGGGTTTGAATCTTGGCGCAAAAAAGCAGAACAGGCCTCCCCTAAGCTGCTCTTTTTGACCGAGCAGGATGTGCTGCAACGCTCGGCAGATCATGTTCGAGATGAACAGTACCCAGAAGTATTGTTGATCGAGGGTGCGCCTTTAAAACTGAGCTACAAATTTGAGTTAGGTGCGGTCGATGATGGCTTGAGTATTGATTGCCCTCTGCCACTGCTGCCCAGACTCAGTACCGAACGTCTAGCCTGGCTGGTACCGGGTATGTTGGCCGCCAAGCTTGAGGCGTTGCTACGTGGCCTGCCTAAGGCTGAGCGTAAACAGTTTGTGCCGATCCCTAACTACGTCACCGAGTTAATGGAGAAGCTGGCATTTGGTGATGGCGATCTGTTTGAGGCGGTGTCACTGCAACTGCTGCGTCTGACTGGGCACCGTGTTCAGGTGGATCAGCTGAAAAGTGTGCAGCTTGAGCCGATTCATCAAGCCAATATTCGCGTAATCGATGAGCAGGGGAACCTATTAGGGCAGGGGCGTGATTGGTCCGAGCTACAACGTAAGCTCGGTGATGCGGCACAGACAGCGATTCAGCAAGCACCTAAACAGAGTTGGGGTGAGACAGAGTTAACGGAGTGGAGTTTTGGCAAACTCGATAAACAGAAAACCGTTAAACATGCTGGCGGTATCGAAGTGGAAGCCTACCCTGCACTGATCGATAAGGGTGAGAATGTCGAGCTGACCTTATTGAGCCAGCCCTTGGATGCACAACGCCAGTCACATCGAGGTGTGGCACGTTTGGTGCTGATATCTCTGCAAACTCAGGTTAAAGATATTCGTAAAAGCCTGCCTAATTTGGCGCAAGCGATTCTGCAGGCGGGTAAAAAATATAATGAACGCTTCCTGCAAGAGCAGATCATTATGGCCGCGGCACTGAGCCTGATCGATCAGGACAATCTTCCTACCAGTGAGTCGGAGTTTAGCCAGACGCGAGATCGGGTGAGAGCCGATCTGCATGAACAGGCCAAAACTATTGCAGCCTTTGTCATAGAACTTCATCAACGCGTGCATCGCATATCGAAGACGTTGAACGGTAAGGTCTCATTAGAGACGGTACCGGTACTGAATGACATTCGTGCGCAACTTGATCGATTGATTGATAAAACCTACCTCACCGAGACGCCACCGCAGTGGCTGGCACATCTACCGCGCTACCTCAAAGCGATTGAAGTGCGATTAGATAAGTACCAAAGAACCCTACGCCAGCAGGTTTTGTGGTCGGATGAGCTGGTTAAATGGCAACAACAGTATGAAGCAGCCGTTGCCAAAGCGCGTGATACTGGCGAAGTGGGTAGCGAGTTGATCGACTTTAAGTGGTGGATCGAAGAGTACCGAGTCTCACTGTTTGCTCAAGAGCTTGGCACAGAATTTAAAATTTCTGAGAAGCGTCTTAAGCAGAGGTTCACAGAAGTTTCTGGATAATAGATCCATTAAAGAATTCTTGGCCTATACTTCATAAATCATTGGTTAGGCGCTAACGGATAATTAGGTAGTTTTTAATGAACGTTTTAAATAAGTTGTTGGCTCTTTTTGTACTGAGTCTGTCACTCAATTCGGTCACAGCAGTGGCTCAAGATTCGGAGTTAAATGACCCTTGGGAAGGCTTTAACCGTGGTGTCTTCAACTTTAATGAATCCCTAGATCGCGCCATTCTTAAGCCGGTTGCTCAAGGTTACCGTTTTATCATGCCAGATGTGGCCGAGCAGGGCGTCAGTAACTTCTTTGATAATCTGCGTGATGTGGTCACCTTCTTTAATAACGTTCTTCAGCTTAAACCCGTTGAAGCAACCCAGGATCTATCGCGCGTTCTCATCAACACCACCATCGGTATTGGTGGTCTGTTTGATGTGGCATCAGCCATGGATATTCCTAAAAACGATGAAGACTTTGGACAAACCTTAGGTGCATGGGGTGTTGAATCAGGCCCTTACCTTGTTCTGCCTCTGTTTGGACCTTCCACTGTTCGTGATGGGGTAGGTATTATTCCCGATATGTACCTAGACCCACTGAACCAGGTTGAGTCTGATGAGCTACGCTACGGCTTAAAAGCGCTGAAAGTGGTTGATAAGCGTGCGTCGTTGCTTGATCGTGAAGGGGTTGTTACGGGTGATCGTTACACGTTCATTCGAGATGCCTACCTGCAGAAGCGTGAATTCGAAGTCAATGATGGTCGTGTAGAGTACAACGCAGACGACTTCTAACAGCAGTTTACTTCACACCTTCGCAGGAGTAGTCTCGGTACTTAATATGTTGCTACTTGTTTGACGAAACCTGCGATGGATTCACAAGAGACTCGAATTTTAATCTACTCCTCGGATACCGAGACCATAGATGCTATTTTTGATCTTTGTGAATTGAGCCAGGTGGATGGTCTTAGATTGGCCACCTGCGCGACACTCGATGCCGTCGAAGATTATCTAGAACACCACTCTACCTCGCTTCTCTTTTTCGATTTCCACTCCTTTCCTGAAACTCAGCAACTCAGTGAATTAGCGCAACGAGTCAGTCCAAAACCGACCATCGCATTTATCTCTCAGCTTGAACAAAACACGCTCGTGCGAGCCCTTCGTAATGGGGCCGATGGTGTGTTCAGTCTTGATGAAGTGCGCAATGACCCGTTAAGTCTGGTGCGCTCATTAGATCGCCAACTAGACCGTGCCATCGCGATTGAATCGGCGCGCTACTTAAGAGATTCACTGAGCCAGAGTTTAGAAGAGCTAAAAGCCGATCAGGATGCGGCTGCGCAAATTCAGCAGCGACTGCTGCCGCCTACTCATCAATCGCTTGATGAATCGCTTAGCTGCGAATATCTGTTGCGACCCTCACTTCTGTTGAGCGGTGACTTTATCGATCTGATTCCGCTGAAAAACGATCAGTATCTATTCTATTTGGCTGATGTGTCAGGTCACGGAGCCTCGTCAGCACTGGTGACAGTGCTGCTGAAAAACATGACCAATCGCCTGCAACGCGCCTACTTTAAAGGCGAAAGTGATCGGTTGGAGAATCCCCAACAGCTGTTAGAACATTTCAATAAAGAGATTCTACTGACCAGTTTTGGTAAGCACATGACGATGTTGATTGGTGTGGTCGATACCAAAGCCTCAAAACTGACCTATAGTATTGGTGGGCATCACCCCTCGATGGTGTTAGTGCAGGGCGATAAAGCTCACTACTTAGAAGGGCGCGGAATGCCGGTGGGACTGTTTGAAGAGCCACTTTATGAAGAGCACCGCTGCGAATTGGCCGATGACTTCTCAATCTACCTCTTTTCGGACGGTATTTTAGAGATCATAAAGGGTGACAAACTCGAAGAGAAAGAGCAGAATCTGCTCCGGTTGTGTCAGGCTGATCAGCCCTCTCCAGAGACTTTGTTAAAACGGGTCGTAGATGAAGAGGCGGAGTTGCCTGATGATGTTGCAATAATGATGGTTTCACGTCGATGTTAACGACAGATGGCGGCTTGTTGTTCGCCTTTCAAGATGGCCACTATGTGGTTAAATTTATTGGTGATGTGCGTCTGACGCTCTGCTCAACAATAGATCAACACCTGCGCTCAATGCTCAGTCGAGATGATGTCACTCATACATTGATCGATCTGACCGAGACCACCAATATCGACAGCACCTCTCTTGGACTGATCGCAAAGCTGGCCGTTAAAAGCGCCAAATGTGATATGCCCCGTCCAACCATCGTTTCAACCAACCCAGATATCACCAAAATCCTATATGCCATGGGATTCGATCACATCTTCTTGCTTTTAGAAGAGCTACCCACCAGTAAGAAAGACCTGACCGAAGTGCCTTTCGTTCAAGAGTCCGACGAAGCCGTGCGCGCTAAAATCATCGAAGCCCACCGCATTCTCATCGACCTAAACGACAAAAACCGAGACGAATTCAAAGGCCTAGTCGAAGTCCTAGAGTGCCAAAAATAACGCCTGCTCCACCGTAGGAGCGGTCTTACAAAGGCCGCGAATGCTCCAGATTTAAGTCCCATCGCCTCATCTACGATAAGGCTCCAACAGTTAAACCCGCTCCCCAGTTATAGCAGTCTTGCAAAGGCCGCGAAGCTCTCGATTTAAGTCCAAATCGCCTCATCTATGATAAGGCTCCAACAGTTCGATCCGTTCCCTAGTTGGAGCGGTCTAGAATAGGCCGCGAAGTTCTCGGTTAAAGTTCCAATCGCCTCATCTACGATAAGGCTCCAACGTTTCCTCCCGTTCCCTAGTTGGAGCGGTCTAGAATAGGCCGCGATAAAAATAATCAAGCAAACCCAGAAATTTCATCTAAGCTAAACGTTTCATAGCAGTCAAGGATGAATGTATGAAACCGGGTACCAAAGCCCTTCGCAAAGGGCGAACCTCAATCCCTAATCAGATCTACCATCTAATCGCGACAACAAAAGACCGACGTCCAGTGTTTAACGATTTTCGGTTAGCCCGATCAGCGGTCTATGCTATCAATAGCCAACCAATATCCACGTTAGCCTACGTCGTGATGCCAGATCACATACATTGGTTACTACAGATGGGGCATGACGCTATTGATTTGGGAAAACTGATGCAATCAGTTAAAACATCCGTATCACGCAAGCATTATCTTCGTTTCAGCCACGGAAATATTTGGCAGCAAGGTTTCTATGATCATGCTATCCGCAGTGAAGAAATCATCGAAGATATTGCTAGATATATAATCTACAACCCTGTCAGAGCAGGGTTGGTGAAAACGGTTCGAGAGTATAGCCATTGGGATGCTAAGTGGGTTTGAAGATGAATTGCCTCGTTGGAGCCTTTAGCCCCTCTAGTTGGAGCGGTCTTGCAAAGGCCGCGAAGCACTAGGTTTAAGTCCAATCGCCTCATCTGCGATAAGGCTCCAACAGCTCGAGCCGTTTTCTTGTTGGAGCGGTCTAGAATAGGCCGCGAAGTTCTCGGTTAAAGTTCCAATCGCCTCATCTACGATAAGGCTCCAACAGTTAAACCAGCTTAGGAACGCGTTTTAGCTGATGTCTAAGGCGATGCTGTGCATGCTCGACAGAGATCGGGTAGAAGAAAACCTCGGTCCCAGGTGTGGCTTGGGCTAGAAGTGCTAGATCGGCTCGGCAGATCGAGCCGATCTTCATATATCCCCCGATCGTTTGGTGATCATTGAGCATAATGATGGGGTGGCCATCGGCCGGTATTTGAACGGCGCCTAGATTGATACCTTCTGATCGAATACCACCGATAGGTGGCTTGATAGGGGTGTCGGCTATCAATCGACAACCCATTCGATCCGTCAGTGGAGAGACTTCAAAACGCGTTTGGAAAAAACGATTAAAAGCCTGCCAGTCATAAAGGTGGCTCTGTAACCCTTTCACTAAGCCCAATCGAATCGAGCGTTTAAACTGTGGAATTTGATCGACTGAAAGAGCCACCGAATCAGTGATGGTTGGAATTAATAGCGTTAGATTATCACCGACTGATAAAGCATAGCCTAAGCCTTCTCGGGTGCAGGTCGAGGCGCTGCCAAACAGTCTCTCTGTATCAAACCCACCCGATGCCGCTAAATAGAGGCGAGCCCCTTGTGAAGCGGGTTTGATTTCAAACCGATCACCTTTGTGCAGTTTAATGGTCTGATACTGGTCTACTGGAGTGTCGTTAAGAAGCAGAGGCGCTTTTGCACCGGTGACGGCCAGACTGACGTCACAACCACTGGTAAACGCAAAACCACCTAGCGTGATCTCTAAAACTGGTTCAGATTCCGCATTACCCACCAGTGCATTGGCGCAGCGCATCGCCCACTTATCGGCCGCGCCTGATTCGGTTATCCCTAAATGAGCAAATCCGGTTCGTCCGTTATCTTGAATCGCAACCTGACCAAGTACCTTAGTGATCGTCCAGCTAGACATAACTGCCCTCCGACAGAGACCAGTGTTCTGGGCACTGTTTGATCCGCTCAAATGTATCCTGATTGACGGAGACAAATCGAACCCGATCGGCAGGCTGAATCAGAGAGTAGGGTGCTTGAGTTGGATTAAACAGCTCAACCGGACATTGACCAATAATATTCCAGCCACCCGGTGACGCAGCAGGGTAGACAGCCGTCTGTTGATCGGCGATGGCAACAGACCCAGCAGGTACAGAGACTCTTGGCGTTTCCAGTCTTGGAGTTGCGATGCGTTGGTCTACTTCGCCTAGATAAGCAAACCCAGGAGCAAACCCCAGTGCAAAGGCTCGGTAGTCAGTACCGCTGTGGATCTTAATCACCTGATCAACTTCCAGGCGGGACTGTTGTGCCACACGCTCTAGATCCTGACCGACCTCTTCAGAGTACCAGACCGGCAGGTGGACCAATGATGGGTTAATCGATTGACCGGCTTCTAAAGGCTCCTGTTGCAGAAGGATTAGAGCCTGTTTGAGCTCGGACTCACTTATTTTACAGACATCATAGCTCAGCAAAATAGAGCTATAGGATGGAACCAAATCGATAAGAATAGGCGCTAGTCGCTCTATAAGTAGTGAGTTGAGCTGCCCAACAGACTCATTTAATGAAACACTCAGCTCACCATCAAAGTAGATCATGATGGCGCACTCTGAGGCGGTCTCAAATCGCCACTGTGCCATTAGATTAGCGCTCGAATCTGTTGCACAACCTTAAGCGCCTCTGGATTATCACCATGCACGCAGATTGATTCGACAGGGAATATTAAAGGGTGGCTGTTTTCAGACAGGATAACCCCTTCCTCAACTAATCGAAGCACTTGATTAATTGCATCAGACGCCGCATGGACCGCATGGGCTTGGCCTCTGGAGACCAACTGACCTTGGTCAGTGTAAGCGCGATCGGCAAAGGCTTCAAAGATCAGTTCAACCTTTTTACGATCGGCCAAAGCCGAAAACTCAGTGTGTTTGTCGTTGGCTAATAGCATCAGTTTGAGTGGTTTTGAGCAGCGCTTGATAGCATCCAAAACAGTATCAAACAGCTCACTATCAGCCATCATATCGTTATAAAGTGCACCGTGTGGCTTCACGTAGTGAATCGGGTATTGCTCCTCTTCAGCTATCTGACTGAGGGTATCGACCTGATGGGTGATCACCTCAATCAACTCTTCCCTAGGCAGAGTCATAGAGGTGCGACCAAAGTTTTCAGAGTCAGGGTAGGAGGGGTGTGCGCCTACTTCGACGCCGTACTCTTTTGCGAGTCGCAGGGTGTCGCGCATGGTCTTCAGATCGCCAGCATGCACGCCGCAAGCGATATTAGCCTGATCAAGCAGCGGCATAAGCTCAGCATCCATGCCAAGCAGTTTACCGTTAACGCGTTCGCCTAAATCTGCATTTAATTTCATGCACTCAGTTTAATCGCCCCCAACTTTTGAGTCTATCTACGACTACGTTGGAGCCTTATCGAAGATGAGGCGATAGAAAATCTAATAAAATAAATCGCGGCCTTTATAAGACCGCTCCAACAGGTGGTTTTAGTTTTATCGCAGATGCAGCGATTAGATCTAGAGTGATCCCAGCTTTAGCGAGCTTCCTCTAACGAATTGCAGAATCAAAAACTAATGTCTAGTATAAAGGTTCTATTAACAGGTCCAGCTAAAAGGTTTCTTAATGCGTTTCTCAGAAGATATCGTCCCGCTGAAGGATTTAAAGGTTAATCCAGGAAAAGTGGTCACACATACACAAACAGCCAAACGTCCTGTTCTGTTAACCAGTCGCGGTCGTGGTGTTGCTGTTATTCAAAGCTTAGCTGAGTTTGAAGAGCAGAGTGATCAGTTAGAGTTTGTTAAAGCCGTCGCTAAAGGTTTGTTGGAAGAAAAGCAGGAGAAAACTCTAACCCTCGATGAGCTTAAAGCGGATCTCGGGATCTAAATCGTGCAGATCAAATTCACTCACTCAGCTCGAACGGATCTAAAAGAGATATTGGAACACTTCAAATCTGAAGGTTTAGAGGTGAGAGGCGAAGAGATAGTGGGTGATCTTATTCACGCAATGGAGTTGGTGTTAGAAAACCCTAAAATGGGGCGAGTTGTTCCTGAGTTCCAAGTCGATACACTGAGGGAGCTCATCCGTCCTCCATATCGAGTCGTTTATCGAATCACAGAAAATTGGATTACAGTCGTCAGAGTTTGGCGCTCAGAGAGGTTGATGAAGCCAATTTCAGAGTAGCCTAAAATATCATCGCGGCCTTTGAAAGACCGCTTCAACAGGTTGTTGGAGCCTTATCGAAGATGAGGCGATTGGAATTGGAATGAATCGCGGCCTTTTCAAGACCGCTCCAACCCTTAGGCTTTTGAAGCCAACAGCTTCTCTAACTTAACCTGATCGATCGCGAAGTTACGAATACCCTCTGACAGCTTTTCAGTCGCCATAGCGTCTTCGTTCATGCCCCAACGGAACGCTGATTCGGTTGGGCCCACTTTGGCATCCTTGCTGCTAGCATTCGCTGCAACGAGACGCTGTTCGATAGAACCTGTCGCAGCAGCTAGCTCTTCAAGTAGGCTTGGACCAATGGTGAGACGATCACAACCCGCTAAAGAGATGATCTCGCCGGTATTGCGGAAGCTGGCGCCCATCACAACGGTGTCGTAGCCATTCGCTTTGTAGTAGTTGTAGATACGCGTCACTGACTGCACGCCAGGGTCATTATCACCAGTGAAATCAGCGTCAGGAGTCTGCTTTTTGTACCAGTCCAAAATACGACCGACAAAAGGTGAAATCAGGTAAGCACCAGCATCGGCACAAGCCTGTGCCTGAGCAAATCCGAATAACAGCGTCAGGTTACAACGGATGCCGTTCTTCTCGAGTTCACGAGCGGCTTGGATGCCTTCCCAAGTTGAAGCAATCTTAATTAGCACACGGTCTTTGCTAATGCCCTGCGCTTCATAAAGCTCAATCAGACGGTAGGCCTTTTTAAGTGTCGCTTGAGTATCGAAAGAGAAGCGTGCATCAACCTCGGTAGAGATGTAGCCCGGTACAATTTTAGTGATCTCACTACCAATCAAAACTGCGAGGTGGTCGGTCATGTTAGCCAGCTGCTCACTGTCACTTCCGCCCTGTACTTTAGCCCAGTTGATCGACTGTTCTAGCAGGTGAGCGTACTTAGGATCTTCACTCGCTTTTAGAAGCAGTGAGGGGTTGGTGGTCGCATCCTGTGGCGTGAACTGTCGAATAGCATCAATGTCACCAGTGTCGGCAACGACGGTGGTCATGGATTTAAGTTGGTCTAGTTGATTCATCTATCTCGTCCTTGTAGCTGATCGACTTAGAGTATCGTTACTCTGTTACAAATTTAAGAGCTTCGCGGAAGGTTTCAACACCCGCTTCGCGTTTATGTCCGTTTTCACTGAGATGGCGTCTAAACTGCTTACCACCGCGCTCGCCATGAAATAGTCCTAGCAAATGTTTCACCACACCATAGAGCGAATGGCCATTGGCCATGGCCCGTTCAATGTAAGGGATGAACTGCTCTGCCACTTCGGTTCTAGCAAGCGGTGTGCCAGTTTCACCAAAGAGTCTTGAGTCTACTTGGCTAAGAAGCGGGTAGGGGTTTTGGTAAGCTTCACGCCCAATCATCACACCATCTACATGCTGCAGGTGCTCTTCGCACTCATCCAGTGTTTTGATGCCACCGTTGATCACAACCTCTAACTCTGGAAACCGCTGTTTGATCTTATAGACATTGTCGTAGATAAGCGGTGGTACTTCGCGGTTCTGTTTAGGGCTTAAGCCATCCAGAATGGCTTTACGAGCGTGGATGGTGAAGCTGTTGATACCGCTTTCAGCAACCGTCTCAACAAACTGCTCTAGCAGCTCGTAGCTGTCGAGATCATCTATGCCTAAACGGTGTTTAACGGTCACTGGGATTGATACCGCTGCCTGCATCTCGCCCAAACACTCTTTAACTAATTGAGGGTGTGCCATTAAGCAGGCACCGATCATATTGTTCTGGACACGATCCGACGGGCAGCCCACATTAAGGTTCACCTCATCGTAACCCCACTCTTCGGCAAACTTTGTGCACTTAGCGAGATCCTCAGGATTACTACCTCCAAGCTGCAGAGCAAGCGGGTGTTCCTCGGCGTTATAGTCCAACCAGCGAGCAGGGTCGTTATGAATCAGTGCACCCGTCGTCACCATTTCGGTATACAGCAAAGTATGGCGAGACATCAGGCGATGAAAGAAACGACAATCACGCGTCGTCCAATCCATCATGGGAGCGACTGAAAATTTGCGGGAAAAGCTTTTATTACTCAAAATAATTTCGCTGTATCTGTTGGAGCCTTATCGAAGATGAGGCGATCAGACTAGCAAGAATCGCGGCCTTTTCAAGACCGCTCCAACATCGGTTAACTCAAATCACCAAAACGCGCTGAAATATCGGCAAGCATTGGCAAATCACCACCATTTCGCTCACAGGTTACTGCCGCAGCATGGGCTGCAAATTTTATCAGTTTTGCCGCATCAAGGTTATCCAGATTATCAGGGCCACCTTGTTGGAATATTTCGTGAATTAATCCAGCCTGGAAGGTATCACCTGCCCCAACGGTATCTTTAACGGTAATCTTTGGTGCCGGTGAGTGGAAGTACTCTCCTTTGGCTCCAAAAGCATGCGCTCCGTCACCACCCTGAGTAACAAACACCCAGCGTGGGCCTAAAGCCAAACACGCTTTAGCGTAATCTTCGATGGAACTGCCAGGTGATAAGAACTCGATATCCTCATCGGACATCTTCATTACGTGAGCGATTTTGCCTAAACGATCAATCTTTGCCTGCCATACAGCGGGGTCTGGTTGAATGCTTGGGCGTACATTCGGGTCATAAGCAATTAACGCACCCGCGTTACGTGCCTCACTGGCAAACCACTCCAGTGTGCTTGCACCCGGTTCAACAACCGTGCTGTAGGAGCCTAACGAGATGGCTGTAAACAGAGAGGGATCTGGGCACTGCTCTTGAGTTAAAGAGACATCTGCACAACCATCGATGTAAAAAGAGTAGGCAGGGTGGCCATTTTCGTTGAGAGCGATCATCGCCAGTGACGTGTTGAGATGGCTACTGGCTAAGAACTTAGTCTCTACGCCGTTAGCAGCAAGGTGCCCCGCCAATTTTTGACCCAATGGATCGTTGGAGTTTGCGGTTAAATAACCGGTAGGGTTGCCCATGCGTGCTAGGCCGATAGCGACATTCAGGGGGGATCCACCCACCGTCGCATTTAATGTCACCTGACCAGTAGAGGCAGAATCGCCAGGGAAAACGTCATACAAGGCATCGCCGCAACACAAAAACATCAAAACTCCTTAAGTAGAGCGTTATAACGCTCTATAATGTCAAACTTTAGTTTTATAAGTGGATTTTAACCTCATGGAATGGTTGCTTGATAGTGCTGACGTAAAAGATTGGAAGAGAGTATCACCAACTGGCCTATTTTCGGCCGTTACGACCAATCCACTTCTTATTCAGAGAGCCGGTCTGCACTGCTCAATCGACACCTATAAAGCGCTGCTTGATCAAGCGATGGATCTAGGGTTTAACCACCTTCAGCTACAGGTGTTTGGTGATGATTGGGAAGCAATGGCGGAGAAGATTCTTTCGATCAGTGATAACACCCTCGTCAAAATCCCAGCCAATGAAAAAGGCTTCGCTCTGGCAACCCAATTAGCCGTGCCTGAGCGTACGACCATTACCGGTGTCTACTCAGTCCATTTAGGAGCTGCAGCAGAACGCCTAGGCGCTGCTTATGCTGCGCCTTATTATGCCCGATTGGCTGAGTCGAATCGTGATGTGGAAGTTATCTTAGCTGGCTTGCGCGCTGCCTGCCAGAATACAAAGATCCTAGTCGCAAGCCTGCGCTCGATCGATCAGTTCGAGCATTTGGTCACGCTCGGTCATCGTTGCTTTACGATTCCGGGTGCCTTGCTGAATGATCTATTGAGTGATGAGATGACGGAAGCAGCCATCGCGCAGTTTGAAGAGGCCGCGAAGAGCTGAAATGTCGGTTTAAGATCAGACAACAGTTCTTTATAATTCACGCCATTATTAATTTTCGGATCTATTAAGTTTATGACCGTTCGTACACGTGTTGCTCCATCTCCAACAGGCGATCCACACGTAGGTACTGCCTACATCGCACTGTTTAACCTTGCCTTTGCTCGCCAGCATGGCGGCCAATTTATTCTGCGAATCGAAGATACCGATCAGACTCGTTCAACGCCTGAGTCTGAGCAGGCAATCCTCGACTCTATGCGCTGGTTAGGTTTGGAATGGGATGAGGGTCCAGATGTGGGTGGTCCGCACGGTCCTTACCGTCAGTCTGAGCGAAAAGATGCCTACAAAGACTTTGCGATGCGTCTTGTTGAAGAGGGTAATGCCTTCATCTGTTACCGTACCGGAGAGGAGCTTGATCAGCTACGTGCATCTCTAAAAGAGCAGGGCATAAATCGTGCGCTTAAAGAGTGTGATTTGGCTCTACCTGCTGATGAGGTTGAGAAACGTCAGGCTGCGGGTGCGCCATTCGTTGTTCGTATGAAGGTGCCTGTTGACGGTGTGTGTGAAGTTGATGACATGCTTCGCGGTACCATTGAGCTTGACTGGGCTTTAGTAGACGCGCAGATTCTTCTGAAATCTGATGGCATGCCAACCTATCATTTAGCGAACGTAGTTGATGATCACTTAATGGAGATCACGCACGTGATTCGTGGTGAGGAGTGGATTAACTCGGCGCCTAAGCACAAGTTGCTATACCAGTACTTTGGCTGGGATATGCCTCAGCTTTGCCACATGCCGTTGTTGCGTAACCCTGATAAGTCAAAGCTCTCCAAGCGCAAGAACCCAACTTCGATCCTGTTCTACAAACGCATGGGTTACCTACCAGAAGCATTGTTGAACTACCTTGGCCGTATGGGTTGGTCGATGCCAGACGAGTCTGAGAAGTTCACTCGTGATCAGATGTTCGAAAACTTCGATATCCAGCGTGTATCACTCGGTGGTCCTGTTTTCGATCAGGAGAAGCTGAGTTGGTTGAACGGCCTATGGATTCGTGAAGAGTTGGATCCTGCTGCATTTGCCGCTGAGTTCCAGAAGTGGGCACTTAATCCAGAGTATCTGATGCAGATTATTCCACTGATCCAACCACGTGTTGAGAAGTTCTCTGATGTGGCACCTTTAGCGAGTTTCTTCCTGTCGGGCATGATGCCAATCACCTTAGAGAGCTTTGCTCATAAGTCGCTTCAAGAGGAAGATGTTCGTCGTATTCTGCAATTTGCAGTATGGCATCTTGATCAGCAGCGCGAATGGGATCGTGACTCACTCTTTAATAGCCTAAAAGGCTTGAGTGATGCGATGGAGTTCAAGATCCGTGACTTCCTATTCCCGCTGTTTGTCGCGATTGCAGGTACGTCACAGTCTGTCTCTGTCGTAGATTCAATGTCGATTCTGGGTCCGGATATGAGCCGTGCTCGCTTGCGTCATGCGTTGGACATCGTCGGTGGCCCGTCCAAGAAGCAGACGAAGGCTTGGGAGAAAGAGTTTCGCTCGATCGTTTAATGAGAAAACCAGACAGGTTTAAATGCCTGTCTGGTGCTCAACTAAGATCTAAACCCCAACTGCTCAGAAATTCGCTCTCCCGTTGCCTTTAGGTCAGCGATCCACTCCTCTTTGCGTCGTTCGATAGGCGCTGAAACAGAAAGTCCTGCAGCCACCTTACCGTTGCGATCGTAAATCAGCACGCCAATACAGCCCACACCAATTTCGGCCTCTTCATCGTCCAGTGAATAGCCTCGTTCAACCGATTCGTGACAAACTCTTTTAAGGGCGTCTATGTCGCTAAGTGTGTTGCGAGTGTATGCAGGTAGGTTAGTTCGTTTTGCATAACCATCGATACTGGAGTCGCCTCCCAAGCCTAGCATCAGCTTTCCGACTGCTGTGACATGCAGTGGTGCACGGCTGCCGATCAGTTGGTTAACGTGCATCATACGATTAGGTGTCGCTTTCTCAAAATAGATAACGACATCGCCTTCGCGCAATGTCAGGTTCACCGTTTCGCCGGTACGATCACGCAGTGCTTCCATGTGGGGTAGGGCAACGGCTCTAATATCGACTTCTGAGTGCAAGCCGCTAGTCAGCTGGATCAGTTTTTGGCCAAGGCGATATTCACCATTACCACTGGCTTCAACGAATTTGTTGTCGCTAAGAGAGTGCAAAATACGGTGAACAGTCGATGGGTGAAGTCCCGTTTCGGCGCTAAGGATCTTTAATTTAACCGGTTTTGAGTAGCGAGCCAGTGCTTCTAAGATTTGAACAGCACGATCGATTACCTGTATTTTAGATCCGGAATTATCACTCATTTTGGGCTTCTCAATAATATTGTCATCTAGTTAGTGTATTTTTCATGATGCAGTAAGTTTTTCAAATAGTGAATATTTCATATTGTGAATTTATTTCAGAATGAAAATTATTATCTCTCTCGCACTCTTGAGAGATTAGCAGTTGCAAGGGCTGTTCGGTTTGATTAATATCCTGCTTGCTCTGATGGGGCCTTAGCTCAGCTGGGAGAGCGCTTCGCTGGCAGCGAAGAGGTCAGGAGTTCGATCCTCCTAGGCTCCACCAAATAAAAATGGCTACCGTAAGGTGGCCTTTTTTGTTTGAACTTCACTGAACTCGAACGTATGAATCTTTTATGATTTTTCTAAATCGTTCAGAGGTTGTAGACCAGTCTACAACGTCTACCGGCCAAACTAGGTCACACCGATCAAATGCGTCTTTGATCGAAGCAATTTTGCTCAAGCCAAGAGAGGTCTCAGTCATAATAGCTAAATCTAGATCTGAGTAGGGTCGAGATTTTCCAGTTACTCTGGAGCCAAATGCTATGACTGAAATGCCAGAGACTTCCGATTCAAGGATGCCTCTTACCGTTTCTAATTCGTGCTCACTGATCCGTAAATGATCTAGATTGAGTTCTGGCATTTGTTCGTTAATATCTTTTGCAGGTGAACAGCTTCATCAATAAATGCTGGAATTCCTTCCACTACTTGGATGGCAACGCTTTCGTCATAAGTATGGCTAGTTTTACCCCTCATCTCTCGATAAGTGCTCCAATCTGACCAGTTGCCTTTAATTAATTTCTTATCAGAAGCCGTGCGAATTAAACCCTGAAAACTGAGTTCATTAATACTGTCACTGTTGGCGGAACTCTCAACAAGGTACCGGCGAATCATCTTATGTGCGAGTTCGTACGTGAATTCAAAGCGTTGAATTAAACCGTCACGGACTTGATCGTCTGAGGTATCAAGCTGATAACGCTCCAATCCTTCTATTAGCTTCTTAAGAGCGTTGTTAAATGGTGTTAGATCTAATTCCATAATCATCACATTGTTTGAACTAAGTCTTATTTAAACACACTTTCCACTCAAATTGATGCCCAGACAACTTCAAATAGTTGCCCATAAAAAAGCCCCGGCAACTCAGTTACCAGGGCTCTTTCAAAGCAATTTCAGCTTATTGTGGGATAGAACCTTTTAGGCCTTCTACGTAGAAGTTCATGCCTGCAAGAGTACCATCATCCGCTGTTTCGCCTTCAGCCAACCAAGCAGAACCGTCTTGCTTGTTGATTGGGCCAGTGAATGCGTGGTATTCGCCAGAAGCTAGTGCATCACGTAGTGCGATTGCTTCAGCTTTCACGTCTGCAGGTACTGCAGACGAGATCTCGCCGATGCCAACCATGCCAGCGCCGATACCGTCCCAAGTGTTTACTGATTCCCAAGTACCGTCTAGAACTGCTTGAGTACGTGCGATGTAGTATGGTGCCCAGTTATCGATGATCGATGAAACGCGTGGCATTGGACCGTATTCAGCCATGTCAGATGCCTGACCGAAAGTGATTACGTTGCCCGCTTCCTGTGCAGCAGCCTGTGGTGCAGTTGAGTCAGTGTGCTGAAGGATAACGTCAGCGCCTTGCTCGATTAGAGCTTTAGCTGCATCTGCTTCTTTAGCTGGATCGAACCAAGTGTAAGCCCAAACAACGTTGAACTCGACATTTGGATTCGCTTTCTTAGCGTGGATGTAAGCCGAGTTAATGCCACGGATAACTTCTGGGATTGGGAATGAACCGATGTAACCAACTTTGTTGGTTTTAGTCATTTTACCCGCGATGTGACCCTGAACTGCACGGCCTTCATAGAAACGAGCAGAGTAGACAGATACGTTGTCTGCTTGCTTGTAGCCAGTCGCGTGCTCGAACTTCACTTTAGGGAACTTCTTAGCAACGTTGATGGTTGGATCCATGTAACCGAAAGAGGTTGTGAAGATCAGATCAGCGCCTTGAAGAGCCATCTGAGTCATAACACGCTCAGAGTCAGCACCTTCTGGAACGCTCTCTTGGTAGATCGTTTCAACGCGATCACCGAAGTGCTTCTCAACCGCTAGGCGGCCTTGGTTGTGCTCGTAAGTCCAACCACCGTCACCCACAGGGCCAACGTAGACGAAACCAACTTTAACGTCGGCTGCGATTGCTGCAGAGCTAAGCGTGATCGCCGCAGCCGCAGTAGTAAGGATTGATTTAAGTTTCATAGGGTCTCCCTAGTGAGTTTTTTAACCTCAGTTTGAGGCGTGGAACAGGCGGCCAAGGGAGGCGGGTGCCCCGTGATTCCCTTTTGCCGAAATAATGACCAGTACGAGAATTGTTATCAAAAACGGTGACATAGACAAGTACTCAACTGGAATTGCGACACCAGCTGCTTGCAGATTAAGCTGCAGCACGGTGATGCCACCAAATAGATAAGCGCCCAATAGTGCTCGCCAAGGCTTCCAGCTGGCGAATACAACAATTGCCAGTGCGATCCAACCCGCACCCGCTGTCATACCCTCGGTCCACTGTGGGACACGAACCAGACTGATGTATGCACCGCCCAAGCCAGCACAAGCACCACCGAACATGATCGCCATGAAGCGGATACGGATAACCTTATAGCCCAGGGCGTGAGCAGCATCGTGATTTTCACCTACTGCGCGAAGTACCAAACCGATGCGCGTGTACTTAAGAACAAACCAAACGGCTGCCACGATCAGAATAGAGATATAGACCATTGGATCGTGTGAGAACAGCATAGGCCCCAATACAGGGATGTCTGATAGAACGGGAATCTCGAAGGCTTGAAGGGTGGGTGACTTGATCCCTTCATAAGGTTTACCCAACAGCGCAGAGATACCTAAGCCGACTAAGGTTAACCCCAAGCCAGTCGCCACTTGGTTCGATTTAAAGAAGAGCACCAAGGTTGCGAAGATAGTCGATAGCAACGCACCGGCAATAGCCGCCGTTACAAACCCCAGTGCAGGACTAGTCGTATTAACGGCCGTTATAAAACCGACCACCGCACCGACAATCATCATGCCTTCAACACCTAGGTTAAGCACGCCGGACTTTTCTACGACGGTCTCACCAATGGCAGCCAGCAAGATCGGAGTGGCTGATACCATTAAAGAGGCGATCAAAAGGACGGGGCTGATTCCTGAAAGATCCATTATTGAGCCGCTCCCAATCGAATTCGGTAGTTGGTAAACATATCCGTCGCCAGCAAGAATAGAAGCAACATACCTTGGAATAGCTGGATGGAGGCGCCGGGAAGTCCCAACATCAACTGTGCTAATTCACCGCCGATGTAAGTCAGTGCCATTAATAGACCAGCTAACAGAATACCCACTGGGTGAAGTCGTCCTAAGAAGGCAACGATGATGGCTGTAAAGCCGTATCCAGAGTTGAAGTCGATGGTGATTTGGCCTGCTGGGCCTGCCACTTCAAACATTCCTGCTAGACCCGCCAAGGCTCCAGAGAAACCAAGACAGAAGACAATTAGACGTGTCGTAGAGACACCGGCAAATTGGGCTGCTTTAGGTGCTTCACCCATTAGACGAACTTCAAATCCGCGAATGTGACGAGTCATCATGACGTAGGTAAAGATCACCGCAATAAATGCAGTGATGACGCCCCAGTGCATGCCGGAATTGGCAATCACTTCACCATTGAACGCACTTGGGTACTGTTGCAGGTTGCGTGAACCCGGGAATCCATATCCGTCAGGGTTCTTTAAAAGCCCTTGCGCTACGGAAGCTAGAATCGATTCAGCTACGTAGACCAGCATTAACGAGACGAGAATCTCATTCGTTTTAAACTTGGTTCTAAGAACTGCAGGGATCATAGCCCAGAGCCATCCGCCGAAAGCGCCAGCAATGATCATGGTGGGGAAAATAAACGGTGATTCAGCAGGGTAGACGGCCAGTGCAGCAGCGGCACCAAAGATAGCCCCCATAATGTACTGACCCTCAGCGCCAATATTCCAGATGCCCGCTTTAAATCCGACCGACAGACCAATAGCAATCAGAATCAGTGGGCCTGCTTTAACCAGTAGTTGTGGTCGTGAGTAGGAGGCGAAGTTCTCATCAAAGAGTGGATCCCAAAAGATGATGCGTATGGCTTCAAACGGATCTTTACCCAAGGCTGCAAACATAATGCCGCCGGCAATCATGGTAAGGATGACTGCGATAATTGTAGTCAGGATGGTGGTTGTTCGTGACGGCGCTAACCGTTTTTCAAAACGTATCACTGTGCACTCTCCTCAACAGAGGCAGTCGATCCGCCCATCATCAAACCTATTTGATCCATACCTAACCCTGCAGTGGGAACGATTTCAGAGAGTGAGCCCTCATTTAGCGCACAGAAGTGATCACTGATCTCTAACAGTTCATCCAAATCTTGGCTGATCACTACGACACCCGCACCATTATCAGCAAGGTCCAATAGTTTTTGCCGAATAGAAGCCGCTGCAGCCGCATCGACTCCCCAAGTAGGTTGGTTAATGACCAGCACTTCTGGCTTTTGCAAAACCTCACGGCCCACGACAAATTTTTGTAAGTTACCGCCTGATAAAGAGCCGGCTGGAGTGTGAGTGCCAGGGGTGCGCACGTCAAAGTCTTCAATAACCTCTTCGGCATAGTCATTGGCGCTAGACCAGTTCACAAAACCACTTTTCAAAAGCCCCATACGGCGAGCTGCAGTAATCACAGTATTCTCTTTCAGTGACATGGCAGGAGCGGCTGCATGGCCTAGTCGCTCTTCGGGTGCACTCAGAAGACCTAGCTGACGACGTTTGATAGGGCCTAGCTCACCGATGGGTTCGCCATTAAATTGAATGGCATTTGCGTTCGTTTTAAGTTCGCCAGAGAGTGCCGAAAGGAGTTCATCCTGACCATTACCAGCAACTCCGCCAATACCCAGTATCTCACCGGCTTTAAGGTCGATATTGATCGATTTAAGTGAAGTGCCAAATTGATCTTGTGAGGACGAAGAGAGGGCTTTAACAGAGAGTATGGTTTCACCAATATTTCGGCTGGATTTAACCGGGTTTGCAAAACTGGCACCCACCATCATCTCCGCCATCTCGCGAGCCGTGGTTTTTGACGGCACACAGGTTGCGACCTTCTCACCATGCCGAAGTACGGTCGCTTCATCACACAGAGCACGAATCTCTTCAAGCTTGTGTGAAATGTAAAGAATGGAGGTACCTTCCTCTTTAAGCTGGCGCAAAGTTTTGAATAGGATCTCGACCTCTTGGGGAGTCAGAACCGACGTGGGTTCATCCATAATCAAAAGCTCAGGGTTTTGTAACAAGCAGCGAATAATCTCAACGCGTTGACGTTCACCCGCCGACAGGGTCCCTACAATACGGTTTGGCTCAAGCGGTAATCCATAGGCATGTGAGACGAGCTCAATACTTTTGGATAGCTCACGTGGCTTGGGTGCGTCATCCATGCCCAGTGCAATGTTTTCAGCAACGGTTAATGCATCGAAAAGGGAGAAGTGCTGAAACACCATCGCAACACCTGATGAGCGAGCCGCGTTGGGCGACACTGGCGAGTAGTCGGAGTTGTTGAGTGTCATTTGGCCAGAGTCAGGTTTAACCAGGCCGTAGATCATCTTAACCAGTGTGCTTTTACCGGCACCGTTCTCACCTAAAAGGGCATGAACTTCGCCCTTGTTGATTTCGAAAGAGACATTGTTATTGGCGACAACACCCGGGTATGCCTTCGTCAGGCCATTAATCTTTAAGAGCGCATCTGCCATTGAATCGCTTTCTCTTGGTGGCTGAAAGAACAGTCGCTGTCTGACTGCCTGGTTAACAATTGAATAAGAATACCTAGGGAAGGAACAGATGTCATCACTCTGTCACTGAGTGATTGGCAAGGCCCTAGTATTGTAGACACCTGTTAGCGTTACAATAACGCCTAACAAGAGGTGATCACCAATGAGTGCAAAACGTTACACCGAAGAGTTCAAAATCGAAGCGACTAAACAGGTCACGGAA